>NZ_JARLTC010000050.1 GCF_029382225.1 Spongiactinospora sp. TRM90649
GCAGGTCCAGGGCGTCGCCCAGCTCTCCAGGCGACAGGTCGCCGACGGCCAGGGCGTCCACGATCGCCAGCCTGGCCGGATCCGCCAGGGCCTGGTGCAGGGCGAGGCGCGTCGGCAGGACATTTTTCCCAATCTCCATTGAGTCAATGGTGGCTGAGATGTATTTATGGGTCAACGCCGTAGGCGATCCCCAAGATCCGCACCACCGCTCCTCGCGCCCCACCCCGACATCCCGGGCAGAGCTGCCGGGGCCGGAACCATCACGGGTTCCCGGCACGGAGGCCTCTGTCGGCGGCGGGCCGCACGCGCACCGGCGAAATGGACGATGGAGAGGGTTTTAATATTGCCTTTACTTGAAATTGACACGACCGTAAACAGGTTCCCGTTTTCTCTTCTCGCGCCGTGAAGCAGTCGGCGCGGGCCATTCGTCACACGTTCGCACCCACCCGGTGACACATTGACGTGTTGGTGAAGCAATGGCTCGGAGCCAGGCTTCAGTGCGCCTTGATTCGAATATCGAGTCAATCGCGGGAGAAATAGGCTAAATTTCCCTCTTTCCTTGCTCATCACTTAAGTCTATTTTTCGGATATCGACGTCAATGCCCAAGATTGGGGGCGTCCGTGATGAGCACCTCCACCTTCCTCAAAGGCCGAAAACCCCTGCGCGAAACCATCGCCGAGGCCTCGGTCACCACCAGGCTCTACTGGCTGCTGCGCATCGGAGTGTCCATCGAGTTCATCGGGCACGGCTGGGCGGGGCTGAGCCGCTCCCGGGCCTGGCTGCCCTATTACGACCTGTTCGGCATCTCCCCCGATGTCGCCCTGAACTACCTGATGTACGTGACCGGTGCCGTGGACATCATCGTCGGCCTGCTCATCCTGTTCTGGCCGGCCCGCGTCCTGCTGTTGCACACCACGGTCTGGGGCGTCTTCACCGCCTTGCTGCGCCCTACGGTCGGTGAGGGCTGGTGGGAGTTCTTGGAGCGCGGCGGCAACTACGGCATGCCGCTCGCTCTGCTGATCATGGCAGGCTGGGGCGGCTGGTCTCTGCGCCGCTGGGTCGAGCGTGTCGATAGGCCCGCCGCCATCTCCGACCGCACTCTCATCGCCATGCACTGGGCCATGCGCGGCGGCCTGGCAATGCTGCTGATCGGCCACGGCGGCTTCGGCGCCTTCGAGCACAAGCGCTACTGGTACGACTTCTTCGCCTTCTTCGGCCTGGGCAAGGCCACCGTGGACTCGGCCAATCTGATGGTGCTGGTCGGCGGTTTCGAGATTTTGCTCGGCCTGGCGATCCTGCTCAAGCCGTGGCGCCCGCTGCTGCTGTTCGTCCTGGTCTGGAAACTCGGCACCGAGCTGCTGCGTCCGCTGGTCGGGCAGGAGTGGTTCCAGTTCGTCGAGCGCGACGGTGACTACGTGCTGCCGGTCGCGCTGTACATCAGCGCCGCCGCCTACGCCCTGGCGCGCCGCCGTGCCTCCGCCGAACCAGTGTCCCCACCGGCTCCGACGGCACCCGCCGCCCCCGCCTGACCCGCACCCCCGACCGCTCCACATCAAGTGGCTGTACGGTCGGCCGCCCCATGCCTGCGGCCGGCCCGGCAGCCTTCCCCTCACGGAAAGGTCACGTCATCCATGTCGCCTGACCGTCCCGGTCCCCGCCACAGCGTGGCCCGCCACCTCCTGGTGTCCGTGCTGGCCTGCGCCATGCTTGCCACCATCGGCGCACCGGCCGCGTCGGCCGCCGCGGCCGGCGGCCGCGCCGAGCCCCACCCCGGCGTGAAGCGCCCGGTGGTGCTGGCCACCATCGCCGTCGGCCTCAACCCCCGCACCGTCGCCTTCACCCCCGGCTGGCGCCACGCGTATGTCGCCAACGCCGGATCCAACACCGTCTCGGTCATCGACGTGCGCCGCCGCTCCGTGATCGACACCATCGGCGTCGGCGCCTTCCCCTACGGCGTCGGCTTCGTCCGCCACGGCGCCTTCGCCTACATCGCCAACCGCGACTCCGACGAGGTGTCCGTCATCGACACCGCGCACCGAGAGGTCATCAAGACCGTCCCGGTCGGCGACGCCCCCCGCTGGGTGGCGATCGCCCCCAACGGGCGCTTCGCCTACGTCAGCAGCACCGGCTCGGGCGCGGTCACCGTCATCGACACCGCCACCCACACCGTCACCGCGACCATCGCCGTCGGCCTGTCCCCCCGGGGCATCGCCTTCACCCCCAGCGGACGGACCGCCTACGTCGCCAACTCCGACTCCGACACCGTCTCGGTCGTCGACACCGCCACCCACACCGTCACCGCGACCATCGCCGTCGGCGACGAACCCCGAGGGGTCCTGGTCACCCCCGACGGCCGCACCGTCTACGTCAGCAACACCATCGGCGGCACTGTCTCGGTCATCGACGCCCGCCACAACGCCGTCACCAGGACCATCACCGTCGGCGCCAACCCGCGCGGCCTGGCCCTGCACTCAGGCAACCGCGTCGCCTACGTCGCCAACTCCGGCTCCGACAGCGTCTTTACCTTCGACACCCGCACCAACACCGTCGTGGGCGAGGTCGCCGTCGGCGACGACCCCCGCTGGACCGCCTCCGGCCCCGGCGGCTCCTTCCTGTATGTCACCAACACCGGCTCCCACAGCGTCTCGGTACTCACCCTCGCCCGATGACCTCGGCCCGCAGCAGGGCCACCCCATCCGACAACCCCTCGGGTTGCCGGCCGGCAACTGGCCCTGCTGCGTCGCGGACGATCTGATCGTCTCGGGACGGGGCCTCCGTCGAGGTTGTGGATGGCGTCCGGGATGAACGACGAGTCACGCACCGTGCCCGGAACGGCCAGCCCGCCGATGCCCATCACCTGGTCGTTGACCGCATTCAGCCGGGTCGCGCCGCGCGGCCAGGCGCCAGCGCGTCCAATGCACCGGGATCCAGCCGGAAGTACTGCTCCAGCTCTTCGGTCGAGGATTCCTCGGGGAAACGGCCGTAGCGGGCGATCTGCTCATCAGAGAGGAATTCGGGACGTGCCGGCCGCGAGTCCGGGTCGGGGCTCCCGGGTCTCATCACTCGATGCGGGACTTCATCGGCTGCCAGGGTGAGGCGTCGAACAGCAGCATGATCGACACGATCTTGTCGCCGTCCAGGCGGAAGTGCTCGGCGGTGCGCTGGGTACCGACCGGCGTCGCGGTGTGCACGTCGTACAGGAGCGTGGCCTGGGCCTCGCCGTACAGCTCGCTGATCAGGTCGACCCCGGTCACGATGGAGACGAACCCCGGCAGGGTCGCCAGATGGCCCGTCCGGTCGTCGGAGGTGATGAACGGGCTCTGGAAGCGGAACGGCTCTCCCAGCTGGGCGGCCGCGGTGGGCACATCGCCGCGGAAGCGGGCGTGGTAGGCGCGTACAGTGCGACGAGCCACCCGGTGGAGTTCCCGACCCTGGACGACGACCGTGTCGGTCGCGCCGCCCGGTACCTCTACACAACCGACGACTCCGCGATCGTCAAATACGACCTGGACGGCGGCGGCGTCACCACCCATCGGCTGGAGCCGGACACCTACATCGGCGAAGCGGTCTCCGTCCCGGCGACCTCCGGCCCCCGCCGTGAGGACGACGGATGGCTCCTGTCCATCACCACCCGGCACGACGGCACCGCCTCCCGGCTGCTGGTCCTGGACGTCGGCGGCCCGGCCAGTGCCGTCGTCACGGTGGGCGACTCCCGCACCGACGGCGTCGGCTCGACCCCGGACACCGGCCAAAGCTGGCCGGAGCTGCTGGCCGGACGCCTCACCGAGCGGGGCGCGGCCGCCCGCCACGTCTCCAACCAGGGGATCAGCGGCAACCGGCTGCTCAACGACGGCATCGGCGTCGCCGCCCTGGCCCGCTTCGACCGTGGCGTCCTGGCGACGCCCGGCCTCGGCCACGTGGTGCTGCCCCTGGGTGGCAACGACATCGGCGTCTCCTTCGCGTCACGCGACGGCGACGGTCCCCTGGCCGATTTCCTGAAGGCGTTCCCCGGTGCGCCGGTGACGGCGGACGACGTCTTCGGCTGAGCGACGGCTCCCCCCGGCGGCCCGCGGCGCTGTGGAACCTGCCGCCGGAGGGTGGTCGTGGAGGGGCTTGATCAATGATGTGCCACCGCGCGCAGGGTGTTCAGTTTGTGCCAGCGGCTGAAGCCCTCGATCGTCGCCTGATCGGCCCCCGAGGCGATCAGGTGCAGCAGGGTGTCGTGCTCGTTCACCGACTCCCTGGCGCGGCCGGGGATGAGGCTGAAGCTGGTACGGCGCAGCAGGTCGAGGCGCTGCCACTCTCGTTCGAGCAGGCCGCGCACATGAAGGTTCGGACATTTGGCGCATAAGAGCACGTGGAAGTCGTGGTTCAGCCGGGTGAAGCTGAGCGGATCGAATCGGGCCAGGCCGGTGCGCATCTGCTCGTTGATCCCACGTGCCTTGCGTAAGGTCTTCTCGTCGATGTGCGACACGGCGGTGGCGGTCGCGTACCCCTCCAGCAGCGCGAGCGTCTCCATCGTGGCGCGGTACTGCTCGACGTCGAAGCTGGCCACCTGGGCGCCGACGTTGGGCTGGTAGGTCACCCACCCTTCGGCCTCCAGACGACGAACCGCCTCGCGGACCGGGACCGCGCTGATGTCCAGGTCGCGGGCCAGTTGGTCGAACACGAGGCGGGTGCCGGGTCCATATGTGTTGTGCGCGATGCGATTCTTGATGATCTCGTAGGCTTGGTCGACCTTTGACGAACGCGCCACTCTCACCATTCTTCCCTCTTCGTACCGGCCCGCCGGGGATGCCGTCGACCAGGGCCGGGGCGGAGCCCGGTCCTGGTCGACGGCGTGCGTGAAGTCCCCGGTCAGGGCATGTACCGCCCGGTGCCGCTGAGGGCGACCGCGAAGAATCGAAACGGGCGCTCGACCTTGTAGAACCCGAGAGGGCAGTGCTTGGTGCCGGCGGGGATGAAGACCGAGCTCGTCGTGGTGAGCACGTGCTTCTCCCCCTCGATCGTCATGTACACCTCGCCGCCGAGGTCGTCGGGGTTGTTGGGGTCGTTGCCCACGAACATCAGGACCTCGTCGTAGACGTGCTCGTGCTCGCGGACCCATTCGACCTCGTGGTCGATCTCCTTCACCCAGCTCGTGGTGATGTAGGTGGTCGCCTGGGGCACGTCGGCCGAGCGCATCGCGGCCAGCGGCTCGTCCAGGTTCTGGGGCAGGCGCAGCGCGGCGACCTCGCCCTCGTAGATCATGTCGTTACCGCACTCCTGGAAGTTGGTGACGAACAGGTGACCGTACTGGCTGCTCACTTCTGACCCCTCCAGGGTTCCCGGACCGCTGGGATTTCCTTGTTTCTCAGCGGGTGTACGCCGATCGTACGAACGGCCTCACGGGTGATCCCATTCATGCACCGAGGCAACCCTGGTACTTTTCGCGGCCCAGGAGCCTGCCGGTGACCTCGGTCAGCCGGGCGGCCGGGGCGTCGCCGGAGTCCTGGGCGCGCCAGGCGATCATGTGGTCGGGGCGCACGAGGAGGGCCCCGTCCTCGGCCACCCCGCAGATGGGCTCGCCAGGTCGTGCTCGGCCTGGAAGTGCGGGTGGGTGTACCAGGTGCGCAGCCGTCCGAGCTCGCGCCCGGTGAGGCTGGTGGCGTAGCGGCCTCGGCCCTGGTCGTCGGCGCCAATGCGGGCGAGGGCAAGTTTTGTACCGAACGACCGGTTTAAAAGCGTGTGACGCAGCTAACGTCACCGGACGCGCCCTTGGCAACCCCCCGTAGACTTGGACCTCGTGGAGACCGCCCAGCACACTCTCAACAGGCGGGGCCGCCGCTCACGGGAGGAGATCCTGGACGCCGCCTCCCGGATGATGTCCGCCCGCGGCTATGCCGCCACCAGCCTCGCCGACCTCGGCAAGGAGACCGGGCTGCCGAAGAGCGCGATCTATCATCACTTCAGCTCCAAGGCCGGCCTGCTCGCCGCCGTGATGGAACGCGGCGCCCGCGACTTCTTCGACGACCTCGGCCGCGGCCACGCCCTGCTGCCCCCCGGCGGCACCTCCCACGAACGGCTCGGCTGGTATCTGCGCCGCACCGGCGAGGTCTTCACCTCCCGTCAGGACTTCCTGCGGCTCTTCATCCTGCTGAAGATGAGCGAGGAGGCCCCCGAGGTCGCCAAGATCGTCGCCGACGTGCGGACCGAGGGGCTCGTCCACATGCGCGACATGATCAGGTCGGCGTTCGCCCCCGAGGGCGAGGAGATCGCCGGGGCCGTCGCCGACGCACTGGCCGGTTTCGGGGTGTCGTCCTTCGACGGCGCGTTCATCGCGGTGCACGCCGATCCCGGCCGCACCATGGCGGCCGAGATGGAGCTGGTCATCGAGGCCATGGCCGCCCTCGGGCAGGCGCGGGTGGCGGCCCTGCGGGCGAAGGGGCGCTGATAACCCGGCTCGGCCGTCCGGCCCCGGGAGGTCTACCCGTCGTCCGTCTGATCGCCGGAGGGCCATGGGGTGGTGGCCGCGTGCAGCAGCCGGTCGATGGCCGACATGTCGCCCACGACGGCGGCGCTGCCGTCGGCGCACGCCGACGAGATCGCGGCGGCGGCCGGGGGCAACGACATCGCCCTCAACGCCGTGAGCGTCATGCATAACCAGGGCACTTCGCTGGACGAACTGTCGCTTGAAGAGTTCATGCGGCCGATCGACGGTTTTCTCCGGCCGCTGTTCATCACCACCAAGACCGTGGCGCGGTATATGGGCGGCGAGCGTCCCGGCGTCATTCTGACCCTGTCCGAGCCGGGCGCGAAAATGGCCGTCGGCGCGCTCGTCGACTGAGCCCGGCGGCCGTGGGCGGCCGGGTTCAGCGCGGGGCGAGGACGCAGAACTCGTTGCCCTCCGGGTCGGCGAGGACCGTCCACGGCACGTCGCCCTGGCCGAGGTCGACGTCGACGGCGCCGAGCGCCCGCAGCCGGTCCGCCTCCGCCGCCTGGTCGTCACCGGCGTACGGCCGCAGGTCGAGGTGGATGCGGTTCTTCACGGTCTTCACATAGGACGTGCGGAGGAATTCGAGATAGGGCCCCACGCCCTTGGCCGAGCGCAGCACCGCGTGATCGTCGGTGACCTCGTGCAGGGTCCAGTCCATCGCCTCGTCCCAGAACCGGGCCATGGCCCGCGGATCGACGCAGTCGACGACCACCGCGGCCATCGGCCCGGTGTCCTGGTAGACCGGCCGGGGCTCCAGCACGCAGAACTCGTTGCCTTCAGGATCGGCGAGTACGGTCCATGGGACGTCACCCTGGCCCACGTCGGCGGGCGTCGCGCCGAGCGCCAGCAGGCGCGCGACCAGCTCCGCCTGATGGTCCGCGGAGGTGGTGGCGAGATCGATGTGCACGCGGTTCTTCACCGTCTTGGGCTCTGGGACGGCGAGGACGTCGATGCACACCGCGACGGGGTCCGGATAGGCGAAGCCCACGGGTTCGAGGTTGGTCACTCCGGGTCCCTCGCTGTCGACGCCCCAGCCGAGGGCCTCCGCCCAGAACCGGCCCACCGCCGCGTCGTCCCGGGCGTTCATCGCGATCTGCACAAGCCGTGTAGCCATGCCCCCGATCCTATGGAGGCGGATCAGCGGAACTCCACACGCCCGGGCCCCGTGCCGGACGCCGGGGGCACGAAGTGTGGTGTGTGTCCCGGCCGCAGGCGCCAGCCGGGGGTGAGGACGGCCTCCATGTGCCTGCGCAGCTCCCGCAGCCCCGCCTCGCCGGGAGACCCGTCGGTGAACGCGGCGGTGACCAGGTCGGACTGGTAGCGGGTGTTGTCGTGCGCGAACAGCGGCACGAGTCCAGGGTCGGCGGCGAGGAGCCGCTGGACGCGCCGGGCGGCCTCGATCTGGTGGACGGTGTCGGCGCCGCCGATGGTCATCTGCCGGACCTGGTCCGTGGCCAGGTGGGGCAGTGTGTAGAGGGTGTCGCCCAGGAACAGCGCGCTGCCGCCGCCGTCCAGGCGCAGCAGCACGCACATGTGGCCGGGCGAGTGGCCGGGCGCGGGTAGCAGGACGACGCTGCCGTCGCCGAAGTGGTCCTGAGCGGCGGGGAAGGCGCCGAACGCGCCCGAGTCGAACGCCGGGAAGGAAAGACGCTCCTTGACCAGGTCGAACGAGTGCGGGTAGAGCACGCCCTGGTCCCAGTCGCGCCGGTCCAGCACCACCTCGGCCCGGGGCAGGTGGCGCAGCCCTCCGGCGTGGTCGTCGTGGACGTGGGTGAGGAACACGGTGGTGACGTCCCCGGCGTCGTAGCCGAGCCGGGCGAGCCGGACCCGCAGGTCCTGCGCGGGGGTCAGCCGGTATTCGTCGCGCTCGGTCAGCAGGCGCGAGGTGATGCCGTAGTACCCGTCGTGATCGTGGGCCTGCTCCCAGTTGACGCCGGTGTCGACCAGCATGAGTCCGTGCCGGGGATGGTCGATGAGGTAGGCGTGGACGGGGACCGCGATCTGGGCCTTGTCGAGCAGGGTGCGCAGGTAGCCGTTGAGGCCCTCCCAGCCGTCCAGGCCGCCGTAGAACTGGCCGTAGGTGACGATGGTGTCGCCGGTGTGGATCGGGAAGACCCGTACTTTGCCGTCGGCGATCCGCCGCCGCGCGCCCGGGGCCCGAATGGCCGCCTGCCGCTGCGCCTCGCCTCGCGTGAGCAGGTCGCGGCGCCGCCGGTCCGCGTGGCCGGCCGCCAGCGCGCTCAGCGCGCCGAGCGCCAGCCCGGCGCCGCCCGCCAGGAAGACCCGCCTGCTCGGCCGGGTGGCCCCGCCGTCCGCCCTGCGGCGTCCGCGCGGGACGGCCGAGGCCAGGCACGCCACAGCGGCCAGGGCGAGTAGCACCGGCAGGTCCGTGACGTGGTAGACGACCGCCAGGTAGAGCCCGAACGTGGCCACACCCGCCGGTACGCCGAGGAACGTCAGTACCCGCCGCCGGCCGAGCACGCCCGGCCATAACGTCCCGGCCGCCGACGCGGCCAGCAGCAGCCCATAGACCACCAGCAGCGGCACGGGCACGCTCTTCAGCCGCAGGATGACTAGCCAGGCGGCTCCGGCCACAAGGGCGAGCACGAGCAGCCCGATCTTGCCCAGGATCTTCGGCACGCGGCCTCCCGCATTATGTATACGCAAACGGATGCGTATACATAATAAGGGCGGCGATCAGGCGCCGGGCAGGAGGACCACCAGCGCGCCCGCCAGGATGGCGTCGAACACTACGCGCCATCGAGCCCGTCCTTCCCGGGCACGGGCTGTCTGGGGCTCGCCGCCCCTGGTACGCCCGAGTTCGCCTGCCTTGACCGAGGCGGCCAGCACGTCGCAGATCAGCCGTACCCCGAGCAGCGAGGTGACGTCGGAACTGTCGTACGGCGGCGACACCTCCACCACCTCCATGCCGAGCAACCCTTCCACGGCGGCCGGTGGTCGGCTTTACATACACTGACGGGCATGGCATGCCGAATCAGTGAGCTGGTCATCGACGCCGCCGATCCCGAGCTGCTCGCCGCCTTCTGGAGCGAGGTCCTCGGCTACGTCGAACTCGGCCGGGAGGAGGACGGAAGCATCGGGATCGGTCCGCCGGACGCCGGCTTCGGCGGCCCGCAGCCGGTTCTCGTCATCAGCCCCACCGACGACCCGCGACCGGAGAAGCTCCGGCTGCACATCGACGTCAACGCCACCGACCGCGACCAGGACGCCGAGCTGGAGCGGCTGCTCGCCCTAGGCGCGAGGCGGGCCGACGTGGGGCAGACCGGCGCCGAGGACTGGCACGTCCTGGCCGACCCGGAGGGCAATGAGTTCTGCCTCCTGCGCCGCCGCCTCCAGCCGCTCTGACCGCCGGAACCGATCACGCGCCAAGGCAGGCCTGGTACCGCTCGCGGGCCTGCTTGCGGTACGCCGACGGCGGCGCCCCCGCCTCGCGCCGGAAGAAGCGGGAGAAATAGGAGGCGTCCTCGAAACCGAGCCGGTCGGCCACCTGGGCGCAGCTCATGTCCGTGTTCGCCAGCAGGCGCTGCGCCTCGGTGAGGACCGCCGAGCGGATGATCTGCCCCGGCGTCCGCCCGGTCTGCGCGGCGACCAGTTCGCGCAGATACCCCGGGGTGACCCCCAGGCGCATGGCCGCCGACCGCACGGTGAGGGTCGCGGACGCCTTCTCCGCGACGAGTTTGGTGAACTCCACGCCGAGTTCCGCCGAAGGGCCGGCACGCGATCCCTCCGGCGCGTTGAAGCCGTCGAACCGCTGGCACAGCAGGAGCAGCGCGGAGAGCAGGTGCCGGGTGATGGGGTCCGCCCGGTCGTCGCCCTCGGTGTACTCGTCGGCCATGGCCGCGAGCAGCCGTTCGAGCCTCGGGACGTGACCGGCGCCGGGGCAGAGCATGTTCGGGTACTGGCTGAAGTCCACCGCGGCGGACGCCCCCGGCCCCGCCAGGAAGGCCTCGTCGAAGACCACGACGGTTCCGTCCAGCGGCGCCGGGGTCACCCAGGCGTGCACCTGGCCCCGGCGGACCAGGTACAGCCGGTGCGCCGCGATCGGATGGGCGGTGCCGTCGATGATGTGCGTCCCACGTCCCTCGCGGACGTAGAGGATCTCCAGGAACTCGTGCCGGTGCGGGATCGCCGCGGTCTCGCGCGGCCCGTGGCTGAGCACCGGGCCGATCTCGAACTGCGGCGCGTCCCGGCCCCCTCCTCCGTCGATCACGTGGACGGGAAACGGCGGGCGCGAGGCTCTGGTCATGCTCCTCCTTGCTCAACCGGTGGCCGCGGAGACCTCCAGGGTGTCCGCGAGCAGGGCCTTGGTGTAGTCGTGGCGGGGTTCGGTGAGAACCGTGTCGGCGCCGCCGTGCTCGACGACGTGTCCCCCGCTCAGCACGATCACGCTGTCGGCGAGGCTGCGGACCACGGCGAGGTTGTGGGTGACGAACACGATGCCGAGCCCGTCGTGGAGCAGTCCGCGCAGCAGTTCGACGATCGCCGCCTGCACCGACACGTCCAGAGCCGAGGTGACCTCGTCGCAGATCAGCACGGTCGGCTGGCAGGCCAGGGCCCTGGCGATGGCGACCCGCTGGCGCTGCCCGCCGGACAGCTCGGCGGGATACCGGGAGGCCAGCGCGGCCGGGAGCTCCACCCGTTCCAACAGCTCCGCCACCCGCTCGCGCGCCGCCTTGGCGCCGAGTTCGAAGAAGTGCCGGAGCGGCTCGGCCACACAGTCCCCGACGGTGACCCGTGGATTGAGCGAGCCGTAGGGGTTCTGGAAGATGTACTGCATGCACCGGCGCTGGTCCTGGTCGCGCCCGCGGGCGGTCGGCGCGAGCGCCTTCCCGCCGAGTTCGACGGAGCCGCCCCAGCGTTCCCGCAGCCCGATCAGGCTGCGGGACATGGTCGTCTTGCCGCTGCCGGACTCCCCGACGACCGCCAGGCACTCCCCCTCGACCACATCGAAGGAGACGTCGAACAGCACCTGGCGGTCGCGGTACCCGGCGGTCAGGTCGCGTACGCGCAGGAGCGGCGTGTCTCCCGGCGCGGCCTCCTGCACCGCCGAGGCGGGAGGGGCGGCGTCGCGCGGCGGACGCGCGGGCATCTCCTCGATCCGGATACACCGCGCCGAATGCCCCGGCACCAGACCGATCAGCGGCGGCACGCCCGTGGCGCACTCGTCCACCGCGAAGGCGCAGCGCGGCGCGAAGACGCAACCGGGGTGCGTGTCCTGGACGCCGGGCGCGCGGCCGGGGATCGACGTGAGCCGCGTCCGTTCCCGCGCCGACGGCACGGCGGCCAGCAGCGCCCTGGTGTAAGGGTGCGCGGGCCGGGCCACGACGTCCTTGGTGGGGCCCTCTTCCACGATCATGCCGCCGTACATCACGGCGACCCGGTCGGCGACCTCCCCGATCACGGCTAGGTCGTGCGAGACGTAGATGGCCGCCATCTGGTTGTCCGCGCAGAGCTGGGCCACCAGCGCGAGCACACGCGCCTGGGTGGTGACGTCCAGGCCGGTCGTCGGCTCGTCCAGCACGGTCAGCCGCGGGCGCGGCGCGACCGCCATGGCCAGCGCCACCCGCTGCTGCTGGCCACCGGACAGCTCGCGGGGACGGCGGTTCAGGAAGGCTTCGTCCGACGGCAGCCCGACCGCGGTGAGCACCTCGCGGATCCGCGCGTCGATCTCCTTGGCGTCCCCTTCGAGGACCTCGGCCAGTTGGACGCCGATGCGCAGCGCCGGGTTCAGCGCCGTCGCCGGGTCCTGCGGCACGTAGGCCACCACGTTGCCGCGGAACCGGCGCAGCGCGCGCGGCCCGAGCGAGAGCACGTCGGTACCGTCGACCAGCACCTGACCGGCCGTGATCCGGGCGCCCTGGCGGGCGTAGCCGAGCATGGCCAGCGACATGGTGCTCTTGCCCGAGCCCGACTCGCCGACCACGCCGAGGACCTGACCCGGTTCCAGGTCGAAGGAGGCGTCCTCGACGATGGGGCTCCCGTCGCGCAACGCGATGGTCAGCCCACGGACCTCGATCGCACTCATTCAGCCCCGCCCCTCGGTCCGAGCGATCACCCGGGCGGCGCCCTCGGCGATCAGGTTGCCGCCGATCGTGAACAGCACGATGCAGGCGACCGGGGCCAGTACGGCCCATGGCATGTTCGACAGCCCGGTGCGGTTCTCGCTGATCATCAGGCCCCAGTCGGCGGCGGGCGGCTGGATGCCGTAACCGAGGAAGCTGATCGCGGCGAGGATCCCGATCGACCACATCAGCCGCATGCCCAGCTCCACCAGCAGCGGAGAGGACACGTTGGGCAGGAAGCAGCGCAGCAGGATCGTGCGGTCGGGTATCCCGACGGTGCGCGACCACATGACGTACTCGCGATCGTTGAGCGGCCGGGCCGCGCCCCGGATCACCCGAGCGACGCCGGGCGTCATGCCGATCGCCGTCAGCACCACCAGCAGCCACGGCTTGGGACCGATCACGGACACGAAGAGCAACGTGAACAGCAGGGCCGGGAACGCCAGCAGCACGTCCATGACCCGCATCAGGACGGTGTCCGCGAAACCGCCGTAGAAGGCGGCCGCGATGCCCACCAGTGCGCCCAGGGCGACGGCGGCGATCGCCGCAGCGGGGGCCATCCACGCCAGGTGGAACCCACCGGCCAGCACGCGGGACAGCACGTCGCGGCCGAGCTGGTCGGCGCCGAGCGGCAGCCCGTCACCGGGCGGCGCGTACGGCAGCGCGATGCTCTTGGCCGGGTCATTCGGTGTCAGCAGCGGCCCCACCAGGGCGAACGCCATGGTCAGCAGTACGAGCGTGCAGCCCAGCCGGACCTGTCCGGAGCGGAGGATCCGCAGCGCGCCCGGCCGGTTCCGCGCTCGCGCGGCGCGGGCGGGGCCCTCCGGGTCGCTCAGATTCAGGTCGACCGCGTCGACGGTCTCTGACACGGTACTCACCTCCGCTCTCCGCTCTTGCCGGTGTGCAGCAGGTCGGCCAGTAGGTTGAAGAAGTAGTAGACGGCGGCGATCACCAGCACGACGGCCTGGATGACCGGGAGGTCCCGGTTGCTGATCGACTCGATGAGCAGCGCGCCGATGCCCGGATAGCCGAACAGGTACTCCACCACGACCACGCCGCCGACGGTGAACGCCGCCACGAGGCTCGCGGCGGGCACGGCTGGGGCGAGCGCGTTGGGCAGCGCGTGGGTGAGCAGGATCCTGGTCGGGCCGAGTCCCTTGAGCCGCGCCATCTCGACGTACTCACTGTTGAGCACGTCGATGAAGGAGACGCGGATCAGCCGCGACAGGTACATCACGCCGCCGATGACCAGGGTCGCGATCGGCAGCGTCAGCGCCTGCGGGTGCCACCACGGCATGTCCCCCGCCGGGATCAGCGACACCGGCGGGAACCAGTGGAACACCGTGGTGCCGAACAGCGCGACCAGCAGGGTGCCGACGACGAAGTCGGCGAGCGCGTTGGCGATCATCGACGACCAGAGGAAGGCCCGGTCGAAGAGGCTGTCCTTGAACTGCGCGGCGAGGATGCCGATCAGCAGCGACAGGGGCAGGATCAGCACGACCGAGAACACGCTGAGCGTGGCGGAGTTCGCCAGCCGCTCGCCGAGCAGCCGGGAGACCGGCTGGCCGCTGGCCAGTGAGGTGCCCAGGTCGCCGCTGAGCACGCCGCTCAGCCAGTGCCAGTACTGGACGAGCAGCGGCTGGTCCAGGCCGAGCTGGTGCCGCAGGGCCTCCACCCGCTCCGGCGTCGCCGACATGCCGAGCATGACCTTGGCGACGTCGCCCGGCATGGCCTGGGTGGCGAAGAAGACCAGGGTCGTAACCACGAACAGCATCACGACGGCCTGGACGGCGATCCACCCGACACGGCCGAACACGTTCGTGGACCGGCGTCGAGTGAGATTGCGGCGGGGGCCCGCCGACCGGGGTGCACCGGCTAGTTCCGCGACCATTCCCGTTCCTTCGCGTCGATCTCACCTGTGCCCGAAGGCGATGTCGATCCCAGCAGACCGGCGGGAGGGCGTCTTGCACCTGCGTGCAGTGTGGTTGTTGCCCAACGCACGCCGACGGTCGCCCGCGCCCGCCCCGCGGAGAGAGAAAGTGCTCCCGACGACAAGCGGTCGTGCGCTGCCGCACAAGACGGCGTCCCAGGTCTAGCGGTTGACTCCGAGCAACCGGATACCTACGTCACGGCGAGCCCGCCCTGACACCGACCCTCCGGAGGGAAGACCTACATGCGCTTGTCAATATGGCGACGTCGAAGCCGGCGATGGAACGTGGGTGCGCCAGGTCTCGCCCTGGTGCTCGTCGCAGCCGCAACAGTCTCCTGTTCCCCTCCGGCCGAGTCCGGTCCGAGTTCGGCCACCGGCGGCACCGCCGACTCCGGCACCCTCAGCCTCGGGGTGGTCGGCGGCACGAAGGACATGCTGTATCCGTACGCGCCGCAGCAGACCATCTCCGAGGAGGTGCTCTGGACGAACACGCTGGACCAGCTCACCTCGTACGGCACGGACGGTTCGGTCAAGTTCGGGCTGGCCGAGTCGATGACGCCGAACAAGAAGCTGGACGTGTGGACCGTCAAGCTGCGGCCCAACGTGAAGCTGCACAGCGGCAAGACCTTCGGCGCCGACGACGTCATCTTCAGCGTCAAGTCGCTGCTGACCGAGGAGGGCTACCCGTTCGCCTCGAACCTCGACTTCGTCTCGCCGGACGGGCAGAAGAAGATCGACGACCTGACCGTCGAGTTCAAGCTGAAGCGCCCGTTCGGCCCGTTCGCCGCGGCGTGGGCCTACAGCGCCTTCAAGATGATCGGCGCGAGCTCCACCAAGGACAAGGTGGACGGCACCGGGCCGTTCACCGTGAAGAGCTTCTCGCCGGGCGCGCAGGCCGTTTTGGAACGGTACGACGCCTACTGGGGCACCAAGCCGCAGTTCGGCACGCTGAACGTGCACTTCTTCCAGGACCAGACGGCGATCACCAACGCGTTGCGCGGCGGGCAGATCGACGTGGCGCCGGCCGTCCCCTTCTCCGACGCCAAGACCCTTGAGGGCGCCGGGGTCAAGGTGCTGAAGAGCGACAGCATGACCGTGCTCTCGCTGGACATGCGCACCGACGTCCCGCCGTTCAACGACAACCGGGTCCGCGAGGCGATGAAGCTGATCGTCGATCGGGACCAGATCGCCAGCAACGCGTTCGGCGGTTTCGCCAAGCCGGCCAACGACTACAACGGCGTGAGCGCGTCCTGTCCCGCTCCGGACGTGCCGCAGCGCGCCCAGGACATCGCCCGGGCCAAGCAGTTGCTGGCCGACGCGGGCAAGAGCGACCTCAAGGTCGAGCTGGTCACCGACGGGGCGTTCCCCGGGATGATGGAGCTGGCGCAGCTCTTCTCCCAGCAGGCCGCCGAGGCCGGGGTCACCGTCACGGTGCGGAAGATGGACGTCGCGACGCTGCTGAACAAGTGGCTGGAGTGGCCGTTCATCATCAACATCACCAGCTCGCCGATGGTCAACGCGATCACCGACCACCTGCTGCCCAAGGGCGGGAACAACGCGGCGCACTTCAACGACCCGGAGTTCAACGAGATCGCCGCCGACCTGTTCGCGAGCAGCGAGGCCGACCGGCAGTGCAGCGACATCCAGAAGCTGCAGAAGATCCAGTGGGAGCGCGGTGGCAACATCATCGCGGTCACCTCGCAGGACCTGACCCCGCACAGCGCCAAGGTGCAGGGACTGCAGTCCGACCTGCTCGGGCGCTCCGCCTACCTCCTCGGCGGCGTCTCGGTCGGCTGACCGGACCCGCCACGGCCGACCGGCGCCGTCTCCGACCATCGGGTCGGGGACGGTGCCGGCCGTGTTCCACCCGCCGGCGCGGGGAACGCGAACGACGGGCCGGTGCTGCTGTCAGCACCGGCCCGCCGTGATCGGGTACGGCTCGCGCTACTCGGCGGCGGCCGTCTCAGGGACGTAGTCGCGGTTGGCGTAGCTGGGGGCCAGCGACAGGGCGCTGAACCGGAACGGCCGGTCGACCCGGTTGAAGCCCAGCGGACAGTGACGCGTGCCGGCCGGGATGTAGACCGAACCGCTCGTGGTGACGGTGTGCCGCACGCCCTCGATGTCGAAGTAGATCTCGGCGCCCAGGTCGTGCGGGTTCTTGGGGTCGTTCCCCGTCCAGATCAGGACCTCGTCGTAGTCGTGCACGTGCTCGTTCACCCACTTCACGGGCTCACTGCACTCGTTGATCCAGCAGTAGGTCATGTGGATCTTGCTCTCGGGAATCTCCTGGGAGCGGACCAGCGCGAGGGCCTCGCCCACGTTGTCCGGTTCGGGCGTGCCGGAGACCTCGCCCTCGTTGACGAGATCGTCGAGGCAGTTCGGCATCTGCCGCACGAAGAACCGCTCATATGGACTGGACATGTCGATCTCCTTCGATCAGATCTTCTGTGAAACGGAAAAGGTCTGTGCGCCGTGGCGGGGCTCGTCGGTCCCGCTCAGCTTCCGTAGTGGCACCAGACGCCCTTGACCTCGGTGTAGGCGTCGATCGCGTGCGGCCCCATCTCCCGGCCCCAGCCGCTGGCCTTGAACCCGCCCCAGGGGGCGGCCATGTCGGGGATGGACGGCATGTTGATGAAGATCGCACCCGCGCGGATGCCGTTGGCGACCCGGTGCGCCACCGCGAGGTCCTTGGTCCAGACGGTCGCGGCCAGGCCGTAGTCGGTCTGGTTGGCGCGGGCGATCACCGCGGCGAGCTCGTCCTCGTCGTCGTAGGAGAGCACCGACAGCACGGGGCCGAAGATCTCCTTGGTGGCGATGGTCATGTCGTCCTTGACCCCGGTGAAGACCGTCGGCTGGAAGTACCAGCCGCGGTCCGCCGCGCGCTGCCCGCCGGTGACGAGCTCGGCGCCCTCGGCCGGGCCCGTGGCCACCAGCCGCTCCACCGAGCTCAGGTGCTCGGCGGAGACGAGCGGGCCGAGCTGTGTGGACTCGTCCAGGCCGGGGCCGATACGCATCCCGCTCACGCCCGCGGCGAGCTTGCCGACGAACTCGTCGGTGCGCTTGCGATCGACGTAGAAGCGGGTGTAGGCGGCGCAGACCTGGCCGCTGTTGAGGACGCTGCCGGCGATGTTCCCGGCGACCGCGGCGTCGATGTCGGCGTCGGCGGCGATGATCGAGGGAGCCTTGCCGCCGAGTTCGAGCGTCACCCGCTTGAGGTTGCCGGCGCTGGCCCGCACGATCGAGCGGCCGACCTCGGTCGAGCCGGTGAACGACACCTTGTCCACTCCGGGGTGCTCGGCGAGCGCCGCTCCGGTGGTGCCGTCGCCGGTGAGCAGGTTGATCACCCCGGGCGGGAAACCGGCCTGGTCGGCGAGCTGGACGAGCCGGATGGAGGTCAGCGGGGTCTGCTCGGCCGGCTTGATGATCACGGTGTTGCCCGTGGCCAGCGCGGGGGCGAGCTTCCACGCGAGGATCATGAGCGGGAAGTTCCAGGGCGTGATCAGCGCACAGACCCCGACCGGCTCACGGCGGGTGTAGTGCAGCGTGTCCGGGAACGAGACCGGCGAGGTGGTGCCCTCGATCTTGGTGACCCAGCCGGCGTAGTAGCGGAAGTGCTCGGCGGCGCCGGTCACGCTCACCGCGCGGGAGACGCCGATCGGCTGCCCCTGGTCCCGGGTCTCCAGGACGGCCAGCTCCTCGGCGTTCGCCTCGATGAGGTCGGCGAGGTCGAACAGCAGCCGGGCCCGCCGTGCCGGCGGCATGGATCGCCACTGCTGATTCTCGAAGGCACGCCGTGCGGCGGCGACGGCCGCGTCGACGTCGGACGCGTCGGCGAAGCCGACCTCTTCGAGCAATTCCTCCGTAGCGGGATCATAGGTAGGGATGACGCCGCCGGATGCCGGCACCCATGTCCCGTCGATGTAGACGTTGGTCGCCACTGCCGCCTCTTCCTGCTGGAGTGCACTTCCTCGGCGCCCCCACGCGGGCGGGGGGCTTCCGCCAGCATGGGGTCTGACAACCGTGGTCACCTTGACTATGCGCGTAAGGCCGTTGACCACGCGCGAAAAGCTGCCGCCCCACAGGGGTTGCGGCCAACGGGGGGCGAGCCGGGCGGCGGTGTTTTGGACCGTTCCCAGAAGAGGTCGCCGGGGCCGGGTGATCAGGTGTGAGAGGGGCGATGACCTCGCCCCGGCCCTTTTCGGAAGCCGCTCATGGGTCCCTTTTTCGGACGGGATCCTATATGGTGACACGACCTGGCTTCTTGGCCTGCCGTTACCGCGCAGTGGACCCTTCTGGCGAGGAGGAGCAGGGTGACGTCAACCGCAAACGACCTCGCTGTCACCGTCGCGTCGTCCTTCGATGAGTGGCAGGACCTCGTTTCTCGGTCCTTCGTGTCGCTCGGGGTGACAAGAGACGGTTCCCGGCGCTTCCGGGGCGCGATGCGCCGCCGGGTGCTCACCGATGTGTCGCTGTGCGAGATCACCGCGTCGAGCCACACCGTGCGCCGCACCTCGACAATGATCAACCGGGACTCCTCGGCGCTCTTCAAGCTGAGCCTGCAGCTGTCCGGCACCGGCCTGCTGATCCAGGACGGCCGGGAGGCGGTCCTCTCCCCCGGCGACCTGGCCATATACGATACGAGCCGGCCGTACACCCTCACCCACGACGACGAGTTCCGCTCGCTCATCGTGATGTTCCCGCGCACGCTGGTCGATCTGCCGGTGGACGCGGTGGGGCGGCTGACCGCAGTCCGGATGCCGGGCGACACCGGCCTCGGCCGGGTGATCAGCCCCTTCCTGGTCCAGCTCGCCCAGAACCTCGACCAGTTCTCCGGCGTGAGCGGGCGGCGCCTGGCGCACAACGCCTTGGACCTGGTGACCACGATGTTCGCCGACGAGCTCGGCACCGCGCATCAGGCGGAGAACCCCAACCACACGCTCGTCGACCGGATTCGCGACTACATCGAGGCCAACCTCGGCGATCCAGACCTCTGCCCGGCCAAGGTGGCGGCGGCGCACTTCATCTCCACCCGCCACCTGCACAACCTGTTCCGGGCCGAGCGAACGACGGTCGCCGCGTGGATCAGGTCGCGACGGCTGGAGCACTGCCGCCGCGACCTGCTCGATCCACTGCACGCTCACCAGTCCGTCGCGGCGCTGGCGGCCCGTTGGGGTTTCCTGGACGCGGCGCACTTCAGCCGCATCTTCAAGGCGGCCTTCGGATTCTCGCCGAGCGCCTACCGGCAGCACCGCGCGGCCTGACGACCCGCGGAGGTCAGTCCGCCACGGCGGCGTTGATCGCCGCGTTGTCCACGACCTGCTCGAACGCCACCACCTTGCCGTCGGCCAGCGACCAGACGTGCACCATCCGGGCGCGGAAGGCGCGGCCGGTGCCACGGTGCTTGCCCGCGTAGTGGCCCAGCGCGACCACCCGGTCACCGGCGTCGAGCGTGGTGTCGATCTCGACGTCGAACCTCTCGAACTGCTCGCCGATCGGCGCGAAGACGTTCGCCACGACCGCGTCGGGGCCTACGTAGGTGCCCGCGTAGAGCGATCCCTCGGCTTCGGTCCAGCGGATGCCTGGCGCGAACGGGGCGAGCATGCCGTCGAGGTCACCGCGGGCGGAGGCGGCGTAGTGAGCGGCGATGATGTCGATGTTCTGCACGATGTCACTCCGATCAGGCGGGCGATAGACCGACCGGCGGCACACCGGTGCGGCGGTCCCCAACGTACCGACCGGCCCGCCGTTCTCCTTGTCTCTCTCCGCACGCTTATTGAGCATCCGTGTAGCGCGGTGTAGCGCCGGCCCGAAGGATCCGCCCGCACGTATAGGCGCACAGGGCCGCCGCCGGGGTGGCCAGCAGTGTGGAGGCGATGCCGAGGGCGACCACCTGGTCCGACAGGTACAGCCGCATCGACACCAGCGCCTGGACGGCGAACTTCGCCGCGAACAGCGCCGTGCACGCCTGGTAGCGCCGGCGCAGGGCGCGGTCGCGCCGCCAGGCGAGCCCGTCGCCGGACACCCTCCCCGCGACCAGGCCGATCACGGGCCACCGCACCAGCATGGAGACCAGGAACACCACCCCCGCGCCGATCGCGATCAGGACGCTCGGCAGGTAGTAGGCGGCCCCCTGCCCGGTGCTCCCGGCCAGTGACGCGGACACCCCCACGACGACCAGCCCGGCCGCCGCCTGCCAGATCTTCCCCCCGGTGCACACCCGGACGACCGCGAACACCGCCACGCCGCCGACCGCCACCAGCGCGGACGCCGCCACCTGGCCGGTCAGCAGGTAGGCGACCGCGAACAGCGCCTTGGAGACGACGGCCTCGGCGACCGTGCGCCAGCCGCCCACGGCGGCGAACGCCGACAGCGACCTCTGGGTCAGCAGCCCGACGATCATGCGCCCGGCCCCGCCACGCCGATCCGGGCGTCACCCGGGACGGCGCGGCCGTCGGCGTCCATGGCGGGCACGCCCTCCTGGCGCATCCTCTCCTCGGCGGCCCCGATCGCGGCGAGCAGGTCCCGCTCTCCCTGGTCCGCCGACACCAGGGCGTCGCGCAGGCGGTGCGCGTCTCGCATGGCCAGGTTGCCGCCGAACCCCGGGGCCGCGTGGACGGCGTCGCCGATGACCGTCACCGCGCTGGCGGGCCAGGCCGGCACGGGCGGGATCATCCCGATCCGGAGCGCGACCGTGACCTGCGGCCACGCCTCCTCGACGACCATCCGTAGCGCCGGGTGCAGATCCACGGCCAGTTCCCTGGCCAGGTGCCACACCGTGGCCAGGGCCCCGGCCGATCCGAGCCGCTCGCGGGTGACCGGCAGGCACCACATCAGGTGGTCCTCGGCGCCGGCCACCGCTTCGGCGGGCAGGGCGGGCAGCCAGCGGGCCCGCGCGGCGAGCGGCGGGTGGGTGAACCGGTGCGGGCCCAGCACCATGGTCATGCCGTTCATCCGCACGTTGGCGGCGCTGTCGCCGATGAGTTCCGGCGGTCCGGAACCGGCCACGGCGCGCAGTGGTGTCGCGCCCATCAGCATGCGCCTGCCCGTGTCGGCCACGCTCATCTGCGGCAGGTACTGGCGGCGGACCGCCGAGCCGACTCCGTCCGCGCCGACCAGCACGTCGGCGGTGTCGGTACCGCCGTCGGCGAACCATGCCCGGACGGTGCCGTCGGGACGCCGTTCGTATCCGGTGAACGCCGCCCCGAAGCGGACCACGTCCTCCAGCTCGGTCAGCAGCACCGACCGCAGCAGCCGCCGGTTCACCGGCTGTCCCGGCCGGCGCACCGTACCGTCGGCCGGTCGCGTGCCGGTGACCGCGAGCTCGCCGTCCACCTCGGACAGCAGCAGGGTCGCGTCCCTCGGCCCGCCCGAGGTGGCCGCCACCATCTCCGCGTGCCCCGGCGGCAGGCAGGCGCGCAGCGCCGAGGTCCCCCGGTCGTCGAGGTGCAGGCTGACGCCCTGCGGACGCCCCCGCTCCGCGTCCCGCTCGTAGACCGCGACGTCGATCCCCGCCCCGCGTAACCCGTGGGCCAACGTCAGCCCGCCCAGCCCGGCGCCGATCACGATCACCCGCATCCAGTCGCCACCTTTCTTCATCGGTTGGTGAGGTTTACCCTAACCTTCGTCGGAGGGGAAACCTCATCGAGCGGTGAAGAAAATGTCGATAGACTGGCCCGGCCATGTCAGAACCTGAGAACCCCGGCCGTCCCGGCCGCTGGCGAACCGGCGCGGAAAGCAGGCAGCGCATCCTCGACGCCGCCCGCGCGCTGTTCCGCGAGCACGGCTACGGCGGCACCACGGTGCGCGCGGTCGCCGCCGAGGCGGAAGTCGACCCGGCGATGGTCTTCTACTTCTTCCGCACCAAACAGGGGCTGTTCGCCGCCGCGATCGAGCTGCCCGAGCGGGTGCCCCCGGCCATCGAGTCGATCTTCGACCACGGCCTCGACGGCATCGGCGAGCGGATCATCCGTACGCTCGTCGAGAACCTCGACCGATCCGACCGCGCCCCGCTGGTGACCCTCGCCCGCTCGGCCCCCACGCACGACCGATCCCAGGAACTGCTGCGCGAGTACATCGACCGGGAGCTGTCCGGCCGCCTGGCCGCGATGCTCGGGACGCCGGACGCCGGACTACGGGCCGGCATGGTCAACGTGCAGATCCTCGGCCTGGCGGTGGCCCGCTACATCGTCCGGATCGAGCCGATCGCCTCGGCGTCCGTGGACGACCTGGTGGCCCTGTTCGGCCCCGTCGTCCAGCACTGCCTGACCGGCCCGGGGTCGGGCCGTCAAGCAGCGGGGGCGGCCGGAGTGTAGATGACCGCGTGCGGGTCGGGCTGGTCGGCGAAGGCCAGGCGGTGGTGTTCGTAGCGCAGGACGCCCGCGGTGGGGTGGTGGAAGAGCCGTTCGCGGGAGGTGAAGCCCTCGATGCGGTGGTCCCGCCAGGCGGCGCCGAACTCCTCGCTGACCGAGAGAAGGCGCTGGATGATCGGGGAACGGGCCAGGTCGCCGAGGCGGGGCCCGGCCAGCATCGGCGGCACGCGCAGCGGGGACGGCCGGTGGTCGTCTCCGGCCGGGGCGGCGGGCGGGTGCCGGCCTTCGATGAGCAGCCGCAGCGCGGCGGGGCGATCCGTGCCGATCCGCTCAAGCCAGTCCAGGCCGGGCAGGTCACCCGGCTCGGACGGCGGGCGCACCTGATCGAGCAGGTCGAGGCCGAGCGGCCGGTCGAGGCGCAGGACGCAGTCCTGGAGCAGGTGGGGCTCCCGCTCCCAGGTGCTCCGCGACTGGCGGACCGTGCCCAGGTACAGCAGGTCCACCCCGGCCAGCCGGACGGCGTCATCGAGGGCGCGCGACCGCGGCGAATCCATCGACATCCCGCGAACCCAGCGAACCCGGCGGGCGGTCGCCGGAGAATTCCGCCGGAGTGATGTCGAGAACGCGCGGGCCGTTCCGACCACCTACGAGGAAGCCCCGGAACGAAGGAACGGACATGTCACGAAACATCGAGACCATCAACACCTACCTCGACGGATTCCGCAAGAACGATCACGAGCAGATCCTGTCCTGCCTGACCGATGACATCGAGTGGACCGTCTTCGGCGCCTTCAACCTGACCGGCAAGGACGCCTACGACAAGGCGATCGACGGCCCTCCCGGGCTCATCGACCCTCCCCGGCTGGAGGTCGTCCGCATGGTCGAGCAGAACGACGTCGTGATGGCCGAGCTGCGCGGCACAGTGGAGCGGGCCGAGGGCGGCGAGCTGCGCATGTCCATGGCGGAGGTGTTCGTGATGCGCGACGGCAAGATCGCCGAGCGCCGCGCCTGGGTGATCGAACTGAAGGAGAACGACCACCGCTGACCCGGCCGGCTCCGCGTGCGGGCGGCTTGGAGGAACACCAGGCCGCCCTCGCGGAGCGCCGGGGTCAGGCGTCTGCCGCGCGGGAGCTCCGGTCGACGCCCTTGTGCACCCGCACCGTGCGGTCGACCAGCTCGCGCAGCACGCTCTCGTCGCTGTCGCCGAGCCGCTTTTGGTAGAGGCATCCCTTGCCGGTCTTGTGCGGGCCGAGCCGGGCGAGCACCGACGCGTGCCGCTCCTCGAACCCGCCCACCAGGCGCCATGCTGCCACCCCGCTACGACAATCCACACCGGGGCCACGATCGTGGCGGTCAGGGCGGAGGCCGGGTGACCGCCACGATCGGCCGGTCCGGTCAGTGCGACCAGGCGACCCGCTTGAGGAAGACGATGCCGTCGATCATGTCGAGGTGGGCCGGGTCCAGCGGGAAATAGGCGAAATCACGGGATTCGCGCGGTTCGGGTCTCGGGACGGCCGCGGCCAGGCGGCGGGCGTCGATGATGGTCCGGTCCCACGGGAGCGTGGACAGGACGCCCTCGACGGTCTCCGGGGCCGGGGTGTCGCCGTCGGCCGTTCCGAAGGCCGAGGCCAGGAAGGCGTAGCGGTCGCCGAGGTGGGTCGCGGCGAGCGCCCCCGCGCTCCACCACTCCAACCGCTGGTCGCCGAAAGCCATCAGGCTCTTGTTCCGCTGCAGGTGGAGGTTGCTGGCGAAGACCAGGGCCGGGCCGCGCTCGGCCACGGCCCGCAGGTTGGCGGCCATCATCGCGTCGCGCAGGGCCGACAGCCTGGTCCAGCGCGCCCGGGACTCGTCGGCCATCCAGTAGTGGTAGCGGAGCAGGCCGGCGGCGGTGCGCGCGTACAGTGCCGCCCGCTCCCGGACTTCCGCCCTCAGCCCGGGCGACTGCGTGTCGAGCAGCGCCGCCAGGTCGTCGGCGATCAGCCGCAGCCGTTCGGCCTCGGCGGTCCGGCCGATCGACAGGGACGGATCCATGGCGGTGGCCTCGTTCGACCACCGGTCGTCCGGGCCGAGCAGCGCGTCGAGGGTCTCGGCGCTCACCACGGCGCCGGGGAGCGGGCCGTCGAGCAGGTCGTAGAGGGAGGTGAGCGCCTGACGCGGGCTCGCCGCCCAGTACTCCAGCGGGGCGTCGAACCCGAAGAACCGGAGCTTCTCCTCGTGCTCCTCGTTGTAGGCCCGCATCCAGCGCACCAGCTCGCGGTTGGCCGGCGACGCGCCGAAGCCGTGGCTGAATCCGTGCTCCATGACGTCGTCGAGCGTGCCCGCGCCCGTCGTGACGTAGTCGTCCACAACCAGGCCCATGAGGCAGTCGCTCTCCATGGCGAACGCACGGTAGCCCTCGTGCTCGACCAGATGCCGGAAGAGCTCGTTGCGCGACTCCTGCAGGGCCCCCACGAAGTGCCTGGCCTCGCCCAGGCCGAGCAGCAGGGGCTTGCCGGGGAGGGAACGGAGGAACTCCGAGACGCCCTGGCCGTCGAATGGCAGGGCTGTGTCCTTGATGTCCATACCTTCGACAGTATCGTTGAACACACCAGTTAAACTTTTCCTGAAGAATCCCTAGAAATCGCTGGTCCACTGCGACTGACCTTCAAACGGTGATGTATCCATGAGGCCGGTAGACCTGGCACGCGAGCACGGCCTGTCCACTCAGGCGGTCCGGAACTACGAGGACGCGGGCATCCTGCCCGCCGCCGAACGCACCGTGCACGGGTACCGCACCTACACACCGTCGCACGCGCAGGCACTGCGCGCCTTTCTGGCACTCGTGCCCGGCCACGGTCACCAGGTGGCGACGTCGATCATGCAGGCGGTCGGCCGGGGCGCCACCGACGACGCGCTGCGGATCATCGACGAGAGCCATGGCCAGCTCACCGAGGACCGCCGCACCCTGCAGGCCGTCGAGGCCGCGCTGCGCGACCTGGCGCCGGTGCCGCAGGAGCGCGGCGACACCTTCATCGGCCCGCTGGCCAGGCGGCTCGGCATTCGCCCCGCCACGCTGCGCAAATGGGAGAAGGCCGGGCTGATACGGCCGCGCCGCGATCCGCAGACGGGATATCGGGTCTACGACGCGGCCGACGTGCGCGACGCCCGGCTGGCCCACCAGCTCAGACGGGGCGGCTACCTGCTGGAGCAGATCGCCCCGCTGATCGCCCAGGTCCGCTCCGCCGGAGGCGTCGCCCCGCTGGAGTCGGCGCTGCGCGACTGGCGGACCCGCCTGTCCGCCCGGGGCCGCGCCATGCTCAGGGGCGCCGCCGAGCTGGACGCCTACTTGCGGGCCCGTGAAACCGCCGGCGGTTGATCAGCGGGACAGCCGCCGCAGGGCGATCTCGAAGGGCCCCCGGTGACCGGCCCGGCGCATCAGCGTCATCGGGAGCCTGCCGGCGACGGCCAGCGCGAGGAAGGCGACGGTGCCGCGGCGCAGCAGGGCCACGTGCCGCTCGGGCTCGTCGAGGATCCGGCGCCGGGCGGCCCAGACGCCGATCGCGATGCCGGGCACCACGAGCAGGACCGTCGCCGGCGCTTTGGCGGGCCACATCACCAGGTGGAAGAGCACCTGCCCGGCGAAGTCGTCCCGCATGAACGCCGCCAGCGTCTCCGGGTGGCCGGCCGCCGCCGCGGCGTGCGCCCGGACGGTCGTCCAGGCCACCATGGCCGTCGCGGGCACGAAGGAGATCGCCGCCGTCCAGAGGAGCACCGAGTCGCGGGCGCGCAGGACGGGCGTCATGATCAGCAACGCCATGCCGTACGTCGCGACGATGTCGATCGGCACCAGCAGCGTCGCGTGCAGGAAGCCGATGACGAGCAGCCAGAATCCGCGGCGGCGCAGCAGCCCGCGGATCGGCGGCCAGTCCTCGCCGGCGGCGGACCGGCGGCCGGTGAGCTGACCGAGGCCGTAGCCGAACAGGAACACGAACAGCACCCGCGCGAGGTTGTCGGCGGCGAAGACCTTGAGGAACTGACTGAGGGTGTCGAGCACCGGAGGGTCGGGGGCGGCGGGGCCGACGAAGACCGGCGCGTGCGCGATCGCGATCAGCAACAGCATGAAGCCGCGCGCCAGGTCGGGGGCGAGTGACCGTTCGGTGGTCGGATGGGGGTTTTCGGGCACGGCGAGGCGACCTCGCCATTGCGAGCCGGACATGTTGCCCCTTTTGGGTCCGTCAGGGGAAGCCGCGCGCCCGGCCGTCGGCCCGGTCCCGGGCACGGCTGAGGAAGGTGGGGCGCTGCGGCGTGGGGATGAGGGCGCTTTCCGTCAACGGCACCGGCCGGCGGTCACGCGTCCCGGGTGATCGGGAGAGTCTTCAGGAGTCGTCGCCGGTGGCGCGGTCGATGGCCTTGTTCAGCCGTTCGCGCTCCCGGCTGACCCAGTGTCCTTCGGGGTAGTTCCGCAGGAACGCCTCGGCGAACTCCACGGGGTCCTCACCGACGACCTCGCGGATCGGGATGCCGTCGGCCGCGCTCTGCTCGAAGAGGTCGGCGAGGTCCTCCAGCATCGACAGCAGGCCCTCCGCCTCCCCCGGCCCGAAGTGCTGCATGTACCGCTGCAGCGCGTCGATGGCGATGCGGTACCCGGCGGGAAGCCGCTCCGTGCGCGCCTTGAACTGCCGGTAGCGCCGCTTCTGTTCGAGCGGCCCGATGACCAGTTCCAGGTACTGCAGGTAGCGGCTCTTCGGCTCGGCCGGCTCTGATGTCATGTCTGCTTCCCTCCGCTGCGGAGCTGTTCGAGCCGTTCTGCGAGGAAGCTCCAGGTCCTCCAGAACTCTTCGAGATGCTCGTGTCCCTGGGCGTTCAGGGAGTACACCTTGCGCGGCGGCCCCTTCTCGGAGGCGACCTTCCGCACGTCGACGAGGCCGCGCTGCTCGATCCGGACGAGCAGCGCGTAGACGGTGCCCTCGGCGATGTCGGTGAAGCCCTGGTCGCGCAGCCACGCCGTGATCTCGTAGCCGTACGCGGACCGGCCGGACAGGATCGCGAGGACGATGCCCTCCAGCGTTCCCTTGAGCATCTCCGTCACTTGCTTGCCCATGGAACACCTCAGCTACTAAGTAATGCTGACTACTGGTACATAGTAACACTGAATAGCGGGGCCGCAAGGTCTCGTCCCTGCGTGAACCGCACGGTGATGGACAGGCCCCCTTCGGGACGCGCGTCGATGGTGAGCACGGCCTGGTGCGCCCGTGCGACGGCGTCGACGATGGCGAGGCCGAGCCCGTAACCGTCGCGGTGGCCGTGGCGCTCGGGCGCCGACCTCTGGAAGGGCTGCAGGAGACGCTGGATCTGGTCGCCGGGAATCACCGGCCCGCTGTTGGTGACCGTGAGCGTCGCGTGCGCGCCGGAGGTCCGCGTGGTGACCCGCACGTGCCCATCCGCGTGGTTGTGACGGACGGCGTTGTCGATCAGGTTGGCGACGAGGCTTTCGATCAGCCTCGGGTCTCCGGCCGTCACCGCGGGCGTCAGGTCCCCGGCGAGGTCGATGCCCGCCCGCGCGGCCTGGTCGCGTCGGGAGGCGAGCGCCTGCCCGGCGACGTGGGCCAGGTCGAGGGTGTCCCAGCGGGTGACGCCGCGCTCGCTGGTGGCCAGCGCGAGCAGCGCCTGGACCAGCCGCTCCTGGTGCTCGCCCAGGGCCAGCGCCTCCCGGCAGGCCGCGCGCAGGGTCTCGGCGTCGGCGCCGGGATCGGCCAGGGTGACTTCGAGCAGGGTGCGCAGCCCCGCCAGCGGGGTGCGCAGCTCGTGGGAGGCGTTGGCGACGAAGTGACGCTGGGCGTCGAAGGCGGCCTCCAGGCGGGCGAGCAGGTCGTCCAGGGTGCGGCCGAGCTCGGTCAGCTCGTCCGTGGGCTCGCCCAGGCCGAGACGCCGGTGAAGGTCTCCGGCGGAGATCATCGTGGCGGTGGCGGTGATGGCACTCAGCGGGCGCAGGAACCGGCCCGCGACGTACCAGCCGAGGGCCAGGGCGACCGGGATCAGCAGGATCAGGGCGACCGCGGACCCCAAAAGGAGCCGGGGCAGGTCGATCCCCGTTCCGGTGCCGGTGATCACGCCTGACGCGGGCTCGTCCCCGGGGACGGTGGCTTGGACGCCCGCGAGCGGGATGTCGATGAGGACGACCACGAAGACCCCGGCGGCGTAGACCCCCGCCGCGTAGGCGAGCGCGAGCCGCGTCCGCAACGACCTTCTGACCAGCCGCCCGGAGATCATGACGGCCCGATGCGGTAGCCGCCTTCGCGGACGGTCTCGATCACGGGCGGGTCGCCGAGCTTGGCCCGCAGCCGGTGCATGGTGTGCTTGACGGCGCTGCTGAACGGGTCGGCGGCCTCGTCCCAGACGCGTTCGAGCAGCTCCTCGGCGGAGATGACCACTCCCGGCACGGCGAGCAGGCATTCGAGCAGGGCGAACTCCCTGGGGCTCAGCGCGAGCCGCCGGCCGTCCCGGGACGCGACCCGGCGGGCCGGATCGAGGGTGATGTCCCCCCAGGCGAGGGTGGGCGGCACCGGCGGGGTGGCGCGGCGGCCCAGGGCGCGGACGCGGGCGACCAGTTCGGCGAACGCGAACGGCTTGGGCAGGTAGTCGTCGGCGCCGAGGCCGAGGCCCTCCACGCGGTCCTCGATGGTGCCGGAGGCGGTGAGCATCAGCACGCGGGTCGGGCTGCGCTCGTGGGCGAGCCGCCGGCAGATGTCGTCGCCGTGGACGCCGGGCAGGTCACGGTCGAGGATCAACACGTCGTAGCGGGTGACGGCCAGGCGGTCGAGGGCGGCGGCGCCGTCCAGGACGACGTCCACGGCCATGCCCTCGCGGCGCAGCCCGGTGCCGATGGAACGGGCGAGGACCTCGAAGTCCTCGGCGACGAGGACCCTCAACGTCGAACACCGCCGGTCGCGGGGCGGCCGGATCGGCCGCCGGGTCGAGGTGCCATGCCCGCAACGATGCCAGATCCCTTGTCGCAACAGAGTCGCGGCAGAGTCGCGGCAGAGTCGCGACGCGTGCGACCGGGCCGCGACCGGTCGCCGCGTACAACCGTCGGCATGAGTTCATCCACCTCTTTCCTCCGGCTGCTGCGCGCGGAGTGGGCCGGGTTCCGCGCCGGGCGCGGCCGGGTGCTCGCCGTCGCGGCCTCCGTGCTGGTCACCGTGTCGCTAGGACTGCTGCTCGCCGGGGGCGCCCGCAGCTCATGCGTGACCGGCGAAGGCGAGGGCCCCTGCCCCGCGCCCCTGGTCGGACCCGACGGCACGGCGGTGAAGGACAAGTACTACTTCGTGCACCGGCCGCTCAAGGGGGACGGTGACCTCACGGCCCGGGTGTCGGGCATGACCGGGCAGATTCGGCTGCCGGACGCCGTCCCCGGAGTGCGCAACGTCGCGGAGGGGGTGGTGCCCTGGGCGAAGGCCGGGCTCCTGGTCAGGCCGACCCTCAAGCAGGGCACGCCGTACGCCGCCGTCATGCTCACCGGGGCCCACGGCGTGCGGATGCAGCACGACTACGTCCACGACGTGGCCGGCGGCCCGCACAACGGCCCGCAGTGGCTGCGGCTGACCAGGTCGGGAGACACCGTCAGCGGCTACGAGTCGGACGACGGCCGGACGTGGACCAAGGTCGGCGCGGTCCGGCTGGCCGGACTGCCGGAGACCGTCGAGATCGGGCTGTTCGCCACCTCGCCGGGCGTGCTGTGGGACACGGCGAAGGCGTTCGCCCAGGTCACCGCCACGTTCGACCAGATCACGCCGCAGGGCGCGAGCGGTTCGTGGCGGCGCGACGACGTCGGCGTCGCCATGGAATCCGATGGCAAGACCCCGCATCACCCGGGCGGGGCCGTCGAGTCCGGCGGCAAGTTCATCGTGACCGGGGGCGGTGACATCGGGCCCGCCACGGTGGAGGGCGGCCTGCGGGCCGACCTCACGCTGATCGGCGGGGCCCTTGGGCTGATCCCGGTGCTGGTGGCGGCGGTCACGTTCCGCACCGCCGCGCAGCGGCGGCGGGCGGCCGAGCCGGGTCCGCGCCCGGTGCGGCTGCTGGCGGCGCAGGCCACGGTGGCCGGCGCGGTCGCCTTCGCGGGCGGGCTGGCGGCCTCGGGGATCGTGGTCCCCGCCGGGCTCGCGCTGCTGCGCGCGAACCAGAACCCGATCCAGCCGATCACGTTGGGCACCGAGCTGCGGGTGATCGTGGGCTTCGCGGCGCTGACGGCGGTCGCCGCCGTGCTGGCTCTGGGCCTCGCCGCGCTGCTCGGGCGGCCCGTCGTCGCCGGCGGGCTGGCCGTCGCGCTGGTCGTCGTGCCCTACCTGCTGGCCTCGGCGGGGGTGGCCCCCTGGCTGCTGGCGGTCACCCCCGCCGCCGGGTTCGCGATCACGCAGAGCGTCCCCACGTTCGCGCACGTGGACGTGAACATGTCGCTGATCGGCGGCTACTACCCGCTTCCTCCGTGGGCTGGGCTGGCCGTGACCTGCGGATACGCGATCCTGGCCGTTGGGGCGGCGGCCGCCGTGCTCCACAGGAGGACCCTCCGGTAGCCCGGACGCCGCCCCGCTCACCTCACCAGGTCTTACCGGCCTGCTGCCGTGAGACGTGGTTGAGCCGGTTGACGAAGTTGGTCAGCGCGATGTTCAGCACGATCGCGGACACATCACGGCGCTGACCGACCCGGCCCGGCTGGCTTCGGCGGACCTTCCTCCCTGCCCCTCTGGGACGCCCGCTGCCGGACCCGGGCGGCCAGCCGGGTGAGGTGGTCGCGCTCCGGCACGCTGGTGGCGGCGCGCGCGGCCGCGGCGTACGACTCGGCGGCGCGCTCCAGGTCACCCGCGCGTTCTTGCAGGTGGGCGGTCACCGCGGTGTACCTGGGCAGGTCGGGGCTCACCCCGGCCAGCGCTGCGAGACCGGCCCGCGCCCCGTCGGCCTCGCCGACGGCCACCGCGCGGTTGAGCCGCACCACCGGGCTGCCGGTGAGGGCGAGCAGTTCGTCGTACCACTCCACGATCTGCACCCAGTCGGTCTCGGCCGCGCACCGGGCGTCGGCGTGCAGGGCGGCGATCGCGGCCTGCGCCTGGTATTCGCCCAGCCGGTCGCGGGCCAGCGCGGCCTGCAGGATCATCACTCCCTCGGCGACCAGGGCGGTGTCCCAGCGCGATCGGTCCTGCTCGGCGAGGGGCACCAGGCGGCCTCCCGGGCCGGTGCGGGACGCGCGCCGCGCGTGGTGCAGCAGCATGAGCGCGAGCAGTCCGGCGACCTCGGGCTCGTCGGTCAGCGCGACGAGCTGGCGGGTGAGCCGGATCGCCTCCGCCGCCAGGTCGACGTCTCCGCCGTAGCCCTCGTTGAACACGAGGTAGAGGACGCGCAGCACCGTGTCGAGGTCGCCGGGCCGGTCGAGCGGCAGCCCCGCGATGCGCCGCTTGGCCCGGCTGATCCGCTGCGCCATGGTCGCCTCGGGGACGTGGTAGGCCGCCGCGATCTGCCGCGTGGTCAGGCCGCCGACCGCGCGCAGCGTCAGGGCGACGGCCGAGCTTCCCGGCAGGGCCGGGTGCGCGCACAGGAAGTAGAGCCGCAGGGTGTCGTCCGTGGCGGTCACCGGCCCGGCCGGGGGTTCGACCTCCATGGCGAGTTCCCGTCCCCGCCGCGACGCCTGGGCGCGGCTGGCGTCCAGGAACCGGTGCCACGCGACCGTGATGAGCCACGCCTTCGGGTCGCGGGGCGGATCGTCGGGCCAGGTCTCCAGCGCCCGGAGCAGGGCTTCCTGTACCGCGTCCTCGGCCGACGCGAAGTCGGCTCCGCGCCGGCCGAGGACGCCGATCACCGCGGGCACGAGTTCCCGCAGCAACGGCTCGTTCACTCGGTCACCGTGTGCGTCTCGCTGAGGAACGGCCGGACCTCCAGCCATTCGTGGATCGGCTTGCCGCCCGCGCCGGGAGCGGACGAGAGCTCCCCGGCGAGCTGGACCGCGCGGTCCCAGGACTCCACATCGATGATCATCCACCCGGCGATGAGGTCCTTGGTCTCGGCGAACGGGCCATCGATCAGCGGCGGGCGTCCCTCGCCGTCGTACCGCACGAACGCGCCCTCGGGCGCCAGGGCCTGGCCGTCGACGAACTCGCCGGTCTCCTCCAGGCGGGCGGCGAAGTCGCGCATGAACTGGATGTGCGCGTCGACCTCCTCCGGCGTCCACCGGTCTATCGGCACGAAGTCGGCCTCGGGGGCGTGGCCGCCTCGATAGTGCTTCAGCAGCAGATACTTCATGCTCGCGTTCTCCTCTTCGTCCTCGCACGGCCCATCATGGCCGCTCTTGCCCTGGGACGGAGCCGGTCCTCGGTTCTCGACACCGGGCGCGGCGGATTCGGGTGACGCCGGTCACACTCATGCTTTTGGCTTTACTGGTGACACAAATGAATGTAGTCCCCGCGCGCGCTGGACTACCCCGCGAGGCGTTTCCCCGCCCACCTGCGGCACGTCGGCCCCCGGCTCGACGACCCGGCCTGGGCGCGCGACCTTTCCGACGGCGACCTGAGGCTGCCCGAAGGCGACGCGCCGCTGATCCTGGTCGGCCTGAGCTCGTCGTTCATGAACCAGCGCGCGCCACTGACGCGCATCGCCGATGCGCTGGGCACGCTGCCGGTGCGCGGGCTGGTGACCACCGGCCCGGCCGTGGACCCGGCGGCGATCCCCGCGCCCGGCAACGTGCTGGTCACCTCGGCGGCCCCGCACCGCGTCGCGCTGAGCCGCTCGGCGGTGACCGTCACGCACGCGGGCCACGGGACGGCCGTCAAGTCGCTGGCCGCCGGGGTCCCCCTGGTCTGCATGCCGCTCGTACGCGACCAGACCGAGGTGGCACGGCACATCGAACTCGCCGGCGCAGGGGTGACCGTGGGCCGGAGGAGTTCGCCCCGCGCCATCGCGCGGGCCGTCGAGCGGGTCCTGCACGACGCGTCGTACCGGCGCGAGGCGCGGCGACTGGCCGACGAGATCGCCGCCGAGACGGCCACCGACCTTGCGGTCGCCGAGATCGAGGCCCTGACCGGACGGACGGCCACGGGGCGGGGCGGTATGGCGGGGGTCAGCTGAAGGCGAGGGTGGGGAGGTCGACGGCGGTGGCGCCGCCGTCGGCGACGATGACGCTGCCGGTCATGATGGAGCTGTCGGATGAGCCGAGGAAGAGGCAGATCGCGGCGATCTCCTCGGCGGTGGCGGGGCGGCGCAGCGGAACGTCCTTGGTGACCAGGTCGTAGGCCGCGTCTCTGGTGATGCCGTCGCGCCGGACCAGTTCGTCCATCTCCTCATCCGCCATGGGGGTGCGCACCCAGCCGGGGCAGAGGCAGTTGACCCGGACGCCCTGGGGGCCGTAGTCGCGGGCGATTGAACGGGTCAGGCCCACCAGCGCATGCTTGGTGGTGACATATCCGGCGACGGCGGGGCCGGCGGCCAGGCCCGCGATCGACGAGACGACGACGATCGCGCCCTTGGACTCCACCAGCGCCGGCAGCGTCTCCCGGCACGTCACGAAACAGCTCGTCAGGTTGGACTCGATGCTGAGCGCCCAGTCCTCGTCGCCGGTGTCGGCGACCGCGCCGCCCCCGTGGCCTCCGGCGTTGGCGATGACCACGTCCAGGGCTCCGAACCGCTCCAGCCCCGCGCGTACGGCCTCGCGCGCCTGACCGCCGTCGGCCATGTCGGCGGGGACGGCCAGCGCCTCCTCACCCAGATCGGCCGCGACCTCGGCGAGCGGCCCGGGGCGACGCCCGGTCAGCACCACGCTCGCACCCTCGGCGACGAACCTGCGGGCGGTGGCTGCGCCGATGCCCGTACCCCCTCCGACGATCAGCGCGACCTTACCCTTGAGTCTCATCGCCTACTCCTTTCCGACAAGAGGCTATATGTTTTCATAGACGACGCCCTGGCCGAAGGACCCGTCATGAGCGACAACCTCGACGCCGTACGCGCGTCGTACGCGGCCTCGGCCGCCGGCGACGTCAAGGGCATCGTGGCCATGTTGGCCCCGGCGCGCGATGGACCGAGATGGCCGGTTTCCCTTACGGGGGCACCTACGCGGGCGTCGACGAGGTGCTGTCGAACACGTGTGGCACCTGGAGGACGGTGTCGCCAGCCGTTTCGAACAGTTCACCGACACGGCCCTGGTCAGGGAGGCGCTCACGCTTTGATCGCCCCGCCCCCGCGCGGGCCGCCCTCACGACGTCAGCGCGGTGACCCGCCGGATGACCTCGTGGCAGAACTCGCCCACCTTGTCCGGGTCGTCGATGAACTGCGATGGCTTGATGCAGAACGTCGTGTAGCCCTCGGCCATGCGCGCCGGGATGTGCTCCAGCGCCGGCCCGAGCGGCGCGCACGAAGTCCCGTCGGGGAACATCGCCCTGGTGCCGCCGGCCAGTTCCAGCTCGCCGAAGTCGCGCCCGGCGGCCTTCATTCCATCGGCCAGCGCCTGCATGTCCGCCTCCGGCGGGTAGCCCAGCGGGTTGAACCCGCTCCCCCACCGCGCCAGCCTGCGCACCAGGTGCGGGCTCGCGCCGGCCCCGCCGAACCACAGCTCGGGCCCGGTCTCCCGGTACGCCTTCGGCTCCAGGTACACGTCGTCGAACCGGTAGTACTCCCCGTGGTAGGACACCGGCGACTCACGCCACAGCAGCTCCCAGATCTCCAGGTGCTCGTCGAGGAGCCGGCCGCGCCGCTCGAACGGCACCCCGAGCGCCGCGTACTCGTCCTTGCTCCAGCTCACCGTGGGCAGCACGATCAGCCGGCCCTCCGACAGCAGGTCGAGCGTGCCCAGCTCGCGGGCCAGCGCGAGCGGGTGCCGCAGCGGCGCGAGCACGGCGGTGGCGGACAGGCGCAGTCTGGAGGTGACCGACGCGATGGCGGCCAGCAGGCTCAGCGAGTAGGGCCAGGGCGTGTACGGATCCTGGTTGCCCGGCAACGCGTACTCGCGGGGGTTGGCCATGCGCCCGCGCGCGCCCGCGTCGGGGCCGAGCACGATGTGCTCACTGATCATGACCGAGTCGAACCCGGCGTCCTCGGCCTCGCGCGCCCACCGGACCAGCGTGGTGAGGTCGCGGCCGGAGGTCATCGTCCAGTTCTCGGACAGCACGAGTTGCATTCGGGGTTGGTCCATCAATCATTCATACCCGAACAATCTCTATCAATCTAGCTATTGAAACGGATCGTTCGGCACCTTACGATCCCTCCAAAATTCCAAGAGAGGCTCGCCCATGATCCCGAAAAGGGCACTCGCCGTCCTGTTCTGCGTATCGCTGGCCGCCACCGGCTGCGGCCTGTCCGACGAACCCACCGCCGCCGCCCCCACCGGCGGCACCGGCCCGATCAAGGTAGGTGGAGTCAGCTCGCTGAGCGGGGCCGTCACGTTCCCCGATTCCTCGGCCGCCGCCAAGGCGGTCTTCGACCGGGTCAACGAGCAGGGCGGCGTCAACGGCCAGAAGATCGAGTACATCAGCGGCGACGACAAGGGCGACCCCGCCGCGGCCGCCCAGGCCGCCAGGGACGTGGTCACCAACCAGGGCGTGGTGGCCCTGGTCGGCTCGGCCAGCCTGCTCGACTGCGCGGTGAACGCGCCGTTCTACCAGCAGTCCGGCATCGTCTCCATCCAGGGCACCGGCGTGGACCCGACCTGCTTCGAGTCCCCGGCGATCTCCCCCGTGAACACCGGGCCGTACCTGAACATGGCGATCAACCTCTACTACGCCTCCGAGGTGCTCAAGCGGGACAAGGTCTGCATGTTCCTGGCGATCCTCGGCAACACCAACGACGCCTACGGCGGGGCCGTCAAGAGCTGGACCGCGCTGACCGGCAAGAAGCTCACGCTCGACGACCGCACGGTCAAGCCGGACTCCGACCCGACGCCGTTCGTGCTGCGGGCCAGGAAGGAGGGCTGCCAGGCGGTCCTGTACAACGGCACCGAGCCGATGGCGATCTCCTGGATGAAGGTCGTCAAGCAGCAGGACATCACCGGGATCGACTGGCTCATGACCACCGCCCCCTACACCGAGGCCGTGGGCAAGGCGCTGGGCGCCGACGGTGACGGAATGTACGCCAACGCCGAGTTCGAGCCGTTCACCGACGCCGAGTCGCCCGCGCTCAAGGACTGGCGCACGCTGATGACCGCCAAGAGCGTGCCCCTCACCTCCTTCGGGCAGGGCGGCTACCTGGCGGCCACCTACTTCGTGGACGTGCTGAAGAGCATCAAGGGCCCGATCACCCGGCAGTCGGTGGCGGCGGCCTTCAAGGCGCTCAAGCCGATCCAGACGCAGATGACCGGCACGCCGTACGAGTTCGGCGACGCCGCCAAGCACCTGTCGAACCGGGCCGGGAAGATCGTGCAGCTCAAGGGCGGGCAGTGGCAGGTCATCACGCCCGAGTGGGTCAAGTACCCCGGAACGCTCGGCTGATGTTCCAGGGGCTGGTCTCCGGGCTGGCCGCGGGCGGCACCTTCGCCGCCCTCGGCCTCCTGCTCACCGCCATGTACCGGCTGACCGCGACGGTGAACCTCGCCATCGCGGCCACCGGCGTGGCGGGCGTGTACGTGATGGCCGCGCTGGCCGGGATCGGCTGGCCGTACTGGGCCGCCGCCCTGGCCGGGGTGGCGGCCGGGGCGCTGGTGTCGGCCGGGTGCGGCTTCGTGATGACCCGGTGGTTCGCCGAGAGCGGCCCGCAGACGCGTACCGCCGTGTCGATCGCGCAGCTCATCGGCATCATCGCGCTCGCCTACATCGCGTTCGGCGACGAACCGCGGGTGCTGCCCAACCCGGCCGCAGGGCGGGTCGCCACGGTCGCGGGCGTGGTGGTCACCCAGGGGGCCTTGGTGCTCATCCTGCTGGCCGTGGTGATCGGCGTGGGCACGTCGCTGGTCCTGACCAGGACGCCGCTCGGGCTGCGCCTGCGGGCCATGGCCGAGCGGCCGGTGACCACCGAGCTGCTCGGCATCGGCACCCGCGCCCTCACGATCACCGTGTGGGCGCTGGCGGGCGCGCTGGCCGCGCTGGTGCTGCTGCTGGTGGCGCCGGTGCGCTCCAGCGACATCCTGTCGCTCAGCATGCTCATCGTGCCCGCCTGCGCGGCGGCGCTGCTCGGCGGGCTGCGCCGCCTGGACGGCGCACTGGCGGGCGGCATCGCGCTCGGGCTGCTGGAGGGCGTGCTCGCCGGATCGTCGGTGGTGCAGCAGTACCGCGACGTGGTGCCCTTCGCGGCCATCCTGCTGATCCTCCTGTGGAGCCGGCGCCGGGAGGTGTGGGATGCGTCCCGCTGACGAATCGACTCTCGGCCGCACCGCGCCGGACGACGCCCCGGCCCCGGACGGCACACCGCCGCAGGGCCTGCGCGCCCTGGCCTCACGCGGCCCCGTGCGGTGGGGCGCCGCCGCCGTCGGCCTGGCGGTGCTCGCCTACGGGCTGGCCGCCGGGCTCCCCGCCTACTGGGTGTTCCTCGCCATGTCGGCGGTGATCTCGGGCGTGCTGCTGCAGAGCCTCGGGGTGGTGGCCGGGCAGGCGGGGATGGTCTCGCTGTGCCAGATGGCCTTCGCCGCCATCGGCGCGTGGACCACCGCCCAGCTCAACGTGTGGGGCGTACCCGGCGGCCTGTACGTGTGGCTGCCCCTCGCGGGGCTGGCAGCCGTGCCGTTCGGCCTGCTGATCGGGCTGCCCGCGCTGCGGCTGCGCGGCGTGCACCTGGCGATCATCACCCTGGGCTTCGCGGCCACCGTCGACATCGTGATGGCCGCCAACTCCTTCCCCGGCGTGAGCCAGGGCATCGTGGTGGGCCGACCGGCCGGGCTGGGTTCCGACCGGCAGTTCTTCCTGTTCTGCTGCGGGGTGTTCGCCCTGGTCGGCGTGGCCCTGGCGCTGGTACGGCGGACCCGGCTCGGGGCCTCGTGGCGGGCGCTGCGGGAGTCCGAGCGGGCAACGGCGGCGGCCGGGACCAGCGTGCCCGGGGCCAAGCTGAGCGCGTTCGCGGTCAGCGCGTTCATCGCGGGGACCTCCGGGGCGCTGCTCGCCGGGCAGCTCGCGATGGTGGTGTCGCGGAACTTCGACCCCGGTCAGTCGCTGGTCGCGTACGCGGTGGCGATCATGGCGGGCGCTCACCACGCGGAGGGCGCGCTCATCGGAGGCGCCCTCGGCGTGCTGGTGGCCGAGCTGCTGCGGCGGCTGGGAGTGCCGCAGCAGTGGGCGAACGTGGTGTTCGCGGTCGGCGCGGTGCAGGCGATGACGCAGGGGTCGGGCATGAGCGACGGCCTGCGCGCGGTGCTGCGCAGGCGGCGCCGTACCCGCTCCGGGCCGGGCTCTCCCGCCGTGACGCCACCGGCGGCACTGGAACCCGCCGTGCCCCCGCCCGGCGGCCCGGACGCGTTGCGGATCTCCGGGGTCAGCGTCCGGTACGGCCGGGTGGTCGCGGTGGACGACGTGACGCTCACCGTGCCCGCCGGGGCCGTGCACGGCCTGGTCGGGCCGAACGGCGCGGGCAAGTCCTCCCTCGTCGACGCGATCAGCGGGTTCGTCCCGGCGGGCGGCGGCACGGTCGAGGTCGGCGGCGTCAACGTGGCCGGGCTCGCGGTGCACCGGCGCTCCCGCGCCGGGCTGCGCCGGACGTTCCAGCAGGACCGGGTGCCCGTGGGGCTGACCGTGCGGGAGTACCTGCGCTTCGCGGCCCGCCGTCCGCTCGGCGACGCCGAGCTGGCCGAGGGGCTGGCCGGGCTGGTGGCGGTCGCGCCCGGCGACCCGATCGCGGCGCTGGACGTGGGCACGCGGCGGCTGCTGGAGGTCGCGGGCACGCTGCTGGCCCGCCCCGCCGTCGCCGTGCTGGACGAACCGGCGGCCGGGCTCGGGCATTCCGAGAGCGAGCGGCTCGGCGCCTGGCTGCGGGAGGTCCCCACCAGGTACGGTGCCGCGGTGCTGCTCATCGAGCACGACCTCGACCTGGTCAGGACGGCCTGCTCGGGCGTGACGGTGCTCGACTTCGGCGAGGTGATCGCCGAGGGGCCGCCCGCCGAGGTGTTCGCCGAGCCCCGGGTCCTGCGGGCCTACCTGGGCGAAGAGCCCACGACCTGACCGGAGGAGGACCCATGGATCTGGAGTTGCGGGACGTGAGCGTGGCCAGGGGCGGCCAGCCGGTGGTCAGGGACGTGACGCTGACCGCCGGCGGGGGCCGGGTCACGGTCCTGCTCGGGCCGAACGGCGCGGGCAAGACGACGCTGCTCGAAGCGATCTCGGGCGTCGTCCCGGCCGTCAAGGGCGAGATCGGGCTGGGCGGCCGGGTGCTCACCGGCTGGCCCCGCACCCGCCGCGCCAGGTACGGCCTGGCGCACGTGGAGCAGGGCCGGGCCGTGTTCGGCACTCTGACCACCCGTGAGAACATCGCGCTGGTCGGCGACCCCGCGCGCGCGGTCGAACTGTTCCCGGAACTGGACCGGCGGCTCGACGTGCGCGCGGGGCTGCTGTCCGGCGGTGAGCAGCAGATGCTGGTGCTGGCCAGGGCCATCCTGACCGGCCCGGCCGCGCTGCTGCTCGACGAGATGTCCCTGGGCCTGGCCCCGGGGATCGTGCGCCGGCTGCTGCCGGTGATCCGGCGGCTGGCAGACGAGGGGTGCGCGGTGTTGCTGGTGGAACAGTTCGCCCACGCGGCGCTGGCCCTGGCGGACACGGCGTACGTGCTGGCGCACGGAACGATCACATACGGCGGCGACCCCTCGCCGCTGCGCGAATCCGATGCCGCGCTCAAGCGCGCATATCTGGGAGATGACACGTGAACGAGGCGGATCTGGTGCTGGTCAACGGGCGCGTGCTCACCATGGACCCGGCGCGGCCGACCGCGCCGGGCCTTGCGGTGCGCGACGGGAAGATCGTGCACGTCGGCGACGCCTCAGGGTGGACCGGCACCGAAGTGGTGGACCTGCGCGGCCGCGTGGTGCTGCCGGGGATCAACGACTCGCACCTGCACGCGTGCGGCTACGGGCTGCACCGCCCGCCGTTCTGCCTGGACGTGGCGCTCGGCTCGATCGCCGAGGTGCGCGAGACGGTCGCCGAGGCCGTACGGCGGGCGGGCCCCGGCGAGTGGATCCGGGGCACCGGCTGGAACCCGGGACGGCTGGCCGAGCACCGCATGCCGGGAAAGGCCGACCTGGACGACGTGGCGCCGCACCACCCGGTGGTCCTGCAGGACTTCTCCGGCCACACCACCTGGGCGAACTCCAGGGCGCTGGAACTGGCCGGGCTGAGCGGGGAGGGGCTGCTGCAGCACGGCGACCAGGGGCTGGTCCAGGGCCTGGTGCCGCCGCCCCAGGGCGGCATGGTGCGGGTGCTGCGCGAGGTGCTGGCCGAGCTGAACGGCTATGGCATCACCAGCTTCACCGAGCCGGGCCTGGGCCCGGGTGGCGGCACGACGTTCGCGGGCGGGATGGGGGCCGACGTGCTCTCGGCGTACGCGGAGCTGGCACGGGCGGGTGAGCTGACCGCGCGGGTGAGCGTGCTCGGGCTGCCCAGTGGCATGTCCGGCGCGTCCGTGGAGGACACCGCGGCCTACCTCGCCGACCTGCCCAAGGACCTGGACGGCGTGGACGAGCGGGTGCTCAGGCTGCTCGGCGTGAAGGTGTTCGCCGACGGGATCCCGCCCACGGAGACCGCGTGGATGCGGGAGCCGTACCCGTCGGGCGCGCACGGCTCGCTGTGCACGCACGGCGCGACGGACGCCGAGCGGGTGGCCGAGCTGGACGAGATCCTGCGCCTGGTGCACCTGGCCGGGCTGCAGGCGGGCGTGCACGTGGTGGGCAGCCGGGGCATCGACGCCGTGGTGGAAGCGCTGGCCACGATCTCCCGCGAGCATCCCAGGCACGACGCCAGGCACTATGTGATCCACGGCCAGTACGCCTCCGCGTCGGCGCTGGCCACGCTGGGCGAGCTGGGCTACGGGATCAACCTGCAGCCGGTGCTGCAGGCCATGGAGTCCGGCACGACGCGGGACATGTTCGGCGCGGAGGCGGCCGAGCGGGAGTGGCCGGCCAGGTCGGCGATCGACGCGGGCGTGCTGACCGCGTGCAGCTCCGACGCCCCGGTGACCGGCCCGGACTGGCGGGTGGGCGTGGCCGCGCTGACCGCCAGGGACGGCGAGGGCATCTCGCTCACCGAGGCGCTGGGCACGTACACGGTCGCCGGGGCCAGGCAGGACTTCGCCGAGACGTGGAAGGGCACCCTCGGCGAGGGCATGGCGGCCGACCTGTTCGTGAGCGGCGCGACCGACGTCGAGGAGGTCGTGACGGCGCCGGTCGAGCTGACCGTGTTCGACGGCCGGGTCGTCTGGTCCGGTGCCTGAGCCGCGAGAGCCGAGATCGTTAGATGCCGAACTATACTTTCGCGCTATGACGGGACACCACACGTTGCGGCAGACCGAGGAGGCGATCGGCGAGCGACTGGGTGGCCTGAACGTCGATTTCGAGGCCATGTGGGCGGTGTCGAACATCTACCGCGCCTCCTCGGCGATCCGCAATCACCTGGAGCAGACCGTGCTCCGTGACACCGGTCTGACCTGGACCGGGTTCGTGGTGATGTGGGTGGTGTGGATATGGGGCGACAGCGAGCCGCGCCACGTCGCCGCCGAGGCGGGCATCTCCAAGGGCACGCTCACCGGTGTGGTCAAGACCCTGGAGTCGTATCGGCATCTGCGGCGTTTCCCGCATCCCACCGACGGGCGGCGGGTGATGCTGGCGCTCACCGTGACCGGTGAGCGCTTGATGCGGGACCTGTTCCCGGAGTTCAACCGGCAGGAGGCGTTCGTGGTGAAGCAGCTCGACAGCGAGCGGCGGCGCGACCTGGCCATCTCGCTCAAGCGGATCCTGGAGCACCTGGAAAGCGTCTGACCGGCGGCCTTCGGGGGCCTTCCCTAGGGTTGCGCCTCCGTCGGCCACTGGCGGAGTTTCTCCGGGTTGCGCACCGCCCAGATGCGGCTGATCCGGTCGCCGGTGATCTCGAACGCGGTCACCGTCACGGTCACGCCCTGCTGCAGGGCGACCAGGCCGGGCTGGCCGTTGACCGTGCGTTCCAGGATGGTCGGGTCGACCGCCTTGTCGGCGAGGCCGAGCAGGTAGCGGGCGATCCGCGCGCCGCCCGCGATCGGCCGCAGCCCGGCGCTGACCAGGCCGCCGCCGTCGACGATGGCGGTGGCCTCGGGGTCGAGCAGGCCGATGAGGGCGTCGATGTCCTTGGCCTCCCAGGCCCGTTTGAAGTCGCGGACGACGGCCGAGCGCCGCGCCGCCGGGGACGCGGGCGCGGACGCCTGCGGCCGGGCGGCGCGGATGCGGCGGCGGGCGGAGGAGGCGAGCTGACGGCAGGCCGCCGGGCTGCGCCCGACGATCTCGGCCACCTCGGCGAAGGGGTGGCAGAAGACGTCGTGCAGGATGAACGCCACCCGCTCGGCCGGGGTCATCTCTTCGAGCACGACGAGGAAGGCCATGTTGACCGACTCGTCCAGGGTGACCCGGTCGGCCGGGTCGGCGGTGTCGGCGGCGGGCCTTACCTCGCCCCACTCGGCGCGGTCGGGCAGCGGCTCGGGGATCCACTCGCCCACGTAGCTTTCCCGGCGGGCCCGCGCCGAACCGAGCAGGTCCAGGCAGACACGACCGGCCACCCTGGTCAGCCAGGCGCCGGGAGACTCGATGGCCTCCCGCCCCTCCGGTGACATGGCGTACCAGCGGGCATAGGTCTCCTGCACCGCGTCCTCGGCGTCGGCCAGCGAGCCGAGCAGCCGGTACGCGAGATTGATCAACTGGCGCCGCTCGCTCATGATCGCGCTCAGGCTCGGATCGAGCGGGCCGTCTCCCGGCCCGGATGGATCGCTCATCGTCTCCCCCGCTGGTTCACGTCCTCATCTGTCCGACGAGACGGCGCGCCGGATTGTGAGGCCGGAGCGCACCTCACATTCTCGGCGGCTGTGTCGTCGGACCATTGAGCGACCCGGGCCCGGCCGCGAGAGTTCACCGTGATCGAGAGGAACGTCGCACCATGTCCACGCCGACCATGACCGAAGAGGTCAAGTCACGTCTGCTCGACCCTACCGAGCACTTCCCCGAGCTGGCGAAGCTCTCCGCGGCGGTGCACAACGCCATCCAGAAGGGACCGGTTCCGCAGAGCACCATCAGCCTCATCCAGCTCCGCGCCGGTCAGATCGTCGGCAGCACCTATCACGCCATCCGGGTCGGCACCGCCATGCGCAAGGCGGGCGAATCGGAGGAGCGCCTCACCGCCCTGGCCACCTGGCACAACGCCCCCTACTTCACCGACGCCGAACGGGTGGCGCTGGAACTGCTGGAGGCCGTTCTCCTGCCGAACCCGTCCGGGGAACGTGTCTCGGACGAGTTGTTCGCCCGGGCGTCGGCGCACTACGACGAGCAGGCGCTCTGGACGCTGACCATGGCGATCGGGCACTTCTGCCTGTTCATCCCGGTGGCGCTGATCGGCAAGCCGATCCCGGGCCGGCCGATCGGGAAGAACTACAGCAAGTGATCCCCGCCCGCGCGCGCTAGCCGCGCGTGGGCCGGCCCTGCGGGGGAAGGGCCGCGGCGGGGCGACGATCCGGATCTCCGGGGTCGTCCGGCTGGGGCGGTTGCGCATCCGCCACGCGCGGTGGTGACCTTCCCAGGGCCGCGCGGTCTAGCGGACGAGCCGGAAGAACGCGCGGACGTCGGCGATCAGCAGGTCCGGGGCCTCCATCGCGGCGAAGTGGCCGCCCCGGTCGAACTCCGACCAGTGGATCACGTTGTTCTCCCGCTCGGCGAAACGGCGGATCGCCGCGTCGCCGGGGAAGACCGCCACGCCCGTGGGCACGCCGGACTTCTCATTGGCCCGCCCCCATTCGGCGGCGCCCTCCTTGTACAGCCGGGCCGAGGAGGCCGCGGTGCCGGTGAACCAGTAGATGCTGACGTCGGTGAGCAACTGGTCCCGGTCCACCGCCTGTTCTGGCAGGTCGTGCGCGGGGTCGGTCCACTCCTTGAACTTCTCCGCGATCCACGCGAGCTGGCCCGCGGGCGAGTCGTGCAGGCCGAAGGCCAGCGTCTGCGGCCGGGTCGACTGGATCATGGCGTAGCCGGAGCGGTCGTGGTCGGTGTAGAGGGCCAGCCGGGCCAGCTCGGTCTCGGTCATCCCGTCCGCCTCGCCGGGCTGGAACGTGGGGAAGCCCAGCGCGCCGTTGACGTGCACGCCGACGACGTTGCCCGGGGCGACACGGCCCACTTCGGGCGAGACCACCGAGCCGGTGTCGCCGCCCTGCGCGCCGTAGCGGTCGTAGCCGAGGCGGCTCATCAGCTCGGCCCAGGCGCGGGCCACCCGCGACGGGCTCCAGCCGGTCTCGCGGGTCGGGCCGGAGAAGCCGAAACCGGGCAGCGAGGGCGCGACCACGTGGAAGGCGTCCGCCGGGTCGCCGCCGTGCGCGCGGGGGTCGGTGAGCGGGCCGATGACCTTCATGAACTCGGCGATCGAGCCGGGCCAGCCGTGCGTGAGGATCAGCGGGAGCGCGTCCGGCTCGGGTGAGCGGACGTGCAGGAAGTGGATGTTCTGCCCGTCGATCTCGGTGGTGAACTGCGGGAACTCGTTGAGCGCCGCCTCGTGCGCGCGCCAGTCGTAGGCCGTCCGCCAGTAATCGGCCAGCTCCCTGGCGTACCCGGACGGCACGCCGTACGACCAGCCGGTGCCGGGCAGCTCGTCCGGCCAGCGGGTGCGGGCCAGCCGCTCGCGGAGGTCGTCCAGGTCGGCCTGCGGGACATCGATGCGGAACGGGTTCATCTTCGCCATGCCCACTACGCTAGAACCGAGCTAGGACAGGTTCGGTCCTAGCTGTACGGAAGGATCGACGGCATGCTGGAGACCTCGGCCCGACTTCTCAAACTGCTGTCCCTGCTGCAGACCCGCCGCGACTGGTCCGGCCCCGAACTGGCCGAACGGCTCGCCGTCACCGCGCGGACCGTCCGGCGCGACGTGGACCGGCTGCGCGAACTTGGCTACCCCGTGGACGCCACGCCCGGCGCGCCGGGATACCGGCTGGGCGCCGGCACGGGGCTGCCGCCGCTGCTGCTCGACGAAGAGGAGGCGGTGGCCATCGCGGTCGGGCTGCGCACCGCGGCCGGGGGCACGGTCGCCGGGATCGAGGAGACGTCCGTGCGGGCGCTGGCCAAGCTCGAACGGGTGCTGCCCGCCCGGCTGCGGCACCGCGTGCACGCCCTCCAGTCGATGACCGTGCCCATGACGGCCGCCGCCGCCCCGGTGGACCCCGGCGTGCTGACCGCCATCGCCACGGCCTGCCGCGATCACGAGGGACTGCGATTCGACTACCGGTCGCACGACAACGCGGAGAGCGGCCGCGCGGCCGAGCCCCACCGGCTCGTGCACTCGGGCCGCCGCTGGTATCTCGTCGGCTGGGACCTCGACCGGCGGGACTGGCGGACCTACCGGGTCGATCGGCTCAGACTCAAGACGCCGAACGGGCCGCGCTTCGTCCCGCGCGACCCTCCCGACGAGGACCTCGCCGCCTACACCTCCCGGGCGATCTCCGCCGCCCCCTACCGCCACCAGGCCCGTTTCACCATGCACGCCCCGGCGGAGGTCGTCGGCGGGCACATGCCGCCGACGGTGGCGAGCGTGCAGCCGATCGATGCGGAGACCTGCGTCCTGCGGTGCGGCGCGAACGAACTCGACGAGATCGTCGTGTGGGTCGCCCTGCTGGGCATCGGGTTCGAGGTACACGACCCGCCGGAGCTGGTCGAGCGGATCGGCGCCATGGCCGACCGCCTCCACGCGGCGGCGGCCGTCAGCCGTCCCGGCCCACGTGACTCGCGGTGAAGGCCGACGCGGCGAGGCCGTGGATCAGCACCAGCGCGAGCCGTCCTGGCGCACGTGGACGTCGCCGCCGGGGAGGGCCGGCGTCGTGTCTCCGCTCGCCCCGGCCTCCTCCCGCGACGCGAGCACCTACGATGGGGAATTCGGCCCGTCGTGCCCGGAGACGACCGGGCGTTCGCGTGGGAGGTCGTGCCTCCGGCGCGGCCCAGCCGCCTGGGCCGGGGGCATCCCCTGACCGTTACGCCGATGAGCGTTATGCCGAGGCCGTCCGGGCCCGTCCGTACTCGGCCAGCGCGTGGAAGGCGGCCTTCGGCTCCCACGGCATCCCCGGGTAGGCGGTGCCGGTGCGGCCGTCCGGCAGGGGCTTGACGACGCCGAAGCTGGCGGCGTCGAGGTCGTGCGCGGGGTCGTCGGAGGTCGGCAGGTCGCGGCGGGCGAAGGTGTTGACGAACGCCGCGTCCACGCCCGCCTCGGCGTAGACGTCGAGGAGTTCGCGCACGTACGCGGCCTGCTCGGCTTCGTCCCGCACGGCGATCGCGCTCAGGCCGGGCCGGGCCCGCTCGTCCCACCGGAGGATGGAGTCGCCGCGCGCGCCGAGGTCGGCGGAGCCGCGGTGGGTGGTGCAGCCGAACTCGGTCACCGCGAACGGCTTGTCCGGCGGGAGCTGCGCGCGCACGGTCTCGCGGAACGCGGGCGCGCTCGTCGCGTCGCGGTATCCAGCGTCGGTGGCGGCCAGGTCGAACGGTTCCCAGTCCACGCCCTCGAAGGGCAGCGAGGCGTAGCCGACCGGCCCGCCGAACCGTTCGCGCACGGCGGCGACGGCCCGGGCGAGGAAGGCGTTGACGTCGGCGCGCAGCGCGGGGAGCGCGTCGCGGAGCCGCTCGGGGGCGGAAGCCATCAGTCCGAGCCGCTCCACCAGGTCGTCGCCGGGCAGGAATCCGTCGGTGACCAGGCTGATCTCGGATCCGGTGAGGAACACGACCTGCGCCCCCGACGTGCGCAGCCGCTCGGCGCGCTCGGCGGCGTCGATGATGAACGCGAGCAGTTCGTCCTGCGTGAGCCCGTTGGTGAACGGGGAGTACCAGACGGCCAGTCCCGCCTCGGCGGCGTGACGCGCGGCGACCTCCAGCCGATCGGGGACTCCCCCGGTGACGCGGACGGCGTCGCAGTGCAGGTCATCGCGGATGATCCGCATCTCGCGGCAGACGAGATCCGGGTCGAAGGGTTCATGGGTGGTGGTTCCGGCGGATGTGAAGCCGGTGTCGTAGGTGATGCCGTAGGTGCGCATCCAAGGCCTTCGTGTGTGGATGGGAGGTACGTCCCGCACCCTACACAGAATTTGCGCGCCACGCATACAGTGCGCATCACGCATAGACCGAAGGACTCCGAGTCCGCCCGCCGAACCTTGGGCGGCCCGACTCCCGAGGGCGTCGCGGAGTGTCGCCGTCAGGCGGCGTGAGGCTCGTGACTTTGCGGCACTTCAGGGGCGGCGATCTACCATTCTGCCCTTAAATGGACATAATGCGCCAAAGGTGCAACGAAGGCTGCAGGATCGCATCGAGGGGGCCCAATAAGCGTATTAGGCCCCCCGGCCCAAAAGGGACGCGGAGGGCCTCGCTGGGACAGCGGGCATCAAGGGCACCCGCCCTTTGGTCTATTGCGCGAAGATCAAAGGACGGACGCCCACGGCTCGCTACCGTCAGCTACACGGGTTACCGTTGATCTTGCAGTTGGTGATGCCGGGGAAGTTCCCGGTCACACCGCCCAGGCCGAAGACCACGGACTCACCGGGGTCGACCGCGCCGTTGTAGGACTTGTTGGTGAAGGTGTAGTGGTTGTTGGTCCTGGTCCGGTTCGCGTCCCAGGTGCTCAGGATGCTGTAGCCCGCGGGCACGTCGAACTCGACGGTCCAGGAGGTCAGCGCGGTGCTGCCCGCCGTCACGGTCACGTTCGCCTCGAAGCCGGTGCCCCAGTCGGAGGTCTTCTCGAAGACCGCGTTGGGATTGGTGCTGGTGTTCTGGCCGACCGTCCAGGTCAGCGTCTGCGTCAGTTCCGGCTTGTAGATCGTGTTGCGGACCATCGCGGTCTCGTCGGTGACCGTGGCCTTCAGCGCGAAGTTGGTCTTGCCCGTCGTCGCGAAGTCGGCCGGGGTCAGCGTCTTCTTGCCGTCCCAGGCGGGCACGGCCACGTTGTCGACCTGCCACTTGACGGCCAGCGGCACGTCCAGCGTGGTCAGCGTGAGCGACTGCGACGCGTTGTGCGTGCCGCCGCTCGGGGTGGATGCCGAGTCCACCGGGTCGGTCTGGGTGTAGAACGACTGCACCAGCTTCTCCCTGTTGACCAGGCCGAAGTCCTGGCCGAGGTTGCGCATCAGGGAGTTCGCGCTGGGACGCCAGATGCCGAGGCGGCTGTAGGAGCCACCCTCGAAGGCGCCGATGACGCCGCCGTCAGGGGTCGCCTCGCCGAGCCACACGCCCCACTTGCCGCCGGTGTTGTCGATCGTGACGTTCGCCGCTCCCGGCTCGGTCGCGCCCGGGTACTGGTCCGGGCCTCCGTAGTCGTACTCATCGGCCAGGTCGCCCTGGGAGTGGCCGAGCTCGTGCAGCACGACCTCCCTGGAGGAGGGGTTGCGCGAGAAGGTGCCGAGGTCGGAGCCACCGTAGCCGGCACCGCCGTACTTGGTGCTGTTGGCCTGCACCAGGACCTGGTCGGCTCCCGGCACGAGCGCCCGCGCGTACTCCCACGACTTGACGGTGTCCACGCAGAGCAGCCGCTCGGTGCCCCCGCACCAGAAGGTCGAGGCCAGCGGGCTGTCCACCTGCACGTCAGCGGTGGGGTCGCCGCTCACGCCCGACTGCGGCGAGTCGATCTCGATCCGCCACACGTTGAAGAGCTTGCGGTACGACTTGTACGGCTCGCGCTGCACCATCTCCGCCCAGGCGGCGTCGATCTCCGTGCCGTACTCGGTCTGCTGGGCCGCGGTGTACCCATCGCCGAGGAACACCAGGTCGATGCGGTTGGCACTGGGCCCGTTGATCTCCACCTCCTTCAGCCTCGAAGGCGCCGCGACCAGCGACTTCGAGACCTTGGGCAGGTCGTCCGGGTCGACCTCGACACGCTTGATCGTCCCGTTCGGGGCGAAGACCTCGTGGGGGACGTCAGGCTTCGCGGGCTCGGCCATCGCCGGCGACGCCAGGAGGGCGGCCGACACCGAGGCCACGGCTAACGCCGAGGCTAACGCACGCACGTTCAAATGATCCTCCCTGTTCGTGAACACGGAGGATGAGAAGGGGGCCCCCGGGATTCCAGACGTTAAGCGGCCTGGAATTTTTCCCATCCCTTACGGTGATCGTATGCCGCCGATGCGGCATACGCGCGTGATTTTCGGGAGATTTCTGATGGAGAGCGGGTGACAGCGAAGAAAATCCCAAGCTGAACGGGGATGTATTCGATGAGTGATTATGAGGCGATTTTCCGTAACACCATTTGGGTCCGGACTCTTAGTCGCCGAGCAGCCGCCACGCGGTGAGGGCCACCCGGGCCCGGACCAGCCCCGTGGGCTCGGTGAGCTCGATGCCCAGGGCCGTCCCGATCTGGTCGAGCCGCCTGGCCACGCTGCTGTGGTGCAGGTGCGGCAGATCGGCCGCACGGACGCAGCGACCCGGTCACGCAGTAGGCGTCTAGGGTCTCCAGGTCCTCCGGGGTATCGTCAGGCGGGCGACCGCGGCCACATCGGACGCCTGGGGACCCGCCGTCGGCCTGCCGTCGGGCGACATGCGGATCACCTGGCCGGTGCCGTGCAGCCGGATCCCGGCCGCGCACTCGGCCAGGCCCGCCGAGGCGCGGGCGAGCACCGTGAGGTCGACCGCCGCCGGATCAGGGTGTCGTAGAACGTGACGACGCGGATCGCCCCCTAGACGTGCGCGTCGAGTCCCGACAGTCGTACGGCCAGCGCCTCCATGTCAACGAGCATATGTTCCGATCGGCGCGCCGGCCGGAAGGGATGCCCGACGAATGGCGGTCGATCCGCGAGGGCGGCCGGCGACAGGATGACCGGTATGGACCCTGAACTCGAAGTATTCGTCCCGCTCTTCCCCCCGGCCGACCTGTCCGACCCGATCACCCAGCGCAAGGCCCTGGCCGGTCTGGCCGCCTCGGCTGCCCGCCCCGGACACCTCGGACATGGAGATCGAGGACCGCACGGTGCCTGCGGATCCGGGCCTGCCGGTGCGGATCTATCGCCCGCACCACGCGCGGGGCGCCATCGTCTGGCTGCACGGCGGCGGATTCGTCATGGGCGACCTGGACACCGAGCACCCGTGGGCCGCCCGGCCGGCCGCGGGGGCGGGCGCAACGGTGGCCTTGTAGGAGAGGCACAAGGTTCGCCGTCCCAAGTTCGTGCGCGTACCGCATGAACGGCGCACCGGCGCGCGGTGCACGGTGGGACATGACCGCCGGGCGATCCCCGCCCGGCCCGGCCGGGAGGCGTCACTCGTGACCGTTGCCAGCAGCCCCACGCCTGTGCCGGTGGACTCGCCCGATCCACCGGCCCAGCTTGAGACCCAGCTTGAGACCCGGTTGGAGAGTCTGTTCGACGACAGGTCGCTGCGGCCGATCGGCGGCGAGGACGGGACCCTCGCCGCGACCGGCCTGGTCGACGGGCTGAAGGCCGTGGCCTTCGTGCGGCTGGGGACGATGGGCGCGGCCGGCTGCGAGGCGGTGGTGCGCGCCTACGACCTGGCGGTGCGCGAACGGCTGCCCGTCGTCGGGCTGTGGCGCTCCGGCGGCGCGCGGGTGGCCGAGGGCATCGAGTCGCTGCACGGCGCGGGCCGGATCTTCGCGGCGATGACGCACGCCTCCGGCGTCGTGCCGCAGATCTCCGTCGTGTCCGGCACGGCCGCCGGTGGCGCCGCGTACGGCCCGGCGCTCACCGACATCGTGATCGCCTCCGAGGGCGGGCGCGTGTTCGTGCCCGGCGCCGACGTCGTCCATGCCGGCGGCTACGACGACCCTGCCACGGCCCCGCCCGCGAAGCCCGGAAAGCCCGGCGGGGTCGTGCACGTCGTGGCCAAGACCGACGCCGGGGCGCTCACGGTCGCGCGGCGGATCACCGCGCTGCTGGGCCGTCAGGGCCGGGTGATGCCGGAGGAGGTCGCGGACGCCGACCTCGGCGGCGTCCTGCCGGACGACCCCCGGCGGGCCTACGACGTCAAGCCGATCGTGGCCGGGCTGCTGGATGATGGGTGCGAGCCGGTCGAGCTGCAGCCGAAGTGGGCGCCGAACATCACGACCACGCTCGGCCGCCTGGGCGGGCGCACGGTCGGCGTGATCGCCAACAACCCGATCCGGCTCGGCGGCTGCCTGGACTCGGCGTCGGCGGAGAAGGCGGCGAGGTTCGTCCGGATGTGCGACTCCTTCGGGGTGCCGCTGGTCGTGATCGTCGATGTCCCCGGCTACCTGCCGGGGGTCGCGCAGGAGCACGACGGCGTGGTCCGCAGGGGCGCCAAGCTGCTGCACGCCTTCGCCGAGGCGGTGGTGCCGCGCGTCACGCTGGTGACCCGCAAGGACTACGGCGGCGCCTACATCGCGATGAACTCCCGCGCGCTGGGGGCGACGAGGGTCTTCGCCTGGCCGTCCGCCGACGGCCTGGCGGTGATGGGCGCGGTGGCCGCCGTCCGCGTCCTGCACCGGCGCGAGCTGGCCGCCGCGACCGAGGAGGAGCGGCCTGCGGTGGAGCGGCGTCTCGTGGCCGAGCACGAGAAGATCGCCGGTGGGCTGCGGCGGGCGCAGGACAGCGGCGTGGTCGACGAGGTCGTCGAGCCCGCGCGGACCCGCCGTGCCATCGCCCTCGCCATCGCGGGGGCCGCGCCCGCCCGTGGGGCGCATCGCAACATTCCGCTCTAGCCGGGCGGCCCGTCGCCGTGCCGCGCGGCGCGGCGACGGGTGTGCGCGGAGTGCGCCACCGGCCAGCCCCCGGGCGGCGCGGTCTCCTGTGTCAGGCCGGTCAGCACGGCCCGCATCAGGCGTTCGGTCTGCAGGTCGGCGGCCTCCGGGCCGTCGAGGATCAGGAGGCCGTCGGCGAGCAGTCCGGCGAGGCCGTGGACGGCGGCCCAGACCACGAAGTCGGCCCCCTCGCGGCGGGCGGCGTCCAGCGCGCCGATCGCGACCAGCCGGTCGAGTTCGGCGTCGATCACGTCGTGCGGGTGCGGCACGCCGGTCTCGGCCGCGTCCAGGCCGCCGAAGCCGAGGGTCAGGCGGGCGACCGCCAGGTCCTCCATGGCCCAGCGGACGTAGGCGCGGCCCGCCGCGACCAGGCCCCGATGGGCGTCGGCCCCCGCGTCGTGCGCGCGGGCCGCGGCATCGCTCATCCGCTCACCGAGCCGGGCGCGCACCCGCGCCGACAGCGCGCCGACCAGGGCGTCGCGTGAGGCGAAGTGGTGGTAGGCGGCGCTCGGGCTGACCCCGACCCGGGCCGAGGCCTCCCGCAGCGACCAGCCCACCGACCCCTGCTCGCGGACCAGTTCCTCGGCCGCGTCCAGCAGCGCGTTCCGCAACTCCCCGTGGTGGTACCGCGTCTTGCCCATGGCCGAATCTTAACAGCGCTCAGATCCGTGTTACCTTCGGAAGGAAGTCGATCTGAACACTGATTAGATTGGAGTGGCCATGAGCGCCACCAGCCACGAGCCGGACACCCGGGGCGTGCCCGACGTCAGCGGCGGTCCCGCGCCGATCGTGCGGGGCGAGCCGGTCCAGGTCGCCGACGGTGTCCATGTGATCCCCGACCGGAGGGTGGAGCTCGTCCCGAACGTCGGCATCGTCGTGGGCGAGCGGGCCGCGCTGGTCATCGACACCGGCATGGGGCCCGCCAACGGCGCCTACGTCCTGGACCAGGCCCGCCGCCTGGCCGGTGACCGCAGGCTGTACCTGACGGTCACCCACTTCCACCCCGAGCACGCCTTCGGCGCCCAGGCGTTCGCGGGCGAGGCGACCATCGTCTACAACCGGGGGCAGCGCGATGAGCTGCGCCGCAAGGGGGCGGTCTACCTCGGCATGTTCCGCGGCCTCGGCGCCAACATCGCGGGCTCGCTGGAAGGCGTCGAACTCGTCGATCCGGACCTCATCTACGACGAGGAGGCCGAACTCGACCTGGGCGGCCGGACGGCGACGCTGCGCCCGGTCGGCCCGGCCCACACCGCCTCCGACCAGGTCGTGCTGATCGACGGCCGGGTGCTGTTCGCGGGCGACCTGCTGGAGACCCGGATCTTCCCGATCACGCCGTACCTGCCGCCGCACGACACCGACGTCGATCCGTCGCGGTGGATCGACGTGCTCGACCGGCTCATCGCCCTCGGCCCGGAGGTCGTCGTCCCCGGGCACGGCGAGGTGGCCGGGGTGTCGCTGATCGCCGACGTCCACGGCTTCTTGAGCTACGTGCGGGACGAGGCCGCCCGCCTGCGGGCCGCGGGCCGTACCGGTGAGCAGGCCGCGGCCGAGATCGACCGGGCCGCCCGCGCCCGGTGGAGCACCTGGGAACGGCCCGAGTGGATCGCCTTCGCAGCCCGCGCCTGCTACGACGCCGCCGGGCGGGACGTCTGAGGCGGGCCGCTCAGACGACGCATCCGTCCTCGTGCGGCCCGGCGACGCCCTCGGCGATCCGCCGGTAGTCGGGGCACCGGGTGAAGTCCTCGGCGGTGCAGCGCATCAGGTGCTCGACCAGCGCCTTGGACGCGGTGATCTCGGCGAGCCTGCGCTCCAGATCGGCGTGGTGGCGGCGCAGCAGCTCATGGCGCTCGGCCCCGCCGGACACCGAGAGCACCTCGCGGATCTGCTCCAGGCTCATCCCGCCCGCCTTCGCCCGGATGATCGTCAGGACGCGGATGACGTGGTCGCGGGTGTAGCGCCTGCGGCCGCTCACCCGGTCGGCCGGGGTGAGCAGCCCCATCGCCTCCCAGTGCCGCAGCACGTGCGGCGCGAGGTCGAACCGCTCGGCCAGCTCGCCGATCCGCAGGTACGCACTTGACTTCATGTTGACATTAACTTGCAGAGTTGTCTCCACGTCAAGCGATCATCGCGCCTGGAGGAGACATGTTCGACGCCGTCATCGCCGGAGCGGGCCCGGCCGGAATGGCCGCGGCCCTGACCCTGGGGCGGGTCCACCGCAGGGTGCTCCCCTTCCCGCGCCCCACGGCGCGGCCGGGCTGTGGGGCCGGTCGGCCTCCCCGAGCCGGTGGCCCGCCTGGCGGGCACCCGTGCGACCGGCAGGGCTACGGGTTCCGCGACACCGGCGCCGGCGGCTGGGACTGGCGGTACATCATCTCATCCTTCAAGACGTACAACACCTGCTTCTTCACCAAGGCCTACACCGCGGAAAACTGCGGCGGCACCTTGAAGATCTTCTACGGTGACGTGCCGGACGTCGGGCCTGAGGTGAACGACAACATCAGGTCCATCATCGTCCACGCGTGACACGACCGGCCGCTGATCGACGCGCGTGACGGCGCCCTCGGTGACGGGGGCGGTCGCGGCGGCCAGGCAGAAGAGCGCCACCGCGGTGGCGGCGCCGAGCAGGACGGTCCTCATGGTGATCCACGATGGCGGGCCCGGCCGTCCAGGCACATCGGGGACGGCCCCGGGATGTCCCCGGTCCGCCCCTGGCCCGCTTTCAGGGACCGTCCTACCGGAGCGCGGACCGGGCGGCGGGGGCGCCCCCCCCCGGGGGGGGGGGGCGCGCCCCCCCCCCCCGCCCCCGCCCCGCGCCCCCCC
>NZ_JARLTC010000051.1 GCF_029382225.1 Spongiactinospora sp. TRM90649
CCGCGAGACCGGCCAGCCCATCACCCGGTCACTGATCGCTTATGACCACTGACTCGGATTAGGACTTACTCGTCTAGAGGGCGGCTGAGAGGATCCCGGTGCGGTGTGACGAACCGATGGACCCTGATGTGATTCCTTCGGGTCACATGGGCACGCGCGATTACGGCGAGGATCCTCGATAAGGAGAACGAAAGCGGCCGGAGTCACACTCGGTGGGTGGGAATCTTGCTGGCGGTCTTCGTCATGGGCATGTCCGTGCACGGGTTCGTGGTCCCGAGGAGGTTCGGGCGCGACCTGAACGGCATCCCCTACCGTCCGGGCGAGTCGAATGAGACGTGGTTCGGCGTGGGCATGCGGATCGTCTACGGCTGCACGTTCGCCCTGGGGGCCGCGCTGATGATCCTGTTCATCGTGTTCCCGTAGCCCGCCGGGTCCGGAGCGCCTGGATCGCCCAGGACAGGGACGGGCACAGCGGCCGAGGGGACGGCCAGGCGTTGATGACGGCGAGGAGCTCGAAGTAGCGGTCCCGGCGGGGGTCGTTCATGAATTCCAGCCCGGCGAGCAGGTCGTCGGCGTCGGCATTCGCCAGCAGGGCCGTCGCGGTCGCGTCGGCGGCGGGTGATGCGGGGTCGATTCCGGCCGCCAGGGCGGGGGCGACCCGCTCTCGTACGGTGGCGGCCAGGTCGGGGCGTGGGGGTGTCGTACGGGTGTGCCCGCCCGCCGTGAGCCGGGCGATGGTCGTCCGCAGCCGGGTGCGGAAGCCGGGGTCCGCGGTCAGCTCGGCGAGTTCCACCCAGGCGTCCATCTGCTCGGGCTCGGGATCGTCCGGCAGGTGGGGGGTCATGGTGGTGCGGATGCCCCTGACGACGTGCTCGGGGGCGTCGAAGACGCTGTCGAGGAAGTCGTCGATCAAACTCGTGCGTTCCCGCTTCGACATCGTGGCCAGGCGGTGCGTCAAATCCATCTCCTCAGGTGTGGTGCCGCGCCGGGCGACCGTCGTCAGGACGGCTCGCCGCAGCCGCAGGATCTCGATCTGGGCCGTGAGCGCCGCCGCGTGGGACGCCGCGACCTCCGGCAAGGACGCCTCGCGGGCGACGATCTCGCGGATGACGCGGAGGTCCAGGCCGAGGTCGCGCAGGGTTCGCACCAGCTCCAGGCGGGCCAGTGCCCCGGCGTCGTACAGGCGGTGGCCGGCGGCGTTGCGGGTGGTGGGCGGCACAATCCCGCGGTCGGCGTAGAAGCGGATGGTCTTGATCGTCAGCCCGGTGCGGCGGGCCAGGTCGCCGATGGTCAGGAATCTCTCGCCGTCCATGCGGCCAGCCTGGCCACTCCCCTTGGGGGAGGCGCAAGTCAGCGGGATCGTGATTATTGTCACTCTGTGCCAAAATGAGTGGCAGTCAAAGATCGGCAATCGCTCTCTCTCGGGATTTCACCAGGTCATAAGCCTGCGGTCACCGATGTCGATCAGACTTGAAAGTGGTCCAACGGGGGGACCGCCCCCTGGAATGCAGGGCCGGGCCGATGAGTTTTGTCGGTGGTACACGTCAGTCTTGGTGTTGAGCGCAAGCCCCTGTGAGATCCCCCGGCTTGGACGCCAGCCGTGAACGCGTATGTCCGTCAACCCCAGATCGAGGTGCCGTGTCCGTTTCACAGCTCGACTCTCCTGCCAAGTCCACGACCAAAGGTTCAGGTCGTCGAACACCAACCTTGATCCGGCTGATGGTGCTCGCCACGTTCGTGGTCATTCTCAATGAGACGATCATGATCAACGCGATCCCCCGGCTGATGGAAGCGCTGCACATCACCGAGCAGACCGCGCAGTGGCTGTCGACCGCCTTCATGCTGACCATGGCGGCCGTCATTCCGATCACCGGGTGGTTCCTGCAGCGGGTCACCACCCGCGGCGCGTACGCGACCGCGATGGGATTGTTCCTGATCGGCACGGCGCTGGCCGCCGTCGCGCCGACTTTCGAGGTGTTGCTGGCCGCGCGCATCGTGCAGGCGTCCGGGACGGCCGTGATGATGCCGCTGTTGATGACCACGCTGATGCAGGTGGTGCCCGAGGGCGACCGTGGCCGGGTGATGGGCAACGTCACCCTGGCGATCTCGGTCGCGCCCGCGATGGGGCCGACGGTGTCGGGCGTGATCCTGCAGTTCGGGGACTGGCGGTGGCTGTTCGGCGTGGTGCTGCCGATCGCGGGCCTGATCACGTACGGCGGGCTGCGCCAGCTCAAGAACATCGGGGAGCCCAAGTACAGCACCATCGACTGGCTGAGCGTGGTCACCGCCGCCGCCGGGTTCGGCGGCCTGGTGTACGGGCTGAGCCGCTTCGAGGGCGGTGACGCGCGCCTGGCGGGCGCGATCGTGGCGGCCGGGCTGCTGGCGATCGCCGTCTTCGTCCTGCGCCAGCTCTCGCTGCAGAAGCGCGGCGTGCCGCTGCTCGACCTGCGCACGCTGCGGCACCGCACGTACACCGTCGCGCTGATCATGATGTCCGTGGCGTTCATGTCGATGCTCGGCTCGATGATCCTGCTGCCGCTGTACCTGCAGAACATCCGCGGGCTCGACCCCCTGCAGACCGGGCTGCTGGTGATGCCCGGCGGGCTGGCGATGGGGCTGCTCGGCCCGACCGTCGGCCGCCTGTTCGACCGGTTCGGCGGCCGGGTGCTGGTCATTCCCGGCGCGATCGGGATCTCGCTCGCCCTCATCGGTTTCACCCAGGTCACCATGACCATGCCGTTCTGGCAGCTCCTCGGCCTGCACGCGCTGCTGATGGTGAGCCTGGCCGCGACCTTCACCCCGGTGTTCACCCTCGGGCTCGGGGCGGTTCCCCCGTCGCTCTACTCCCACGGCAGCTCGATCCTGAGCACGCTGCAGCAGGTCGCGGCGGCGATCGGCACCGCGCTCGTGATCACCGTGATGAGCGCGCGGGCCGAGGTCGTCAAGGCCACGGGGGCCGCCGACGCGGTCGCCACGCTCGACGGCATGCGGATGGCCTTCATCATCGGCGCGGCGCTGTCCGCGATCGTGATCATCACCGCCCTGCTCCTCCCGGCCCGCGCCACCCAGGCCGTAGAGGGAGGCGGTCACTGAGCGCGGTCACTGAGCGCGGTCACTGAGCGCGGGCACTGACCGGCTACCGGGCCGCGCTACCGACTGGCTACCGGTCGGCCACTTGAGAAGCCATTGATACGGTCACCCGGGTCCGGGTGACCGTACTCTGGCATATAGGGATCTTGCTGGAGGACGCGTGCCTGTGGGGGGATCGAGATATGAGCGAGCCGAACCCGCACGGGGGCAGAGGCAGGGACAGGACGATCGCCGCGGCCGTCATCGGGGCGACGGCGACCCTGGTGGCGGCCGTCATCACGGTCATGTTCACGACCAGGCAGTCCGAGCCTTCGGCGCAGTCCACGCCCGACGGGGGCGCCGCCACCGTGACGGCGAGCCAGATCGCGACCGGTGACGGCGGGAACACGCCGGCCGCCGATCAGGGGCTCGCCGCGCTTGAGGGCAAACCGGTCACCTTCGTCTCGGCCAACGGCTGGGCGATGGACCTCTACGACGGCCGGACGGGTGAGGGCACGCGAATCCAGGCCGCCAAGCCCAACGAGGGGAATCGGAACCAGCACTGGATCCTGCGGCAACGCGAGGCGGGCGCGTGGAGCGTCGAGACCTTCTTCAAGGGCGGCATGGTCGCGGACGTGATCGTCGCGGAGGGCGGCGTGGTCAACGGCGGCAACGACGACTGGAAGGTGCAGCTCGCGAGCTACCAGGGCCAGGACGACCAGTTGTGGCGGTTCGAACCGGACGGCGACGGCGGCTACCGCGTCCGGGGGATGCTGAACATGAGCCGCTTCCCGGACGGCGGCTGCCTGACCGCGAAGGAGGAGAGCGGCCAGATCTTCACCGCCGACTGCACCGGAGAGCCCGGCCAGCGGTGGACCGTCGCTCCAGGCTGACACCGATCAGCCCTCCAGGGATGAGATCCGGTGGCGGAGGTGGGCGCGTTCGGGGTCGGTGCCCGCGAGGGTGAGGGCGTGGCGGTAGGCGGCGGTGGCCTCGCCGGTCCTGCCGAGACGGGACAGCAGGTCGGCGCGCGCCACGTGGTAGGGGTGGTAGGACATCAGGCGGGGGTCGTCGGCGAGGTCGTCGAGGAGGGTCAGCCCGGCCTGGGGGCCGTCGCACAGGCCGATCGCGACCGCGCGGTTCAGCGCCACGATCGGGGACGGCGTGAGCGTGAACAGCACGTCGTAGAGGGCGACGATCTGGGGCCAGTCGGTGGTGGTGAGGTCGGCGGCCTCGTCGTGCAGGGCGGCGATCGCTGCCTGCACGCCGTACGGGCCGGGCGGACCGCCCGACAGCGCGGCCGGCACGAGGGCGAGACCCTCCTCGATCATCGGCCGGTCCCAGCGGTCGCGGTCCTGGTCGGCCAGGAGCACCAGCCGTCCGCCGGGCCCGGTGCGCGCGTCGCGGCGGGCGTGGATCAGCAGCATCAGCGCGAGCAGTCCGGTGACCTCGCGTTCGGCGGGCAGCAGGCGGCACAGGATGCGCGCCAGCCGGACGGCCTCCCCGGCGAGGCCGGGACGCTGGAGGTCGGGGCCGGCGCTGGCCGCGTAGCCCTCGGTGAAGATCGAGTAGATGACCTGGAGCACACCCGCCAGCCGTTCGGGCAGCTCGTCGGGTTCCGGCACGCGGAAGGGGATGCGCGCCTCGCGGATCTTCTTCTTGGCCCGCACGATCCGTTTGGCCATCGTCGCGACCGGCACGAGAAAGGCCCGTGCCACCTCGGGCGTGGACAACCCGGCCAGGCATCGCAGGCTGAGCGCGACGCGATCCTCCGGCGGCAGGGCCGGGTGGCCGCAGGTGAAGAACAGCAGGAGCCGTTCGTCGGGCAGGCCGCTCCGGTCGCCGGTGCCCGGGGCGGGGGCGGATCGCTCCGCCTCCGCGTGCAGCAGCGCCAGCCGGGCGGCGTACGCGGTGTCGCGCCGCAGACGATCGACGGCCTTGCGGCGGGCGGTCGTGGCCAGCCATGCTCCCGGGTTCGGCGGCACGCCGTCCACGGGCCAGCGCACCAGCGCCACCTCGATGGCCTCGGCCGTGACCTCCTCGGCCAGGTCGAGGTCACCGAAGCGGCGCACCAGCGTGGCCAGGAGACGGCCGCGCTCTTCGCGGAACACCGCTTCCACCGCCGTCGCGGCCTGCCCTGACACGGGTGATCAGCCCTCGAACTCGGCCACGGGGCGCACCACGATCGATCCGCCGTCGCGTGAGCCGGGGCAGCGGGCGGCCCAGTCCAGGGCCGCGTCGAGGTCGGGGACGTCGATCACGTAGTACCCGCCGAGGATCTCACGCGTCTCGGCGAACGGGCCGTCGGTGGTGATGGCCCGGCTGCCGTCCGACGCGACGCGGACGGTCGTCGCGGTGACCAGGTCCGCGAGGGAGTGTCCCGCGACGAAGATCCCCGCGTCGCGCACCGACTTGTCGTAAGCCATCCAGTCCTCGAACGAGGCCCCACCGGTCGCGCGCTCGGGGTCACTGTTGATCAGAAGCATGTACTTCATGCCGGGTCCGTTCTCTTGGTGTTCTCGCACATACGGCGTTGTTCAGCAGCACTACGGATGGGACAGGGCCGTATGGACACGATCCCGGAAGTTTCTTCACGCGATCCGGGAGACACCGTAAATGTCGTCAGGAGGGCGACTGCTCCAGGAGGCGGACGATCGCGGCGTGGGCGGTGTGCAGGAAGCGTTCGGAGCGGAGGGAGCCGTCGGGGGCGCGGGTCTCGACGGTGATCACGTTGGGCTCGTGGCGGACGGTGATGGAGGAGCCGGCGGGGGCCGCCGCCTCGGCGTCGTGGCGCAGGTCGGCGGCGAGGTCGCGGCCGGCGAGGGTGCGGGCCAGGTCGATCGGGGCGCGGCCCGCGTCGTCGGTGCGGTGCGGGTCCGCGCCGTGGGTGAGGAGGAGCCGCACGATCTCGGCGGTGCCGCGTTCGGCGGCGTGGGACAACGCGGTACGGCCCCGGCCGTCGGCGACGTCGGGGTCCGCGCCACGGGTGAGGAGGGCGGTCACGACGCCGGGGTGGACTCCGGAGGCGGCCCAGTGCAGCGCCGCCATCGCGCTGCGCCCGGCGTCCTCGCGCAGGTCGGGGTCGGCCCCCGCGCTGAGCAGGGCCTCCACCGTCTCGGTGTGCCCCCAGGACGCGGCGGCGCACAGCGGCAGGCCCTCATCATCGGCGCCGCTCTCCTGGTCGGGGTCGGCCCCTGCGCCGAGCAGGGCGCGGACGGACTGGGCGTCACCGCGCACGGAGGCCAGGTAGAGCGGCGTCGAGCCGGACGGCCCGGTTTCGTAGAGGTTCGTGGCTTCAGTGCCCATACGCACCAGTCTGCGTGGACGGCCGCGTCAGCCTCTACCGGTTATCAAGGTGGGGGACTCATGGGGATGGTCGTGGGTTTGCCCGGGGAACGCCCCGGAGGCGGATATTCGCAGTCGAGCTGGCTCACGTCGATGTCCCTGCCCGCTCCCCAGCCGACGCCCTCCGTGGAGGTATAGACGAACGTGCACACACGTCCGTGGTTGTCGGTGATGTTGGAGACGTAGATCTGCTCGTCAACGGCGCAGCCCGTGACGAGGAGGACTCCCGCGGCCAGGCCGACCGGCCACCAGCGTGCCAAGCGATCACCTCTCTTCCCAGCGCATAGTAAAGCGGCGGCGGGATCGTGTCGCCTGTCGTGCGCGACTTGGTCAGGTGCGCCAGATCAGGACCAGCGCGCAGTCGTCGCGCTTGCCGGCGAGGTTCTTGACGAGGTTGCCCGCCTCCTTGTAGCCCTTGGTGACGAGGATCTCGGCCTCGCCGAGCAGACGGTCGACTCCGCTGTCGGCGCCGAGGCGGGGGTCCCACATGCCGTCGGTGAAGAGCATGAGCGCGTCGCCCTTGGCCAGGGAGCCCTGTTCGGGGCCCCATTCGGCGTTCGGGACGACGCCGAGGGCGATGCCCCGGGCGTCGCTGAGACGCCAGGTGCCGCTGCCGGGGGCCAGCCGGGCGGCGGGAGGGTGTCCGGCGCACCGGATCGTGTAGCGGCCGCTTCCGAGGTCGAGGCTGAGGTGGACGGCGGTGACGATGCCCTCCAGCTCGGGCTGGTCGAGCAGGTAGCCGTTGCAGGCGGCGAGGAACCGGTCGGCGGGCACGGTGCCGAGCAGGCCGCCGAAGGCGCCCGCGATCATCAGGGCGCGGCTCGCGGCGTCGGTGCCCTTGCCGGAGACGTCGACCAGGGCGACCTCCAGGCGGTCGTCCACCTGATGGGAGAGGGTCAGGTCGGCGGAGAACAGCGAGCCGGGGGCCTGGCGGGCGACGGCCTTGCCGCCCCATCCCTTCGGCAGCGGGGTGAGACGGTTGATCGTCTTGAGGCGGTCGCGCAGGTCGGCGAGGAGCCGTCCGCCGCGCAGGCCCCGGATGCCGACGTTGTCGCGGTAGCTGGCCAGCCGGACGGCGAGCAGCGCCACCGCCGCGAGCACCAGCAGCGTGATCACGTGGAGGCCGCCCGCGGCGGTGCCGTAGACGACGGAGATCACGCTCGCGATCAGGAGGACCACCAGGCCGGGCGGGCGGAGCCGCAGCCCACCGAAGAGGATGACCGGGGCGAGCAACACCAGAGGGGCCCACATATCGCCGAAGGTGGCGGAGAGCGGCCCTATGCTCAGCGCTCCAACGACCAGGGCAATAAGGAGAAAGCGCTCACTAGCCGACCCGGGCCGCCAAATGGTGAAATGTCCGGAGCCGTTGATGCCTTCACCAGAATCGACGTAGAACGCCCTCTCGGGTGGCGTCCACACGCTCCGCAGGTGCTCGCTGACGGGCATCGGTCGTGATGTCCTTGCTGCCGTGGGGCTGCGCTCGGCCGGGGCCGCGGCCGAGCGGATGACTCGGCTCGGCGGCTCAGCCAGGTCGGCGCTTCGCGCTGGGCTGTGGCTCTGTGCGTCGAGTCTAGCCGTCCCGCCCGTACGTCACCCGGCACCGGACCGCGCCGACATCACGCCGGGCCCACGGCGGCGTCACACCGGGATCGAGGTCACCTTCGCGCAGGCGTCGAGGAGGCGGCGGATCTGAGGGGTGGGCGGACCTGGCGGAACGGCCAGGTAGGTGGTGACCCACACCCCGTCGAGCGGACGGTACGCCACGCTCTTCGCCGGAGGCGGGTCGCCCGTCGGGTAGAAGGCCGTCCACGACGGCGTGTTCACCGCGATGCACAGCAACGTGTCCGGCAGGTTGGTGAACGGCGGCCCCTCGGGCGGGGCGATGCCCGCCTTGCGGCAGGCGTCCTTGACGAAGTCGTGGAGGGCCGCGTCGTCCTCCCGGGTGGGCAGGCGCAGCGGCAGGTCCGCGAGCTTCGCCAGGCGCAGCACGGGCTCGGCGGCGAGGGGGTGGCCCCCGGGCAGCGCGGCGAGCATCGGTTCCGACCACAGCGGGATCAGTTCGAGTCCTTCCGCCGAGTCGATGATCTGCACGGTGGCGGCGTCGAGCTCGCCCGTGCGCACCCCGCGCAACCGCTCCTGCGGGCCGATCTTGGACAGCTTGACGCGCACCCCGGGCGCGGCGACGGCCAGTTCCTCCAGCATCGGGTAGAGCCGGTCGCCCGGTACGCGGCTGGTGCCCAGCCGAAGCGTGATCGCGGCCTCGTCGGCCACCGTCCGGGCCACCCTGCGGACCCGCTCCGCCGCCGCGAGCACGGCGCGGGCCTCGCCGAGCAGCCGTTCGCCCGCCTCGGTGAGCCGCACGTGCCGGGTCGAGCGGTCGAACAGGCGCACGCCGAGCTCGCGCTCCAGGCGGGCCACCTGCTGGCTGACGGCGGGCTGGACGATGCCGAGGCTCTCCGCCGCCCGCCCGAAGCCGCCAGTGTCGGCCACCATGACGAAATACGTGAGCTGGCGAATCTCCACGCATTCCCCCCGTTTCATCACCTCTTGTTATGACTCTACGTGCGATCTGCGTCTGGTTCGTGCCCCTTTCCGGGTGATCGGCTGAGCCGCATGACAACCATCGAGACCCATGGCCCGGTCCTACTACCGGGCCAGGACGGATATGTGGCGCACCTCGGCCGCGAGGACGGGCCCGCCGTGATCGAGCTGCGGCGGCCGTCGAGCTGAAGGGCGAATACGATCCGGGTCACCTGTTCCGGGTGAACCACAACATCCCCCCGGAAAATTGGAGTGCCACCGGAAACGACGGCAGGTAGCCTCCGCAGCGGGAACACCAGGCGCCGATGAAGGGATCAGCCGTGTCGCACGTCGAGGTCGGGCACCTCACATACGTCCTGCCCGACGGGCGCCCGCTGCTCGACGACGTCTCGTTCCGGGTGGGCGAGGGCGTCAAGGCCGCGCTGGTCGGGCCCAACGGCGCGGGCAAGACCACGCTGGTCCGGCTGATCGCCGGTGACCTGCAGCCGATCGAGGGGAGTGTGGCCTCCTCGGGCGGGCTGGGCGTGATGCGCCAGTTCATCGGCGGCATCCGCGATGACCGCACCGTCCACGACCTGCTGCTCGGCGTCGCGCCGCCCGGCGTAAGGCGGGCCGCCGAGCTGCTCGCCCAGGCCGAGCTGGCGATGATGGAGCGCGACGACGAGAAGACCCAGCTCCGGTACGCCCAGGCGATCACCGACTACACCGACGCGGGCGGCTACGACATCGAGGTGCTGTGGGACACCTGCACGGTCGCGGCGCTCGGCGTGCCGTACGACCGGGTGAAGTACCGCGAGGTGAACACGCTGTCCGGCGGAGAGCAGAAGCGCCTGGTCCTGGAGGCCCTGCTGCGCGGCCCCGACCAGGTGCTGCTGCTCGACGAGCCGGACAACTACCTCGACGTCCCCGGCAAGATCTGGCTCGAACAGGCGCTGCGCGAGACCCCGAAGACCGTCCTGCTGGTCAGCCACGACCGGCAGCTCCTGGCCGACGCGGTCGACCGGATCGTCACCGTCGAGTCGGGCAACGTCTGGATCCACGGCGGCGGGTTCGCCGGATACTCGGAGGCCCGCAGGGAGCGCAACGAGCGGCTTGAGGAACTGCGCAGGCGGTGGGACGAGGAGCACGCCAAGCTGCGGCGCCTGGTCGTGATGCTCAAGCAGAAGGCCACCTACAACGACGGCATGGCGGCGGCGTACCACGCCGCGCAGACCCGGCTGCGCAGGTTCGAGGAGGCGGGTCCGCCGGAGGTCCCGCCGAAGGACCAGCTCATCAGCATGCGCCTGCGCGGCGGCCGGACCGGCAAGCGCGCGGTCGTGTGCGAGGGCCTGGAGCTGACCGGCCTGATGCGGCCCTTCGACCAGGAGATCTGGTACGGCGAGCGGGTCGCGGTGCTCGGCTCCAACGGCTCGGGCAAGTCCCACTTCCTGCGCCTGCTGGGGGGCGAGCCGATCGCCCACACCGGGGTGGCGAAGCTGGGCGCGCGGGTCGTGCCCGGCCACTTCGCGCAGACCCACGCGCGTCCCGAGCTGACCGGCCGCACCCCGTGCGAGATCGTGATGGCCGAGCACGCCAGGCCGCGGAACGAGGCGATGAAGGCGCTGTCCCGCTACGAGCTGGCGGGCACGATCGGCGACCAGCGCTTCGAGACGCTGTCCGGCGGCCAGCAGGCCCGGTTGCAGATCCTGCTGCTGGAGCTGTCGGGGGCGACCCTGCTGCTGCTCGACGAGCCGACCGACAACCTCGACCTGGCCAGCGCCGAGGCGTTGCAGGCCGGGCTCGACGCCTTCGACGGCACGGTGCTGGCGGTCACCCACGACCGCTGGTTCGCCGCCGACTTCGACCGTTTCCTGATCTTCGGCGCCGACGGCCAGGTGTACGAGGCCCCCGAGCCGGTCTGGGACGAAGGCCGGGTCGTACGCCCGCGTTAAGGGGTCGTACGCCCGCGCCAGGGCTCGTACGCCCGCGCTAAGGGCCGCGCAAAGCTTTCGTAGCACCGCCGCGCGCCCGGGGGAACGCATCCGGGCGCGCGGATTATGACGGCACTGTGACGCAGCGTAGTCGTGTTTTCCGTGCCATGGCCCTCACCGGTCTGCTCGGCCTGGCCTCGACGGCCTCGCTGGCCGCCTGCGCGGCCGAGGAGAAGAAGGAGCGCCCGCTTCGGCCGCTCGCGGTGAAGGAGCAGGCGTCGTCCATCGTCAAGAGCGCCGACGGCTACATCGTGAACTGGGCGGCGGTGCTCGCCAACCAGAACCCGTGGCACTTCGGCGAGCAGGTCGTGGCCACGATCGTGGCCAGGGACGCCAAGGGCGCCGAGGTGGTCCGGATGGAGCAGCCGCTGGACGCGGTGCCGCCCGCGGGCACCCTGGCCTTCAGCGGGCAGGCCATCGCCGCGCAGCAGCCGGTCAAGGTGGACCTCTCCTACAAGCCCGCGCAGTGGAAGCCCGCCGGGCGCATCACCTCCGCCTTCCGGGCGTTCCCGGTCACCGACATCTTCGAGCGGCGGCAGAAGAACGGTGGCTACCTGGTGACCGGGCGGGTGGGCAACCCGTACCGGCTCGCCGCGAGCAGCCTCGTGGTGACCGCGCTGCTGCGTGACAAGGAGGGCAAGCTGCTGGGCGGGACCAGCACCTTCGTGGACGACGTGCGCGCGGACAACAAGCCGCGGTTCATCCTCACGGTGGACAAGCCCCCGGCGGGAGTGTCCAGGGCCGAGGTGGTGGCGCGGACGTGGGGGACGACGAGCCGTCCGTACGAGGACCTGGCGGCGGGCGGGGCGCTGCCGGTGCACACCACCAAGCCGAGCACGCCGCCGTTCCCGAAGGACCGGGGACGCCAGGAGACGCCGGGCACCGCCGCCGGGCAGTGAGCCGGGGCGCGGACGGCCTTGACGAACGGCCTTGACCAAACGCCGCAACAAGTGGTTACGAGGCGTTTACCATCCGTCACATGAGCGAACGCATCCTGGTGGAAGCACTGCGCGCCCGGGATCCGGGCGCGCTCGCGATGCTTTATGACACGTATGCCGAAGACATCTACCAGTTCTGTCACTTCGTCCTGGCGAGTTCCGACGGCGCGGAGGTCGCGCTGCGTGACACGCTGATCGCCGCCGAGGCCAACGTGCACGTGCTCGGCGATCCGGAGCGGCTGCGGCTGTGGCTGTTCGCGCTGGCGCGGGTGGAATGCGAACGGCGGGCGCGACCGGCCGAGCGCTCCGCGGCCGAGGGGCCGCCCGCCGTGCCGGGGCCGGTGAGCGGGCCGGGCGCGGTGGCCTGGCACGCCGCCCGGAGCCTGCCCGCGGGCGACCGGGGGCTGCTCGACCTGGCCGCCAGGCGCGGCCTCGGCCCCGACGAGATCGCCCTGGTCACCGGGGTCGCCGCGGGGGCCGCCCAGGAGGCGCACGACGCCGCCCGCGACCGGCTGCGCGACGCGGTGACGGCCGAGTTCCTGACCAGGGACGCCGCCGCCGACTGCCGGGGCCGGGCGCGCATCCTGGCCGGGCGCGCCGGCGAGCTTGGCGACACCGCGCGTGAGCGGCTGATCCGCCACATCCGCCGGTGCCGGACGTGCGGGCCGCACCGCGCCGGGCACATCTCCACGGCCAAGGTGTTCGACCTGCTGCCGGTCCTTCCGCTGCCCGCCACGCTGCGGGTCGGCGTGTTGAGCTGTTTCACCGATCCCGAACTGCTGCCCTACCGGCGTCACGTCGCGGGCCGGGTGGGGCTGCTGGACGCCCGGGGGTTTCCGGCGGGAGCCGTCAAAGGGGATCGGCGGCGTCCTGCGGCGGCTGCCGGGGCGGTTGCGGCGGTGGCCGCGCTGATCGGGGCGTTCTACGCGTCGGGGCTCGCGGCGCAGGCCCCCGGCGCGGACGTGGCGGCCACCACGCCCAACACCCCCGAGGCGGTCGAGCCGCCGGTGCCCCGGCCGTCGCCTCCGGCGGCCGGGGCACCGGCGGCCCATGAGGGGCGGGCGGGCCGGCCGTCCAGGGAGGGGCGGTCGCGCGCCTCGCTCCGGCCGCTCGCCGACACCCCGAGTCCCTTCCCACCGCCGCGCCGGTTCTTCACGCATCGGGCCGCGCCGCCGGACCGGCCCCGGTGGCGGGAACGCGTCCTGCCCGACCCCGTGCGCGACTCGCCGACGCCCATCGACGTCTCCCCGCGCCCGTCCAGGCGGGCCGAGCCGAGCCCGCGGCCGAGCCCCTGCCCGCCGTCTCGGCGTCCTATGCCGCCGCCCTCAGAGTCCGAGCCCACCCCGGACCCCGGGCCGAACGACGATTCGGGCCCACTGCCGGAAACGCCGCAGTTCACCGCGCCCAGCGGCGCTGAGCCAACACCCTCTGTGACATAGGTGTGCAGAGAGTTACAACGGGGAAGTCTGTGCATGTTGTTGTCCCTGGTGAGAGGGGGAGCCATGCATTCGGCCCCCGCCACGCCGTCCCGGCGTGCCCGCACGACCCGCGCCCTGGCGGCGCTGGTCCCCCTGCTGGCCGCCTCGATGGCGCTTCCGGCCGCCGCCGACCCGGGCCCGTCGGCCGACGAAGTCGCCGAGGCGCGGCGTGCCGTACGCGAGCGTGCCGGACGGCTCGGCACCGTCACCGCCGAACTGGCCACCGCCAGAGCCCGGCTCAAGTCGCTCGACGCCGACGCCGAACGCCTGGTGGAGGCGTACAACGGCGAGGTCGTACGGCTGGCCTCGGCCGAGCGTGACAGCTTGGCCGCCGCCGAGCGGCTGCGGGCCGCCGACGCGCGGTTCGCCGAGTCCAGGGCCGCGGTCGCCGCGCTGGCCGCGCAGAGCTACGGCGGGGTCGATCTGACCCGCCCGATGGCCGCCGTGATCGGCGCGGGCGGCGGGGGAGGGCTGCCCGGCTACCTGCACCAGGCGAGCGTTCTGCAGCATCTGAGCGGCGCGCAGGCCGAGGTCCTCGACCGGATGCGCGACGCGCAGGAGGTCGCCGCGATCATGCGCGGCCAGGCCGCGCAGGCGTACGACGAGCGGCAGCGGGCCGCCGGCCGGGCCGAGGCCGCCAAGGCCACGGCGCAGGCCGCGCTCACGCGGCAGCAGGAGGAGACCGAGGGCCTGCGGCAGCGGGTGGACGTCATCCAGACCCGGCTCGACGAGGCCAGGTCGGAGGCCGACCGGATGGCCCGCGCCCGCGCCGCCGCCCGTGAGCGGGCCGCGTTGCAGGCCGCCCAGGCCGCGGTCACCGGCACGGCGACCGTGAAGGCGGCGCGGGGAGGGGCGTCGGCCGAACGCGGCGACATCGCCGCGAACTGGGCGCTCACCCAGCTCGGCAAGCCGTACGTGTGGGCCGCGGACGGGCCCGACACCTACGACTGCTCGGGGCTCACCATGCGGGCCTGGGAGCGGGCGGGGGTACGGCTCGACCACTGGACCGGCACCCAGTGGACCTCCGGGCCGCACGTCCCGCTCGACTCGCTGCGGCGGGGCGACCTGCTGTTCTTCGGCCGCGTCACCGCCAACCCCGGCGACATCCACCACGTCGGCATGTACATCGGCAACGAGATGATGATCCACGCGCCGCAGACCGGCGACGTGGTGCGTGTGGCCCCGATGTGGCGCGACGACCTGGTCGGGGCCACCCGGCCCGCGTGAGCGGCTAGTGCACGCCGCCCTGCTCGGCCGCCCGCCGGATGGAGTTCTGGATCTCGGCCTCGGCCTCGACGCGCCCCACCCAGTTGGCGCCCTCGACCGACTTGCCGGGCTCCAGGTCCTTGTAGACCTCGAAGAAGTGCTGGATCTCCAGGCGGTCGAACTCCGCCACGTGGTGGATGTCCCTGATGTGCTCCATCCGGGGGTCGGTGGATGGCACGCACAGGACCTTGTCGTCGCCGCCCTTCTCGTCGGTCATCCGGAACATCCCGACGGCCCGGCAACTGATCAGGCACCCTGGGAAGGTCGGCTCCTGGAGCAGGACCAGCGCGTCGAGCGGGTCGCCGTCCTCGCCGAGGGTGTTCTCGATGAAGCCGTAGTCGGCGGGGTACTGGGTGGCGGTGAACAGCAGCCGGTCGAGCCGGATCCGCCCGGTCTTGTGATCGACCTCATACTTGTTCCGTTGTCCCTTTGGAATCTCAACGACAACGTCGAAGTCCACCGCGGTTCCTCCGCTCAAGCCCCCGGGGCACCCCGGACGGGCGTTAATGTCTCGTAGGCGTAACTGGTACTCGTAGGCGTAACTGGTAGGAGAGAGGACGGCGGCGTGATACGGCGTGAGCGATGGACGACCGTGGTCACTCTCGGCCTGCTCCAGGTTTTCGTGATCGTCGCCGGCGTCCATGTGGTCACCAATGACGTCAACCTGGGTGCGCTGACGAGCCCGCCACGTCCGGCGCCGCCGGCCGAGCCTCCGTTCGTTCCCGTTAAGACCGCGGGCCCGGTGCTGGCCGCGGGAGGGAACGGACCTCTCCCCGTCAAGGGTACTTTGGCAGGCAGGCTCACGGACGCGCTGGGTGACCCCGCGCTCGGCGACAGCGTCGGCGCCGTGGTGGTCGACGCCTCCACCGGAGCGGTGCTCTACGGCTCCCGCGCCGACATCGGCATCACCCCCGCCTCCACCACCAAGCTGGTCACCTCCGTCTCCGCGCTGGCCTCGCTCGGCCCCGACGAGCGCCTGGCGACCAAGGTCGTCGGCGGCCCGGCGAAGAACGCGATCGTGCTGGTCGGCGGCGGCGACCCGACGCTGCTCGGGCCGAAGGCGCCGAAGAGCCCGCCGTACCCGCGGCAGGCGTCGCTGGCGCAGCTCGCCCAGCGCACCGCCAAGGAGCTGAAGGCGGCGGGCGTCGCGAAGGTGAGCCTGGGCTACGACGACTCCCTGTTCACCGGCCCGCGCACCGCCCCCGGGTGGAAGCCCGGCTACATCCCGGAAGGCAGCGTCGCCCCGGTGACCGCGCTGGCCATTGACGAGGGCCGCAGCGCCCCCGAGAGCCGGGCGCGGGTCGCCGACCCGCCCCGTACGGCCGCGCTGGCCTTCGCCCGGCTGCTCAAGCGGTACGGCGTGACCGCCTCCCCGTCCGTCAAGCGGGTCAAGGCGTCCAAGGAGGCCCGCGAGCTGGCCAGGGTCGAGTCGGCGCCGGTCTACGCGCTGGTCGAGCGCGCGCTCACCACCAGCGACAACGACCTCTCCGAGGCGCTGGCCCGGCACGTGGCCATCAAGGAGGGGCGTCCGGCGTCGTTCGCCGGGGTGGCGCAGGCCGTCCCGGCCGTGCTGGCCCGGCTCAAGGCCGCCAAGGGCGTCAGCGTCCACGACGGCAGCGGCCTGTCCACCAAGAACCGCATCAGCCCGGCGGGCCTGGCCCGCCTGCTCGGCGTGGCCGCCTCCCCGGACAACCCGCACCTGCACGGGGTGGTCAGCGGCATGCCGGTCGCCGGGTTCTCCGGCACCCTGGGCGGGCGGTTCGCCAAGAAGGACAGCGAGCCGGGCGTGGGGCTCGTCCGGGCCAAGACCGGCACCCTCAACGGGGTGAACACCCTGGCCGGGCTGGTCACCACCACCGACGGCAGGCTCGTCGCCTTCGCCTTCATGGCCGACGACGTACCGGCCGGGTGGGGCAAGGCCGAGGCGGCGCTCGACCGCCTGGCCGCGATCGTCTCCCGGTGCGGCTGCTGACACTCTCGCCAGGCCCGGCGGGGGAGACTTGCGCGGTGACGTGAACGACCACGTACGGTGGACGTTATGCAGGTGATCGACTGGGATCTCGCCGTCTCCACCGGAACGCGCCTGGTGCGCCCTGGCCCGCAGGTGACCCGTGAGGAGGCCCGGCAGGCCGTGGCCGACCTGCGCAGGGCGTCCCGCGAGGCCGAGGGCCACGTGCGCGAGTTCACCCGGATCGACGGGGGAGCCGCGCCACAGGCGGCGACCATCGTCGACCGTCCCGGGTGGATCAAGGCCAACGTCGCGGGCTTCCGCGTCGTCCTCGAACCTCTCACGCGTCGCATGTCCGAGTCCGCGAACGGCCGTCCTCCCGCGATCGTGGCGGCGGTCGGCTCACGCGTCACCGGGGTGGAGGTCGGCGCCGTCCTGGCGTTCCTTGCCTCCCGGGTGCTCGGGCAGTACGAGCTGTTCCTGCCGCCCGACCCGTCGGGCAAGGCGCCCACCGGGCGGCTGACCCTCGTCGCCCCCAACATCGTCAACGCCGAGCGCGAGCTGGGCGTCGTGCCCGGCGACTTCCGGCTGTGGGTCTGCCTGCACGAGGAGACCCACCGGGTGCAGTTCACCGGCGTGCCCTGGCTGCGGGAGTACGTCCGGTCGCAGATGACCGAGTTCCTGCTCGCCGCCGACCTCGACCTGACCACCCTGCTCGACCGGCTGCGCTCCGCCGCCGACGCGGTGGCCGACGCCGTGCGCGGCGGCGAGGGCAACCTGATCGACGCCATCCAGACCCCCGAGCAGAAGCAGATCCTGGAGCGCCTGACCGCCGTGATGACCCTCGTCGAGGGCCACGGCGACTATGTGATGGACTCCGTGGGCCCGTCGGTGGTGCCCACCGTGGCCGACATCCGCGCCAAGTTCCAGCACCGCAGGGAGGGCGGCTCGCGGCTCGACCGCACGCTGCGCCGCCTGCTCGGCATCGACCTGAAGATGAAGCAGTACGCCGAAGGCGCGGCGTTCGTCCGCACCGTGGTCGCGCAGGTCGGGATGGACGGCTTCAACAAGGTCTGGGGCAGCCCCGAGACCCTGCCCACGCAGCAGGAGATCGCCGACCCCGCGCGCTGGATCGCCCGGGTGGCGACCACCCCGGCGCTCGGCTCGGAGGGCGGCAACGGCCACGTCAACGGCGCCGGGCGGGAGATCGACCCCTCTCCGCCCGCGGAGTAGGGGCCCGTTGGGGCCGCGTCCCGCCGTCGCCGACGTCCGCCGCGCGGTCCGCGCGGCGCTCGCGGACCTGCCGGCGGGATCCCTGGCGCTGGTCGCGGCCAGCGGAGGCGCCGACTCCCTGGCCCTGGCCGCCGCCACCGGCTTCGAGGCCCCGCGCGCCGGGCTGCGCGCGGGGCTGGTGACCGTCGACCACGGCCTCCAGGACGGCTCGGCGGCCCGCGCCGCCACCGTCGTGGAGCTGGCCGCCGGGCTGGGGCTCGATCCGGCCGAGGCGATCCGCGTAGAGGTGGGCCGGGCGGGCGGTCCGGAGGCCGCCGCGCGCCAGGCGCGCTACGCGGCGCTGGAAGGGGCCGCGAAGCGCCTGGGGGCCGCCGCCGTCCTGCTCGGGCACACCCTGGACGATCAGGCCGAGACGGTGCTGCTGGGGCTCGCGCGCGGCAGCGGGGTCCGGTCGCTGTCGGGGATGGCGGCCCGGTCGGGGCTGTACCTGCGCCCGCTGCTCGGCCTTTCCCGGAGCACCACGCGCGCGGCCTGCGCAGCCCTGGACCTGACGCCGTGGGACGACCCGCACAACGAGGACGCCAGGTTCACCCGGGTGCGCGTCCGCGGGCGGGTGCTGCCGGTGCTGGAGTCCGAACTGGGGCCGGGGATCGCCGACGCGCTCGCCCGTACGGCGGTGCTGTGCCGGGAGGACGCTGACGCGCTCGACGCCTGGGCCGGATCGGCCTACGCGAACGCCCGGGTGGATTTCGCTTGTAGCGATATCGCCGAGGGCCCTTCCGCCGCCCGGGAGGGCGGCGAGGGCGTGGCATTGGCCGTATCCGAGGTCGAGGGGCTGCCCGCCGCCGTGCGGCGGCGGGTTCTGCGGCGCGCGGCGATCGAGGCCGGGTCGCCGCCCGGTACGCTGTCGGCCGCCCACGTGCTGGAGATCGACAAACTGGTCGCCGGGTGGCGCGGGCAGCGCGGGATCGACCTACCCGGGGGCGTCGCCGCCGTTCGCCGGTGTGGCACCCTGATACTCGCCAGGAAGCCCGGCTGAGCCGGGCGAGCGCGCGACGCGAAGGAAACACCCCAGGTGGACGCAGCCGACATGGGCCGTGACCTGGAGCGGGTCCTCATCACCGAGGACGAGCTCCGGACGAAGATCAAGGAAATCGCCGGCAAGATCGACGCGGACTACGCGGGCAGGGACCTCCTCATCGTCGGAGTCCTCAAGGGCGCGGTCATGGTCATGGCCGACCTGGCCAGGGCGCTGCGCGTCCCGGTGGAGATGGACTGGATGGCCGTCTCCTCCTACGGGGCGGGCACCAAGACCTCCGGGGTGGTCCGGGTCCTGAAGGACCTCGACACCGACATCGCCGGGCGCGACGTGCTGGTGGTGGAGGACATCATCGACTCCGGCCTGACGCTGTCGTGGCTGGTCCGCAACCTGCGCTCGCGCAACCCCGCCTCGGTGGAGATCTGCGCGGCGGTCCGCAAGCCGGATGCCATCAAGGTGCCGATCGATGTGAAATATGTGGGTTTCGACATCCCCAACGAGTTCGTGATCGGCTACGGCCTCGACTATGCCGAGCGGTACCGAAACCTGCCCTTCATCGGCACCCTCGCACCCCACGTGTACGGCGGAGACGGAAAAACCACTGAAAAGCGGTAATCCGAAACCACCGTTAATACGCTCTGGGCGAAGTGAAGCCCGGCAAACCCTGACATTGGTGGCGGTCGCCGGGAACACTGCCACGCCTGACGTACGTTGGTAGGGCAGACGGTGAAGCCTGGGCAGTGTCCCTGCCCGGCGCACCGGTGTACCTTCTGACTGCCCGAAGGTGACGCGCCGTCCCCGGCGGGTAGTCAGTTGGAGCGGTTAGGGATGCCGCGACCTCGGTGCGACTTGCCGGGGTGCCAGGCCTTGGTCAGGAAGGGACGGGCCCGCCGGGGTTCCGCATCGGATGGATCTCAAGCGATTTACACGTGGGCCACTCCTGTGGATCCTGGGCATCGTCGTGCTGCTCCTGCTCGTCACCACCATGTGGAGCAGTGACGGCAATTTCGAGCGCACCGACACCTCGAAGGTCGTGAGCTGGATCAACGAGGGCAAGGTCAAGACGGCCAAGATCATCGACAAGGACCAGCGCATCGAGGTCACGCTGACCGACGGCAAGCGCTACTACTCCTCGTGGGTGTCCGGCCAGGGTGTGCAGCTCGCGACCCAGCTCCAGCAGGCGAGTGACGCCAAGAGGCTGCAGAACGGCTACACCGTCGAGGTGCCGAGGGAGAACTTCCTGCTCGGCCTGCTGGTGAGCCTGCTGCCGCTGGTCATCGTGGTGCTGATCTTCCTGTTCATCATGAACCAGATGCAGGGCGGCGGCAGCCGGGTGATGAACTTCGGCAAGTCCAAGGCCAAGCTCATCACCAAGGACACCCCCAAGACCACGTTCGCCGACGTCGCGGGCGCCGACGAGGCCATCGAGGAGCTCCAGGAGATCAAGGAGTTCCTTCAGGCCCCGGCCAAGTTCCAGGCGATCGGCGCGAAGATCCCCAAGGGCGTGCTGCTGTACGGCCCGCCCGGCACCGGTAAGACCCTGCTCGCCAGGGCCGTCGCCGGCGAGGCCGGGGTGCCGTTCTACTCGATCTCGGGTTCCGACTTCGTGGAGATGTTCGTCGGTGTCGGCGCCTCCCGGGTCCGCGACCTGTTCGAGCAGGCCAAGGCCAACGCTCCGGCGATCATCTTCATCGACGAGATCGACGCGGTGGGCCGGCACCGCGGCGCGGGTCTCGGCGGCGGGCACGACGAGCGCGAGCAGACGCTGAACCAGCTCCTCGTGGAGATGGACGGCTTCGACGTCAAGGGCGGCGTGATCCTGATCGCGGCGACCAACCGGCCCGACATCCTCGACCCGGCGCTGCTGCGCCCGGGGCGTTTCGACCGGCAGGTCACGGTCGACCGTCCCGACCTGGAGGGCCGCAAGGGCATCCTGCGGGTGCACGGCCGGGGCAAGCCGTTCGCCGACGACGTCGACCTCGACGTCATCGCGCGCCGCACCCCGGGGTTCACCGGCGCCGACCTCGCCAACGTGATCAACGAGGCCGCGCTGCTCACCGCGCGCGCCGACCAGAAGCTCATCACGATGGACGTCCTTGAGGAGTCCATCGACCGCGTCATGGCCGGGCCCGAGCGCAAGTCCCGCGTGATGTCGGACAAGGAAAAGAAGATGATCGCCTACCACGAGGGCGGTCACGCGCTGGTGGCGCACGCGCTGCCCAACTCCGACCCGGTGCACAAGATCACGATCTTGTCCCGGGGCCGGGCGCTGGGCTACACGATGACGCTGCCCATGGAGGACAAGTTCCTCGCCACCCGGTCGGAGATGATGGACCAGCTCGCCATGCTGCTCGGCGGGCGCGCGGCCGAGGAACTGGTCTTCCACGAGCCGACCACCGGCGCTTCCAACGACATCGAGAAGGCCACCGCGGTGGCCCGGCGGATGGTCACCGAGTACGGCATGAGCGAACAGCTCGGCGCCCGCAAGTTCGGCACCGGCAACGCCGAGGTGTTCCTGGGTCGTGAGATGGGTCACGAGCGCGACTACTCCGAGAAGATCGCCTCGTCGATCGACGAAGAGGTCCGCCGGATGATCGAATCGGCGCACGACCAGGCGTGGGAGATCCTGGTCGAGTACCGCGACGTGCTCGACAACCTGGTGCTGGAGCTGATGGAGAAGGAGACCCTCTCGCGCGAGATGGTCCTGTCCATCTTCGCCCCGGTCGTGGTCAAGGAACACCGGCCGTCCTACGCCGGGTACGGCAAGCGCCTGCCGTCCGACCGCCCGCCCGTGCTGACCCGCAAGGAGCAGAGCGGCAACGGCGCGCTCACCCCCGGCCCCGGCATGGAGCCGAAGGACGCCATCCCCCGAGACGGGGTCTGAGCGTGTCCGACGCTTACGAAGAGGAACCCCTGAAGGTCGATTCGGCCCGGATCGAGAAGGCGATTCGCGAGATCCTCATCGCGATCGGCGAAGATCCGGACCGGGACGGCCTTCAGGAGACCCCGGCCCGGGTCGCCCGCGCCTACGCGGAGCAGTTCGCCGGGCTGGGCCAGAAGCCGCGAGACGTGCTGACCACCATCTTCGACGCCGACCACGACGAGATGGTGCTGGTCCGCGACATCGAGGTCTACTCCACCTGTGAGCACCACCTGGTGCCCTTCCACGGGGTGGCGCACGTGGGCTACATCCCCAACGTCAAGGGGCAGATCACCGGGCTGTCCAAGCTGGCCCGGCTGATCGACGTCTACGCCCGCCGTCCCCAGGTCCAGGAGCGGATGACCTCCCAGATCGCCGACGCGCTGACGGAGGTCCTGGAGCCGCGCGGGGTCATCGTGGTGGTCGAATGCGAACACCTGTGCATGACCATGCGCGGAGTGCGTAAACCGGGCGCCAAGACGATCACCTCGGCCGTCCGCGGCAGCTTCCGCGACAGCGACAAGACCAGGGCCGAGGCCATGTCGCTGATCATCGGCCGCTGAACGCCCGCCACGACCCCGGGGGCGCGCGCCCCGAGGCGATTCGTTATCCACAACGTGGACCCACGGGGTCGATGGGCGGCGGCGACGACCTAGGCTTGTCCGCATGACCACATGGAGCGTCCCCGCAATGCCCGTCGAGGAGCGGTGCCTGGTCATGGGCGTGGTCAACGTCACGCCCGACTCCTTCTCCGACGGCGGGCAGTGGTTCGACGAGAGGGCGGCGATCCGGCACGGCCACGAGCTGGTGCGTCAGGGCGCCGACATCGTCGACGTGGGCGGTGAGTCCACCCGCCCGGGAGCGGCCCGGGTGTCCCTTGAGGAGGAACTGGCCAGAGTGGTGCCCGTGATCCGTGAGCTGGCCGCGGCCGGCGTCACGGTCAGCGTCGACACCATGCGCGCCGAGGTCGCCCAGGCGGCCGTGGAGGTCGGGGCCAGGCTCGTCAACGACGTCAGCGGAGGGCTGGCCGACCCGGCCATGCCGCGCGTGGTGGCCGCCGCGGGCGTGCCCTACGTCGTGATGCACTGGCGTGGCCACAGCCACGACATGGACAACCGCGCGATCTACGCCGACGTGGTGACCGAGGTCCGCGAAGAACTCGCCAAGCGCGTCGATCTGGTGCTCGCCGAAGGCGTCGCCGAAGAGCAGATCGTGCTCGACCCGGGTCTCGGGTTCGCCAAGCACGCCGAGCACAACTGGAGCCTGATGGCCGGTCTCGATCGCTTGGCCGAGCTGGGATACCCCCTGCTCATCGGAGCCTCGCGGAAACGCTTCCTCGGGCGCCTGCTGGCGGCCCCCGACGGCACCCCCCGCCCGTTCGACGGCAGCGACGCCGCCACGGCCGCGGTCACCGCGCTGGCGGCGCGGGCCGGCGCCTGGTGCGTGCGGGTGCACCAGGTGGCGGCCAACGCCGACGCCGTGCGCGTGGCCGCGGCATGGAACCGTGGAGGAGGCAGATGAGCGTCGACACGGCGGCCGTCGAGACGGCCAACCAGGAGTTCTACTCCGCCATCGAGGAGGCCGACCTCGACCGGATGACCGACATCTGGGCCCAGGACGCCGAAGGGCTGCGGGTGAGCTGCGTGCACCCCGGCTGGCCGATGCTGAGCGGGCGCGGCGAGGTGCTCCGCTCCTGGGCGCTGATCATGGCCAACACGCCCTACATCCAGTTCGTCCTGACCGACGTCAGCACCACCATCTTCGGCGACGTCGCGGTGCTGACCTGCGCCGAGAACATCCTGACGGCCGGCGACGAGGGCGAGTCCAGCTTCGCCGCGGGCAAGGTCGTCGCCAGCAACACGTTCGTCAAGACCTCCGAGGGCTGGCGGCTGTGGATGCACCACGGCTCACCGGTGCTGCACGGCGACGACGACGACGAGGAGGACGAGGAGGAGACCGCGTGACCCTTGAGGCCGACGACACCATCACGCTCACCGGCCTGCGCGCCCGGGGGTTCCACGGCGTGCTGCCCGAGGAGCGGCGGCTCGGCCAGGAGTTCGTGGTCGACGTCACGCTGTTCCTCGACACCGCCCCCGCCGCCGCGGGCGACGACCTGGCCAAGACGGCCGACTACGGCGAGCTTGCCGTCCGGCTGGCGGCGGTCGTGGCGGGCGAGCCGGTCGATCTGATCGAGACCCTCGCGGCCCGCCTGGCCGACGTGTGCTTCCAGATCTCGCCGCTGGTGGAGGCGGCGCGGGTGAGCGTGCACAAGCCCGCCGCCCCGATCCCGGTGCCCTTCGACGACGTCGTCGTCACGATCACCAGGAGCCGTCCGTGAGAGTCGCGCTGGCCCTGGGCAGCAACCTGGGCAACCGCTTCGACACCCTGCAGGGGGCGGTGGACGCCCTGTTCGACGCCCCCGGCCTGACCTTCGTGGCGATCTCCCCGGTCTACGAGACCGATCCGGTGGGCGGCCCTGAGCAGGGCCCCTACCTGAACGCCGTCGTGATCGCCGAGACCACCCTCGAACCCCGGGCGCTGCTGGAGCGCGCGCAGAGCGTGGAAGACTCCTTCGGACGCCGCCGCGCCGAGCGCTGGGGCCCCCGCACGCTCGACATCGACCTGATCGCCGCCGGCGACCACGTGCTCGACGACCCCCGGCTCACCCTGCCCCACCCCCGCGCCCACGAGCGCGCGTTCGTGCTGGTGCCGTGGGCGGACGCCGAGCCCGGCGCGGTGCTCCCCGGCCACGGCTCGGTCGCCGAACTGGCCGCCGCGTCCGACACCCGGGGCGTGCGCCGACTGACCGACCGCACCCTCCAGGTGCCGATGTGACTCACCGAGGAGGGGAATCCGGGTGAAGACCACCCGACCGGCGGTGCTGGTCGCCGTCCTCGCCGTCGTGGGGCTGCTGACCTGGCTCATCCTCCAGCGGAGCTACTCCATCCTGCCCAACGTCCCCTGGACCGCCATCCCCACGATGCTGCTGCTCGCCATCGGCGAGGTGGTCAGCGCGGTCGCCACCCGCAACCGTATCCAGCGCAAACCCGACACCAAGCCGGTGGAGCCGCTGGCCGTCGCCCGGCTCGCCGCGCTGGCCAAGGCGTCGGCCTACGCGGGCGCGGTGTTCGGCGGGGTGTTCGCCGGGTTCGTCCTGCACGTCATCGAGTTCCTCGAACAGGAGGTGCCGCAGCGCGACTTCTTCGTCGCCGGAGGGTCGCTGCTGGCCTGCGTGCTGCTGATCTGCGCCGCGCTGTTCCTGGAGTACTGCTGCCGCATCCCGGAGGACGACCGCGACGACCAACCCAGATGACGGCTGACTACTTGTCGATGTCGCCGACCACGAAGAACATCGAGCCCAGGATCGCCACCATGTCGGCGACCAGGTGGCCGGGCAGCATCTCGCGCAGCACCTGCACGTTGTTGTACGACGCCGAGCGCAGCTTCAGCCGCCACGGCGTCTTCTCGCCGCGCGAGACCAGGTAGTAGCCGTTGATGCCGAGCGGGTTCTCCGTCCAGGCGTAGGTGTGCCCCTCGGGGACCTTCAGCACCTTCGGCAGCCGCTGGTTGATCGGGCCGGGCGGCAGCTCGCGCAGCCGCGCCAGGCACGCGTCGGCGAGGTCGAGCGACACCCGGAGCTGGTCGAAGAGCACCTCGAAGCGGGCGTGGCAGTCGCCCGCCGTGCGGGTGACGACCCGGACGGGCAGCTCGCCGTAGGCGAGGTACGGCTCGTCGCGCCGCAGGTCGATGTCGACGCCGGAGGCGCGGGCGATCGGGCCGCTCACGCCGTACTGCATGATCGTGTCGCGGTCGAGGACGCCCACGCCGCGTGTCCTGGCCAGGAAGATGTCATTGCCGAGCAGCAGGTTCTCGATGTCGGGCAGCCGCCTGCGCACGTCGGCGACGGCCTGCCCGACCCGGGTCAGCCAGCCCTCCGGCAGTTCCTCCTTCAGCCCGCCGACCCGGTTGAACATGTAGTGCATCCGGCCGCCGGAGATCTCCTCCATCACCGCCTGGAGGGTCTCGCGCTCGCGGAACGCGTAGAAGACCGGGGTGATCGCGCCCAGCTCCAGCGGGTAGGAGCCGAGGAACATCAGGTGGTTCAGCGCGCGGTTCAGCTCGGCCAGCAGGGTGCGCGCCCACACCGCCCGGACCGGTACCTCCATGCCGAGCATCCGCTCCGCGGCGAGCACCACGCCCAGCTCGTTGGCGAAGGCCGACAGCCAGTCGTGGCGGTTGGCCAGCATGATGATCTGCCGGTAGTCGCGCACCTCGAACAGCTTCTCGGCGCCCCGGTGCATGTAGCCGATGATCGGCTCGGCCGAGCCGATCCGCTCGCCGTCGAGGGTCAGCCGCAGCCGCAGCACGCCGTGGGTGGACGGGTGCTGGGGGCCGATGTTGAGGATCATGTCCTCGGTGGCCAGCTCCTTGGCGCCCGCTCCGATTCCCACCACGCGTTCGGTCATGGGATTCATGCTGCCACGTCAGCGCCCGGTGGCAAGATCCCGCAGGGCCCGGATGAGACGGTCCACGTGTTCGGTGGTGGTGCCCAGGCCGATGGAGGCGCGTACGGCGCCCGCCGTGCCGTCGGCGCAGTCGCCCTCGGCGCCGTCCAGCAGGTGCGCGACCAGCGGGTGCGCGCAGAACCGGCCGTCGCGGACGCCGATGCCGTACTCGGCCGACAGCGCCTCGGCGACCTCGCGTGGGCGCAGGCCGTCCACCACGAAGGACACGATCCCGACCCGGGGGTGCTCAGGGCCCCACAGGGACAGCTCGCGCACCCCGGGGATGCCGGCCAGGCCGGCGCGCAGGCGGGCCAGCAGCCGCTCCTCCTCGCGTACCAGCGGCAGCCAGCCGGTGGCCGACAGCGCGTCGCAGGCGGCGGCCAGCGCGATCGCGCCAAGCACGTTCGGCGTGCCCGCCTCGTGCCGCTGCTCGGCGTCGTCGCTCCACTGGGCGCCCGTGCCGTCCACCGACCGGGACGCGCCGCCGCCGCGCAGGTACGGCTCGGCGTCGGCCGGCCAGTCCGCGCGGCCCACCAGCGCGCCCGCGCCGAACGGCGCGTACAGCTTGTGCCCGGAGAACGCCACGTAGTCCAGGCCGAGAGCGGTCAGGTTGAGCCTGCGGTGCGGCACGAGCTGCGCGGCGTCCACCAGGATCCGCGCCCCGTGCCGGTGCGCGATGTGCGCCAGTGCCGCGATCGGCCACAGCTCGCCGGTCACGTTGGAGGCGGCGGTGACGGCCAGCAGCTTCGGCCCGTCGATCGCGGCCAGCGCCTCGTCGGCGGCCCGCACGGCCGCGCCGGGGAACTCCGGCGCGGGCAGGCGGACGGCGTTCGGCCACGGCAGCAGCGACGCGTGGTGCTCGGTGTCGAACACGACCACCGTGGCGCCCTCCGGCAGGCAGCGGGCCAGCAGGTTCGTGGCGTCGGTGGTGTTGCGGGTGAACACCACCGCGTCGCCGGGCCGCGCGCCGACGAACCCGCGCACGGTGTGCCTGGCCTGCTCGTAGCGGGCGGTGGTGAGCTGTGAGGCGTAGCCCGCGCCCCGGTGCACGCTGGAGTAGGCGGGCAGGGCCGCGGCCACCGCGTCGTTGACCGGGGCCAGACAGGGCGCGCTGGCCGCGTAGTCCAGGTTCGCGTACGGCGCCAGCAGCCCGCCCTTGATCGGTACTTCCAGGTCGGCGCCGAGCACCTCGGGCAGCGGCCGGTCGGCGGCGGAGACGGCGTCCACCGGCTCGCGGGGCAGGGTCGTCTGGGGGGCGAAGGTGGAGAGCGTCTGAACGGTCACGCCGGTACTCCTCGGGTCATCGGACCCCCTGCGCCCCGGTGAGGACGGCGGCGAGCCCGCGCTTGCCCGGCGCACCGCGCGCCGGACCAGGTCTTCACCCGGGGCACCCCGCCGCGGACGCGAGGGTTGCCGGCCAGCGAGCCGGGGCTTGGCGCTGGCGCTCATGACCTACGCGGGGAACTATAACCGAACGTCCGGTCCTGATCGCAACTCGGTAACGGCTCGCTGTGAAGCGATCACCATCCCGAACTTTTCCGTGCGCCCGTCCGTTGTGGCCAGCGCAAAACCCCGCCGTGGCGATGTGCGAAACCGAGCGTTGGAGGATCGATGGATTGGGTTTCCGACCCGAACATCTGGATCGGGTTCCTGACCCTGGTCAGCCTGGAGATCGTGCTGGGCATCGACAACATCATCTTCATCTCGATCCTGGCCGGGAAACTGCCTCCCGAACAGCGCGACCGGGCCAGGGTGCTCGGCCTGGCCGCCGCGCTGATCAGCCGCCTGGCACTGCTCTTCGCACTGTCGTGGGTGGTGGGCCTGACGGCCCCGCTCTTCGACGTGATGGGCCACGAGATCTCCGGCCGTGACCTGATCCTCATCTTGGGCGGGCTGTTCCTGCTCGCCAAGAGCACCTTCGAGATCGGCGACAGCCTGGAGGGCAAGTCCGGTCACGCCGGGGGCAAGGTGAGCGCGTCGTTCACCTCGGTGATCCTGCAGATCATGGTGCTCGACATCGTCTTCTCGCTCGACTCGGTGATCACCGCCGTCGGCATGGTGGACAACCTGGGCGTCATGGTGGCCGCGGTGGTCGTCTCGGTGATCGTGATGCTGGTGGCGTCCGGCCCGATCGCCCGCTTCGTGGACGCCCACCCCAGCATCAAGATGCTGGCCCTGGCGTTCCTGATCCTGATCGGCGTGGTGCTCGTCGCCGAGGGCTTCGAGCAGCACATCCAGAAGGGCTACATCTACTTCGCGATGGCCTTCTCGCTGTGCGTAGAGCTGCTCAACATCCGGGCGCGCACCAAGGCGGGCCGCCGCGAGCCGGTCCACCTGCACGAGCGGTATGCCGAGGCCGCCCCCGCCGGCGATGATGATCCAAAGGGCCGCGACGCCGCCTAGCATGGCGGGTGTGCGATACGACCCGTGGAATCCGGAATTCGTCGCCCATCCCTATGACGCCTACGCGGAGCTGCGCGCGACCGCTCCGGTGAGTCACTTCGAGCCGACCGGGCAGTGGCTCGTCGCCCGGCACGCCGACGTGTCCGCGCTGCTGCGCGACCGACGGCTGGGCCGTACCTACCTGCACGTCGGCGACCACGAGGACTTCGGCAGGCCGCCGGACCCCGAGCACCTCGACCCGTTCTGGCGGCTCATCAGGGCGGGCATGCTCGACCTCGAACCGCCCGTGCACACGCGGCTGCGCCGTCTGGTGTCCACGGCGTTCACCCCGCGCACGGCCGAGGGGATGCGCGGCCGGGTCCGGCGCATCGCCCGCGACCTGGCCGCCGGGTTCGCCGAACGCGGCGGCGGCGACCTGCTGGCCGAGGTCGCCGAGCCGCTGCCGGTCACGGTGATCGCCGACCTGCTCGGCGTCCCGGAGTCCGACCGCCGCCTGCTGCGGCCCTGGTCGGCGGACATCTGCGGGATGTTCGAGCTGAACCCCTCGGCGGAGGCGCAGCACGCCGCCGTCCGCGCGGCCGAAGAGTTCTCCGCCTACATGGCCGAACTGGCCCGCGACCGGCGCCGCCACCCCCGCGAGGACCTGATCACCGCCCTCACCCAGGTCGCCGACGACGGCGACCGCCTCACCGAGGACGAACTGGTCGGCACCTGCGTGCTGCTGCTCAACGCCGGGCACGAAGCCACCGTCAACATGACGGGAAACGGCTGGTGGGCGCTCTTCCGCAACCCCGGGGAACTCGATCGGCTGCGGGCCGACCGCTCCCTGCTCCCCACCGCGGTCGAGGAGCTGATGCGCTGGGACACCCCGGCGCAGATGTTCGAGCGCTGGGTCCTTGAGGACATCACCGTGGCGGGCGTGGACATCCCCAGGGGCGCCGAGGTCGCCCTGCTGTTCGGCTCGGCCAACCGCGACGAGGCCGTCTTCGCCGACCCCGACCGCCTCGACCTGGGCCGCGCGGACAACCCGCACGTCACCTTCGGCGCGGGCGTCCACTACTGCCTGGGCGCGCCGCTGGCGCGCATCGAGCTGGCCGAGTCCTTCGACGCGCTCCTCGACGCCGCGCCGAAGCTCGCCCCGTCGGAGACCCCCACCTGGAAGCCCGGCTACATCATGCGCGGCCTGTCCGCGCTGAAGGTCACCACCGGCTGAGGACGGCAGGGGCCCGCTAGGCGCGTTTGGCGATGGACGTGATGAGCGGCTGCAGGAGCCGCGCGGCGAGCGGGCCGAAGGCGGCCAGGATGAGCACGTAGGCGGCGGCCAGGGGGCCGAGGTCGGGATGGGCCCCCGCGCCGACCGCCAGGCCGGCGATGACGATGTTGAACTCGCCCCGGGGGATCATCGCGATGCCGGCGCGGGCCTGGCCCGCCTTGGCGATGCCCGCCCGGCGGGCCGCGTACGCACCGGTGAGCAGCTTGGTGATCATGCTGACCACGGCGAGGGCGGCGGCCAGACCGGCCACGGGCAGGATCGCGGCGGGGTCGGTCTGCAGGCCGAAGAAGACGAAGAAGACCGCGGCGAACAGGTCGCGGATCGGGCTGAGCAGCGCCCTGGCGTCCTCGGCCAGCTCGCCGGACAGCGCGATGCCGACCAGGAAGGCGCCGACCGCCGCCGAGACCTGGAGCTGCTGGGCGATGCCCGCCACGAGCAGGGCGAGGCCGACCACCTTGAGCAGCAGCACCTCGGAGTTCGGGCTGGCCACGAATGCCTCGATGAGGCGGCCGTAGCGGAGGGCGACCAGCAGCACGACGGTGACGGTGGCGAGCGCGATGGCGACCGTCACCGCGCCGCCGATCAGGCTCACCCCGGCCAGGATGGCGGTGAGGATCGGCAGGTAGAGGGCCATGGTGAGGTCTTCGAACACCAGCAGGGAGAGCACCACGGGGGTTTCCCTGTTACCGATCCAGCCGAGGTCGGACAGCACCTTGGCGGTGATGCCGGAGGAGGTGGCGTAGGTGACGCCGGCCATGGCGACCGCCGCCACCGGGCCCCAGCCGAGCAGCAGCGCCGCTATCGCGCCCGGGGCGGCGTTGAGCACCAGGTCCACGATGCCGCCCCTGGCGTTGCTGCGCAGGCTGCTGACGAGCTCGTCGGCGTTGTACTCCAGCCCCAGGGTGAGCAGCAGCAGGATGACGCCGAGTTCCGCGCCGACCGCGATGAACTCCTCGCTGGTGGCGAGGGGGAGGAAGCCGCCTTGGCCGAACGCCAGGCCGGCCAGGAGGTAGAGGGGGATGGGGGAGATCCCGGCTCGCAGCGCGAGGGCGCCGAGCACGCCGAGACCGAGGATGACACCGCCGAGTTCGAGGAAGAGTATCGCTGTGTGCACGGCCTACCCGTTGGCCAGTATGTCGGCGACGGCGGACGTGCTGTCCGGGCTGCCGACGACCACCACCACGTCGTCGGACTCCATGGTGAAGTCCGGGGTAGGGCTGGCGATCACCCGCCCGCCCCTGACGATGGCCACGATCGACGCTCCGGTGCGGGTGCGGACCCGCGCGTCTCCCATCGGCCGCCCGGCGTACGGCGAGCCGCCGAGGATCGGTAGCTGGAGGCTGACCAGCCCTTCGACCTGGCGGTGCAGGTCGTTGAGCCGCTGCACGATGCGGGGCGCTCCGAGCAGCTCGACCAGGGCGTCGGCCTCCTCGTCGTTGAGCTTGACCGTCTCGCACGCCTGGTCGGGGTCCGAGGTGTCGTAGATGATGAGGTCGCGGCGCCCGGTGCGGTGACTGACCACGCCGACTCTGCGCCCCGACCTGGTGGTGAACTCGTGTTTCAGCCCGATCCCTGGCAACGCGGTCTGCTCGATCTCCACCTGCCGGCCCTTCCATCCCGTCACGTTGCGTACCGCCGTTCACACTATCGCTACGAATTCAGCCGATGTCCTGGCATAGCCACCCAAAACCACCTAGACCGTTAGGGTCGATCAGCTCGGCCTCCTCTGAGGCCCTGGCCAGGGCTCGCAGGTACTCGCGTGGGGATGTGCGGGCCAGGTCGATGCCCGGGGGCCTGCCGTCGAACCCGAGGGCGCGCAGGGCCTCCCGCTGGGTGGTCAGCCGCGTCGCCGTGGCCGTGGCCGTGGGCGTCGCCGTCGCGCAGGAGTCGAGGGCGACGTGCGCGGTGATGTCGCAGGAGCCGTCGGGGACGGGCGCGACCACCGAGCCCTCGCGATATCCGCAGAGCGTGCCGCAGGGCGGGCGGTCGTCCACAGGGTGTGCATAGTCGATCGCGATCGCGCGCCCGCGCTCGATCCGGCCGAGCACCGACGCCCACGCCTCGTCCCTGGTCCTGCCGATCTCCGCGCGGCGTCCCGGCCGGAGCGGCCACCAGCGCGCCAGCCAGGCGAGGTCGTCCGGGCAGGGCGCCGGGCCCAGGCGCTCCTCGCCGGTGGCCGGATCGACCAGGACGGTGCGCGGGCCGTCGGGCGTGCCCTCCACGACGTCGAGCGGCACGTTGTCGAGCCACTCGTTGCAGATCACCAGCCCCACGACGCCCTCGGGGCAGGAGTCGCGCCAGCCGATCTCGGCGGGCAGTGCCAGGGGGCGCGCGGCCAGCTCCACGCCGGTCACGCGCAGGCGGGCGGCGAGCTCCGCGTGGGCCGGATCGCCCCGGACGAGCGAGAGCGTGCGCGCGGCCAGGGTGCCCTCCCCGGCGCCGACGTCGACGAGGTCGAGGCGAGGCGGACGGCCCAGCCGCGCGTCGAGGTCGGCGAGGATCCGCGCCACGGCCTCGGCGAACACCGGGGACGCGCTGACCGAGGTGCGGAAATGCCGGGAAGGGCGCTCGCGCAGGTAGAAACCGTCGCTGCCGTAAAGCGCCCGCTCCATTGCGTCACGCCAGGTGAGCCACACGTCAGGAGACGTTATATCCCCCGGAGGGCCATGGCATTCACGTGCGGGTCGCATGATCGCGACGTTTTGGTGACACGCTGAGTGATGCGTTTACTACACGCTGTCGTCGCTTTGCGCTAGCCTTGCTCTGTAAGTCGTGAGGCGATGGCCGTCCCGGCCCGGTCCCCCATCGGGCGCGGTCCGGCCGCCCGGCTACGACCATTCCGTCTGGCGAAGGCGCCACGCGAGACGGCAACGAAGGCTACGAGACAAAGGGGAGCCAGAGTGCTCAAGAAGGTGCTCATGCAGGTCGGTGTCGCCGCCGGCATCGCGGGTGTGGTGTTCATGGCTTCGCCCGCGCACGCCACCATCGACCACGGTGACAAGACCAGTGGCGACGCCAGCATCCTGGGCGGCAACCAGATCAAGGTGCCGATCACCGCGCCGATCAACGTCTGCGGCAACCAGGTCAACGTGATCGCGGTTCCGGTCCTCAACCCGACCTCGGGTGTCTGCACGGCCGGGGCCAAGGTCCGCAGCTGAGCGGTCCTTCCCACGTGAAGGGCGGCCGGTCAGTCGGCGGATGGCCGGCCGTAGCGACCTCTCACTGAGGTGACGCCAGGTCCCGCAGCCACGCTGCGGGCCACATGAAGGCCCGCGTTCCATGCGGGCCACCCGGATCCGGGCGCACGCCAACGGATCCACTCGGGCCAGCGTTGTCGCCGGTCCATCCAGGACCGGCGGTCATGTTGGTCCACCGCGGACCCGTCTGTCGCGGGTCCGGCCCGGGAGCGGCGTTCTCCGCCCTCCCGAAGCCAGAAGCCCGGAGCCGCGTCACCGCGGGTCCGGCCGCGCCCCGCCCGCACGGCAGGGTGCGCGCGGCCCGCCTCTCCGGCGGGCCGGATCCCGGACCACCGCACGCGTGTCGGTCCGGATCGCGGATCGCCCTCGACGGCCCGGATCGTGACCCGTCACCATGCGGGTTCATTTCGCGGACCGTTTCCGACGGTGATCCGCGCCACGGACGGCCGCGTTCGGCCAGGTCCGGTTTCACGGACCGTCTCCCATCGGAGGCGGATCCGACCGCGAGGCCCGCCCCAAACGGGCGGGCCCGCCTGCGGCCCGCCTGCCACGCGGGCCCGACAACGCATCGGTCCGCCGTCCAGGCGGGTCAAGGACGGGCGCCGGGTCCCATCAGGGGCTCGGCGCCCGTCTCTCTGCGATGAGTCGATCGTTAATCGCCTCCTCATCTGCGGGGCGCCCAACAGGAGGGCTTGTCCAACTTCGCCTGCCCTTTCCGATTTATCGGAATCCCCGGTTTCGGTAAAACCTGACTTGCGTGCCGCTCGAAGTCCATGAGGCTCCTTTCGTTACCCTTGGACACGGGCAGAGGCGTCCGGACTCGCAGGCGTCCGGCATGGTCAACAGGACGGGACGACATGGACGCAGGTGATCGCCCGGCACGACTGGCAGTCGGGGTTCTCGGCGCAGGGCGGGTCGGATCGGTACTCGGCGCGGCGCTGGCGGTGGCGGGTCACCGGGTGGTGGCCGCGAGCGGAGTGTCCGACGCCTCGCAACGGCGGGCGGCCGAACGCCTCGGCGTCATCCCGGCGGCACCCGAAGACGTGGTCCGCGCGGCCGAGCTGGTCCTGTTGACCGTCCCGGACGACGTGCTTCCCGGCCTGGTCAACGGGCTCGCGGCGACCGGCGCCGACCTGCACGGCAAGCTCATCGCGCACACCAGCGGCGCCTACGGTCTCAGCGTGCTCGAACCCGCCGCGCGGGCGGGCGCGCTGCCGCTCGCGCTGCACCCGGTGATGACGTTCACCGGCCGCGACGACGACCTGCGCCGCCTGGTCGGCTGCTCGTTCGGCGTCACCGCGCCGCCCACGCTGCGCCCGGTCGCCGAGGCGCTCGTCATCGAGATGGGCGGCGAGCCGGTGTGGATCGACGACGCCGACCGCGCGCTCTACCACGCGGCCCTCGCCGGAGCGGCGAACCACATGGTCACGCTCATCGCCGAGTCGCAGGAACTGCTCGGCAGGATCGGGGTGGAGCACCCCGGGCGGATGCTCGGCCCGCTGCTCGGCGCCGCGCTGGACAACGTGCTGCGGCTCGGCATCACCGGGCTGACCGGGCCGGTGGTGCGCGGCGACGCCGGTACCGTGCGCAAACACGTGGACGCCCTGATCCTGGCCGCCCCCGAGGCGGCCGACGCCTACATCGCGCTGGCCCGGCTGACCGCCGACCGCGCGCTGGCGGCGGGCCTGTTGAAACCCGAGGCCGCCGAGCGTCTGCTGGACGCTCTGGGAGGCAACATATGGACCTGACCTGAATCTGATGGGGACGTGACATGGACGTGATCGTCGCGGACGACCGCGCGGCGCTGGACGCGGCGCGGGGCGAACTGGGCGGCGGACGGCTGGCGCTGGTGCCGACAATGGGAGCGCTGCACGAAGGGCATCGGTCGCTGATCCGGCTCGCGCGGGAGCACGCCGATCATGTAGTGGTTAGCATTTTCGTAAATCCACTGCAATTTGCCCCAAACGAGGATTTTTCGCGTTATCCCCGTACATTTGACGCGGACCTCGACGCGTGCGCGGCCGAGGGCGTGAGCGTCGTGTTCGCCCCCGCCGCCGAGGACATGTACCTCCCCGACCGGCAGGTCACCATCTCGGCCGGGACCATGGGCGCCATCGTCGAAGGCGCGTTCCGCCCCGGCCACTTCGACGGGGTCCTCACCGTGGTGAACAAGCTGTTCAACCTGGTACGGCCCGACGTCGCCGCGTTCGGGCGCAAGGACGCCCAGCAGCTCGCTGTCATCCGCCGGATGGTCCTCGACCTCAACCTGCCGATCGAGATCCTGGGCGGGGAGACCGTCCGCGAGCCGGACGGGCTGGCGCTGTCCAGCCGCAACCGCTACCTGTCGGCCGGCGACCGTGTCGCCGCGCTGACGTTGTCCCGCGCGTTGCGGGAGGGGGCCGCGCGGCGGAACGCGGCGGACATCCGGCGGGCGGCGCTGGCCGTCCTGGAGGGCGCCGCGCACGCCGACCCGCCCCTGGCGCTCGACTACCTGGCCCTGGTCGACCCGCTGACCTTCGCCGAGGTCCCGGACGACCATGCGGGCCCGGCCGTCCTCGCGGTCGCCGCCAGAGTCGGCGACACCCGGCTGATCGACAACATCGACGACATCGTGGTCGGCACCGTGGTCGGCGCGGGGGGATCAGGGGTGGCGTAGTCGGCGGCGGAAAGTAGCCTGATGACCGGCGCACACGCCGAGGTGGCGGTGCGACCGAGCGAAGGGTGGAAGTAACGCATGCTCAGGACCATGCTCACGGCCAAGATCCACAGGGCCACGGTGACCCAGGCGGACCTGCACTATGTCGGCTCGCTGACCATCGACGAGGATCTGATGGACGCGGCCGGGCTGCTCCCCGGCGAGCAGGTGCACGTGGTGGACATCGACAACGGCGCCCGGCTGGTCACCTACGCCATCACGGGCCCGCGCGGCTCGGGCGTCATCGGCGTCAACGGCGCGGCGGCCCGGCTGGTCCAGGCGGGCGACCTGGTCATCATCATCGCCTACGGCCAGATGGAGGACGCCGAGGCGCGCGCTTTCCGGCCGTGCGTCGTCCACGTCGACCGGAGCAACCGGGTCATCGAACTGGCCGACGACCCGGCGGCGGCCCTGCCCGGCGGAGCGGAACACACCCTCCGCGGCGACCAACTCCACGCCACCGTCCCCGCCCTCTGACCCCAGCCCCCGCCTGCGACAGCAGGCAACACCACGCGACAGCGTGCAACACCAAGGCGGGACGGCCCGCTGCCCTCCCGCCCTCCCCCTCCGTCGGTCGCCTTTGCCGTGCCCCGGGTGGGAGACCCGGGAATGAAAGGCGGGCCGGGTGGGGTTATCGTCATGCTGACGAGATTCGCCACTTAACACCAAATTTGGCGAGATTTAACACGTGTCCAGCGGAAACGCGCTGGGCCGGGGAGAGGTGGCCCGTGAGCTTCCCAGCCATCCCGATGCGGCTGACCGCACCCGAACCCGGATGGACGGTCACCGCCGACGTGGTCGTCGTGGGGTCGGGCATCGCGGGCCTGAGCGTGGCCCTGGGGTACACGGAGCGGGATCCCGGCGCCTCCGTCCTGGTGGTCACCAAGGACGTCCTGTCGGCCGGTTCGACGCGCTGGGCGCAGGGCGGGATCGCCGCCGTGCTCGATCCAGCGGACACGGCGGAGGAGCATCTCGCCGACACGCTCACGGCGGGGGTCGGCCTGTGCGACGAGCCCGCCGTCCGTGCCCTGGTGACCGAGGGGCCGGGGGCGCTGCGGCGGTTGATGGAGCGGGGCGCGCGGTTCGACCGCGACGGGCAGGGGGAGTTGCGCCTCACCCGTGAGGGCGGGCACCGCCGGCGGCGGATCGTGCACGCGGGCGGTGACGCGACCGGCGCCGAGGTGCAGCGCGCCCTGGTCGCCGCGATCCGGGACGCGCGGATCGACGTCATCGAGCACGCGCTGGTCCTGGACCTGATGACGGACGCGGCCGGGCGGGCCTGCGGGATCACCCTGCACGTGATGGGCGAGGGGGCGCGCGACGGCGTCGGGGCCGTCAGGGCCAACGCGGTGGTGCTCGCCACCGGCGGCATGGGCCAGGTCTACGCGGCCACCACGAACCCGGCGGTCTCCACCGGTGACGGCGTGGCGCTCGCGCTGCGCGCCGGCGCCGTGGTCAGGGACATGGAGTTCGTGCAGTTCCACCCGACCGTGCTGTGGCTGGGGCAGGACTCCACGGGCCAGCAGCCGCTGGTCTCCGAGGCGGTCAGAGGCGAGGGCGCGTTCCTGGTGGACGCCGAGGGCACCAGGTTCATGCGCGACGTGCACGAGCTGGCCGACCTCGCCCCGCGCGACGTGGTGGCCAAGGCCATCATGCGGCGGATGCGGGAGACCGGGGCCGACCACGTCTACCTGGACGGACGTCACTTCGGTGACGAGAAGTGGCGCACCCGCTTCCCGACGATCCGCGCGGTCTGCCTGGAGCACGGGATCGACCCGGCGACCGACCTGGTCCCGGTGGCGCCCGCCGCGCACTACGCGAGCGGCGGCGTCCGCACCGATCTGTACGGCCGGACCAGCGTCCCGGGGCTGTACGCGTGCGGCGAGGTGGCCTGCACCGGCGTCCACGGCGCCAACCGGCTCGCGTCCAACTCGCTCCTGGAGGGCCTCGTGTTCGCCGAGCGCATCGCGGCCGACATCCACGGGCGCGTCGCGGGCGACGGCCACGCCAGACAGGCCCTTCCCGGCCCTCCTGAGCCCCGTGACGCCGTCGCGGGCGGTTTGGTGGACCCGAGGGCCCGGGCGAGGATCCAGGGCCACATGAGCCGCGGCGCGAGCGTGCTGCGCGGCCGTGACAGCCTCGCCGAGGTGGCACGCGCCCTGCTGGACGCCCGCTGGACCCCGGTGGCCGTGGAGCCGTGCACCGAGTCGTGGGAGGCCACCAACCTGCTTACGGTGGCGTCGGTGCTGGTCGCCGCCGCCGTCCAGCGGGCCGAGACCCGGGGCTCGCACTGGCGCGAGGACCATCCGGAACGCGACGACGCCCGGTGGTGGGGACATCTCGACGCCACACTGTCCGAGGAAGGGATCACCATGACCTACAGTGCCCGCACGAACCTGCCCCACCAGGTGGAGACCGGCCTGGCCGAGGCCGGGCTCGATCCGGCCGAGGTGGTCGCCCTCTACGACAAGGCGCTGTCGGAGGACCTGTCCGCCGTGGGCGACGTGACCAGCCTGGCGACCATCCCGGCCGACCAGCGCGCCACCGCCGACGTCGTGGCCCGCGCGGACGGCGTGGTGTGCGGCCTGGTGGTCGCCGACGGCCTGTTCACCTACGCGTCGGACGGCCGGCTGTCGGCCGAACAGCGCGTCAAGGACGGCGAGCGGGTGCGCCGCGGCGACGTCCTGATGACGGTGACCGGCCCGGCCCGCGACCTGCTCACCGCCGAGCGCACCGCGCTCAACATCCTCACCCACCTGTCCGGGATCGCGACCGTCACCGCCCGCTGGGTGACCGCGGTCGAGGGCACCGCCGCGCGGATCAGGGACAGCCGCAAGACGCTCCCCGGCCTGCGCTCGCTGGAGAAATACGCGGTCCGCAGCGGCGGCGGGGTCAATCATCGGATGTCGCTTTCGCAGGCGGCGTTGATCAAGGACAATCACGTGGTGGCCGCGGGCGGCGTGGCCGAGGCGTTCCGCGCGGTGCGCCGGGCCTACCCCGGTCTGCCGATCGAGGTCGAGGTCGATCGCATCGACCAGATCGAGCCGGTCCTCGCCGAGGGCGCCGAGGAGATCCTGCTCGACAACTTCACCGTCGAGGAGACCGCAGCCGCGGTGGCGTTGGTGAAGAGTCGGGCACGGTTGGAGGCGAGTGGCGGATTGACCTTGGAATCGGCCCGTGATGTAGCGGAGACTGGCGTGGATTACCTTTCGGTGGGGGCGCTTACCCATTCGGCGCCCGCGCTCGACATCGCATTGGATCTGCGGGGGGCTTGATGCTGCTCACGATCGACGTCGGCAACAGTCACACGGTCCTCGGCCTGTTCGAGGGCGATGACGTCATCGAGCACTGGCGGATCGCCACGGACGCCCGCCGTACCGCCGACGAGATCGCCGTGGTCCTGCAGGGGCTGCTCGGGCAGTCGCCGCTGCTCACCAACGCCGACATCAGCGGGATCGCGATCTGTTCCACGGTGCCCTCGGTGCTGAACGAGATGCGCGAGATGTGCCGCCGCTACTACGGCGACGTCACCAACGTCGTCGTGGAGCCGGGAGTGCGCACCGGCGTGCCGGTCCGCATGGACAACCCGAAGGAGGTCGGCAGCGACCGCATCGTGAACGCGCTTGCCGCCATCACCCTGTACGGCGGGCCGTGCGTGATCGTCGACTTCGGCACCGCGACCTCCTTCGACGCCGTCTCGGCGAAGGGCGAGTACATCGGCGCGGTGACCGCCCCCGGGATCGAGATCTCGGTCGACGCCCTGGCCGCCGCGGGGGCTCAGTTGCACAAGGTGGAGCTGGTCCGCCCGCGCTCGGTGATCGCCAAGAACACGGTCGAGGCGCTGCAGTCCGGCATCATCTACGGTTTCGCCGGGCAGGTGGACGGCATCGTGGAGCGGATGGCCGCCGAGCTGGCCGACGATCCCGACGACGTCACGGTGGTCGCGACCGGCGGACACGCCCAGCTCGTGGCGGGGGAGGCGCGTTCGGTGGACGTGCACGAGCCGTGGCTGACGCTGATCGGGCTGCGGCTCATCTACCAGCGCAACGCCTCGTAGCGGGGGCGGCGGGCCGTACGATCTCGGTAATCTTTGTCTGTGACCGATGACGTGACCCCGACCCCGGACCTCCCCGAGCAGATGCGCGTCCGCAGGGAGAAGCTCGACCGCCTGCGCAGCCAGGGCGTCGATCCCTACCCGGTGAACTTCCCGCGCACCATCACCAACGCCGAGCTTCGGGAGAAATACCAGGGGCTGGAAGCCGACGTCGCGACCGGCGACCGGGTGGCCGTCGCGGGGCGCGTCATGCTCAGCCGGGTCGGCGGGAAGCTCTGCTTCGCCACCCTGCGCGACGGCGGCGGCGACCTCCAGGTCATGATCTCGCTCGACAAGGTCGGCGAGGAGTCCCTGGCGGCCTGGAAGCGCGACGTCGACCTCGGCGACCACGTGGGCGTGGAGGGCGAGGTGATCACCTCGCGGCGCGGCGAGCTGTCCGTGCTGGCCGAGAGCTGGCAGATCACCTCCAAGTGCCTGCGCCCGCTGCCCGAGAAGCACCTCGGGCTCACCGACCCCGAGTCGCGGGTACGGCAGCGCTACGTCGACCTGATCGTCAACGACGAGGCCCGCCGGATGGCGCGCCTGCGCAGCGACACGGTGCGCGCCGTCCGCGAGTTCTGGCACGACGAGGGCTACCTAGAGGTCGAGACGCCGATGCTGCAGCCGATCCACGGCGGCGCGACGGCCCGGCCGTTCGTCACGCACATCAACGCCTACGACATGGACCTCTACCTGCGCATCGCGATCGAGCTGTATCTGAAGCGGCTGGTCGTGGGAGGCATCGAGAAGGTCTTCGAGATCAACCGGAACTTCCGCAACGAGGGCGCCGACGCCACGCACAACCCCGAGTTCACCATGCTCGAGGCGTACGGCACCTACCTCGACTACAACGACATGGCCGACCTCACCCAGCGCATGTACCAGCGGGCGGTCGTGGCGGCGCTGGGCACCTCGGTCGTGACGCACAGCGGGCACGAGATCGACCTCGGCGGCGAGCGCTGGCCGCGGATCACCCTGTACGGCGCGGTGAGCGAGGCGCTGGGCGAGGAGGTCGTCCCGGAGACGCCGCTCGACCAGGTGCGCAAGCACGCCGACCGCCGGGAGATCCACTGGGACGCCAAGTGGGGGCAGGGCAAGCTGGTCCAGGAGATCTTCGAAGAGCTGGTCGAGCACACGCTCGTGCAGCCCACCTTCGTCATGGACTACCCGCTGGAGACCTCCCCACTGACCCGCCAGCACCGCGAGAACCCGTTGCTGACCGAGAAGTGGGACCTCATCGGGTTCGGCACGGAGCTGGGCACCGCCTACTCCGAGCTGATCGACCCGGTCGAGCAGCGGCGCCGGCTCGTGGAGCAGTCGCTGCTGGCGGCCGGCGGCGACCCCGAGGCGATGCAGCTTGACGAAGACTTCTTGATCTCGCTGGAATATGCAATGCCGCCGACCGGTGGGGTCGGGGTGGGCATCGACCGCATGATCATGGCGTTCACCGGCAGGAACATCCGGGAGACCATCCTGTTCCCGCTGGTCAAGCCCACATCGTAAGCCTGCTGCCGCGGCGGTTCTTCAGGCCCATTTGCTGGGCGGGAAGAACCGCCGCAGTGCTTCGGCGAACAGTTCGGGCGGCGTGGACGACGGGTCCAGCCGCCTTTGCAGTAGCAGCCCTTCCAGCAGGGCGATGATGAGCGCCGCGTCCTCGTCGGCGCGCTGGACCGGCACCGACCGCCGTCCCGCCATGAACCGGCCGACCGTCGCGCGCCCGGCCGAGCGGCGTTGGGCAAGACGCGTCATGAGCTCAGGTCGTGTCATTGCGTGACGGCGAAACTCCGATTCGAGTGCCCATCTTCCAGAGTCGTTGTCCGCGAGCGTGGCCAGATAGTCACCCAATGCGCTGAAGCTCGGGTCTCCGGTGCATTGACGGATGATTTCCTCGATGTCGCGAAGATGACCTGCAGCGTGAAGGTCGAACAACGTGAGGAAAAGTTCATCCTTTCCGGAAAAATGTGAGTAGAGCGCACCGATCGTGTAACCGGCCTGGGCTGCGATCTCGTCTACCGAAGCCCCGGCATAGCCGTGCTCTGCGAAGACCTGCGCGGCGGCGGCCAGGAGCAGCTCACGGGTGCGAGCCTTGGCCGCTGATCGGGTCAACCGTAAAGGCGGAGCCATATCGTGAGTACTCCACATAGCGAGCGCTATGTCAATAGCGTGGGCTACGCATATGGGCGCCGTGGCTTGACGACCTTTCTCAATGCCGTTTACCGTTCACGACGACGACGAGAGACAGACCACACTCACGCCGGGCATCGTCGAGTTCCGTGGTTGGCTGAAGGGGGCTCCGATGGCTTATCCAAGAGTGGATTTCCTTCACGACGACGACACTACGGAGGTGCATGGGATCGGACTCAGTGACGACGACCTCCTGCTGCTCGCCGAGCTCGCCAAGGGCGTCACGGTCGACCGGGTCGGCCGCCGCCTCGATGTGAGCGGCCGAACGGTGCGGCGCCGTCTGCGCGGCATCTGCGACCGTATCGGAGTGGCCACCGCCATTGAGGCGGTCGCCTGGGCGGCCCGCCGTCAGCTCATCTGAGCGGTTCGTCTGAGCAGGCATCTGACCTGGCGGAAGCCGCGCCGGCACCGCACACCGGCACCGCACACCGGCACTCCGCCAGTTCGGCCGACCGGGTGACCGCACCGCCCACCGGCCCAGACCCTAGGTCACTCCCGGCGCACACCCTCACCCGCGCCCCCTGGCCGGCCGCGGGTCACCGGGCTGCCCGACACCCGGGTTCCGCGAGGAGTATGTCAGTCGGCGATGCGCACGGCTCCGGCGAACGGCCGGTTGCCGATCGGCGCGATGTGGACGACGTCTCCCGTCTGGGGGGCGTGGACCATCATCCCGCCACCGATGTAGATGCCCACGTGATGCAGGTCTCGGTAGAAGAAGACCAGGTCGCCGGGGCGCATCTCCTCGCGGGATATGTGGGTGCCGGCCGTCCACTGGTCGCCGGTGTAGTGCGGCAGGCTGATGCCGACCTTCTGGTAGGCCCACATGACCAGGCCGGAGCAGTCGAAGCCGCGCGGGCCCTCGGCGCCCCAGATGTACGGCTTGAGCTGCTGGGTGAGCGCGTAGCGGGTCGCCTGCGCGGCCTTGCCCGAGCCGACGATCGGCACGTCGATCCGGACACGGCGACCGGCTGAGGCGCCCGAACGGCGCATGGCCTCGCGGAACAGGTCGCTCTCCGTGCGCTCGACCAGCTTGCTGATCTTGTCGCGCTTGGCGCCGATCTCCGCCACCAGCCTGGTGACCTCGGTGCTGCGGGCCTTGGCGCTCGCCCTGGCCCGCTCGGCCGTCCGCATGGCACGGGTGACCTGCGCGACCTCCTCGCCCTGGCGCTGCTCAAGGGCGTAGGTGGTGGCGGCGCGGTCGAGGTAGGCGTCGGGGTCGGGCGAGCCGGTGAAGGCCAGCGCGGAGCCCAGGCCGCCGGTCATGTAGGCGTTCTGGGCGAGCAGGCCGGCCTTGTGACGCTTGGCCGCGAGGTCGGACTCGCTGGTGGACAGCGTCTTCTGGGCGAGGTCGGCGGCGCGCTTGGCCTGGGTGAGGCGCACCCGCTCGCCGTTGTACTGCTCGGCCAGCGTGCCGATCTGCTCGTGCAGCTTCTCGACCTGGGAGGACAGCTCCTTGAGCGAGGGCTTGGGGTCGGCGGTCGCCGACATTAGCGGGGTGGCGACGCTGAGGGCCAGGAACGCGGCGCCGATGACGGCGAGACGTGCGACCGGGCCGCCCGTGTGCTTGCCCACACGGCCGCGCGAGCGCGTCACCAACCAGACTCCTCTCATCGACGCCTACCGGGTTAGCTGACGGGTTCGGGCCGGAGCAGCCCTACCGGGCGGATGGCCCGGATTCACCCCGGATACGCGGTGGGTCCCCGGTTCCCACGAGGGATTCGGCGGTCAGCGGACGGCTGACATCGAGGCTGGACATTAGTGCACACCGGGTTCACGCTCAACCAGAACTACAAATTCTGTTGAGCTTTCACAACCGATGGATCACGGCGGGATCACGGCGAACCATGATCACATTTGCGTCAATGTCCGAATCTGTGGGAGTTTGGGCAGCTCCGTGGCGTCAGCGGGCCTGCGGGGTGCCGTGGCGAATCATGTCAAACAAGTCTGAATCCAATCGTGATCGACATGTCACTCATAGTCAGTCGTTACGATCGGGTCCTGAGTTACGGGGGAGCCGTAAATGGAAGGGGGGAGCACGTACGCTGGACCTTCATGGAGCAGGTGACAGAAGATCCAGGAGGATCGCTCGCGCGCGGTGAGGGCCGCGCCGAGGTGGTCGTACGGCGAGCCAGGACGCCTGACGTCCGGGCGATACGCCGCCTGGTGGACATCTACTCCGGCGCCGGCCTGCGTCTGCTGAAGAAGGCCACGGTGACCCTGTACGAAGACGTGCAGGAGTTCTGGGTGGCCGAGCTCGACGGCAAGGTCGTCGGGTGCGGAGCGCTGCACGTGCTGTGGGAGGACCTGGCCGAGATCCGCACCGTCGCGGTGGACCCGGACTACCTCGGATACGGCATCGGTCACCGGATAGTCGCCGCGCTCCTCGCCACCGCGGGAGACCTCGGCCTCGGCCGCGTCTTTTGCCTGACCTTCGAAGTGGACTTCTTCGCCAGACACGGATTTCGTGCCATCAAGGGCACGCCCGTGGCCCCCGAGGTCTACGCCGAACTGCTGGCCTCCTACGACGAAGGCGTCGCGGAGTTCCTCGATCTTGAACATGTCAAGCCCAACACTCTGGGCAACACGCGAATGCTCCTGCACCTAGAGGCGGATCCGAGGGGCTAGGCGTGGCGGGAAAGGTGACTGTTGATCCCTATATCGATACGTTGTGCAGCAGCCAGAGCATGTGTGCGTGACGTACGCCGCATGCCCACTCGAAGCGAGGTGAATCGGTGAGCACGGGACAGCCGCCATACCCACAGGACGACCCCGAGCGTAACCAGGCGGCGCGATCCGACTACGGACAGAGCCTCGGCTCGCCGTCCGATCCCGACGCGACCATGGTGAGCTACCGGACGGACCCCGGCTCCAACCCGGCCCAGCCGTACGGTCAGCAGCAGTACGGTCAGCAGCAGGGCTACGGCCAGCAGCAGCAGTACGGTCAGCCCCAGCAGCAGGGCTACGGCCAGCAGGCCGGTTACGACCAGGGCCACGGCCAGCAGTACGGCCAGCAGCAACCGGGCTACGGCCAGCAGCAGGGCTATGGCCAGGAGCAGCAGCAGTACGGCTACGGCCAGGAACAGCAGTACGGGCAGCCCCAGCAACAGCAGCAGGGTTACGGCCAGCAGCAGGGTTACGGCCAGGAGCAGCAGCAGTACGGCTACGGCCAAGAGCAGCAGTACGGGCAGCAGCAGAGCTACGGTCAGCAGCAGGGCTATGGCCAGGAGCAGCAGTACGGTCAGCCCCAGCAGCAGGGCTACGGCCAGCAGGCCGGTTACGACCAGGGCCACGGCCAGCAGTACGGCCAGCAGCAACAGGGCTACGGTCAGCAGCAGCCTCAGTACCAGGAACAGCAGTACGGGCAGCAGCAACAACAGGCCTATGGTCAGCAGCAGGGTTACGGCCAGCAGCAGCAGTACGGGCAGCCCCAGCAGCAGCAGGGCTACGGCCAGCAGGCCTACGGCTCGCCCGGCTACGCCTACACCCCCGGTCAGTCGCCCTCCGGCGCCCCCGCCCCGCTTGCCGAGTGGTGGCAGCGGCTGGTGGCGCGGATCATCGACGGTGCGATCTTCGGTGTGGTCGTGGCGCTGCTGACCATGATCACCGCATTCATCTTCCCGCCGTACGACCTCGTGACGGGCACGGGCGGCGGCGGCGCCGTCACGGCCGCGATCATCGTCGCGGTCGTGGGCGCGATCCTGTTCGTCGCCTACGAGACGATCATGCTCCGGATGAACGGCCAGACCGTCGGCAAGATCGCGATGGGCATCCGCGTCGTCCCCGTGGGCGGCAGCATGGCCCCCGGCGGTCTCGACACGATGACCGCGGCCAAGCGGGCGGGCGTGCTTTGGGGCCCTTATGTGCTGAACGGCCTCCCTGTGCCGTTCCTCAGCTTCCTGGTGGGCGCCGGCGTGCTGGTGAACGTGCTGTGGCAGTTCTTCGACAAGCCGCTCCAGCAGACCCTGCACGACAAGGTCGCCTCGACCGTCGTGGTGAAGACCCGGTAGCGCGACGTTCCGGCCGGTCACGACCGGCGGGAACCCCTATAGGGCCGGTGGATCGACCACCGGCCCTATTTCATGTCTGGATGTAGTGGACTCGAACCGCGAAATTCGGGCAGAAACGTGTCAGGGCCCGTCGTCGTGCGGCGTGCGCGCGTGCGGCCTTCGCGAACAAGCCGATCCGGATTGGGATCGCGGACAGGTGACCATATGCGTGGCGGCAGGGGGCCGTGCGAGTGAGCGCGGACAGAAGCGCGGACAGAAGCGCGGACAACGGGACGGACATGACGACAAGGGCGTCCGTGGCCGACTCCGCCCTCGACGCTTCCGCCGCTTCGACGGGTTCCTCTGCTTCCACCGCTTCCCCCGAACATGATCCAAAGGTGGTTCCCGCCGAATGGTGGGAGCGGATGGCGGCCCGCATCATCGACGCCGTCCCGTTCGTCGTGCTCTATTACATTCTCTTCACGGTGTTCTGGGCGCTCTTCGGCCCCGCGCACCCGATGTCGCCGGCCGTCGAAGGCGCCGCCGCGCATAGCCCGCTTCCCCGCTTGATCGCGTGGCTGATCGTCGGGACCGCGTTTGCGCTCTATGACGTTGTCCTGCATTCCCGCTACGGGCGCACTCTGGGCAAGCACGTGTTGCGCATCCGCCTGATCCCGGCTGATGGGGGCGTTCTGACAACGGCTTCCGTGGTGAAACGCGCCGCGATGCTGCCCTGGCCGATGGCCGTGATGGGCATTGCCGTGCTCAATCTGCTCGCCGGGATGTTCCTCTTCGCGGTGGGACTGTTCATCCTGGTCGACAAGCCCCGTCAGCAGGGCCTGCACGACAAGGTCGCCCGAACGATGGTGGCCAGAAGCCCGCGCTGAGCGGGGTTTCCGGCGATCTGGTGATCATCTCGGCGGGAAGACCTGACTTTTCACAGGGTTTTTACAGACTCCATCCGGTAAGCGGGCTGGAGAGACAGCCATTAAGCTGTCGTTCGAAGCTGGACGGGGTTGTCGGCCCCGCGGCGCACGCCGGAGCTCGATCACGCTATGGTCATGCTCGGGCGCCGTCTTGGGGCCCCCGGCCCGCCGGTCGCGAGGCGACCCCGACACGCCTGAGAGAAAAGCGGGTGTGCCGAATCAGACGAGACCCCCGTGGTGAGGACGAATGATGGATGTATTGTCCGCCTTGTTGCCCCCGGCCGTCGTGGGCGGGGCCTTCATCTACGGCGTCGTGAAGCTGGTGCGTTCCGAAGCGGCAGCAAGGCGCGCAAACCAGCGCGATCAGGTCCGCAAGCCTAACTGATCCTCTCACGCCTGGCCTCTGCGGGAAACCCTCTATCGCGTCGAATTGTGTCCGCGATCGGACGGGTATATGTTTGGCATCGAATGAAACAATGCCCCAGCGAAAGGAAAGCCTAGATGGCCAAGCAGATCCAGGAGATTCTCATCGACGACCTCGACGGGGGGGAGGCCAATGAGACGGTCGCCTTCGCGATTGACGGCACGTCGTATGAGATTGACCTCAGCGACCTGAACGCCAAGAAGCTGAGGGACGCTCTGTCGCCTTTCGTGCAGAGTGCGCGCCGGCCCACCGCGGTCGCCGGTCGCCGCCGGGGCGGTAGGGGCAGCCAGCGCGCGATGACGCGCGAGAAGAGCTCGGAGATCCGGGCCTGGGCGAAGGCGCACGGCCTGCCGGTGAGCGAGCGTGGCCGTATCGCCTCGTCAGTGGTGGAGCAGTACGAGGCTGCTCACTAGAGATCGAATTGCCACGGCGAGTGTTCGCCGTCGGCGGACGGATCCGATCTCAGTCGGAGCGTGCGCTTATGACGGTCGCCTAAGGACCCCGGCGGCCGCCATAAGCGCATGATCATCGAAGTCGCCCGAAACGGTCGTTCGCTTGCGGCGTATCGGGAACACGTCACCCCTGCCTAGTAGTTGGATAGAGGGTGAACGCCCTGCTCTCGGGGAACGTCTTCCCTAGGGCACCTCTTCGGCAACAGGGCGAGGTTCGCCGAGCCAGGGCTACCATGCGGGATGACGCGCCCGGATATCCCGGGCACGCCTGACCGCTCTGTGAGGAGCGACGAGATGTTCGAGAGGTTCACCGACCGCGCGAGGCGGGTTGTCGTGCTGGCCCAAGAAGAGGCCAGGATGCTCAACCACAACTACATCGGCACTGAGCACATTCTTCTTGGCTTGATCCATGAGGGCGAGGGTGTTGCCGCCAAGGCTCTTGAGAGCCTGGGCATCAGCCTTGAAGGTGTGCGCCAGCAGGTCGAGGAGATCATCGGCCAGGGCCAGTCGGCGCCGTCGGGGCACATTCCGTTCACCCCGCGCGCCAAGAAGGTCCTTGAGCTGTCGCTCCGCGAGGCTTTGCAGCTGGGCCACAACTACATCGGCACCGAGCACATCCTGCTCGGGCTGATCCGCGAGGGCGAGGGTGTCGCCGCGCAGGTGCTGGTCAAGCTGGGTGCCGACCTCAACAGAGTGCGACAGCAGGTCATCCAGCTGTTGCACGGTTACCAGGGCAAGGAGCCGGCCGCCGCGGGCGGCCCGCAGGAGGCCGCACCCTCGACCTCTCTTGTCCTCGATCAGTTCGGGCGCAACCTGACCCAGGCGGCCAGGGAGGGCAAGCTCGACCCGGTCATCGGCCGGGAGAAGGA
>NZ_JARLTC010000052.1 GCF_029382225.1 Spongiactinospora sp. TRM90649
GAGGTCTCGCCTTCGGCCAGCGCCCGCAACCCGGCCTCGAAGTCCTCGGCGGTACGGCCGAAGACGACGGCGCGCGATTCCAGCGCGGCCCTGGTGGTGGCCAGCGAGAACGCGACGTCGGCGAGATCGGACTCGACGAGCGGCGCGAGCCGTGCGGCCTGAGCCCGGACGGCCTCCGCGGTCTTCCCTGAGATCACCCACGGGAGGGGAATGGATGCGGCCGGGAGGGGGGCCTCGGGCAGCGCCGTGGGGGTGGCGGTCGGGGTGGGTGGGGCTTCGAGGATGGTGTGGGCGTTGGTGCCGCTGATACCGAAGGAGGAGATGGCCGCGCGGCGGGGGTGGGTGGTCTCGGGCCAGGGGCGAGGGGTCGTGAGGAGGGCCACGGCGCCGGAGGACCAGTCCACGTGGGGGGTGGGGTTGTCGGCGTGGAGGGTCTTCGGGAGGGTGCCGTGGCGCATCGCCATGACCATCTTGATGATTCCGCCGACGCCCGCCGCCGCCTGGGTGTGGCCGATGTTGGACTTCAGGGACCCGAGCCACAGGGGCGAGTCCTCGTCGCGTTCCTGGCCGTAGGTGGCGAGGAGGGCCTGGGCCTCGATCGGGTCGCCGAGGGTCGTGCCGGTGCCGTGCGCCTCGAGCGCGTCCACGTCGCCGGGCTCAAGGCCCGCGTCGGCCAGTGCCTGGCGGATGACGCGCTGCTGGGAGCGGCCGTTGGGGGCGGTGAGGCCGTTGGACGCGCCGTCGGAGTTGACGGCCGAGCCGCGCACGACCGCGAGGACGCGGTGGCCCTGGCGGTGGGCGTCGGAGAGGCGTTCGACGGCCAGCATGCCGACGCCCTCGGACCAGCCGGTGCCGTCCGCCGCCGCGCCGAACGCCTTGCAGCGGCCGTCGGGGGAAAGGCCGCCCTGGCGGGTGAATTCGGCGAAGATCCCGGGGGTGGACATCACGGTCACGCCTCCGACGAGCGCCAGCGTGCACTCCCCGGCGCGCAGCGCCTGCGCGGCCAGGTGCAGGGCGACCAGTGACGACGAGCACGCCGTGTCCACGGTGACCGCCGGCCCTTCGAGCCCGAAGGTGTAGGAGATGCGGCCGGAGGCCATCCCGGCCGTGTTGCCGGTGAGGAGGTAGCCCTCGACCTCGTCGGTGGCCTCGTGCATGCGCGGGCCGTAGTCCTGGGACATCGCGCCGACGAACACCCCGGTACGGCTGCCGCGCAGCGTGGCCGGGTCGGCGCCGAGCCGTTCGACGACCTCCCAGGAGGTCTCCAGCAGCAGCCGCTGCTGCGGGTCCATGGCCAGCGCCTCGCGCGGCGAGATGCCGAACAGGCCCGCGTCGAAGTCGGCCGCGTCGTGCAGGAAGGCGCCCTTGCCGGTGAGTTCCCAGCCCCGGTCGGCGGGGAAGTCCAGGGGTGCCTCGCCGCCCTCGGCGACCAGGCGCCACAGGTCTTCCGGGGAGTTGACCCCGCCAGGGAACCGGCAGGCCATGGCGACGATGGCCAGCGGCTCGGCGGGGTCGGCCGTGGCGGGCGGCGCGCTGGAGAGGTCGTCGTCGTGCCCGAGGAGGAGGTCGCGCAGGTGGGCGGCGACGGCGGCCGGGGTGGGGTGGTCGAAGAGCACCGTGGTGGGCAGCTTCAGGCCGGTCGCCACGGCGAGCCGGTTGCGCAGCTCGACGGTGGTGAGCGAGTCGAAGCCGAGTTCCTTGAAGGTGCGGCGGGTGTCGATCGCGTCGGTCGAGCCGAACTCCAGGACCACGGCGATGTGCGCGAGCACCAGGTCGAGGGTGACGCGGCGCTGCTCGGTGTCGGACGCTCCGGCGAGGCGGGCGCGCAGCGGGGAGGCGTGTCCGGCGGGCTCCTCCGGCCGGTCCCGGCCGGCCTGCTCAAAAACGGCGGCGGGCGGCGGGGAACCGGGCTCGCGCCAGTGGCGGGTCCGCTGGAAGGCGTAGGTGGGGAGTTCCACGGTGGCGGCGGAGTCGCCGTAGACGGCGGCGACGTCGAGGGGAAGGCCGTTGGCGTGGAGCTCGGCGGCGTTGGTGAGGACTCGGGTGAGGCCGCCGTCGTCGCGGCGCAGGGAGCCGACGACGACCGCTCCCCCGGCTTCCAGCCCGGCGGCCTCGGCGACGGCGTCGCGGACGCCGACCGACAGCACGGGGTGCGGGCTGGACTCGACGAAGAACCGGAAGCCCTCGGCCACGAGCCTGCGGACGGCCGCCTCGAACTCGACCGTCTGGCGCAGGTTGCGGTACCAGTAGGCGGCGTCGAGGGTCGCGGTGTCGGTCCACTCGCCGGTGACGGTGGACAGGAAGGGGATGTCGCCGGTCCGGGGGGCGATGCCGGCGAGCAGGTCGAGCAGTTCGTCCTTGACGTGTTCGACGTGGGCGCAGTGCGACGCGTAGTCCACGGCGATGCGCTTGGCGCGGATCTCGCGTTCGGCGCAGAAGGTGAGGAACTCCTCCAGGGCGTCCACGTCTCCGGCGAGGGCCACGGAGGCGGGGCCGTTGACGGCGGCGACGGAGATCCGGCCGTCCCACGGGGCGAGCCATTCGCGGACGGCGGCGGCCGGGGCGGGCACGGAGACCATCCCGCCGCCGCGCCCGGCGATGGCGATGATGGCGCGGCTGCGCAGCGCGACCACGGCGGCGGCGTCGGAGAGGGACAGGCCGCCGGACACGCAGGCGGCGGCGATCTCGCCCTGGGAGTGGCCGACGACGGCGTCGGGGCGCACGCCGAGTGACCGCCACAGCGCGGCGAGGGAGACCATGACGGCGAACAGCGCGGGCTGCACGACGTCCACGCGGTCGAGGGAGGGGGCGCCGGGTTCGCCGCGCAGGACGTCGATGAGCGACCAGCCGGTGTGCGGGGCGAGGGCGTCGGCGCAGGCGTGCAGGCGTTCGGCGAAGACCTCGGAGGTGTCGAGGAGTTCGGCGGCCATGGCGGGCCACTGGGAGCCCTGGCCGGAGAAGATGAAGACGGTCCTGCCGTGTTCGTCGTCTCTGGCCAGGGCGACGCCTTCGACGACCCCGGCGGCGGGCAGGCCGTCGGCGACGGCGCGGAGCCCGGCGAGCAGGTCGTCGCGCTCCCCGGCCACGACCACGGCGCGGTGCTCATACGTGGTGCGGGTGGTGGCCAGTGAGCGGCCGACGTCGAGCGGGCGCAGCGCGGGCTCGCCCTCGATGGCCTCGCCGAGCCGTGCGGCCTGGGCGCGCAGCGCGGCGTCGGTCCGCCCGGACACGGTGACGGGAACGACGCGCCCGCCGTCGGTCGCGGGGCCGGTGGTGGCCGGAGCGACGGGCGGGCCGGAGATGACGACGTGGCAGTTGGTGCCGCCCATGCCGAAGGCGTTGACCCCGGCGATCCGGGCCCCGGGGGTGTCGGCGGGGAAGGGTGCCAGCGCGGTCTGGACCCGCAGGCGCAGTTCACCGAGGGGGATGTCAGGGTTGGGGGTCTCGTGGTTGAGCGTGGGGGGCAGTTCGCCGTGCTCGACGGCGAGCAGGGCCTTCAGCAGGCCGGCGGCCCCGGCCGCGCCCTCCAGGTGGCCGATGTTGGTCTTGACCGAGCCGACGGGGAGCGGGGCCTCCGGGGCGCGGGCGGCGCCGAGGACCGCGCCGAGCGCGGCGGCCTCGATTGGGTCGCCGACGCGGGTGCCGGTGCCGTGCAGCTCGACGTAGCCGACGGCGGCCGGGTCGAGGCCGGCGCGGCGGTAGGCGGCGTCGATCACGGCCCGCTGGGCCCGCTCGCTGGGGGCGGTGAGGCCCTCGCCGCCGCCGTCGTTGTTGACGGCGCTGCCCCGGATCACGCCGTGGACGCGGTCGCCGTCGGCGAGCGCGGCGGCGAGCGGCTTGAGCACGAGCATGACGCCGCCCTCGCCGCGGACGAATCCGTTGGCGCGGGCGTCGAAGGTGTAGCAGCGGCCGTCCGGGGACAGGCCGCCGAACCGGGCCAGGCCGAGGGTGCTCTCTGGGGTGAGGTTGAGGTTGACGCCGCCGACCAGGGCGAGCGTGGCCTCTTCTCGGCGCAGGCTCTCGCAGGCCAGGTGGACGGCGACCAGTGAGGAGGACTGGCCGGTGTCCACGGTCATGCTGGGCCCGCCGAGGCCGAGCGTGTAGGAGACGCGGTTGGCGATGATGCTGCGGTGCAGGCCGGTGACGGTGTGCGGGCCGACCCCGGCGACGCCGTCGCGGTGCTGGAGGGTGGCGTAGTCGTCCCACATCACGCCGACGAACACGCCGGTGCGGCTGCCGGACAGCGTGGCGGGCACGATGCCGCCCCGTTCCAGCGCCTCCCAGCTCAGTTCGAGGACCAGCCGCTGCTGCGGGTCCATCGCGGCGGCCTCTCTGGGGGAGATGCCGAAGAACGCCGGGTCGAACTCGTCCACCCGGGGCAGGAAGCCGCCCCGGGTGAGTCCCCCGGTCTCCTCGGCCCGCCAGCGGCCGGCCGGGACCTCGCCGACGGCGTCCACGCCGCCGCGCAGCAGTTCCCAGAACGCGGCCGGATCGGGCGCGCCGGGCAACCGGCAGGCGATCCCGACGACCGCGATGGCTTCGACATCAATGGCTTCGACATCAGTGGCGCAAGCAACGGACATGAATGCCTCAAACTCACTCGATATCGCGAGTCCATCCGTACCCGACCCGCCGCGAACGTACTGTTGACCCGCCTAGGGCTGCTGTGACCAGACCTTTTACGAGATTCCGAACCCGCCTCGAATCCCGAGGCTATGAGCCGGTGGGATCACCGGAGAACCCCAGCCAGATCCGTCTGGGGGCGCTTAGGGGTTCGCCGGGTGCGCCGTACGTGGTCCCCTTCTGGGGCTCGGCAGGGGTTGAGAGCCCTTTCCCGTACTGGCATTTTCGGCTTTGCGCGTGCGCTCTGTGACCGGCGCCGCCGAACCCGCTGACGAGGAGTCGACCATGGCTGTGATATCCCGCCCGCCGCCTCGGGTGAGAATAGCGGAATCCGCTCTTTCCAATGGTTGCCAATTCACCCGTCTTGCCGATTTCCACCATTGGCTCGCCGATGTGGCCGAGCGCACCAGAATGGATGTCGAACAGGTTCCGTTGGAGGCCATGGCGGGCTGGGCGCGCGATCCGGCGACCGGGAACATCGGTCACCACAGCGGCCGGTTCTTCACCGTGGAGGGAATCGACATCAGATACCCCGCCCATCCGGTGACGCAGTGGACCCAGCCGATCATCAACCAGGGCGAGGTGGGGATCCTCGGCATTCTGGTGAAGGAATTCGACGGGGTGCCGCACTGCCTGATGCAGGCGAAGAACGAGCCGGGGAATGTGAACGGGCTGCAGCTCTCGCCGACCGTGCAGGCGACGCGGAGCAACTACACGCGGGTTCACCAGGGGCGGCCGGTGCCGTATCTGGACTACTTCCGCGACGCCTTCGAGGACCCCTCGACGCGGGTGCTCGCCGACGTGCGCCAGTCGGAGCAGGGGGCGTGGTTCTACCGCAAGCGCAACCGGAACATGGTCGTCGAGGTGTTCGGCGACGTGGAGCTGATCGACGGGTACTGCTGGCTGACGCTCGGGCAGTTGCACGAGCTGCTGACCGTGCCGGACCTGGTGAACATGGACGCGCGCACGGTGCTCTCCTGCCTGCCGTTCTCGGGGCCGGAGGTGACGGGCACGCTGAACGCCGGCATGGGCGGGGCGTTCCGTGAGGCGCTGGTCAGGTCGTGCGATCCGGACGAGCAGGGCGTGCACGACTCGATGGAGATCCTGAGCTGGATCACCGAGATCCGCACCAGGACCGACGTCTTCACCGAGCAGATCCCGCTGGGCGCGCTGCGCCGCTGGCACTGGGCGGACGGCAGGATCTCGCACGACACCGGCGGGTTCTTCGACGTGGTCGGGGTGTCGGTGGAGGCGGCGGGCCGCGAGGTGGGCTCGTGGGCCCAGCCGATGATCCGGCCGGTCGGGATGGGCGTCATCGCGTTCCTGGTGAAGCGGATCGGCGGGGTGCTGCACGTGCTGACGCACACGCGCGCCGAGCCGGGGTACGCGGACGTGGTGGAGCTGGCCCCGACGGTGCAGTGCACCCCGGAGACCTACGACCTGCTGCCGCCCGAGGCCCGGCCGCGCTACCTGGACGAGGTGCTGAACGCCGATCCTTCGCGGATCAGGTTCGAGTCGGTGCTGTCGGAGGAGGGCGGCCGGTTCTTCCACGCGCGCAACCGGTACATGGTGGTGGAGACCGACCTCGAGGCCGAGGACCCGGAGTTCCGCTGGCTGACCGTGCACCAGCTCGAAGACCTGCTCCGGCACAGCTACTACGTGAACGTGCAGGCACGCAGCCTCAGTGCGTGCCTGCTCAGCCTGGTCGGTACGGCCGGCGTCACCGCTACAGCCGGGACAGAACTTCTCGCAACGCGTTGATCACCTGCTCCTGCCGCTCGGTGGACAGTGCCGGGTACATCGGCAGGGAGAAGATCTCGTCGGCCAGTTCCTCGGTGACGGGGAACTGGCCCCGGGTGTAGCCCAGATGGGCGAACCCCGTCATCGTGTGGACCGGCCACGGGTAGCTGATGTTCAGGTGGATGTCGTACGCCTTGAGGGCTTCGATGATCTCGTCCCTGCGGGGGTGACGGACGACGTAGACGTAGTAGACGTGCTCGTTGCCCTCGGTGACGGCAGGCAGCACCAGTTCGGTGTCGCCGAGCGCCTCGGCGTAGCGGTCGGCGACGGCGCGGCGGCCGGCGATGTAGGCGTCGAGGCGGGTGAGCTTGCGGCACAGGATCTCGGCGTGGACCTCGTCGAGCCGGCTGTTGTGGCCGGGCGTCTGGACCACGTAGTAGGTCTTCTCCATGCCGTAGTAGCGCAGCCGGCGCAGGTTGGCGGCGGTCTCGTCGTCGTCGGTGACGGTGGCGCCGCCGTCGCCGTACGCGCCGAGGACCTTGGTCGGGTAGAAGGAGAAGGCGGCGGCCTTGCCCATGGTGCCGGCGATGGTGCCGTGGTGGCGGGCGCCGTGCGCCTGGGCGCAGTCCTCGAAGATCGCCAGTCCGTGGCGGTCGGCGAGGGCGCGCAGCGGGGCCATCTCCACGCACTGGCCGTAGAGGTGGACGGGCAGCAGGCAGGCGGTCTTGTCGGTGATGGCGGCGGCGACATGGTCGGTGTCCATCAGGTAGTCGTCCTTGCGGACGTCCACGAAGACCGGGGTGGCGCCGACGGAGTCGATCGCCACGATGGTCGGCGCGGCGGTGTTCGACACGGTGATCACTTCGTCGCCGGGGCCGACGCCGAGCGCCTGCAGGCCGAGCACGATCGCGTTGGTGCCGTTGTCCACGCCGACGCAGTGCCGCAGCCCGTGGTAGGCGGCGAAGTCCTCCTCGAAGCCCTTGACGCTCCCACCGAGGACGAGCTGGCCGGAGGAGAAGACCTTCTCTACGGCGTCGAGAATGTCCTGTCGTTCATTCTGATATTCCGGCAGGTAATCCCAGACATAAGTGGTCATGGCCATCCTTTCCATGGATTCCCAGCACAACCGTATTAATCTCGATCACCTGGACACAACCCCTAACATCTGCACCGAGACCCCCGATTTAGCTGCGAATCCCTTGCCCCGAGACATGGCCGATACCTACCGTGTGCGATATATCCAGATTGGGGGTATGTGTCATTGAAAGGGATCATACTTGCGGGAGGAACGGGAACCAGGCTCCATCCGGCCACGCTCGCCGTTTCCAAACAGCTTCTTCCGGTGAACGACAAGCCGATGATCTATTATCCACTTTCGGTGTTGATGCTGGCTGGAGTACGCGATGTCCTGATCATTTCAACGGCTTTCGACCTACCGCACTTTCGGCGGCTCCTCGGTGACGGCGGGCATATCGGGTTACGGATCGACTACGCCGAGCAGAACGCCCCCAACGGCATCGCCGAGGCCTTCACCATCGGTGCGGACCACATCGGCGACGACTCCGTCGCGCTGATTCTGGGCGACAACATCTACCACGGCCACTCCTTCTCGGACGTGCTCGACGAGAACGCCAGAGACGTGCGCGGCTGCGTGCTGTTCGGGTACTCCGTGCGCGACCCCGAGCGGTACGGCATCGCCGAGGTGGACCCCTTCGGCCGGATCCTGTCCATCGAGGAGAAGCCCGCCCACCCGAAGTCCGACAAGGCCGTCACCGGCCTGTACTTCTACGACAACGACGTCATCGAGATCGCCAGGAACCTGCGGCCCTCCGCCCGGGGCGAACTGGAGATCACCGACGTGAACCGGATCTACCTGGAGCGCGGACAGGCGCGCCTGGTGGACCTCGGCCGGGGCTTCGCCTGGCTGGACACCGGCACCCCACAGTCGCTGCTCGCCGCCGGCCACTACGTGCACACCCTTGAGGAGCGCCAGGGCGTGCGGATCGCGTGCCTAGAGGAGATCGCACTGCGGATGGGGTTCATCGACGCCGACGCCTGCTACCGGCTCGGCGAGCTGATCTCCAACTCCGAGTACGGGCGCTACGTGATGAGCGTCGCCGCGTCCGAGCAGACCTTCGCAACGGCCCTCGAACGGGACTTCGAACGAGACGAGGTTGCACTTACATGACCGTCACGATTCCCACGCTCGATCATGCGGTCACCGGATACCGCACGGTGTCCGAGGCGATTCGCCGTGGTGCCGTGGAGCGGCCCCACCAGATCGCCTATGGATACCTGCGCGACGGTGAGGAACTGTCGGAGACGATCACGTACGCGGAGCTGGACGCCGCCGCGGAGGCCAGGGCCGCCGCGTTCGCCGCGATGGGGCTGTCCGGCGGCAGCGCCGTCCTGCTGTACCCGACCGGGCTGGAGTTCGTCCGCGCGCTGTACGGGTGCATGCGGGCGAGGGTCAGCGGCGCGCCCGCGCAGGTGCCGAGCCGCCGCAAGGGGCTGGAGCGGCTGCGGATCATCGCCGACGACGCCGGCGCCACCACCGTGCTCACCACGGAGGCGGTCCGGCAGGACCTGATCGACCGGTTCGGCGACCTGCGCGAACTGGACGGCCTGACCATCCTCACCACCGAGTCGCTGCCGTCCGGCGGCGAGTACGCCGGGCCGGACCCGACGCCGGACGACGTGGCCCTGCTCCAGTACACCTCAGGCTCGACCGGCAACCCCAAGGGCGTCATGGTCACCCACGCCAACTTCCTGGCGAACGTGGCCGAGACCGAGGACGCCTTCCCCACCGCCCCGGAGTCGCGCGTGGTCTCCTGGCTGCCGCTGTTCCACGACATGGGCCTGCTGCTCAGCATCGTCTTCCCGGTCGTCCAGCGCGTCCCGGCGTACCTGATGGCACCCGAGGCGTTCATCCGCCGCCCGGCCCGCTGGCTGGAGGCGGTGTCCAAGTACCGGGGCACCCACGCCGCCGCGCCCAGCTTCGCCTACGAGCTGTGCGTGCGGGCCGCCGCCGAGGGCAAGGTGGATCCGTCGCTGGACCTGTCGTCGTGGCGGATGGCGGCCAACGGCGCCGAGCCGGTGCGCTGGCACACCGTGCGCGGCTTCGTCGAGGCGTTCGCCCCGCTCGGCCTGCGGGCGACCACCATGTGCCCCGGCTACGGCCTGGCCGAGAACACCCTGAAGGCCACCGCGAGCACCGCAGGCGAGGTGCCGCACGCGCTGTGGGTGTCGGCCGACGCGCTGCTCGCCGGGCGCGTGGAGATCCTCGCCGAGGACGACCCCGCCGCCAAGCCGGTGGTGAGCTGCGGCGCCCCTTCGGCCGCGACGCGGGTCCGCATCGTGGACCCCGGCACGCTCACCCCCTGCGAGGAGGGGTTCGTCGGCGAGGTCTGGATCGACGGGCCGTGCGTCGCCGCGGGCTACCTGGGCCGCGCCGCCGAGACGGCGGAGACGTTCATGGCGCACATCACCGGCGAGCCGGCCGATGTCACCTACCTGCGCACCGGCGACCTGGGTTTCATGGTGAACGGCGAGCTGTTCGTGGCCGGCCGGCTGAAGGACATGATCATCCGCAAGGGCCGGAACTACTACCCGCAGGACATCGAGCTGTCCGCCGAGGGCTCTGCCGAGGGCCTGCGTCCCAACTGCGCGGCGGCCTTCTCCGTGGACAACGGCGAACGCGAGGAGCTCGTCGTGGTCGTCGAGGCCGACGGCCGCGCGCTGCGCGCCGGTGGCGCGCAGGCGCTCCGCGACCGCGTCCGGCACGCGATCTTCAACGACCACCGGCTGAAGACCGACGAGGTCGTGCTCGTCCGCCGGGGCGTGCTGCCCAAGACGACCAGCGGCAAGGTGCAGCGACGCGCCTGCCGCAAGAACTACCTGGACGGCGAGCTGAAAGCCGTCCAGGTATGAGCACCGCCATGAGCACGGCGATGAGAACCCCCGTGCGAACCGGATACCCGGAAGGGAGTCAGACGATGCTAGTGACCGACCTCGACGTGATCATCGCGCTCACCCGGATCATCAGTGAGGTCACCGGAATCCCGATAGACGAGATAGACCCCGACAAGACCTTCGCCGAGGACCTCGACATCGACTCGCTGTCGATGGTCGAGATCGCCGTCGCCGCGCAGGACGAGTTCAACCTCGACATCCCCGACGACCGGCTCAAGCACCTGAAGACCGTCAGGGATGTCGCCGGCTTCATCCTCGGTTGAGCCCGCCGGTCCCCGCGCCCATCACAGCCGGTCCGCCGAGACGTCGCTTGAGGGGTTCCCACCAGGAACGGTTGTCCCGGTACCAGGCGACGGTCTCGGCGAGACCGGCCGTGAAGTCCTTGCGGGGGCGGTAGCCCAGCTCGGTCCTGATCTTGGTGCAGTCCACCGAGTAGCGGCGGTCGTGGCCCTTGCGGTCCTCGACCGGCCGGACCATGTCCCAGCCCGCGCCGAGCGCGTCCAGCAGCATCGCGGTCAGCTCGCGGTTGCTCAGCTCGGTGCCACCGCCGATGTTGTAGACCTCGCCGGGGCGTCCGCCCGCGCGGACCAGCTCGATCCCCTGGACGTGGTCGTCGATGTGCAGCCAGTCTCGGACGTTGAGCCCGTCGCCGTAGAGCGGCACCTGCTCGCCGTCCAGCAGGTTGGTGATGAACAGCGGGATCATCTTCTCGGGGAAGTGGTGGTGCCCGTAATTGTTGGAGCACCGGGTCACCCGCACGTCCAGCCCGTGGGTGCGGTGGAAGGCCAGGGCGAGCAGGTCGGAGGCGGCCTTGGAGGCCGAGTACGGCGAGTTCGGCGCCAGCGGCTCGCGCTCGGTCCACGAGCCCTCGTCGATCGAGCCGTAGACCTCGTCGGTGGACACGTGGACGAACCCGCGCAGCCCGGCGGCCAGCGCCGCGTCCAGCAGCACCTGCGTGCCCAGCACGTTGGTCCGCACGAAGTCGCCCGAGCTGACGATGGACCTGTCCACGTGGGACTCGGCGGCGAAGTGGACGACCTGGTCGTGCTCGGCGACCAGCGGTCCGACGAGCGTGGCGTCGCAGATGTCGCCCCTGACGAACTCGAAGCCGCCGCGCACGGAGTCGAGGTTGGCCGGGTTGCCGGCGTAGGTGAGCTTGTCCAGGACGGTGACCGCGCAGTCGCCCCGCCGTACGAGGGTCCGCACGTAGTGGGAGCCGATGAAGCCCGCTCCCCCGGTGACGAGAATTCTCATTTCTTCTCTCCGGTCGGAAGAATTGTCCTGCAAATGACCGGAGCCGTCGCGTGATGGGTCACCCGACGGCTCCACGGTTCTCACTCATGCATGAAGGAATCAACATGGTTGCACTTCAAGTGGCCATCAAAGGCGTCACCTCGCACCCGGCCTCAAGGCTTTCAACCTGTCTATCCACAGCTATCAATATAGAAATCGACTCGCTTCGTTCACACCCTTACCGACCCTTAACCTGACGCTATGATGACGTGATGAGCACGCCAGACGAGCCGTTCGCGCCGACCGGCGATCCCGAGATCGACCAGGGGCTGGCGGGGCTCGTGGCGCGGATGGGCCGCTACGAACAGGTCGCCCACCAGATCAACGAGACCCGCGGCCGGGGCGAGGCCGCGGGCGGTCTGGTGACCGTCGAGGTGCTGCCCAGCGGGGCGCTCGCCGCGCTGCGCATCGCCCCCCGTGCCATGCGGCTGAGCTCGCAGGCCCTGGCCGAGGCCATCCTGGCCGCCGCGGCCAAGGCCGAGGAGGACGCTGTGGAGCAGACCTCGGCCCTGGCCGAGTCCCTGCTCGCCGAACCTGACGGCCCGAGCCGCTAGCCCGAGCCACCAGCCTGGGCCACCAGCCTGGGCCACCAGCCTGGGCCACCAGCCTGGGCCGGTCAGGGGCTCTGGGACCGCCCGGGCCGCGCGCAGGGGTTCGAGGACGAACGCGCGGGGGGTGGGGAAGCCCTTGATCCTGCGGGTGAGGATCCACTGGACGGTCTTCTGGAACCAGGTCTTCTGCAGCCGTGCCCGCGGCCCAGGTCGTCGATCCGCTCGGCCATCCGGTCGAACTCCAGCATCAGGGCGCGCGGCGACGGCCAGTCGATCTTCAGGTCACCGGAGGGTTTCGTCATCCGTCAACTCCCAGTCTTCCGACAGCGTTGAACCACCGAGCCTGGTCATCTCCACCGACACCCGTCCCAGTTCGGCGCCCAGCTCGGTGACCAGGGCGACCAGCGCGCCCGGAGCGGCGTCGTCTTCACCCTGAGCCCGGCGGGCCGTTTCCTCGACGCGTTCGCACAGCGCGGCGGCCTCGCCGGCGCCCACGATGGAGCAGCTTCCCCTGAGCCGGTGCGCCAGCTCGGCGGCCGTCGTCAGGTCTCCCGTCTCCGCCGCCGCGAGCAGGTCGCGCTGGACGTCCGGGACGGTCACCAGGAACGCCCGCGCGATGTCGGCGACGTCGTCGGGCGACAGGCCGGCCAGTTCGTCGGGCAGGGCGTGGGCACCGGAGGTCCAGGCGGGGATGTGGGCGAGCACGTGCTGCCAGTCCACCGGCTTTGACAGGTGGTCGTCCATGCCCGCCGCGAGGCAGCGGTCGCGGTCGCCGGGCATCGCCGCCGCCGTCATCGCGATGATCGGGGTGCGGCGGTGCGGCTCCTCCTCGCGCCGCAGCTCGGCCGTCGCCGCCAGGCCGTCGAGCACGGGCAGGTGGCAGTCCATGAACACCAGGTCGTAGTCGCCCTCCCTGGCCATCCGCACGGCGGTGGCGCCGTCCTCGGCCACGTCCACCCGGTGCCCGCCCTTGGTCAGCACGAGCAGCGCCACCTGGCGGCTGACCTCGTCGTCCTCGGCGACCAGGATCCGGGCGGGCTGCGCGGCGGGCGGGGCGGGGCCGTCGGCGGCGGGCGTCTCGCGCACCGCGCGCAGCGCGTTTTCCAGCGCGGCCAGCAGGCGGCGGCGGCTGATCGGGCGGGTGATGGACTGGACGGCGGGATGCGGCAGGTCCGGCGGCTCGCTCCCGCTCGGCGCGGACGGCCAGGCGTGCCGGGTGCGGCCCGGCGCGATCAGCACGACCAGGCCGGTGGCGGCGAGCAGCGGGTCGGCCAGGACGGCGGCGGCCAGCGAGCCGTCCGCGCCGTCCGGCCCGGCCGCGTCCATGTCGAGGTCCACCACGGCCAGGTCGAAGGGCCGTCCCTTCCCCGCCGCGGCGCGCAGCGCGGCGAGGGCGGAGGCGGCGTCCGGGGCCTCCTCGGTGACCAGCCCCGCGCCCGTCAGGATGCCCCGGACCAGCGTGCGGTCGTCGGCGCCGCCGTCGGCCACCAGCGCCCGGCGGTCGCACAGCGTCTCGAACGCCGGGGGCGACCAGGTCAGGACGCCCACCGGGACGCTTACCGGCACGGTCACCCAGAACCTGCTGCCGACGCCCTCCACGCTGTCCAGCCCGATCCCGCCGCCCATCAGCTCGGTGAGCTGGCGGCTGATCGCGAGCCCCAGACCGCTGCCGCCGGTGCGGCGGGTGATCGGCGAGTCCGCCCGCCGGAAGATCTCGAACACCCGTTTCCGGTCGTCGGCGCCGACCCCGACGCCGGTGTCGGTGACCGTGAAGCGCAGCACCACCCGGTCGCCGGTGGCCGGGCCGTCCAGGCCCACCTCCAGGCGCACGCCGCCCTGGACGGTGAACTTCAGCGCGTTGCCCAGCACGTTGCTGAGCACCTGGCGCAGCCGCACCGGATCGCCGACGACCTGCTGCGGCAGGTCGTCCGACAGGCTGAGGGTGAGCCACAGGCCCTGGCGGTAGGCGAGCGGGGCGAGCGGTGCGATCACCTCGTCGCAGAACCGGGGCAGGTCGAAGGGGACGGCGGAGAACTCCAGCCGCCCGGACTCGATCTTGGAGAGGTCCAGGAAGTCGTCCAGCAGGCGCAGCAGGTTCTGCGCCGACCCCTGCACGGTGCTCGCGTAGTGCCGCTGCTCGTCGTCCAGGCGGGTGCGCAGCAGCAGGGCGTTCATGCCGAGCACGCCGTTGATCGGGGTGCGGATCTCGTGGCTGACCTTGCCCAGGAACTCCGACTTGGCCTGCGAGGCGTCCAGCGCCTCGTCCCTGGCGGCGGCCAGGGCCGTGGCGTATCCGGCCAGGGTGCGCTGGGTGCGGCGGCGGCCGTTGGTGGTGTGGAGCTGGAGGCCGAGCCCGGCGAGCAGCAGCATGGTCAGCAGCGCGGCGACGGTGAGCAGGCTGGTGCGCAGGCGGTCGGCCGAGGCGAGCGCCTTGGTGGCGGGCACCTCGGCGGTGACGGTCCAGCCGATGCCGGGGATCGGCTCAGAGGCCGACATCACCGGCCCGTCGTAGCCGATGTAGTTGCCGGACCACCGGCGTCCGGCGAGGGCGGTGTCCACCCGGAAGTCCTCGCGCAGTGAGGTGAGCGCGACCAGTTTGCGCCGGTAGTCGGCGACCAGGACCCCCGCCTGGTCGGTGATCAGCAGCCGCATCTCCTGGGCCCTGGCCGCCTCGGAGGCGAAGTCCTGGATGGCGTCCAGGCTGTAGACGACGGCGAGCACGCCGGCCAGGCCGGCGCCGTCGGCGGCCGGGACCGGGGCGGCCACCGCGACCGCCCGCGAGCGCAGCGGGGGCGTGTACGCCTGGGACACGTAAGCCTGGTTGCGTCCGAGGACCGCCTGGTACCAGTCGGTGCCGGTGATGTCCTGCGGCAGTTCGCTGGGCGGCTGGGTGCCGATCATGTGGCCGTCCGGCTCGATCAGCATCACGCCGGTCACGCCCGCGCGCATCCGTCGCAGCTCGTCCAGGTGGTCGGCCAGGGTCCGCCGCACGGCCTTGCCGTCGGACCGTTTCGCGGAGGATTCGGCGAGGTCGCGGAGCTGCGGGCGCTGGGCCATCGCGCCGACGAGCTGTTTGAGCGACTGCATCTGCTGGTCCACCACGACCCGGCTCACCGTCGCCGTGGTCTGGACCCGATCTTCGACCTCACCGCGAATCGCCTCGTCGGACAGCCTGATGCTGGAGGATGTCAGCAGCGCCAGCGGAAGGAGACCGAGCAGGATCCACATGGCGGTGACCGCGAGCAGCCAGCCGCGCCCGCTGTTGCCATCCATGCCGTCCGATATTAGGCGGATCCGCCTAGTTTGGGCGGGGCACCTGAGCAGAACGAACTAAAGCCATATCCAATAACATCAATTTTCATAAGATGACATGACCGATTTGGAAAGGCCCCACACCCTCCACCTGGATGCGGCGATGACCATCGGAACAACCTCCGGCTCCTCCGAAATCACGGTGCTCATCGTGGACGACGATCCGGTCGTCACGACGGCACTGCGCGCGCAGGTCAACCGGGTGCCGGGCTTCAAGGTGATCGGGATCGCCCACACCGGGCGCGCCGCGCTCGCCGCCGCCGTGCGGTTCGCCCCCCGGCTGATCCTCCTCGACCTGCACCTGCCCGACCTTCCGGGCCTTGAGGTCGCCCACCAGCTCAGGCGGCCCAACCAGCCGCCCGCCGACGTCATCGTGATCTCCGGCAAGAAAGAAGCGGGAGCGGTCCGGGCGGCGATGCAGCGCGGGGCCATCTACTACCTGATCAAGCCGACCCGGATGGGCACGCTGGAGCAGGCCCTCTCGCGGTACGCGGCGGCCGTCGACCAGTTCGCCGCCACCGAGACCATGGACGAGCAGCAGGAGATCGACCGCATCTTCCGCTCCCTGCACCTGGATCAGGCGGCGCGGCCCAAGAGCATCTCACCGGAGACCGAGCAGACCGTGCTCGACGCCCTGGAGACGGCCGGAGCCGACCTCTCGGCCAACGAGGTGGCCGAGGCCGTCGGCATCAGCCGGGCCACCGCCCGTCGTTACCTGGAGTACCTCTCCGACCGCGGGCACGTCGAGGTGGGCTTGCGCTACGGCCCCAAGGGCCGGCCACAGCACCGGTACTGGATCAGCACTACGTGAAGGCGGGCCGGACACCGCTCGTCGTACTGGCCCTGCTGGCGGCGCTGACCTCGCTCGTCGTCATCGCCTCATGCGGGGGCGCCGTCCGCCGTGCCACCGCCGCCGACTTCCCGCCCGGCTCCACCATGGCGCGCATCAGGGAGCGCGGCGTGCTGACGGTCGGCATCAAGTTCGACCATCCGCTGTTCGGCTTCAAAGACCCCGCCGGCGGGCGGATCACCGGCTTCGACGCCGAGATGGCCCGGCTGGTGGCCAAGGACATCACCGGCAGCGAGCGCGACGTCCGGTTCATCGAGACCATGCCGCGCAACCGCGAGCAGTTCATCGAGCAGGGCACGGTGGACCTCGTCCTGGCCACCTACTCGATCACCCCGGAGCGCGCCGCGCGGGTCGGCTTCAGCGACCCCTACTACTACGCCGGACAGGACATCCTGGTCCGCGCGGGCGACCGCGCGATCCGGAACGTCACAGACCTGGCGGACCGGAAGGTCTGCACGGCCACCGGTTCCACGTCCGCCGAACGGCTGCGCGCCCGCGCGCCGGGCGCCGAGGCGGTCATCGTGAACACCTACAGCGAGTGCGTGCACGCGCTGGTCTCCGGCCGGATAGACGCGATCAGCACCGACGACACCATCCTGCTCGGCCTGATGAGCCTGCGGCCCGGGAGCGTGCGGCTGGTCGGCAAGCCGTTCGGCCGGGAGCCGTACGGCATCGGCGTGCGGCGGGGCGACACCGTGTTCCGCGACTATCTGAACGGGCTGATCAACCGTTACCTGCACGACGGGCAGTGGGACCGCGCCTTCCGCGACACCATCGGCGCGGCGGGGGCCGACCCCGAGCAGGCCAAGCCGTCCCGCTGACAGCGGCCGAAAGGGCGATAAAGAGAACCTATATCGGGCCTCTCTACACTCCGAAGGGGATGTCGCAGCCACCCGGGAGCCCCTGGTTCCCGGGTGGTGCCCGTTGCCGGGATTTCTGAGGGGAGCATGGGGTCGTGGGGGAAACCACGGTTTAAGTCTGAAACCGGGGGTGTTGTGAAGACTGGTATGGAAGTCCGGATCCTTGGGCCCCTGGACGCCGTCTTCGACGAGCGGCCGGTGCGTCTCGGCGGGCTGAAGCAGCGCGCGCTCCTGGCCGCCCTGGCTCTCGCGGCGGGGCGCGAGGTGCCGATCGAACGGCTGGCCGAGGCGGTGTGGGGACACCGTCCGCCGGGGTCGGTGCGCGCGCAGGTGGCGATCCACGTGCACGGGCTGCGCAAGACCTTCAAGGCCGCCGGGTGCGACACCGAGGTGATCGTCACCGGCGACGGCGGCTACCGGCTGCGGACCGACGGCGTGCGCCTGGACGTCCGCGAGGCCGAACGGCAGGCCGGGGAGGCACGGGCCGCGGTGGAGGCGGGCCGGACCGAGTGCGCCGCGGTCGCGCTCGGGCACGTGCTGGCGATGTGGCGGGGGCCGGTGCTCACCGAGTTCGACACCGACGCGATCTCGGCGGCGGCGCACCGCCTGGAGGACATGAAGCTGTGCGTGGCCGAGGAGTGGGCCGACCTGGAGCTGGCCCGGGGCCGCCACCGGGAGGTGATCGGCCGCCTGGCCGGGCTGGTGGGCGACCAGCCGCTGCGCGAGGGGCTGCGCGAACGGCTGATGACGGCGCTCTTCCGCGCCGGACGCCAGGCCGACGCGCTGGAGGTCTACCAGCGTGGCAGGCAGGTCCTGCTGGACGAGCTGGGCATGGAGCCGGGGGCCGCGCTGCGGGCCGTACACCAGGCGATCCTGCGCGGCTCGCCGCCGCCCGGCCGGGAACGGCCGCGGACGCCCCGCCCCGCGCAGTTGCCGCCTGCGGTCTCGGCGTTCGTCGGGCGCGGCCCTGAGCTGCGCGCGCTGGACGCGCTGGCCGGGCTCGACGGCTCCGGCCCGCGAACCGGCCTGATCAGTGGCGTGGCCGGGGTCGGCAAGACCTCGCTGGCGCTGCACTGGGCCCACCGGGTGGCCGGCCGGTTCCCCGACGGGCAGCTCTACGCCGACCTGCACGGCTACGACGCGTCCGGTGAGGCCGCCGCCCCGGCCGCCGTGCTCGAACGGTTCCTGCGGGCGCTCGGGATACCCGGCCCCGAACTGCCGTCCTCAGAGCCGGACCGCGCCGCGCTGCTGCGCGCCACCCTGGCCGGGCGGCGTGTCCTGGTCGTGCTGGACAACGCGGCGTCGGCCGCGCAGGTGCTGCCGCTGCTGCCGGACTCCCCCGGCTGCTGCGTGATCGTCACCTCCCGGCGGCGGCTGACCGGCCTCCAGGTCAAGGCGACGCTGCCGCTCACGGTGCTGACCGAACGGGAGTCCGCCGACCTGCTAGGCCGGGTGGCGGGCGACCGGCGGATCTCCGGCGAGCAGGCCGCAGCCGTACGGCTGGCCGTCCTGTGCGACGGCCTGCCGCTGGCGCTGCGGATCACCGCCGCCCGGCTGGCCATGCACCCGCGCTGGTCGCTGGCCGAGCTGGCCGACCGCCTGGCCGACGAGCGCAGCCGCCTCGACCAGCTCAGCCGCAACGGCGTCGAGGTGCGCGGCAGCATCGAGCTGTCGTACCGGGAGCTGTCGCCCAGGAGCGCGCTGGCCTTCCGGCGGCTGGGCCTGCTGGACGCCCCCGGCGGGTTCGCCCCCTGGCTCGTCGCCGCGCTGCTCGACACCACCCTGGGCGAGGCCCAGGAACTACTGGAACAGCTCGTGGCCGCGCAGCTCCTGCAGCCGCTCGGCCCCGACGGCACCGGCCGCCCGCGCTACCGGTTCCACGACCTGATCCGGCTGTTCGCCCGGGAACGGGCCGCGGCGGCCGAGCCGGAGGACACCCGCCTGGCCGTGCTGACCAGGGCCTTCGGCTGCCTGCTCGGCCTGGCAGAACGGGCCAGGAACGCCCGGTTCAGCGACCACTATCCGCCCGTCCCGCACAGTGACGCGCCGCGCTGGCTGCCCGCCGACCGGGCGGACGCCCTGCCCGCCGACCCGCTGGCCTGGCTGGAGAGCGAGCGGCAGAACCTGATCGCCGCCGTGGGGCAGTGCGCCGACCTCGGGCTGGTGAGCATGTCCTGGAGCCTGGTGGCGACGTTCGTCCATCTCTTCGAGACCCGCGCCTGCTACGACGACTGGAACACGGTGGCCACCCGCGCGCTGGCCGCCTGCCGGGCGGCCGGCGACCTGACCGGCACGGCCACCATGCTGTACTCGCTCGGCGCGATGAACCTGACCAGGCGCAGGCTCGGCCAGGCCGCCGAGCCGATGTCCGCCGCGCTCTGCCTCTTCGAGCGCCTGGGTGACGAGGGCGCGCAGGCCCTGGTGCTGCGGCACCTGGGCACCATCCACGTGATGACGGGCCGCCAGGAGCGCGGCAAGCGGGAGCTGGAACGTGCGCTCACGCTGTTCGGCAAGGTGGGCAACCACACCGCCCTGGGGCACGGGCTCGGCTTCCTGTCCCACGTGCACATGCTGGAGGGGCGGCTGGAGACGGCGGAGCTGCTGCTGGAGCGCGGGCTTGCGGTCTCCCACGGGGTCCGGCCCACCCAGGCCCAGTTGCTCAAGCGGCTGGCCGAGGTCTACCACCGCCAGGGCCGCACCACGGAGGCGATCGCCGTCGCCGAGCGGGCGCTGGAGATCACCGTGGAGCTGGACGACCTGGTGGGGCAGGCGTACGTGCTGCACGCGCTGGGCGAGGCGCGGCACGCGCAGGGCGACCGCGCCGAGGCCGACGTCGTGCTGCGCCGCGCCCTGCACCTGGCCAGGAGCATCGGCGACCGGCTGGTGGAGGGCCGCGTCCTGCTCGCGCTGGGCATCGTGCGGGCCGAGCAGGGCACCGCGTTCGTCGAGCAGGCCGCGGAGATCTTCGCGTCGATCGGCGCCGTCGGCTGGAAGGAAGAGGCGCTCAAGGCGCTGTGCCCGGTGGCGGTGCTCACCGGCTGAGGCCGGATGTCATTGCTTTTTGGCAGAAGTCCACCCACGAGCACTCCGCTAGGATGCTGGACCCTGGGAGAGGGTGATGGCGAGCGGAGTCGAATTCCATATCCTCGGCACGTTGCGGGCATGCGTCGAGGGGCAGCCGGTAGACCTCGGCGGCAGGCGAGCGCGAGCCGTGCTGACCGCGTTGCTGCTGGACGCGGGCCACACCGTCACCACCGACCGGCTCGTCGGCGAGCTGTGGCACGGGGCCGACCCGCCGCCGTCCGCGCGCGGGCAGGTGCACATCCTGGTCTCCCGGCTACGCACCGCGATCGGCGGGGTCATCGCCACCGCGCCCAGCGGGTACCGGATCGACCCGCGTGACGTCCGGCTGGACGCGCACACCGCGCAGCGCCTGATCGCCGAGGGCCGGGAGAACGGCGACCCCGCCCCCTACCTGGCGGCCCTCGCGCTGTGGCGGGGGCCGGTGCTCGACGGGTTCGACAACCCCGAGGTGCGGCGGCTGGAGGAGCTGCGCTGGACGGCCACCGAGGAGTGGGCCGAGCTGGCGCTCGCGGCGGGCGACCCGGCGCCGGTCGTGGCCACGCTGGAGCCCCTGGTCTCGGGCAACCCGTACCACGAGCGGCTGCGCGCCCAGCTCGTGATGGCCCTGGACCGGCTGGGGCGGCGCGCCGAGGCGCTGGCCGTCCTGGACGAGGGCAGGCGGCTGCTGGACGACGAGCTGGGCCTCGCGCCCGGCGTGGAGCTGCTGCGCGCCGAGCGCATGATCGAGCAGTCGGCGGCGGAGCCGCCGGCGCCCTCCCAGCTCCCCCGGCCGGTGGCCACCTTCACCGGCAGGGAGCAGGAGGTTCGCCGGTTGTGCGCGCTGCTGGCCGGCGGCCCCGAGCGGGCGGTGGCGATCTCGGGACCGGCCGGGGTCGGCAAGTCCGCGCTGGCCATCCGGGTGGCCCACGAGGTGGCCGACCGGTTCCCCGACGGCCACCTCTACATCAACCTGCAGGGCTCCACCCCCGACGCCGAGCCGGTACCGCCGGTCGAGGCGCTCGGCCGCTTCCTGCGGGCGCTCGGCGCCGCCGAGGTGCCCAGGCGGGCCGACGTGGAGGAGGTCGCCGCCACCTTCCGTTCGCTCACCCACGGCAGGCGGCTGCTGATCGTGCTGGACAACGCGGCGAACGCGGCGCAGGTCCGCTACCTGCTGCCCGGCAGCGCCAGTTGCGGCGTGCTCATCACCAGCAGGCGGATGCTCGACGCGGTGGACACCGCGAGCCACCACCGGCTCGGCGTGCTGGCCGAGGCCGAGGCGGCGGCGCTGCTGTCCAGGTACGCCGGGGCCGAGCGCATGGCGCACGATCCGGAGGCCACCGGCGAGGTCGTGCGCCTGTGCGGCGGCCTGCCGCTGGCGCTGGCCATCGTCGGGGCACGCCTGGTGAGCCGTCCCGGCCTGCCGGTCCGCGAACTGGCCGACCGGCTGGCGGTCGAGCAGCGGCGGCTGGCCGAGCTGTCCGCCGAGGACCAGGCCGTGCGCGCCGGGTTCATGGTCAGCTACCGCGACCTCGGCGACGGCGACGCGGCCCGGATGTTCCGGCTGCTCGGCCTGCTGGACGGCGGCGACATCGGCGTTCCCGTCGCGGCGGCGCTGGCCGGGTTACCGGAGCGGCGCACCGCCGTGCTGCTCGACCAACTGGTGGAGAGCCAGCTCGCCGAGTCCGACGTGCCCGGCCGGTTCCGGATGCACGACCTGCTGCGGCTGTTCGCCAGGGAACGGGCCATGGAGGAGATCGGCCGGGAGGAGCGGCGGCTCGCCTTACGCCGGGCCACGCACTGCTATCTCGCCACCGCCCGCCGGGCCGCGCTGATGATCGAGCCGCTGATCGCCTGGCGGATCGACATCGTGCCGTCGGAGCTGGACCATCCGGGGATCCCGCTGAACGCCCTCGAAGAGGTCTACGCCTGGATCGACCTGGAGATCGACAACCTGCTGACGGCGGCCCGGCAGGCGGTGGCCGAGGGAGACCCGGCCTTCGCCGTCCAGTTGGCCGCGTGCCTGAGCTCGCCGCTGGAGCAGCGGGCGCGGCGGCGCGAGCAACTGGCCTTCGCGCGCACCACGCTGGCCGCCGCCGACCGCACCGGCGACCCCCGGCACACCGGGCTCGGCAACAACGACGTCGGCTGGGCGATGCACGCGCTGGCCCGTCCCGCCGAGGCGCTGGAGTGCTTCGACCGCGCGCTCGCCGCCTGGACCCCGATCGGCTACCAGACCGGGATGGCGCTGGCCCTGAACGGCCGGGGCGCGGCACTGCGCACACTCGGGCGGCACGAGGAGTCGCTGACCGCGCTGGAGCGGGGCGCGGCCATCTGGCGGCGGCTCGGGCACGGCCGCCACGAGGCGTCGTGCCTGACCGGCCTCGGCCTGACCTACCAGCGGATGACCCGGTACGACGAGGCCGTCACCACCCACGAACGGGCGGTCGCGCTGGCCCGGCGCGCCGGGGCCAAGGTCACCGAGGTGATGGCGCTGGGCAACCTGGGCGAGGCGCTGCGCCTGGCGGGCGAGCCGGGACTCGCCGCCGGGCGCTTCCACGAGGCCCTCGAACTGGACCGGCTGCGCGGCCTGTCCGGCACCTACTGGGAGGCCGAGCACCTGTGGGGTCTCGGCCTCGCCACCGGCGACCGATCGTGCCTGGCCCGGTCGGCGGCGATCCTCTTCGAACTGGGCCTGATCACCTACGAACAGGCCCGCGCCATCGAGACCGACCCCGCCCCGGCCACCCCCGAACCGATCGCGCACCAACTGTGAGTGCGTAATAAATACGATCTAAAATCGAGGATCGAGACACTCTCTTGATAGGGATAGATACATCCCGATAAAGGAGAAGAAGTGTCCTATCCTTTACGGCGTCGGGCCGGGTCCCGGAATCTCTTCCGGGCCCTTGTCGGCCTGCTCGCTATTTTATGTTTATCAATTCCCCAGGTCACGGCACACGCCGCGCCGTACCGTGAACCAGGTAATGACAAGATCTCGAAGGCGGTCCAGGCCGACCTGAAGGACGGCAAGGCCACCTTCCTGGTCCGCCTGAAAGGCGAGGCCGATCTCAGCTCCGCCCGCAGGGCGAACAGCAAGAACGCGAAGGCGAAGGCGGTTTACCAGGCCAAGACGGCGCACGCGAAGAAGTCACAGGCGGGGCTGCGCGAGCTGCTGGCAGAGCGGAAGGCCAAGTACACCCCGTTCTGGATCGTCAACGTGATCAAGGTGACCGCCGACGCGAAACTGGCCGCCGAGATCGCGGCGCGGCCCGAGGTGGCCGGCGTCGACCCCATCGGCAAGGCCGAGCTGCCGAAGCCGCTGCCGGGCACGGCGAAGGCGAAGCTGCACGCGGTCGAGTGGAACATCGACCGGATCAACGCCCCCCGAGTGTGGAACGAGCTGGGCAACCGTGGCGAGGGCGTCGTCGTCGGCCTCATCGACACCGGCGTGGACTTCGAGCATCCGGAACTCGCCGCGCAGTACCGGGGCGCGCTGCCCGACGGACGCGTCGTGCACGATTACAACTGGTTCGATCCCACCTCGGTCTGCGGAGGCGTCACCCCGTGTGACAACGCCGGGCACGGCACCCACGTGACCGGCACCATGGTCGGCAAGAGCGGCATCGGTGTGGCGCCCGCCGCCCGGTGGATCGCCGCCAAGGCATGCCCGGACGACAGCGGGTGCGACACCGACGCCCTGCTGCGGTCCGGTCAGTGGATGCTCGCGCCCACGGACGCGAACGGCGAGAACCCCCGCCCCGACCTCGCCCCCGACATCATCAACAACTCCTGGGGCGGCGAGGGGTTCGATCCCTACTACAAGCCCGTCACCACCGCGTGGGTCGAGGCGGGCATCTTCCCGATGTTCGCCATCGGGAACGAGGGGCCGGGGTGCGGCACCGCCGCCAGTCCCGGGATGTACGAAGAGACCTACGCCGCGAGCGGCTTCGACGTGAACGGCGTGACCCATCCCAGGTTCAGCACCGGCACGGGCGAGAACGGCGAGATCAAGCCCAACATCTCCGCCCCGGGCGTCGACGTGCGCTCCTCGATCCCCGGCGGGGGGTACAACACGATATCGGGCACGTCCATGGCGTCGCCGCACGTGGCCGCCACCGTGGCGCTGATCTGGTCGGCCGCCCCGGCGCTGCGCCGCGACATCGCCGCCACCCGGCAGGTCCTGGACGGCTCGGCCATCGACGTGGCGGACACGAGCTGCGGCGGCACCGCCGCGGACAACAACGTCTACGGCGAAGGCCGGCTGGACGCCTACGCCGCCGTCCAGGCCGCACCCGACCAGGCGCTCGGCACGCTCGCCGGCACGATCACCTCGGGCGGCGAGCCGCTACCCCGGGCCGAGGTGAAGGTCACCGGCCCGCTCACCCGCGAGGCGGCCACCGGCACGGACGGCACCTACTCGATCGTGCGCCTCCCGGTGGGCCAGTACGAGGTCACCGTGTCCAGGTTCGGCTACGACAGCGAGGTCAGGACCGTGACCGTGAACGACGGGCAGACCACGACCGTCGACGCCGCTCTGACCAGGCGCCCGCACAGCGTCATCTCCGGAACGATCACGGCCGGAGGCGGAACCGAGGCAGGTGCGACGGTCGAGCTGGCCGGTACACCGGCCAGGGCCGTCACCGACGCGGCCGGGCACTACCAGATGACGATTCCGCACGGCTCCCACCAACTGAAGGTCACCGCGGCCACCCGCTGCACCGACCCCGTCACCGAGCAGATCACCGTGACCGGGGACCTCAGCAGGGACGCCGACCTGCCGCAGCGCCATGACCGGTTCGGCTACACCTGTAAGGGCGGCACAGAGCCGTTCGTGGCGGGGACCGAACCGCTGGACCTGGCCGACAACGGCTACGCCAAGGAGGTGACGATGCCGTTCGCGGTGCCGCTCTACGGCTCGGCCTCATCCCGGATCTGGATCGGCGCCAAGGGCTACGCGGCGTTCGAGGAGCCCGATTCCATCTTTTCCAACGATCCCCTGCCCAGCGTCTACCCGCCCGATCTGGCCATCTATCCCTTCTGGGATGAGATGTACTTCGATGAGCAGTCCAGTGTCCACACCGCCACGGTCGGCACGGCTCCCCATCGGGCCTTCGTGATCGAGTGGCGGAACATCGCCAAGTCGGACGCCGTACACCTCACCTTCTCCGCGTTGCTCGGTGAGGACGGCACGATCAGCTTCCGTTACAAGGACGCCGGAGAGATCCGGCTGGACCTGGGGCGTTCCGCGACCATCGGCATCGAGAACGCGGACAGCACCGACGCGTTGCAGTACTCGTACAACACCGCGGCGATCCGCGGCGGGCAGAGCCTGACGTTCACCGCCGCCCAGCACGGGCTGGTCACCGGGACCGTCACCGACGCCAACGACGGCGAACCGGTGGTGGGTTCGACGGTCAAGGTCGGCCAGGCCGCGACCGTGACCACCGGGGCGGACGGGACCTTCGTCGGCCAGGTCCCGGCCGGGAACCACACGGTGGAGATCTCCAAGGAGCACTACACCACGGCCACCGAGCCGGTCACCGTCGCCGCGCGGGCCACGGCCGGGATCGGCACCGTCGCCCTGGCCACCGGTCACGTGACCACGTCGCTCAACGGGCTGACCGTGTTCGCCCCGGCGGGCGCCACCAGGCAGGGCACCGTCCCGCTCACCAACGCCGGCTCGCCCGCCGACTACACGGTGACCCCCGAGGCGGACCAGCCCGGCTGGCTGAGCGTCTCGCCCACCACCGGGCGGCTGGCCAAGAACCAGTCGGTGACGCTGACCGTCACCGTCTCCGCCGCGGGCCTGCAGCCGGGCGAGGAGCGCTCGGGCAAGCTGGTCATCCGCTCGGCCAGCGGCCGGAAGCCGGTGACCGAGGTCGACGTCTCGGTGGTGGTGCCGAGATAACGTCCCTCCACGGCCCCCGGACCGGTCGTGCACCGGTCCGGGGGCCCGGGGAGGCGGGTCAGCCGAGCAGGCCCTCCCAGAAGGCGAGGTTGTGCTCGGCGCGCCGATCGAAGGAGCCGATGCCCTGCGGGCCGAGGTCCAGCCTCTGCACGTAGGGCGAAGCGCCGGCCGCGTCCACCCTTGGCCAGGCGGGCAGGCCGAATCGGTTCGGGTCGCCCGTGGCGGCGAACCGGGCCCAGTAGGCGATCATGGTGTCGCCCAGCTCCCGCTGCGCGGTGGTCAGCGGCGCGGTGGTCCACGTGACCCCGAACAGGAACGACAGCTCAGAGCCGTGCGAGGCCAGCGGCCGCACGTCGGGGGCGAACGGGAAGAGCTGCGGCGCGGTCCGGTCGGTGAACTCGTAGGCGTAGACCGGCGACTGCCGCCCGAACAGCCGATCGCTCTGGTTGGCGGTGAGCGCCCAGTCCAGGTCGCCGATCAGGGCCGCCGCGGCCTGGACGGGAGCGGGGTAGGCACTCGCCGGGTACTCCGCCTCGATGGCCGCCGCGTGCTCGCCGAAGATCCCGGCGAGGCCGTCGCGGTACTGCTGCTCGGTCATCCCGCCGAAGAACAGGGAGGCGAACATGGTGCCCTCGTCCCTGACGATGCCGGTCATCATCGGCACCCGGTGGAAGCGTCCTTCGGCGAACACCTGGTCGGGGTTCTCCGGCAGCACCGGCGTGCCGTAGGCGGGGAGCGCCAGCGGTTCCATGGCCAGCAGGTCGGCGGTGGACTTGGCGCGCATGCACGTCACGGCGGTGGCCGCGTCGGTGCACCCGGCCGCGGCGGCCAGGGCCGAGCCGTGCGCGTCGTGCGCGGCGCGCGGCACCCAGACCGGCACCTCCAGGGCGCGGGTCAGGCCGCCCGCCGCCGGGCCGCCGACCCAGCAGTTGCCGCTCTGCGTGATGACCCGCTGGAAGAGCCCGGTCGCGGCGGGAGAGGCGAGCAGCGCGCACGCCGTCTGGGCGCCCGACGACTCGCCGAACAGGGTGACGTTGCGGGGATCGCCGCCGAAGGCGGCGGCGTTGCGCTTCACCCAGCGCAGCGCGGCGACCTGGTCCTCAAGGCCGAACGACCCGGCGTCCGGCAGGCCGGGCAGGCCGAAGAAGCCGAAGATCCCCAGCCGGTAGTTGACGGTGACCACGATGACGTCGCCGCGCGCGGCCAGGCGGCGCGGTTCGTAGTCGCTGCCCGCGCCCTTGAGCAGGGTGCCGCCGTGCAGCCAGACCATGACCGGCTTGGGCCGGTCGTATGGAGAGGGCCGGGGCGTCGTCACGCTGACGTAGAGGCAGTCCTCGCTGTCGCTGGCCGGCAGGCCCCAGACGTCGGTGGTCTGCGCGCAGCGGTCTCCGGGCACGGTGGCGTCTCTGACGCCGGTCCATGGTTGCACCGGCTGCGGTGAGCGCCACCTGTTGGCGCCCACCGGTGGGGCGGCGAACGGGATGCCGGAGAACACCCTGTGATCGGCCCCCGCCGTTCCCCTGACCCATCCGGACTCGATGCGTACCGTTCGTGTGTCGTACGCCTGTGCCGGACTAGTGGTCCCCACGATGGCGCCCGCGAGCAGCGCCACCACCATTATCGTTCGTAACAACATGGGGCGGACCGTAGAGCATGATCGTCCGTTTTACACTCTATTTCGCGAAACTGCGTAATCATCCGGTTGAAACCGCGACCCGACCCCGAGACACCCGCGATCGCCCTTGTCAGAGGGCCGTGCGGGGGTACGATCTCGGCACCTGACCTCCCCGGCCGCACCGCCCGTCGGGGTCCGCGCCGGGGAGGCGAGAACGGAGGGAGGGCGTCATCGTGGCCGCCATCACCGAAATCGACCTGACGCGGATCGGGGCCGTCGTCTTCGACGCCGACGGCGTCATCACGGACACCGCGCGGGTGCACGCCGCCGCCTGGAAGCGGGCGTTCGACCCGTTCCTGCGGGGGCGCTCCGAAGAGCCATTCGACATCAAGGCCGACTACCTGCGCCATGTCGACGGCAGGCCGCGCCTCGACGGCGTGCGGACCTTCCTGGCGTCCCGGGAGATCACGCTGCCCGAGGGAGGCCCGGACGACGAAGAGGGCGCGCCCACCGTCCACGGGCTGGGCAAGGCAAAGGACGCGCTGTTCGTGGCCCAGGTCGCCCGCTACGGCGTGGCCGCGTTCCCGTCCGCCGTGGCCCTGGTGCGCGAGCTGCGCCGCCGCGGGTGCCGCACCGCCGTCGTGTCGGCCAGCCGGCACTGCCGCACCACGATCACCTCCGCGGGCCTGTCCGACCTCTTCGACGCGGTGGTGGACGGCAACGACGCCGCCGCCCTGGGGCTGGCCGGCATGCCCGATCCCGCGCTGTTCACCGAGGCCGCCCGCCGTCTGGGCGCGCCCCCGGCGCGGACCGCGGTGGTGGACGACGCGCCGACCGGCATCGAGGCGGGCCGCCGGGGCGCCTTCGCCCTCGTCATCGGCGTCGGCCGCGCCGACGCCCTGAGCGGCAGCGCCCCCGACCTCACGGTCGGCGACCTGTCCGCCCTGACCCTCCGCGGCCGGGTGCCCGCCACCGCCCGCTGAACCCGCCGGCGTCAGCCTTCCGGGTCGACGGCTTCGCGGTCGACCCAGAAGGGGCTGAGGGCCTCGCGGATCTCCTCGGCGCCCAGTTTCTCCAGCAGTTCTATGGCGCCCATGTTGTCCAGGAGCTGTTCCATCTTGCTGGTGCCGAACAGCACACTGCTGATGTTCGGGTGGGTCATGCTGTAGGCGATGCACAGCCGGGCCGGGGTGGTCTTCAGGCGCCCGGCGACCACCGCGATGCCCTCGTACGCCTCCATGACGTCGGCGCGCACGTCGCCCGGGTCGTTGCCGATGGGGCGGGTCGGCGTCAGCCGTCCGGCCAGGATGCCGCCCTCCAGGGCGGAGGACGCCTGAAGGGTGATGCCGGAGGCGAAGAGCTCCCGGTACGGCTCGCCCTCCGCGACCGAGCGGCGGCACGGGCTGTACATGAACTGCGCGACCTGCGGCCCCTTGGATCCGGCGGCCTGCGAGAGTGCGCGGACCTCCCTGATCGAGGTGGCGGGCCACTCGTTGACGCCCCAGCAGCCGATCAGGCCCTCGGCCTCGAGCGCCGCCATCTCCTCCGCGATGTGGCTTATCCGCCCCCTGCTCAGCCGGACGTCGCCGAGCACGGCGATGTCGGCGCGGTCGGTGCCCGCGCGGAACAGGGCGTTCTCCAACTGGGCGCGCAGGGAGATCTCGGGGTAGTCCTCCAGCCAGAGCTTCACCGATAGCAGGTACTCGTGGCGGGCGATCCCGGCGGCGCGCACGATCGCCGAGAACAGGACGTCGGTGTAAGCCTTCGGGTAACCCTCGAAGCCGTAGACCGCGACGTCGAACAGGTTGACGCCCCTGTCGACCGCGTACCGGATCATGGCCACCGCGTCGGTGAAGTCCATCCGGTCGTAGATGTGCCAGGACCCCATCGACAGCACAGAGCACACTGGACCGTGCGTCCCGATGCGGCGGGTCGGAATCTTGGTGCTCATCTGGTTCCCGTTCGTCACATGATCAAGGAAGTCGTGGCTGGACCACGGCCTTGACCTGCTCCAGACGCGACATCCCGGCCAGCGCGTCTGACGCACCACCGAGACCTACGGGTTCGCTGAACAGCTCGTCCCAGGTGAAACAGGAACGGAAGCCGCGCAGGAACTCGATCGCCCGATGGTAGTCGGATATATCACCGTTGAGCGAGCCCAGCACCGAAAGTTGTTTGCCCATGATCGTACCGAGTGGAACCGGGTCCGGGCGAGGCCCCGTGGTCCCGACGATCACGAATTGGCCGCCCCAGGCCGCCATCTCGACGGCCTCCGCGCCGACGCCCGGCGCTCCGGCCATGTCCAGGACAAGGTCCGCGCCCCGGCCGTCGGTCGCGGCCAGCACCTCGGCGACGCGGTCGCCGGGCTCGCCGGCCAGGCCGATCGTGACGTCGGCGCCGAACCTGGCCGCCAGTTCCAGCCGCTCGGCGGGCGCACCGATGGTGACGACGACGCCCGCTCCGGCGGAGCAGGCGATCGCGGTGGCCACCAGGCCGAGCGCCCCGGCGCCCTGGACCACGACGTTCGCCCCCGGGCGTACGCCGCCCGCCCGGTCGAACGCGTGCACGACGGTCTTCACCGCGCACCCGGCCGCCGCGGCCCAGGTGTCGGGGACATCGTCGGGCAGCAGCAGCTTCTGCGCGGTCGCGGGCACGTAGGCGTGCTCCGCGAGACCGCCGGTCGCGTACGGCCAGGCGTCGGCCCGCTGCCGGAAACCGTACCCCCGGTTGGAGCAGGCCACCGGCTCGCGCAGCACGGTGCACCCGTGACAGTGGCCGCAGGTGGACTCCGACCAGCCGATCCGGTCGCCGACCTGGACCGGCCTGCCGAGGGCGTCCTTGGTGCCCTCGCCGACCGCGATCACCCGGCCCGCCATCTCGTGCCCGAGGACCATCGGGAGCATGCCGGGGAACGACATGGCCCCGCTCCACAGGTGCACGTCGGTGGCGCACAGGGTGGCGCAGGTCATCTCGACGACCACCGCCCCCGGCTCGCAACTCGCCGGGAGCGGCAGCTCCTCGATGACCAGCGGTTCTCCGTGGGTACGCAGCACCGCCGCCCGCGTCGAGGAGGGGATCGTCATACGCTGTGCTCCAATCGTCATCTCGCCGTGGCGGTGTCCCAGACCTCATGCCTGCTGCGCCACCACAACAGCGCGAGCATCACGAGGAAGGGCAGCACGCCGCGGTACTGCTGGACCGCCTCAAGCGAGGCGGTGACGCCTTCCAGGCAACCGAGCAGCAGGCCGCCCGCGAGGGTCAGCCACAGGCTGTGGAACGCCCCGACCATGGCGACCGCCAGGGCCGTGGTGACCAGGTTGCCCAGGGTGGAGAAGTCGCCGCCGAGGCGCGGGGCCACCATCACGATCACCAGCGTGGTGAGCGCGCCGATGCCGACCCACACGCCCAGGGCGAGCCTGGGCGCGGGGACGCCCACGACCTCGGCCGTGGACGGCCGCTCGGAGATGGCCTGCAGCTTCAGCCCGACCCTGGTACGGCCGAGCAGCAGCCCCACACCGACGGTGATCAGCACCGCCAGCGACAGCGAGACCAGCGCGGCCTGCGGCACCACCACGTCGCCCAGCGTGAACGCCGGCGCGTCGAACGGCTGGGGGAAGCGCCGCGCCCCCGTGGTGACGTTGCCGAACAAGCGCAGGCCGAGCGCCATCAGCGCCACGTAGACCGCGACGGTGACGGCGGCCTTGGTGCGCGGTGCGTGGCCGCCGAACCATCGGATCAGCCCCGCCCCGAGCAGGCCGGACAACAGTCCGCCCGCCAGGGCCCCGCCCACCAGGGCGACCCACACGTTCACGCCCGCGTCGGTCAGCGAGGCCATCGAGAAGGCCCCCATCGCCCCGACCGCCGCCATGGCGAAGTTCACCACGGCGGCCAGCCGGTAGGTCAGCACGATGGACAACCCGAGCAGCGCGTAGACGCCGCCGCTGCTCAGACCGGCCACCACGGAGTTGACCATGTGCGCCCCTCAGCTCCTAGTTCTTCTTGCCGGGCACGATGAACCCCTCGGGCAGCACCTTCCACGCCCCGGCCTCGGCCTTGACGAAACGGCTTCCCTCGATCGGGTTGTGCGCCTGCCCTGGACCGAAGACGTAAGGCGTGCCGACCATCGGGTACTCGATCGGCTTCATCGTCTTGAACGCCTGGGTCACGGACTCGCGGTTGATCTCGCCCTTGATGGTCTTGAGGACCTGGACGAACACGTCGGCGGCCATCACCCCGCCCTGGCTGAACGCGGTCTTCTGGATCTTGTTCTTGTCGATGATCTGCGACCAGCGGTCGTTGCCGGGCAGCGTCTCGTCGGTGTACGGCTGCCACTCGGTGCCGACGTAGGCGCTCATGTCATCCGGGATGACCTTGGCGTTGGCGTCGGTGTAGCTGTTCGCCATCATGATGAAGTCGACGCTCTGCATGCCCTGCGTCTTGGCCTGGGTGAACCATGGACCGACCTGGGCGTTGTAGATGACCGCCTGGCACCCGGCCGACTTCAGCTTGACCAGGTAGGGGGTCGGGTCGCCCTGGCCCACCGAGGTGTCCTTGACGGTGAGGGACTTGCCGGTGAGGTCCGACCACTCCTTGATGGCCGCGTCGATGCCGCCGCCGCTGCCCGGCAGCACGGTGAAGGCCATGCAGACCTTCTCGTGCTTGAGGGTCTCGGAGGCGTAGTAGAGCAGCGCGGTCAGCAGCTTGAACGGCCCGGGGTTCACCGGGGCGATGTTCGGGCTGGTGAAGCAGGCCGGGTCCACTCCCACCGCCGGGATGGACACGATGTTGTTCTTGCCGTAGGTGCCGCGGTTGAGGCCGCAGTCCACGGCGCTCGACGAGCCGACCAGCGCTACGACTCCCTCGGAGTCGATGAGGTCGCGGGCCACCTCGGTGGTCCGCTGCGGGTTCATGGCGTCGTCCTTGGAGATCAGTTCGAGCTTCCGCCCGTTGATCCCTCCGGCCGCGTTCACCTCCTCGAACACGGCCTTGACGGCGGGCCCCACCTCGGGGGTCTGGAAGAGACCGGTCACGCCGTTGATCGATCCGACCTTGATCGGCCCATCGGCCGAGGACGAACCGGAGCAGGCGGATACTCCTAATGCCAGAACTGCGACCAGACCGGCCACGTATGCGTGCTTCATGCTGCCACTTCCTACGCTGGAAAAACTTATGGCTGGACAGGGCCGGTCGGGAGGAGCGGGACGTCCGCCGTACCGAGGTAGGCGTCCCTGACGGCCGGATTCTCCAGCACGTCGTGCGTCGGCCCCGACGCGATGACGTGCCCGAAGTCGAGGACGGTCACCTGCGCGCAGGCGGCCCGAACGAGTTGCATGTCGTGCTCCACCAACAGGATCGACACGCCGAACCGGGAGGGCACCTCGGCGAGCCTGCGGCCGAACTCCATGGACTCGTCCATGGACTGTCCGGCGGCCGGCTCGTCCAGCAGGGCGACCTTGGGCCGGGCGGCGATGGCCGCGGCCACGTCGAGCAGCCTGCGGGTGCCCACGTCGACGATGGAGACCGGCACGTCACCGGGGGGGCAGCCGAAGAACCGCAGCAGTTCCTCGGCCTCCGCCCTGCCCAGCCGCCGTCCAGCGCTGATCGCCAGGTACTCGTACTGGGTCAGCTCGGGGGCGATGGCCGTGGTCTGGAAGGTGCGCCGCAGCCCGTGGCGGGCCCGGACGCTCGGGCTGAGCCGGTCGAGGGACCTGCCGTCCAGCTCGACGGTGCCCTGGTAGCCGGCCAGGAAGCCGGTGACCGCGGAGATGAGGGTGGACTTGCCCGCGCCGTTGGGGCCGATCAGCCCGACGACGCTCGCCGACGGCACGGTGATGTTCACGCCGTCCAGCGCCACCACCTCGCCGAACCGCACGCCCAGCCCGCGGATCGCCAGCAGGTCCTCACGCCGCTCCGCGGCAGGAGGGGGCGGGGCTTCGGACTCCGTCGCCTTGGTCTTCGCCGGAAGCGGCGGCGGTGACGCCAGCAGCTTCCGCGCCTCCCGCTCGCGCTTCCTGATCCGGGTGAAGTCCGTCTGGCTGACCCCGCTGCGCAATGCGAAGATCGCCATTACGCCGAACAGTATGCCCCCGAGGTCCTGCGGCAGCGCCAGCCGCTCCAGGATCGTGGCCATGATGGCGCCGAAGATGCCGCCGATCACGGCGCCCTCCGGGTGGTGCGGGCCGATGAGCACCGCGACCGCGAACAGCGCGAGCGACTGCATCATGGCGAAGTTGCTCGCCGTGACCTGGCCGAACTGCCCGGCCATCAGGCCGCCGCCGATGCCCGCGATGAACGCGCTGATCGCGAACGCGGCCAGCTTGCTGCGGGCGACCGAGATGCCGTGCGAGGCGGCGACCATCTCGGAGTGCCGCAGTTCCACCCAGGACATGCCGAGCCTGGTCCGGTTGAACAGGGCGAGCCCGATCGTGATGAGCACGAACACGATCATGACCAGCACGAAGTAGGCGGCGTCGGAGCTGAACAGGTCCGGCCGCTCCACGATCTTCAGCTCGTTGGTGCCGGGGAACTGGTTGGCGTTGAGCACGATGTCGGTGGACACCGCGAAGCCGAGCGTGACCACGGCGAGGTTGACGCCGCGGATGCGCAGCGCGGGCAGGCCGATCGCCACGCCCACCGGCACCGCGGCCAGCCCGCCGAGGAGCAGCCAGAGCAGCATGCCGCCGGGGGCGTCGGCGAGGTTGAGCCGGAGCACGACCCACGCGCCGATCGCGGCGAACGACATCTGACAGAGGGACATCACCCCGGCCCTGCCGACGATGACGCCGAAGCTCTGCATGAGCACGGCGCTCACCGCGGCGCTGACCGCCAGGTACATCCAGTAGGAGGGCAGCACCGCGGGCAGGACCACACACGCGGCAACGGCCGCGCCCAGCCCCAGCGCCCAGGGACGGGTCGCGCTCGTCGTCACCGTGCCTCGCCTTCCACCATGGCCTTGTCGCCGGCCGTGTCATCGTCGTCGGCGGGCGCCTCGACGCCGCCGAAGTAGTGCTCGTGCAGGAGGTCCTCGTCGCCGAGCAGGTCGGCACAGGGGCCCTCGAAGACCACCTGTCCCTTGCGCAGCACGTAGGCGCGGGCGCCGATCTCCAGTGCCAGGTTGGCGAACTGCTCGACCAGCAGGATCGCGATGCCCAGCGAGGTCAGCTCGCCGACCGCCGTCATCAGGCGGCGCACCACCACCGGCGCGAGCCCGAGGGACATCTCGTCGATGAGCAGCACCTTGGGGCCGGAGATCAGCGCGCGGGCCAGGACGAGCATCTGCTGCTCGCCGCCGGACAGGTGCCCGGCGCCCAGCGTGCGCCGCCGCTCCAGCTCGGGGAAGAGCCGGTACGCGGTGCCGAGGTCGCCGCTGCCGTTGTCGGCCACGAGCAGGTTCTGCTCGACCGTAAGAGTCTTGAAGACCGTGCGGGACTGCTCGGCGTAGCCGAGCCCGGCCTTGGTGCGGCGGTACGTCGGCAGACCCGACAGCGCGGTGCCCGCGAGGGTGATGGAACCCGCGGTGGTCTTCGCGAGCCCGGCGATGCCGTCGAGCAGCGTGGTCTTGCCCGCGCCGTTGGCGCCGAGCAGCACGGTGACGGCGTCGGGCTGTACCCCGATCGTGACGTCGTGGATGACCGGCACGTCACCACGGGTGACGCTGATCCCGCTTACCGCGAGGATGTCCTCGGTCATCAGTGGCCCTCGCTTCGGGCGGAGGCGAGAGGACTCCGATCGGTGATGCGCCACGCCTCGGGGTGCAGGGGCATCGTCACCTCCGACTGCCCGGTGCCTTTTGTTCAGGCACAAATCGTATCTGATTCCATGTACGTTATGCGTAGGGAAACGGGGGTGTCCAGAGCGGAGGCCAAGATGTCACGAATGGGTTCCTGGGCTGACCTCGACTCGGCGGATCTTGTCATGACCGGCGGCACGGTGCATACCGTCGACTCCGCCGATCAGATCGCCGAGGCCATAGCGGTCACCGCCGGACGGGTCGCGCGAGTGGGTACCGACGAGGAGGTGACCTGCCTCATCGGACCCCGCACACGCGTGGTGCGGCTGGGCGGGCGGTCGGTGCTCCCCGGCATCAACGACTCCCACCTGCACGGTACATGGCTAGGGCAGATGTGGCCCAGCCTGTTGATCGACCAATTGATCGCCCCTCCCTCCGCCGACGCGCCCGCCAGGCGGGTGCGCCTGGAGACCTCCGCCCAGCGACGGGCGGCGATCCTGCGAGCATGCCAGCTTCTGGCGCCGCTCGGGGTCACGAGTTATACCGAACCGGGACTCGGTCCGGGAGAGGACGAGGGCCAGAGCGGCTGCTTCGGCTCGGCCGTGCTGAGCGACTACGCCGACCTCGCCGCCGAGGGCAGGCTGAACGCCCGGGTCACGGCCCTGATGCTCTTCGGCGAACTGGACGGCCCGAGCTCACTTCCGGTGTTCCTGACCGGATTGGGCGGCTTCACCCCACCGGGGGACATCCCGGGATGGTTCCACGTGTCCGGCGTGAAGATCTTCGCCGACGGCATCCCGCCGCTGGGCACGGCCTGGACCGACGAGCCGTACACCGGCGGGGGCCACGGCGGCCTGCTGATCGAGGGCAAGACGGACGAGGACCGCGAGGCCGCTCTGGTCGCCATGATCGGGGCGGCGCGGGCCGCCGGGCACCAGGTCGGCGTGCACGCCACCGGCAGCCGCACCACGCGGGTGGTGGTGGGCGCCCTGGCCGCGCCCGGCGGGGGCCAGCGGCACTACGTCATCCACGGCGACCTGATCCATCCCGAGACGCTCGCCAGGATGGCCGCCGCCGGGATCGGGCTCAACACCCAGCCGGGACTCGTGAACGCGGCCGGGGGGATGCTGAAGGAGGCGCTGGGCGAGACCGTGATGGAGCACGCCTGGCCGGTGGGCGACGCGCTGGAGGCGCGCGTGCCGCTCTGTCTCAGCTCCGACGCGCCGGTGCTCACCCCCGACTGGCGGCAGGGCGTCGCCGCCGCGATGACCCGGCCCGAGCAGCGGCTCACGTTCGCCCAGGCGCTGCGCGGCTATACGATGACGCCGGCCTGGCAGGACGGGGCGGACTCGTGGAAGGGCTCGCTGGAAGACGGTAAGGTCGCCGATCTGTGCGTCCTGGAAACGAACCTGGCGGAGACCGAACCCGAGGCGCTGCCCCAGGTTCCGGTCTCGCTGACCATGGTGGACGGACGGATCGTGCACGAGCTGTGAGCCGGCCGATCCGCCCGGCTCGCCACCGGGTGGGCTCAGGCTCCCGTGCCGGGGGCATCGGTCCCCCAGGACGCCTCGGGGGCCACCACGTCACGGTCGATCCACAGCTCGTCCACCGCGTCGCGCAGTTCGCCGCCGTGCCGGGCGAGCAGGTCCAGCGCGCCCAGGTTGTCCTCGAACTGCTCGCGGCGGCTGACTCCGACCAGGACGCTCGCCGCGGCCGGGTGCGTCAGGCAGAACGCGACGGCGACCTGCGCCGGGGTCGCGCCGAAGCCGTCGGCGATCCGCTTCAGCTCAGGGTAGGACTCGCGGATACGGTCCCTGATGCCGCCGGGGTCGGCGCCGATCTTGCGCTCGGGGTGCAGGCGCCCGGCCAGGATGCCGCCCTCAAGCACGTCGGACGCCTGCAGGCCGAGGCCGTCGGCGAACATCCGGCCGTACGGCTCGCCGTCCGGCACCGAGCGCCGCGCGACGCTGTACTTGAGCTGCGCGAAGGCCGGTGCGACCAGGCCCTCCTCGCGCGCGAACCGGATCGCCAGCGAGAGGTCGGCGGCCGACCAGTTGTTCACGCCCCAGGTCTCGAACAGGCCCGCCTCGATCAGCTCGGCCACGTCGGAGACCACGCGGCGTACGTCGAGGTCGCCGACGAAGTCACCGGCCACGACCATGTCGGCCCGGTCGGTGCCGATCCGGTCGAGCGACACCTTCAACGCGTCGCCGAGCGAGGAGCCCGGGTAGTCCCACAGCCAGAGCTTGCCGCAGAGCTGGTAGTCCTCGCGGCGCACCCCTGCCTCGGTCACGACCTGGCCGAAGATCACGTCGGTCCGCGCGCCCTCGGCGTGCGGGCCGAAGTTGTAGTGGGCGACGTCGAAGAAGTTCACCCCGCGATCGACGGCGGCGCGCACGAGTTCGACGGCGTCCGCCCGGTCCATCCGGTCCCAGGTGTTCCACGAACCGAGTCCGAGGACCGGCACCGTGGGCCCGTCCGCGCCCAGCCCACGGCGGGGCACCTGCCCTGTGAGTTCCACAGCCACCTCCGGGATGACGATCGACCGCTGACGGAATACAGTAAATCGTATACCATCTCAAATATTTTCCACCCCGGGCGCACTCAGGAGTCGAGTAGATGCCTTCCCAATCAGAGTCCGAGACGTCGGCGGCGACCTCCGGGATCGACACGATCGCCACGGTGGCCACCGGCTACATGGCGGCCAAACAGCTCTTCACGGCGGCCGAGGCCGGTCTGTTCGCCGCGCTCGCCGAAGGACCCGCGACGGCCGCCCAGATCGCCGCGCGGACCGGCCTGCCCGAGCGGACCACGCGGATCCTCGCCGACACCATGACCTCACTCGACCTGCTCACCCGCGCCGACGGCCGCTACGAGAACGCCGCCGCCACCGCCCGTCACCTCGCGGGGGCCGGTGACGACGTGGACCTGAGGCCGTGGCTGGCGTTCCTCGACCGGATCAGCTACTCGCACTGGCTGCGCTTCGGCGAGACGGCCCGCACCGACGGCCCGATGCCGCTCGACCTGGGCGGCGACCGGATGGGCGCGTTCATGTCCGGCGTCATGACCTACAACGCGCTGCACGCCAAGGTGCTCGCCCAGACCTACGACTTCACCCGGCACTCCAAGGTGCTCGACTTCGGCGGCCTCTCCGCATCGTTCCTGATCGAGGCGCTGCGCTCCGCCCCCGGGCTGACCGGCGTCTTCTTCTCCGGCGGCGACCTCGCCGAGTTCGCCCGCAAGGCGCTGGCCGAGGCCGGCGGCCAGGCGGAGGTGGTGGCCGGCGACGTGCTCGACGGCCCGGTCCCCGACGGCTTCGACCTGGTGCTGCTGGAGCACGTCGCGCACCGGTACTCCCCCGAGGAGAACCGGCGCATCCTGGAGCGCGCCAGGACGGCGGCCACCCCGGACGCCACGCTGCTGCTGCTCGACTACTTCCTGGACGACGAGCCCAGGCAGCGGGCGCTGGACGCCCTGCACGCGGGCGAGTACCTGGTGATCGACGGCACGGTGGTCTATCCGCGTGAGGAGGTCACCGGCTGGCTGCGCGACGCCGGCTGGGAGCCGGTCGAGACGCTGACGCTCGCTGGTTCGCCGCGAGTGATTGTGGCGAGGGCACGATGAACGAGGTTGTGAGGGGTTCCATGGACGGCAGGATCACGCTGGTCACCGGCGCGGCGAGCGGTATCGGCAGAGCGGTCGCGGAGGCGTTCGCCGCGGCGGGCGAGCGGGTCGTGGTGGCCGACATCGCGGCCGAGGCGGCGGAGAAGGCCGCGGCCTCAATGGGAGCGGCGCTGGCCGTCCGGATGGACGTCAGCGACCCCGACTCCGTCGCCGCGGCCCTGGACGAGGTCGCCGAACGGCTCGGCCAGGTCGAGGTGCTGGTCAACAACGCGGGCTTGGTCGGCGGCGGCGGGCCGCTGGTGACGCTGCCGGTGGAGGTCTTCGACCTGGCCGTGTCGGTCAACCTGCGCGGCACCTTCAACGTGACCCGCGCGGTGGCGCAGCGGATGATCGAGCACACCGTGCGCGGCTGCGTCGTCAACATCAGCTCCATCGGCGCGCGTCAGCCCACCATCGGGCTGGGGCACTACGAGGCCACCAAGGCCGGTGTGGACGCGCTCACCCGCACCGCCGCGCTGGAGCTTGCCCCGCACGGCATCCGGGTCAATGGCGTCGCGCCGGGACCGGTCCACACGCCGATGACGGCCGGACTGATGGACGACCCGGCGGCGCGGCAGATGTGGGAGTCCCGCATCCCGCTGGGCAAGATCGCCGTCACCGGCGACATCACCCCGCTGGTGCAGTTCCTCGCCTCCCCCGCCGCCTCGCACATCACCGGTGCCGTCGTCCAGGTGGACGGCGGGCAGCTCCTCACCTGAGCCCGAACACCTCGAAGGGGCGGGGCCGGTCGGCCCCGCCCCTTCGGCGTGGATCGTGCGGTGTCCCCGGGAACGGTCCCGCGGCTCACCTCATGCGGCGGCCCGGCTCAGTGCGGGCTGCCGACGTGGGCGCTGTGCAGCGCGCTGGCCGTCGCGATCTTGTGGTTGCGGGCCGCCTCCTCGATGTCGGCGGCGGCGGCACGTCCCTCGATGAGGTCGAGCAGCCGCTCGTGCTCCTCGACCGAACGGCGGGCGCGCCCCGGCACGTACGTGAAGGTGGACCTGCGCATGTGGTCGAGCCGCGCCCACTCCGACTCCAGCAGCGCGTTGAGGTGGGCGTCGGGGCAGTGCCGGTACAGCGAGAAGTGGAACTCCCGGTTCAGCGCCGTGAACGAGGAGGGGTCGAACTCCTCAAGCGCCTCGAACATCCTCGCGTTGATCTCCCTGGACTCCCGGACCTGGGTGAGGCCCATCCGGGGCGCGGAGATCGCCGTGGCGTAGCCCTCCAGGCGGGCGAGCACGTTCAGGGTGTGCTCGACCTGGACGGAGTCGAACGCGGCGACCCGCGCGCCGATGTTGCGGATCACCTCGACCAGGCCGTCGGACTGGAGCCGCCGCACCGCCTCGCGCAGCGGGATCGTGCTCACGCCGGTCTCTCTGGCGAGTTGGTCGATGACCAGGCGGTAGCCGGGGCCGTAGGTGCCGTCGAGAATGCGCGAGCGCAGCAGGCTGTAGCTGATCTCGGCTTTCGACCCCTTCGGCCTGGTCTGCTTCCTGGCCGGGGCCGACCTCTTGGTGGTGCTCACCGGCTCCCCCTCGCTCATCTCTGGAGCACCTTCACGACGTTGTCGCGAAAGTCCGGACCCGTCAGGGCCTCGATGTGCCCCCCGGGAACGACGAGGTGTTCGGTGCTCGCCGTAAGTTCGACGATACGCTCGATTCCCTGGCTCATCATGTCGTCGCGCCCGGCGATCAGCACAGGTGGCGTGCGCCCGCCCCAGGTGGCCGGGTCGAAGGGGGTCTCGCGCAGCCCCTCGACGACCACCGCCAGGCCCGGCGCCCGCTCACCCTGGGAGGCGATCATGCCCGCCATCATCGCGGTGAAGGGGTCGGCGGGCTCGCCGCCGCCCGACACCGCCCGGTGCAGCGCCTCGACGTCGACGGCCGTGAACGGCTCGGCCGGGCTCAGCCCGCCGAGCACCACCCGCCCCACCCGTCCGGGGGCCTGCCGGACGACCTCCCAGGCGATCCTCGCGCCCAGCGAGTAGCCGACGATGTCGAACTCCTCGGCCCCCGCGGCGTCGAGCACCGCGAGCACGTCGGCCGCCTGGGCGTCCGCGTGGGCCTCCGCGGCCGACGCGGGCGCCGGGCTGGACCCGTGCCCGCGCAGGTCGGGCACGAGGACCAGGTGCCCGGCCTCGGTCAGGGCGCGGGCGGTGCCCGGCGTGACCCAGTCGTTGTCGCCGTTCGAACAGAAACCATGCAGCAGGATCGCCGTGCGCCCGCCGCCGGGCGGTGCGGGCTCGAACCGCCTGTACGACAACCCCGAACGCTCAGCCATCCAAACTCCCGTGCAATTTCACATATGATTTCTTATCGAGTTGCCATCGTATCCTGCCCCGGCACGGGGAAGTCGACAACCACCTGTCCGGTCCCCGTGGAACCGAAGTAAGGACAGAGCTGCTCGCCGCTGCCCCTGTAGTCGCGCCACCCGAGCAGGCCGAAGAGCATCGCGGTGTCGGCCATCGCGCCCTCGCCCGAGCAGCGCCTGTTGTAGTCCGGCAGCATGTCGAGGAACTCGTCCGCGCGGCCGGTGGTCCACATGTCGAGGACCGCCATGTCCACCTTGCGGTTGATCTCGCTGCTCACGTCGTTCAGCAGCGACTCGGCGACCTCGTTGGCCGGGAACGAGTGCGACAGCGAACCGCTGGCCAGGAACGCCACCTTGCTGTCGCTGTGCCGGATCGCCCGCAGCAGGGCCTCGCCGATCCGGCGGTTCTCGTCGATCGTGGAGTAGATGTTGCAGCCGATCGGCACGACCCGCATGGTGGAGTCCGGGTTCAGGAAGTACATCGGGACCAGCGTGGCGTATTCCAGCCCGAGGTCGCGGTAGGTGTGGACGAGCGCCTTCTGCCCGCCCGCGACGATCTCCTGACGGCACAGCTCCGCCAGGTCGGGATCGCCCGGATAGTCGTACTGCAGGTCGTGGATGAAGTGCGGCAGCTCATGACTGGCGTAGGAGCCGCGATGCCGCTGCCTGCCGTTCAGGTGGAAGCCGATGCTGTTCATCCAGTGCGTGTCGGCGACCAGGAAGGTGTCGGCGCCGCGTTCCCTGGCCCTGCGGCCGATCTCGGTGAGTGCCAGTTCGGCGGGGCGCCGGATGCCGAAGTGCTTGCCGGGCTGGAGGGACAGCCAGATCGACGGGACATGAGTGATCTTCGCTGCCAGGACGAGCTCTCCCATCACACCCCTCCAAGGTGTGTCCAGACGCCCTTGATCTCGGTGTAGGCGTCAATGGCATAGGGTCCCATCTCCCGGCCCCAGCCGCTCGTCTTGTAGCCACCCCAGGTGGTCGCGGCGTCGGGCACGTGCGGCATGTTGATGAAGATCGCGCCCGCGCGGATCTCGGCCGCCAGCCGGTGCGCGGTGGCCAGGTCGCCGGTCCAAATCGACGCGGCGAGGCCGTACTCGGTGGCGTTGGCACGCGCCACCAGCTCGTCGGGGTCGTCGTAGGCGATGACCGGGATGACCGGCCCGAACACCTCCTCCCTGGCGATCGTCATCTCGTCGCCCACGCCCGCGAGGACGGTCGGCTCGTAGAAGTAGCCCTCGGCCAGCTCGCCCTCGGCGCGGCGACCGCCGGTGACCAGCTCGGCGCCCTGCGCACGCGCGCCGCGCACGTGGGTGTCGACGCTGTTCAGGTGCTCCTCGCTGATCAGCGGCCCGAGCCGGGACTCCGGGTCGAGCCCGGAGCCGAGCTTGAGCCCGGACGCGGCGTCGGCCATCTTGGCGGTGAACTCGTCGGCGCGCTTGCGATCGACGTAGAAGCGCGAGTAGGCGGCGCACACCTGGCCGCTGTTGAACAGGGCGCCCTGCACGTTGCCGGCCACCGCGGCGTCGATGTCGGCGTCGGCGGCGATCACGCTGGGGGCCTTGCCGCCCAGCTCAAGGGTGAGCCGCTTGAGGTTGCCCGCGCTCGCGTAGACGAGCGAGCGCCCGACGCGGGTGGAGCCGGTGAAGGAGACCTTGTCCACGTCGTCGTGCACGGCGAGCCCGGCGCCGACGGCGGGGCCGCCGGTCAGCAGGTTGACCACTCCGGGCGGGAAACCGGCGCGTTCCATGAGCTGCACGAGCCGCACCGTGCTCAGCGGGGTCTGCTCGGCGGGCTTGATGATGACGGTGTTACCGCAGGCCAGGGCCGGGGCGAGCTTCCAGGCGGCGATCATCAGCGGGAAGTTCCACGGCGTGATGAGCGCGCACACCCCCACGGGCTCGCGGCGGGTGTAGTGCAGGGTGTCGGGGTACGAGACGGGCAGTACCGATCCTTCGATCTTCGTGCACCATCCGGCGAAGTAGCGGAAGTGCTCTGCCGTCCCGGCGACGGTCACCTCTCGGGCGACCGAGATCGGCTGGCCGTTGTCCCTCGTCTCCAGCAGCGCCAGCTCCGACGCGTGCTCCTCGACGAGGTCGGCGACTCTCCAGAGCAGACGGGCCCTGGCCGCCGGCGACATGCCCGCCCAGGCGGGGTCGCGCAGCGCGGCCCTCGCCGCCGCGACGGCACGGTCCACATCGGCCGTGGACGCCTCCGCGCACTCCGTGATCACCGATCCGTTGGCGGGGTTAACGGTCTTGAACCGTCCTCCGCCCGTAGCCGGAGCCCATAAGCCTCCGACCAGCAAATCCGTCATCGCCAGCCTCCCTTTCCGACGTTCCCCCGACCGGTCGGCCCGCGCGCGACCGCGGACCATGCCCCCTCCCACGTCGACCAGGAGCGCCTCCCGCTAACGGGAGGCGCTCCCCCCCACAGCCGAATCGGCGCAGGGCCGGAGGGCAACCCTTCCCCTCCGGGGCCGTGCCGACCCATACCTGAAATCATGTATGAAGTCAGATATTTTTGTCTATAGCCTGGTTATGCTGCACGAAGTATCATCAACGATGTCCTATATGATCCGAAAGGCATGGGATGGAACATCCGCTGGGCCTCTCACCAGCCAAAATCATCGCGGTCCACCTGAACTACCGCAGCCGCGCGGCCGAACGGGGACGCCTTCCGGCGGGTCCTTCCAACCCGTCATATTTTCTCAAGCCCCCGTCGTCCCTGTCGTGGTCCGGCCGTCCCGTGGTCCGGCCCGCCGGGTGTGAGCTGCTGTCCTTCGAGGGCGAGATCGCCGTCATCATCGGCACGCGCGCGCACCGAGTGCCCCGGGAGCGGGCATTGGGTCACGTGCTGGGCTACGCCGCGGCCAACGACTTCGGCGTCTACGACTTCAAGCACACCGACTCAGGCTCCAACCTCCGGGCCAAGGGCCAGGACGGCTTCACGCCGATCGGGCCGTCCATCGTATGGGCCGCCGACGCCGACCCCGAACGCCTGACCCTGCGCACCTACGTCAACGGCGAGGTGGTCCAGGAGGCGCGCACCGACGAGCTGCTCTTCCCGTTCGACCTGCTGATCGCCGACCTCTCCCGGATGATGACCCTGGAGCCGGGCGACATCATCCTGGCGGGCACCCCGGCGGGCGCGAGCGTGGTGCAGCCCGGCGACGTGGTCGAGGTCGAGCTGGAGAACGCCGGACAGCTGTGCAACAAGATCGTCGAGGACGGCTCGCCGCTGCCGGGATACGGCGCGCAGCCCCAGACCGACGAGAAGACCCGCGCCGCCGCCTACGGCAGCACCCCTCCCCCGCCGGTCCTGCCCGGCGACGTCGCCGCCGCGCTGCGCGAGGTCTCCACGGCCACGCTGTCGTCCCGGCTGCGCGCGCACGGCATCGACAACCACTTCATCGAGGGGGTCCGCCCCGCCCGGCCCGACCTGCGCATGGTGGGCGTGGCGCGGACGCTGCGCTACGTGCCGCTGCGCGAGGACGTGTTCGCCAGGATCGGCGGCGGGATGAACGCCCAGAAGCGGACCATCGAGGAGATCCGGCCGGGCGAGGTCCTGGTGATCGAGGCGCGCGGCGACCACGGCGCGGGCACCCTGGGCGACATCCTCGCCCTGCGTGCGCTTCGCCGGGGCGCGGTCGGCGTGGTCACCGACGGCGGCCTGCGGGACAGCCCGTCGTTCTCGAACCTGGACATGCCTTCCTATTACGGGGTGTCGCACGCATCGGTGCTCGGACGGCGTCACGTCCCCCTGGAGTCCCAGGTACCGGTCGCCTGTGGCGGCGTCCTGGTGATGCCGGGCGACATCCTGGTGGGCGACGCCGAAGGCGTCGTCGTCATCCCGCCGGGGCTGGTGGCCCAGATCGCCGAGGAGGCCACCGCGCAGGAGCGCGAAGAGCGCTTCATCTACCAGCAGGTGGACGGCGGAGCCCCGATCGACGGTCTCTACCCGCTCGGCCCACGCTGGCGGCGGGAGTACGAGCAGTGGAAAGAAGACGAGGAGTGATGCGGGGATGAGGTTCCGTTCGGATCCGGGCACCATACGCGGGTCCATCGCCCCCGTGGTGACCCCGTTCACCGCCGAGGGAGAACTCG
>NZ_JARLTC010000053.1 GCF_029382225.1 Spongiactinospora sp. TRM90649
CCGGGAAACCGGCGGAAGACAGGCCCCGAGCCCTACCGTCAGGAGACGCCACCGCGCCAGTTCCCGACCCTACATCCCTGTCGGTGGGGGCCTGATCACGTTGTGATCGCGGTTCGCCCGGAGGGCCAGTGACGCAAGAGAGCCCCTGGTAGATGGGTTGATCGACCAAGAACAATCCAACTGAACCAGGGGCCCAGGTGCTGTTCTACCGTGCCGCCGTCGATTTGTCCTCCCACTCCCTCAACTACGTGGCCGGGATCATCCGGCGGCACCGCAAGGCGATCCGCTCGCCATGGCGACGGCTCAACCCCGGCAGACAAGCCCTGCTGGTCCTGGTCCACCTGCGTAAAGGCGAGACCTTCCACATGGCCGGCGCGGGATTCGGCGTGTCGACGACGACCGCATGGCGGCACGTGGAGGAGACGGTGACACTGCTGTCGACGCGTTCCCCCAAGTTCAGACAGGCCGTGAGCAGGGCCCGCGAGGACGGACTGCACCACCTGGTTCTGGACGGCACGCTGATCCGCACCGACCGTAAGGGTCATTATCTGGGCCGTCCGGTTATGCGGGGTCGGCTGCGGGGTGGCTGGTCGGCGGGGCCGCGGCGGCCGAGAACGCCGTCATAACCGAGGGCATGGCTCGTCTTCTTCGTGAGTCCGACGAAGGAGGCAGACATGGCGATTGATCGGTATCCGGCTCGGGTGTCGGGTCCGCTGGCGTCGCACGTGGCGGTGTTCCGGGCCGAGGTGGTCCGGTGGGGATACACGCCGCGGGTCGCGCAGGACAACGCGTATGTGATGGCGCATCTGAGTCGCTGGATGGAGTCGTAGGGTCTGGGCCCTGCGGAGCTGGACGAGCGGCAGTTGGAGCGGTTCGTCGCGGTGCGTCGGGCTGGCGGCTCCCGCCGGTGGCTGACAATCCGGTCGTTGCGGAAGCAGTTGGCGTACCTGCGGGAGGCCAGGGTGATCCCGGAGGCCGGACCGGTGGAGAACCTCTGCCCGGTCGAGTTGGCGCTGCGGCCTTATCTCCTCTACCTGCTGCAAGAACGCCGGTTGGCGGAGAGGACTGCCCGTCAGCGCGTGGACGTGGCTCGCGGGGTCTTGCGGACCTTGATGGCCGGGGACGAGCTGCGGTGGGAGGGGCTGGATTCCGCCGCGGTCATCGCGTTCATCACCGCGGAGTCGAGGCGGTATTCGGCCTCGTCGATGAAGGTCACGACGAGTTCGGTGCGGACGTTGCTGCGTTTCCTGTTCGTCAGCGGGACCGTGGATCGGGACTTGGCTGACGCCGTGCCCTCGGTCGCCAGCTGGCAGATGAGCGCATTGCCCAGGGGCGTGGACACCGACACGGTGAACGCCATGCTGGCCGCCTGCGATCAGGCGACCAAGGTCGGGTGCCGGGCACGTCGCCAGGGAAAGGTGGTCGATCCGGAACCAGGTCGGGCTGTTGGAGGTGTGCAGGATGCTGGTGCCGTTGCGGAGCAGCCGCCGCGAGGTGCTCAGGTACGCGGCGCGGGCGTCGTCGATGTCGCCTTGTTCCCAGAAGTAGTCACGGCGGGTCTTCGTCAGCGCGATCCAGTCGGTGGGGTCGAAGTCCCAGGTGGTCGAACCGTAGGAGGCGCGGTCCCAATAGTCGGCCGCCAGGCCGAATCGGTTGATGAGAGTGTTGCGCAGCGTGGCGCGCTGGGCGGGGGTGTCAGGGTCATGGTCGGTGGGGAAGGTCAGCAGGACCTTCACTCGCTGGTTCTTCTTGTTGGTCTGCGGGCTGCCCCGCTGGGGGCCGTGGAAGAAGCGGGGCGCGCCCCGCGCGGACGGATCGTTGGGGTCCGGCCACGGCAACACCTGAAACTCCCCGCCGTCGGCGGTGAAACCGCCGGTCTCCACGATGATCGGCCCGGTCTCGGTGTGCTCACCGGCCACCACCAGCAGCCGCGTCGCCGACGCTTCGACCACCAGGGCGCGCTCGCCCCCGATGGCGACGAGGTTGTCGTCACGGTCCGGGGCGAACTCCGAACCGGTGATCTCGATGAGCGTGCCCGGCCAGCCTTCCCGGGGCGCCACGTCGTACACCTTCGGCGCGGCGGCGCCGGCGGTGACCAGGTCCCAGCGGATATAGGGCTCTGATCGCCACGAGTGACTCGCGTCTGACATGGAACCGCCTCGGTTCGAGCAGATGATCGCTCTTGCCATGGTCTCCGCCGGGTATGGCGGCGGCGCGAAGGCGCGTGGAGAGTTCGCCCGGTTCCGGTGAGGGTTTGGCGGGCTATCTTCCGGCGACCCCGCCCGACCTGACCGACGCCCAACGGGGACCGTGACGGCCGCGCCTTCGTCGTGGTCCGGGGCGACGCCGGGGGAGGCCCGGTTCCCGGGCGGGGGACGGGATGCCGGGGGGTGCGGGGTTGGATAGCGTCGGGGGATGCGGCTTCATGTGGGATGCGCGATGTGGACTCACACTCCCTGGCAGGGGCGCTTCCTGGCGCATCCGCTGCCTCCGGCGGAGCGGTTGCGCGCGTACGCCTCGTGGTGCGACGCCGTCGAGGGCAACACCACCTTCTACGCGACTCCGGCCAGGAGCACGGTGGAGACCTGGGCGCGGCAGACCGGTGAGGACTTCAGGTTCGTGGTCAAGCTGCCGAAGACGATCACGCATGAGCGCCGCCTGTCCGGGATCGACGAGGAGCTGTCCGCCTTCCTGGGGGCGATCGAGCCGCTGGGGCCGAGGGTGCACGCGCTGTGGGTGCAGTTGCCCGGATCGTTCGGGCCGGGAGACCTCGGGGCGCTGGCCGCTTTCCTGCGCCGGTTGCCGGAGTCGTACAGGTACGCGGTGGAGGTCCGTGACCGGGCGTTCTTCGGCGACGCGTCGGGCGTCGCGGCCGGACGGCTGGAGCGCGTGCTGGGCGCCGCCGGGGCGGAGTGGATCACCTTCGACACCACCACGCTCTTTCGCACCCCGCCGACCAGCGACGCCGAGCGCGACGCGTGGACCAAGAAGCCGAGGGTGCCCCGCCGCACGGTCGCGCTGACCGACCGGCCGATCGTCCGCTACCTGGGACGCGACGCCACCGACCTCACCGTGGAGGGGTGGCGGCACTGGGTCGACGTGGTGGCCGGGTGGCTGCGTGAGGGCCGGTCGCCAACCGTGTTCGTGCACACGCCGGACAACGCCGAGGCGCTGCCGCTCGCCCGCCGCTTCCACGACGAGGTGCGGGCGCTGGTGCCGGAGGTCAAGCCGCTGCCCGATCCGGAGCCCGCCGAGCCGCTGACTCTCTTCTGAGGTACCGAATTCCTTCTTGCGGAATCCGGCTTACCCTCTCATTATGGGCTGAGAAGAAATACGCCTGACATAGCGTGACAAGCTAATTTGTTGGGTGTCTAGGGGGCAATTTGGCGTGCCCGCACGCCCGGTGAGGGAGTGACGAAATTGGTCGTCAGCCACAGCCGAGGCGGGCCCGCGCCATCGCGGATCTTCCCGTTCGGTACCCGGGTCCACGTGCGTGAGATCGACCGCATGCTCAGCTCCTCGTGGCATCCGCTGACCCCGAAGTGGGACGCCTTCGCCGAGGATTGGACCGAGGAACTGCTGGGCGAGCTGTCCGGCGGCGATCGCGCGATCCTGGAGACGACCCTGCGGGACGGGATCTGGTGGGCCTGCGTCTGCTATCCGGCCGCCGACGACACCCGGATGCACGATGTCGCGCGCGCGGCGGTGGCCCATATCGTCCTTGACGACTGTATTTACACGAGCTACCTGACCGACGGCCGGATGGACGAACTGCTCGCCGATTTCGCCGCCGCCGTCAACGACCCGGAAGAGGAGCGGAGCACGTTCATCGGCCGCTTCATGGCGAGCGCCTGGCGCGCGATGTGCCCGCGGATGCCGGACGGCCTGCGGGACCGGCTCGCCGCCGCCACGAACGCCTATGTCCGCAGCACCGCCGTCGAGGTGGAGGCCCGCGCCTCGGGCGAGACCTTCACCCGCGACGAGTACATGGCGATGCGTGAGGGGAGCATGGCCGCCGACGTGGTGCACTACCTGGGCGAGTACTCGATCGACATCGACATGTCGGCCGACATGGAGCGCCTGCCCGAGCTGTTCGCCCAGGTGCGCCGGGTCGGCTGCGCCCACTTCGCCTATGTCAACGACCTGCTCACCTTCCGCAAGGAGTACTGCGACGGCGGCGACTTCCAGCACTCGCTGGTCTACACCGCCGTCACGGACGACGGCCTGACCCTCCAGCAGTCCGTGGACCGCCTGTGCGACCTGATCGAGAAGACCGAGCGCCGCTACCGCGACCTCACCGAGCGGATCCTCGCGGCGACCGAAGGCGAGCAGCGCGAGCGGATGCGCGTCTACCTGCGGCAGGTCGAGCGCGGGCTGGCGGGGTCGCTCGACTACTCCCAGGTCGGCTCCCGGTACCACGGCCAGGGGTTCTCCCGGCTGGAGGGCTTCCGGTTCGTGCCGTCGCGGACCACCGGATGGCTGGAACTCAGCCCCGGCAAGAGCGTCTTCCACGACGCGCCGGTCTGATCGCGGCGCGTCGGCCCGTTCGGCTACGAAGCGTGCGAAGCGGGCGTCGTCGTCCAAGGGTGCCCCTTCTCCGGTGTCACCCCCCAGACGCCTCGGCGGCCGGAACCGTTGAAGTGCGCGACCGCCACCAGGCGAACGCCATCAGCACGGGCACGGCGAGCACCAGCAGCAGGTGCACGGAGTAGGGCCCGTAAACGGGCATTTCGCCTATCGCCGGGTAGGGCACGAGGAAGCCGGCGGCCATGGCCAGGACGGTCGTGGCCAGCGGCGCGAACCAGAGGAAGCGCTGGGACAGGGTGGGGGCGAGGATCATCCGGAGCAGCAGCGCCGCCATGAACAGCAGGGACGAAAGCTGATGCAGGTCCGGGACCAGTGCGCCACCTGTCGTGTCGAACCGTATGCGCAGCTCGGCCTCGTAGGCCGGGTCCATCGGCACGCTCCGTAGCGGCTCGTAGGAGCCGTTGTAGACGACGTACCCGTCCGGTGCGTAGACGAACTCAAGCAGGCCGCCGGTGACCAGGGCGATCGTGAATAAGAGGATCAGCGTGACGTTGACAAAAAGCAAGAATCGCCGCATACGGCATAGTTCACCATGATCTTCCGCCGCAGGCGGGCAGGTCAGCCGAAGGCGTCGGGATCCGGACCGAGGCGCTTGCCGGTTTCGAGGGCGGTGATGGCCGCCATGTCCTCCGCGGACAGCTCGAAGTCGAAGACGTCGATGTTGCCCCGGATGCGGGCGGGCGTCACCGACTTGGGGATCACGATGTCGCCGAGCTGGACGTGCCAGCGCAGCACGACCTGGGCGGGTGACTTGCCGTGCCGTTCGGCGATGGCGGCCACGGCCGGGTCCTTGAGCACCTTGCCCTGGGCGAGCGGGCTCCACGCCTCGGTGGCGATGCCGTGCTCGGCGTGGAACGCGCGCAGCCCGGCCTGCTGGAGCAGCGGGTGCAGCTCGATCTGGTTCACCGCGGGCACGGTGTCGCTCCGCTCGATCAGCCTGGTCAGGTGCGCGGGCTGGAAGTTGGAGACGCCGATCGCCCGGACGCGCCGCTCGCCGAGCAGCCGCTCCAGGGCGCGCCAGGTGTCCAGGTAGAGGTCCTTGCCGGGCGCGGGCCAGTGGATCAGGTAGAGGTCCAGGACGTCGAGGCCGAGCGCGGTCACCGAGGCGTCGAAGGCGCGTAGCGCCGCGTCGTATCCCTGGTCGGTGTTCCACAGCTTGGTGGTGACGAACACGTCCTCGCGCGGCACCCCGGAGGCTGCCAGCCCCCTGCCGACGTCGGCCTCGTTGCCGTAGGCGGCGGCGGTGTCGACGCTGCGGTAACCGGCGTCCAGGGCCGCGACGACCACCTCGGACGTCGTCTCCGAGGGCACCTGGAAGACGCCGAGACCGAGTTGCGGGATGGTGACCCCGTTGTTCAGCGTCACATGGGGTACGCCGGTCATGTTCTCCTCCACAGCCACGCTCATGGGGGAGACGCCGTCATCCTTCCCAAAGGAGACGGCGTTGACCCGTGGGAGGTCCTCCCGCCGGTGCGGCGGGAGGACCTGGGGACGGGTCAGTGGCTGCCGGCGGCGGCGCGCTCCTTGGCCAGCCGCTCCTCGCCGGACAGCGTGTTGAGCGGCTTCTCCTTGATGAAGAGCACGGCCAGCAGAGCCAGGGCGGTGAGCGGGACGCCGATCAGGAACAGCTCGGCGGTGCCCGTGGCGTACACGTCCTGGATGATCGCCTTCACCGGTGCGGGCAGCGTGGCGATGTTCGGCACGGCCGCCGTCTCGCCCGACCCGGTGCCCGGCAGCATCGGCAGCCGCTCGGCCATCAGGTCGGTGATGCGGGTGGCGAGCACCGCGCCCAGCGCGCTGACGCCGACCGCGCCGCCCATGCTGCGGAAGAAGGTGAGCACCGAGGTGGTGACGCCCAGCTCGCTCGCGGGCACGTCGTTCTGCGCGGCCAGCACCAGGTTCTGCATGAGCATGCCGACGCCGATGCCGAGGACGGCCATGTAGACCATCAGCACCGGGACGCCGGTCTCCCCGCCGATCGTGCTGAGCAGGCCCATCCCGGCCAGCATGATCACGCCGCCCGCGACCAGGAAGCCCTTCCAGCGGCCCCACTTGGTGATGAGCTGCCCGGCCACCGTGGAGGAGACCAGCAGGCCGAACACCATCGGCAGGCTCATCAGGCCCGCGACGGTCGGCGACTTGCCCAGCGCGATCTGGAAGTACTGCGAGAGGAAGACGGTGCCGCCGAACATGGCCACGCCGACCAGCACGCTCGCCACGGTGGCCAGGGTGACCGTCCGGTTCCTGAACAGGCTGAGCGGGATGATCGGCTCGGCCGCCCGCGACTCCACGAACAGCGCCAGCGCCAGCACCGCCAGGCCGCCGCCGACCAGGCCGACGGTCCACAGCGAGGCCCACTCGAACTGGTGCCCGGCCAGCGACGACCAGATCAGCAGTGTGCTCACGCCGACGGTGATCAGGAACGCGCCCAGGTAGTCCACCTTGACCTGCTTGCGCTCCACGGGCAGCTTCAGCGTCCGCTGCAGCAGCACGATCGCGATGAGTGTGAACGGCACGCCGATCAGGAAGCACCAGCGCCAGCCGAGCCAGGAGGTGTCCACGAGCACGCCGCCGATGAGCGGGCCCGCGACGGTGCCGACGCCGAACACGGCGCCGAAGATCCCGGCGTAACGGCCCAGCTCACGCGGCGGGATCATGGCGGCCATCACGATCATGGCGAGGGCCGACATGCCGCCCGCGCCGACGCCCTGCACGACGCGGCTGACGATCAGGATCTCCACGTTGGGCGTCAGGCCCGCGATCAGCGAACCGGCCACGAAGAGGCTCAGGGAGAGCTGGATGAGCAGTTTCTTGCTGTAGAGGTCGGCCATCTTGCCCCAGATCGGGACCGTGGCGGTCATGGCCAGCAGCTCGGCGGTGACGATCCAGGTGTAGACGGTCTGCGAGCCGTGCAGGTCGGCGATGATCGTCGGCAGTGCGTTGGCCACGATGGTCGAGGCCAGGATGGACACGAACATGCCCACCATCAGCCCGGACAGTGCCTGGAGGACCTTTCTCCGGGGGATGGGACCGGTGGCGGCGTCCGCTTGACCGGGTTGGGCGTCAGTGGTCGTCATTCTTCCTTCTCTTGTCTCTCGGGGCTGTGCGCGCTCACGGCAGGGCGCACCCCGGGCCCGTGACCGACGGGCACGGGTGGGTCGGGAGGTCGGAGGTCGGGGAGCCGGGAGCGGTCAGGGGTCGGGAAGACCCGCCGCGACCTTGTCGAAGGCGTCGTCGAGCAGGGCCGGCAGGCTGGACTCGCCGCCTGCGGCGCTCCACCGCAGCATGGCGACCCGGAAGGTCGTCAGGGCGACCGCGGTGACCAGCTCGGCGTAGCCGTGGTCGTCCGGTCCGGGCAGGGGGCCGGCGCCGAGCCGCTCGCGTATGGCGGCGATCAGCTCGCGCTCGGTCTCGACCCCTCCCGCGTGCAGCTTGGCCAGCAGCGCGGGATTCCGCTCGAAGACCCGCAGCCGGAGCAGCCACTCCTCGCGCCGCTCCTGCATCCGCGCGCCCGTCTCCCGCAGCACCAGGCGCATCGCGCCGAGCACCGGCAGGTCGCCGGGAGCGGCGACCAGATTCTTGGCCAGCTCGGCGGCGGCGACCGGATCGCGGCCGATGAGGGCGTCCTCCTTGGACGGGAAGTAGTTGAAGAACGTCCGGTAGGAGACGTCGACGGCCGCCGCGATGTCCTCTACCGTCACTCCGGCGAGCCCCCGTTCGGCCACCAGCCGGAGCGCGGCGCGTTCCAGCGCCGCCCGGGTTTCGAGCTTCTTGCGGTCCCTCCGCCCGAGTTCCTCACTGCTTTCCACGAAGGGCACAACGGGCGAAGCCCGGCAAAAATTTCACGATGCGCAAACTTTCATCCTGTGCAGCCAGGTGATTTGGGTCACAGCCCCTCCGGCCTGGGCCGGAGCGAGAGAAGGGCGGGGCGAAAGAAGGGCCGGGGCGTCCCCCCGCACTGGGGACGCCCCGGCCTCTGGGGGAGGAGAGCGGTCAAGGCGCCAGTCTGGCCGCCAGGTCGCGCAGGCGCCGGGTGATCTCGTCCGTGGTCTGGAGAGTGAACTCCGCGCCGAGGGCGGCCACGGCGGCGATGTACTGCACGACCAGTTCGGGGGAGTCGGCGGTCAGCCGGATCGCGCACTCGCCGGGGCCGTGGTCCTCGATCTCGCCGGGGATGCCGGCGAACACCCGGGCGCGCACCTGGTCGGCGGGCAGGCGGACGGTCATCCGGGCCGTGTGGCGGTAGGTCGCCTCGGCGAAGGAACGGGTCAGATAGTCGGCGGCGTCGCGGGCGGGCAGGTCCCGTGGGTCGAAGCGGTGGTGGGTCGGACGGGGCTCGGCGATCCGGTCCACGCGGAACGTGCGCCAGTCCTCGCGCCCGGGGTCGTAGGCGAGCAGGTACCACCGGCCGTGCGCGGAGACCAGGTTGTACGGCTCGACGCGCCGTTCCTCGCTCCCCTCCCGCCTGCGGTAGGAGAAGGTCAGGACGCGCCGGTCACGGCAGACGGACGCCAATACGGCGAGCGTCGCCGGATCGGCCGGATGGGCGTGCCGGTACGGCACCGCCTCCGTCACGCCGCCCATCGCCGCGAGCCGGGGCCGCAACCGCGCCGGGAGGACCTGCTCCAGCTTGGCCAGCGCCCGCATGGAGCTCTCCTCGATCCCGGCCACGCTCCCGCCCGCCGACGTCACCAGCCCGACCGCCACCGCCACCGCCTCCTCGTCGTCGAGCAGCAGCGGCGGCAGGTTCCTGCCCGAGATCAGCCGGTAGCCTCCGGCGGTGCCCGTGGTGCCCTCGACCGGGTAGTCCAGGGCCCGCAGCCGCTCCACGTCGCGGCGCACCGTCCGCACCGTGACGCCGAGGCGGTCGGCCAGTTCGGCCCCCGGCCACTCGCGTCTGCTCTGCAGCAGGGACAGCAGCCGCAGCAGCCGTCCTGGCATGTCCTTGCGCGTCGAGTCCACGCGACCAGATTGCCTCACATCAAGGACAAGTTATGTCCTAAGGGGCTCCTAGGTTGGGTCGCATGAGCGAACTCAAGGGAACCGAAGGGCCGGTCTACACGCCGGAGAGCGTGGAGTACGACGAGCAGCGCGGCGGCTACCAGCGGGTCACGGCGCACCGGCCCGCGCTGGTGGTGGCGGCGACCGGCGCAGAGGACGTCCGGGCCGCCGTCGAGCACGCCGCGCGGGAAGGGCTCCGGGTCGCGGTCCAGGCCGGCGGGCACGGGCTCGGCGAGCCGCTGGAGGGCGGTGTCCTGATCAGCACCCGGCGCATGTCGGGCGTCCGGGTGGACCCCGTGGCGGGCACCGCGTGGGTCGAGGCGGGGGCGAGCTGGGGGCGCGTGATCGAGGCGGCGGCCCCGCACGGGCTGGCGCCGCTGTCGGGCAGCTCGCCGGGGGTGGGGGCGGTGCCGTACACGCTGGGCGGCGGCGTCGGGCTGATGGCCAGGCGGTACGGCTTCGCCGCCGACCACGTCCGCCGCCTCACCGTCGTGACGGCCGACGGGCGGATCAGGGACGTGACGCCGGACACCGAGCCCGGCCTGTTCTGGGCGCTGCGCGGCGGGGGCGGGGCCTTCGGCGTGGTCACCGGCATGGAGATCGGCCTGGTGCCGGTGGAGCGCCTGTACGGCGGCGGCCTGTACTTCGACGTCGAGCGGGTGCCGGGCGTCCTGACGGCTTGGCACCGGTGGACGGCCACCGTGCCCGAGGAGACGACCTCGGCCGTGGCCCTGCTGCCCATGCCGGACCTGCCGATGATCCCCGAGCCGCTGCGCGGGCGGTACGTCGCGCAGATCCAGATCGCCCACCTGGGCGCCGAGGAGGAGGGACGGCGGCTGACCGAGCCGCTGCGCGCCCTCGGCCCGGCGCTGCGCGACACGCTGCGGGAGCTGCCCTACACCGAGTCGGCGACGATCTTCGACGAGCCGGACCACCCGCACGCCTACCTGTCGCGGAACCGCCTGCTGCGCGACCTCGACCCGGACACCCTGGCCACGCTGCTCGCGACGACCGGGCCGTCCGCGCCGGTGATGACGGTCGTGCAGTTCCGCCACCTCGGCGGCGCGCTGGCCCGCCCGCCGCGCGTCCCGAACGCGATCGGTCACCGGGGCGCGGCGCGGTACTCGCTTAACGTGCTCTCACCGGTCGAGCCCGGCGGCGAGGAGTCCGCCCGCGCCGCGCACCGCGCCGCCGTCGCGCCGTTCGAGCGCGAGGCGGTCGGCACGCTGCTGAATTTCAGTTATGGGCCCCTTGACAAGGACACCGTGCGGTCGGCGTTCGAACCCGGCGACCATGAGCGCCTGGCCCGGCTGAAGGCCCGTCTCGATCCGCGTGATCTGCTGCACGGCGCGTGGCCGATCGGGTCCGTTCAGGAAAGCCGCGGGTAATTGGTATGTCATCCAGTGTTGTCCAGAGATTTCGGTCGGAATTTCCATGGCGGGCCGTCGGCTCCGAAACCGGCGAGGGGCATCCCGCGCCGGTATGAGCCGGCGTTCGGGGGCGCGCGGCCGGCCGGTCCCGGACAGGTGATCAGTGCGGTCGATTGCCAGGTCGGCATCCTGCCGGGGCCGCCGACCGGCCCCGGCGGGTGATCACGATGGCACACGCCGTGGATGGGAGGGTGCTATGGATTGTTGCGGGCTAGATCGGTATTGAGTGGTATGGCGAGCCGCTGACCGGCCCGGATCCCGGATTCTCATTCCAGGTGGCTCAACCCATTGGTTAACGGGGCTTTCCGGGGCCCGCACCGGATAGCTAGGATTCTTCACTGCCGCCTGACTAATGTTTACAGCGTGTTTTCACACGCCTCCCACTTGTCCCGCACGTCCCCCCGGGTGCACGCGAAGGGAAGCGATGAAGACGAGGAAGAGCTCCGGCCGACCTGGATCGACCTAAGCGGATCGCGTCATGAGGATCACCGGCATAATCCTCTGTGGCCCGCCCGCCAGCGGCAAGAGCACCGTCACCGGCGCGCTGCACGAACTCGACCCCCGATTCGTGCTGGCCCGCAGCCTCGTGGTCGGCGACGACCACGCCGACGACCACGACCAGGTCACCCACGAGCAGGTCGAGCGACTGCGCGCGGCAGGGCGCATCATCGCCGACACCCGCCGTGACGGCAACCGCTACGTCATCGACCGCCATCCCATCGAGCACATCGCCCAGGCCGGGCTCGTCCCCGTGGTCCACGTGGGCTCCTCTCGCGACGTCGAGGGGCTGTCCGTGATGGGCGAATGGGTGCGGGTCCTGCTGGTCACGCCCCCGGAGATCCGCCGCGAGCGGCTGCGGCGCAGGGCCGACGACGCCGGCGGCCCGCGGCTCCGGGGCCGGCAGGACGCCGTGGGGGCGGTCCCGCCGGCCGCGGACCTCCGGTTCCACCTCCGGATCGCCACCAACGTCACCCCGGCCGAGCACGCCGCCCGCGAGATCGCCGACGCGTTCGTCGCGGCCAGCAGGCTCGCCCGGCGGCGGGTCGCGGTGGGTCCGGTCAGCGGCGCAGGGTGAGCCGGAACGCGCATCCGCCCCCCTCGGGGGCGGACAGCGTGAGATCGCCCCCGTGGGCGAGCGCGACCTGACGCGCGATCGGCAGGCCGAGCCCGGTGCCCGGCACGTCGCGCCGTCCGCGCCAGAAGCGCTCGAAGACGTGCTCACGCTCGGCGACGGGAATGCCCGGCCCGTGGTCGGTCACCACGACCTCGGCCGTCCCGCCGTCCACCGCCACGGTGATCTCCACGCCCGACCCCCCGGGCGCGTACCTGATCGCGTTGTCCAGCAGGTTGGCCAGCGCGCGGGAGACGGTCGGCTCGTCCACCGAGCACACCGCGTCGTCCGGCCCCGCCACGGTGACGGTGATCCCCTTCCTGGCCGCCAGTACCCCGGCCTGCTCGGTCACGTCCCGCGCCAGCGCCACCAGGTCGGCCGGACGCCGCTCGACGGCACGGGCCCGCGTGCGCGCGTCGGTCAACAACTGGTCGAGCGTCGTGCGGAGCCGCTCCGCCGCCGTCAGCGACCGCACCAGCCCCTCCCGGTAGACCTCGACGGTCGGATCCGGGTGGGCCAGCAGCACCTCCGCGTTGGCCATCAGCACCGACAGCGGGACCCGCAGCTCGTGGCTGGTCTCGTCGATCAGCCGCCACTGCGCCGCGGCGGCCCGCTCCAGCCGGTCGAGCATCGCGTCGAAGCTCGCCGCCAGCGCCATCGCCTCGGCCGGTCCCCTCGCCAGCGCGATGCGGCGGCCCAGGTCTGTGTCCCCGGTGCCCCCGGTGCCGCCGATCTCGTCGGCCGTCGCCCGGACCCGCTCGATCGGGGCGGTCGCCCGCGCGGCCCACCACCAGGACAGCCCGGCGGCGGCCGGGGCGAGGCCCACGATGGTCCAGGTCAGCGCCGGCGACCTGTGCGTGGACTCGGATGTGGTGTTCCGCCCGTCCACGACGCTCGTCTCGACCGTCTCGACCTCGGTCACCAGGACCACGCCGAACAGCAGCAGGGCGGGCAGGTAGATGGCCAGGAAGCCGAGCACGGCCAGGCGGATCCGCAGCGAGCCCAGAAGGCGCGTCACGGCGCGGGCCGTCCGAGCCGATAGCCGGAGCCGGTGACGGTGGCGATCAGCGGCGGGTCGCCGAGCTTGCGCCGCAACCGGCTGAGGATGACCCGCACCGACGCGGTGAACGGGTTGGCGTGCGCGTCCCACACGTGTTCCAGCAGGTCCTCGGCGGACAGCAGCTCGCCGGGGTGGTGCATGAAGTAGCGCAGCAGGGCGTACTCGCGCGCGGTGAGGTCCAGCTCCGCGCCGGAGCGCCAGGCCCGGTGGGCGGCCAGGTCGAGGGTCAGCTCCCCGGCCCGCAGCAGCGTGCCGTGGTCGTCGGCGCGGCGGGCCAGGGCCCGCAGCCGGGCCACCAGCTCGCTGAAGTGGAACGGCTTGACCAGGTAGTCGTCGGCCCCGGCGTCGAGCCCGGCCACCCGGTCGGCGACCGCGTCGCGGGCGGTCAGCACCAGCGTGCGACGGGGCCGTCGCAGCTCGCCGTCCGTGCCCAGGCGCCGCACCAGGTCGAGGCCGTCGCCGTCGGGCAGGCCCAGGTCGAAGCAGGCGACGTCGTAGGCGGTGGTGCGCAGCGCCTCCTCCGCCGCGCGGCAGGTCGCCGCCAGATCGACCGCGTACGACTCGTTGCGCAGGCCGAGGGCGACGATTCCGGCGAGGTCGGGGTCGTCCTCGATGAGCAGGATCCGCACGGCCGGTCAGCCGCGCCGGCGCGCGGTCGCCCGCCCGTCCGGGCCGGTGATCTTCATGGTCCCCTCCTCGAAGGTCAGGCGCACCTGCGGCCCGACGCCCACCGGGTCGTCGGGCTGGAAGCGGTTCTTCCCGGTGGACAGGAGGGCAAGCCGGGCGGGCGCGCCGGGCACCGACGACGCCTCGACGCCGCCCTCCTCGTTCACCGCGTACCAGCACAGGATCGACCGGGAGCCCGTGGTCAAGGTGACGTAGGTGCGGATCTCGCCCCCGGCTGTCAGAGTGCCGGCGGGCCGGACACGTCTGATCGGGCCACCGGACTCCTCGATCGCGGCCCTCTCCTTGCGGCCCTCCCGGGTGGCGCCGGTCAGCAGGGCGAGCACGCGGCGCTCGTGCCGGCCCAGCTCGGCGCGGGTGAGCCCGCGCGGCGGGAACAGCGCCCGGACGGCGTCCACGCCGCTCGGGGTGACCAGCAGCCTGCCGTCGGCGGTGCGCACGTCGTAGGAACCTCCCGAGTCCAGCTCGTAGGTCCCGACGATAGCGCCGAGGTCGCCGGGATCCACCCTCTCGCCGGTGGGGGTGGGCAGCGGCTCACCGGCCAGCAGCGCCGGGCCGATCACGCGCATCAGGTCACCGGCGGGGATCTTCGGCCTGTTGGCCGCGATCGCGATCGCGATCCGCCGTCCGGGGACCCAGACCACGGTGGCGGTCTGGCCGGCGTCGCCACCGCCGCCGGAGGCGGTCAGGAACGGCAGGCCGAACACCTCGGCGTCCACGGCGACCCATCCGGGGGTCTCCGACCGGCCTTCCTCGATCTCCACGCCGGGGGTGGCCAGGGACTTCGCCGAGGCGGGGGAGACGATCTTTCCGGTGAACAGGGCGTGGGTCCAGTCGGCGAGGTCGCGGGTGGTCATGGCCAGGCCGCCGTTGCCCTCGATCGCCCAGTACGGCCCCGCGAAGCGCCCGCCCGGCCGTCCGGGGGTGCCGTCGTCGAGCACGCCGACCGCCCGGGGGCCCGGCGCGGCGGGCTGCCCCTCCCAGAAGCCGCCCGCCGTCCGGCCGCCGGGCAGCCGCAGCACCTCGGCGGCCACGTACGAGCGGAACGTCGTGCCGGACACCTTCTCCACGATCAGGGCCAGCAGGGTGTATCCGGCATTGGAGTAGAGGTAGCCCTCGCCGGGAGGGAAGGCCGCCTCCAGCCCGCCGATCCCGGCGAGGGCGGCGTCCGCGCCGACCGGCTGGTCGTCGGCGGCGTACGAGCCGCGCAGGCCGGAGGTGTGCAGCAGCAACTGCCGGACCGTGGCCCGGGCCGCCGGGCCCTTCAGCCCGGGGAGCAGCTCGCCCGCCCGGTCGTCGAGCGACAGCCCGCCCTCCTCGGCGAGGGCGAAGACGGCGGCGGCGGTGAACGCCTTGGTGATCGACCCGATGTCGAACACGGTCTGCGGGGTGTTGGGGGCGCGGGCGGCGTCGTCGGCGGTGCCGTACGCGGCCAGGCAGCGGGGACGCCCGTCCGTGGAGATCGCGATCGAGCCGCTGAACCCGGCTTTCGCCCACGCGCGGAGCTCGGACGCGATCTCGGGATCGCACTGGGCCGCGCCGCTCGCGGCGGACGGTCGCGCGGGTTCGGATGGGGTGCTGCACGCCGCGGCCGTGAGCGCGGCGGCGGCGATCACCGCTAGGGGTCTGCGCATGGGGGGAAGCTACGGATCCCCCTGCAAACCTGATGTGAACGGGCTACTCCGCCGGCGCGGTCGCCCGGGTGTGCCGCCGCAGCAGCGCCCGGTTGACCAGCCACAGCACCAGCCCGATGGCCAGCAGCACGCCCGCGCGGGCGTAGACCTCGACCGGTCGGCCGGTCAGCGGGCTCGCCAGGACCAGCGCCAGCACCGCCCCGATCACCGGGAGCGCGGTCGGGGCGCGGTAGTGCGAATGCTCCACCTCGTCGCGGCGCAGCACCAGTACGGCCACGTTGACCACGGTGAACACGCACAGCAGCAGGAACGCGGTGGTGTCGCCCAGCCCCTCGATGCCGCCGGTGGAGATCAGCCCGATGGCCAGCAGGGTGGTGAACACGATGCCGATCACCGGCGTGCGGCGGCGCGGATCGACCCACGCCAGCCCCTTGGGCACGACCCGCTCGTTGGCCAGGCCGTAGACCAGGCGGGAGGCCATCATCATGTTGATCAGCGCGGAGTTGGCCACCGCGAAGATCGCGATGATCGCGAAGGCCTGCGGCGGGAAGCTCAGCCCACCGGCCTTGACCACTTCGAGCAGCGGCCCCGTGGAGTCCTCCAGCACGCGGAAGTCCACCAGGAGGGACGAGGTGATCGCGACCAGGATGTAGATGGCGCTGGTGATGGCCACGCCGAGGAAGATCGCCCGGGGGAAGTCGCGCGAGGGGTGCTTGGTCTCCTCGGCCATGTTCACCGAGTCCTCGAAGCCGACGAACGCGAAGAAGGCCAGCGCCGTGCTGCCGAGCAGCGCGAACAGCAGCCCGCCCGCGTCGCCGGACTCGATCTGGACCAGCCGCTCCGGCTCGCCCATGCCGGTGGCCACCGCGTAGACGCCGATGCCGATGATCACCAGCAGGCCGGTCAGCTCGACCACGGTGAGCACGATGTTGGTCTTCACCGACTCCGAGACGCCCCGGTAGTTCAGCAGCGCCACGGCGACGATGAAGACGATCCCGACGACGACGGCGGGCACGGTGACGAACTCCGCCAGGTAGTCGCCGCCGATCGCCAGCGACGCGGCGCCGGCCGAGGTCAGCCCGGAGCACATCACGGTGAACGCCACCATGAAGGTGAAGAACGGGATCTTGAAGGCGCGCTGGGTGTAGAGCGCGGCCCCCGCCGCCTTCGGATACTTCGTCACCAGCTCGACGTACGACATCGCGGTCAGCAGCGCGATGACGAAGCCGAACAGGAACGGCATCCACAGGGCCCCGCCGATCCGCCCCGCGACGGAGCCGGTGAGCGCGTACACGCCGGTGCCCAGGATGTCGCCGACGATGAACAGGATGAGGAGCTTCGGGCCGATGGCCTGTTTGAGGGAGACCTGTCCGGTTTCGGAGGTGGGGGGCGTCGTCATGCAGGGCTAGTTCCCATGGTCAACAATCCTGACACGGCCGGTTGTGAAAAGTGTCTTTACGGCAAGTCGTGAGATAGCGCGAAACACTTGTGTTCATCCGGACATGTGCAAGGTAGACGAGCGAGCCCTCATCGAAAGGTGGCAGTGTGGGCCCACCTGACCGCAAGCAGCGCTTCGAGGAGATCTACCAGGCGCACTACCCGGACCTGCTCGGCTACGTCCGGCGGCGCACGGACTCCCCGGACGACGCGGCCGACGCGCTCGCCGAGACGTTCGCGACCGCCTGGCGGCGCGCGGACGACCTCCCCGAGGGGGAGCAGGCCCGCCTCTGGCTGTACGGCGTGGCCCGCCGCGTCCTGGCCAACCAGCGGCGGGGCGAGTCGCGGCGCTCCGCGCTCGCCGAACGCCTGCGCGCCGAACTCGCCGAATGGGATCGCACCGAGCCCGAGGGGCCCTCCGCGCCGCAGGCCGTACGCGACGCCTTCGCCCGGCTCGGCGAGGCGGACCGGGAACTACTCTCGCTCGCCGTGTGGGAAGGGCTCACCTCGGGTCAGATCGCCACCGTGCTCGGCTGCTCCGGCGGCGCGGCACGGATCCGGCTGCACCGGGCACGCAAACGCCTGGCCGCCGAACTGGCCTGCGCCGGACTCGACCTCGCGCGATACGGGGCGCGCGCCGTGGCACTCGCGAAGGGGCGCCCATGACGACCGACATCGACCGCATGGTCGCCGACCTGGCCCGCGACCCCGGCCCCGGCATGACCCCAGGCGCCCGCGCCCTCCTCGACGAGATCACCGCCACAGCCACGCCGGTCGCGGCCCCGGCCCCAACACGACGCCTCAGACTGCCCCGACTCGTGCTGCCGGTCGTGGTCGCGCTCGTTACCGCGCTTGTGACGTTCGCTGGGGGGCCGTCGCCCGCGCAGGCGTTGGAGATCGAGCGGCAGGGGGCGTTCTTCACGATCACTGTGATCGACGCCTATGCCGATCCCGGGCAGTACCAGGAGCAGCTCAGCCGGGCGGGGATCCGGCTCGCGATCCAGCTCAAGGCCGCCCCCGTGAGCCGGGTGGGCCAGATCGTGGTGCCGGACGCCAGGATCTTCCGGGCGACGGGCGTGCCGTCCGGCGCGGACGGCCGGATCACCGCCATCGCCGCCTGGCCCGACTGCGGGCGGGCGGGCTGCCCGATCGGGCTCCGGGTGCCGGTGGACTACCGGGGCGGCGGCGTCATCCTCCTCGGCCGCCCGGCCAGGCCGGGGGAGCGGTACGAGACGCTCGCGCCGATCGACGACCCGGGGGAGCCGCTGTTCCGCATGCCGTACGCGCGGCGGAGCGTCAGCGCCGTCGAGGCGATGCTGCGGGAGAAGGGCGTCGTCTTCTTCAGCTACACCACGTCCCAAGGACCGAAGCCGGACGTCCCCGGCTCCTGGTATGTCCATGCGGGGGTTCTCACCTCCTCGGACACCGCTCTGCTGCGGGTGTCGCGCGCGATCTGACCCTTTTGGCTCCTTTGGCGTGAGCCTCCTCCAACACCCACCGGCCGCCTGATCGGCCGACCGTGCCCGTGCGCCGGTGGGTCTGTCCGGCATGCCGTCCGTCGCCGACGCATGCCCTCTTCACGACGGGATCAAGCATGCTCGCAAACACCACCCTGGCTCCACCCATGCCCGGCGCCGGGGAGCGTCCGGCCCCGCTCGGCGGGCACCTGCTCTTCGCGGTGGTCCTGGGCCTGGCCGCGCTGCTGCGGGTGGTGACCATGCTCGGCTACCGGCCCGCCCAGCTCTACTGGGGCGACTCCTTCTCCTACCTCTACCTGGCCGTCCATCCGGAGCCGTCCACGGGGTTCCGGCCGCCGGGATATCCGCTGCTGCTGGCGCTGCTGCGGCCCTTCGAGAGCGTCGGGGTCGTCGTCGGGGTGCAGCACGCGATGGGCCTGGGCGTCGGGCTGATGATCTACGCCATGCTGCGGCGCGCGTCGCTGCCGGGGTGGGCGGCGACGCTGCCCGCCGTGCCGGGGCTGTTCGACGCGTCGTTCCTGCGGCTGGAGCACGCCGTGCTCTCGGACATGATGCTGATCTTCCTGGTGGTCGCCGCGCTGGCGGTCGTCGGCAGGGCCGTCACGTCGCTCTCCACGGGGGCGGGCGTCGCGGCGGGCCTGCTCCTCGCGCTGGCCGGGCTGACGCGCACGGTGGCCGTGCCGCTGCTCGGCCTCTTCCTCGTGGTGCTCGCGGTACGCCGGGCCGGGTGGCGTCCGCTGGCCGCCATGGCCGTGGCCGGGCTGCTGCCGCTGGCCGCCTACGCCACCTGGTACCACGCCCATCACGGCCGCTTCGCGCTGAGCGGCTCGGACGGCGTCGCGCTGTGGGCGCGCACCATGACGTTCGCCGACTGCGCCGTCATCCGCCCTCCGGCCGCAGAGGCGCGCCTCTGCCCCAACGGGACGGTCGTGGACGCCGCCTCGGAGTACGTCTGGGCCCCCGGCTCGGCGATCAACCTGCTGCCCGGCGGCCGGGACGCCAACAACGACCTGGCCCGCTCCTTCGCGTTGCGGGCCATCGCCGCCCAGCCGCTGGACTACCTGGCGCACGTCGCCCGCGACACCGCGCTCACCTTCGCCTGGACGCCCGTGCCGCATCCCAAGCGGGTCACCCCCGCCTTCGGATTCGCCAGGGGCGACTGGGCGCTGCCGGATTACCCCCTGGTGGAACAGATGCGCCGGGAGTACGACCCGGACCTGCGCGGCCTGCGGTCGGTCGAGCCGTGGGCGTCGTTCCTGATCGCCTACCAGTACCCGGCCTACCTGCGCGGGCCGTTCATCGGGGTGATCCTGCTACTGGGCGGGGTCGGCGCGGTGATCGCGCGCCGCACCGCGCTCCTGCCCTGGCTGACGGCGCTGTTCCTGCTGGTCGCCCCGGTCGCCGCGCTGGACTTCGATCACCGCTACGTGCTGCCGGTCATCCCGGTGGCCTGCCTGGCGGCCGGGATGACCGGCGCGCACCTGCGTCAGCGGCAGAGCGTGTAGTCGGGGCCGCTTGAGGCGGAGACCCGCCAGGAGCACTGGTCCACCTTGCGGCGTGCGACGTTGTAGAGCGTCGCGGTGTCCTTGTCGTTGTTCCAGACGTACCAGCGGCGGTTCCAGTAGACGGTCGTCCCGGTGTCGTCGCCCTGGCCGCTGCGGATCACGAGCTGCTTGCCCGCCTTGAGCGCCACGGGGCCGAACTCGTACTTGAAGCCGTTGGCGTCGCGCAGGATCCAGCCTTCGAGGTTGATCCGCGAGCGCGTGGTGTTCTTGATCACGGCGTACTCGCCGTTCAGGCTCTGGTTGCCGCCCCGGTCGGAGCCGGGGCTGTCGAAGTGGACGCGGGTGAACATCACCTTCGGTGCGGCCGTCGCCCCTGCGGGCGAGACGGGGGCCAGTACGGCGAGCGCGACGACCGCGCAACCTAACGCGACACTGTGACGCACGAAAGAATCCCTCCGGAAAACGCTATGAATCCCCCGAGTCCAGCGCATTAAAGACGCCCCTTCGCCCCCTCGGGTTGCCCGCCCTTCGCGGATTTTCCGGGAATCAGAACCTCGACGGGGCCACCAGGGCCGCAGGGGCGGCCAGGATGTGCTCGATGACCTGCGCCGCCGCCCCCAGCGTGGCCGCCTCCGGGCCGAGGCTGGAGACGACCAGGCGGGGCACGGCGTGCCGGATCCGGGTGAGCGCCTCGGCCGCCGGGGCCGCCAGCCACGGATAGAGCGGGGCGAACACCCCGCCGAGCACGATCGTGCCCGGGTCGAGCAGGTTGACCGCCGAGGTGAGCGCGGTGCCCAGGGCCCGGCCCGCGCGCCCGCAGGTGGCCAGGGCCTCGGGGTCGCCCGCCGCCAGGCGGGCGGTCAGCCCGGCGATGCCGTCCGCACGGCCCGCCGTCAGGGCGTCCTGCCCCGCGTAGCGCTCCAGGCACCCCTGACCGCCGCAGCGGCAGGACGGCCCGCCAGGATCGACCACGACGTGGCCGAGCTCGCCCGCGAACCCCTGCGCGCCCCGGAACAGCCGCCCGCCCGACACCAGGCCCGCGCCGACGCCGATCTCGCCGGAGACGTAGAGGAAGTCGGGCTCTCCAGAGCCGAACCACAGTTCGCCGAGCGCGGCCTGGTTGGCCTCGTTGTCCACGGCGACCGGCACGTCGAGCCCGAGCGGCCCGGCCGGGCGCAGGTCGTGCCAGCCCAGGTTGGGGGCGTGGTGCAGCAGGCCGATCGCCGGATCGACCGGCCCCGGGACGGCGAGCGCGGCCCCACCCACCGTCAGCCCCAGCCCGGCCGCCTCGGCCGTCGCGGCGCGGGCCACCAGGCCGAGCCCGGCGAGGACCTTCTCCGGCTCGGAGTCGCGGTTGTCCACAGCCTGTGTACGGCGAACCCGGACCGCGCGGGTGAGGTCCATGACGCATACCGACACGTAGTCGGCGTTGACCTCAAGGCCGAGGGCGGCCACGCGCTCGCCGCTCAGCCGTACCGCGGTGCCCGGACGCCCCCGCTCGCCGCCCCGCACCGCGCCGGACTCGCGCACCATGCCCGCGTCGAGCAGGTCGGCGACCAGCCTGGACACGGTGGTCTTGGTGAGGCCGGTGATCTCGGCGAGGGCGGCGCGGGTCAGCGGCCCCCTGCGGCCGACCTCGCGCAGCACCAGGGCGAGGTTCCCGGCCCGCATGGCGTCGTGCCGGACGGCCGCCCGCCCGTCGTCTTCCGTCATGGTGACCACCTTGGGGCCTTGACCGGGGCGCCGTCCTCGCCGACCATTTAGTCCACAAGATAGACTAATTCAGGGGACGGCTCCATGGACGCCTTCACACCGGCTCCCGAAGATCGCTTCACGTTCGGCCTGTGGACGGTCGGCTGGCAGGCGCGCGACCCCTTCGGCGACGCCACCCGCCCGCCGCTCGACCCCGTGGAGAGCGTCCACCGCCTGGCCGGACTGGGCGCCTACGGCGTCACCTTCCACGACGACGACCTGACCGCCGTGCAGCCCGACCGGGGGCGCGCCATCGAGGACTTCCGCAAGGCCCTCGCGGAGACCGGGCTCAAGGTGCCCATGGCGACCACCAACCTGTTCACCCACCCGGTCTTCAAGGACGGCGCCTTCACCAGCAACGACCGCGACGTCCGCCGCCACGCGATCCGCAAGGTGATCCGCAACCTCGACCTCGCCGCCGAACTGGGCGCGACCACCTACGTGTGCTGGGGCGGCCGGGAGGGCGCGGAGTCCGACGCGGCCAAGGACGTCAGGGCCGCGCTCGCCCGCTACAAGGAGGCCATGGACCTGCTCTGCGGCTACGTCGTGGAGCGCGGCTACGACATCAGGTTCGCCATCGAGCCCAAGCCCAACGAGCCGCGCGGCGACATCCTGCTGCCGACCATCGGGCACGCGCTGGCCTTCATCGGCGAGCTGGAGCACCCCGAGCGGGTCGGCCTCAACCCCGAGGTCGGGCACGAGCAGATGGCCGGGCTGAACATGGTGCACGGCGTCGCCCAGGCGCTGTGGCACGGCAAGCTGTTCCACATCGACCTGAACGGCCAGCACGGGCCCAGGTACGACCAGGACCTGATCTTCGGGCACGGCGACGTGCAGAGCGCGTTCTTCCTGGTGGACCTGCTGGAAAGCGGCGGCTACGACGGCCCCAGGCACTTCGACTACAAGCCGCCGAGAACCGAGGACGCCGCGGACGTCTGGGAGTCGGCCGCCGCCAACATGCGGATGTACCTGATCCTCAAGGAGAGGTCCCGGGCGTACCGTGCCGACCCCGAGGTCCAGGCGGCGCTGGCCGACGCCCGGGTGGGCGAACTGGCCCGGCCCACCCTCGCCCCCGGCGAGACGCTCGCCGACCTGGCCCGCGACGACTTCGACCCGGACGCGGCGGCGGCGCGCGGCTACCACTTCACCCGGCTGTCCCGGCTCGCGATGGAGCACCTGCTCGGCGTGCGAGGCTGAGCGCATGACCCTGGTCGCGGGGGTGGACTCCTCCACCCAGAGCTGCAAGGTCGTGATCCGGGACGCCGAGACGGGCGTGCGGGTCAGGGCGGGCCGGGCCGTCCATCCCGAGGGCACGGAGGTGCACCCGGACGCCTGGTGGGCGGCGCTGACCACGGCGATCGAGCGCGCGGGCGGGCTCGGCGACGTGTCCGCGCTCAGCGTCGCGGCGCAGCAGCACGGCATGGTCTGCCTGGACGGCGAGGGGCGGGTGGTACGGCCCGCGCTGCTGTGGAACGACACCCGCTCGGCGGGGGCGGCGGCCGACCTGGTGGCCGAACAGGGCGGCCCGGCGGCGTGGGCGGAGACGGTCGGCAGCGTGCCACTGGCCGCGTTCACGATCGCCAAGCTGCGCTGGCTCGCCGAGCACGAGCCGGAACACGCCCGCCGTACGGCGGCGGTCTGCCTGCCGCACGACTGGCTCACCTGGCGCCTCACCGGATCCCGCGACCTCACCACCCTCGTGACCGACCGGGGCGACGCCTCCGGCACCGGCTACTGGTCCCCCACCACCGCCGCCTACCGCCCCGACCTCCTCCACCTCGCCTTCGGCTCCACCCCCCTCCTCCCCAAGGTCCTTCCCCCGGCCGCTCACGCGGGCGTGGCGTCGGGGATTCTCCTGGGGGCGGGGACCGGGGACAACATGGCGGCGGCGTTGGGGGTCGGGGCGCGGGTGGGGGATGTAGTGGTCTCGGTGGGGACGTCGGGGACGGCGTTCGCCGTCGCGGAGGTGCCGAGCCGGGATCCGAGCGGGCTGGTGGCCGGGTTCGCCGACGCCACCGGGCGGTTCCTCCCGCTGGCCTGCACGCTGAACGCCGCACGCGTGCTCGACGCGGCCGCCGCCATGGCCGGGGTCGATCTCGGCGCGCTGGACGAGCTGGCGCTCGCCGTCCCCGCCGGGGCGGGCGGCCTGACGCTCGTGCCGTACCTCGAAGGCGAGCGCACCCCCGACCTGCCCGCCGCCACCGGATCCCTGCACGGGCTCACCCTGGCCACGGCCACCCCCGCCCATCTGGCCAGAGCGGCCGTGGAGGGCCTGCTCTGCCACCTCGCCGACGCCGTGGACGCGCTCGGCCTGACCCCCGAGCGGGTGCTGCTGATCGGCGGCGGGGCACGGTCGCGGGCGGTGCGGGAGATCGCGCCCCGCGTCCTCGGGCGCCCCGTGCTCGTCCCCGAGCCCGGCGAGTACGTCGCGGACGGCGCGGCGCGGCAGGCCGCCTGGGCGCTCGCGGGCACCGCCGAGCCTCCGGTCTGGGAGATCGGCGCCGGAGAGGTCCACGACGGCGAGCCGGCCCCCGGCGTGCGGGAGAACTACGCCAGGGTTCGGACCCTGGCGTACCCCGGGCTCTCGGGGTAGGGATCAGGGGCGGCTCAGGGCTGCCGCCGGATGCCGGGGCCGGGCCCCACACGGGATGCTCTTCCCATGCTGCTCATGAGAGGGATGTACCCGCTGATCGCCTGCCTGGGCATCGTCGCGGCCGTGGTCGCGATGGCCCTCGGGCAGATCGACGCCGACCAGCGTCTCGACGTGCTCGGCTCGACGATCGGTGAGTACGCGATGGCCGAGCGCGGGGGGGCCACGGCTTTCGCGATGTTCTCTCTCGGGGTGGCCGCGATCGCGCTGCTGGCGGGACTGCGGACGGCGGGGGCTCCGGTGCGGGGGGCACCGGAGCGGCTGATCGGCGCGTGGGGTGGAGTGATGCTGGTGGTCGCGCCCGTCTCGCTGACGCTCGACGGGTGGATCGGGGAGGCCAATCGGGTCGTGCCGATCATGTCGGTCATGTCGTTCGCGGTCCTGCCGGCGGCGGCGGGGCTGCTGGTGTCCAGGTTCGACGGCGACGAGCGGTGGCGCGTCCTGGCCAGGCCCGTGGAGTGGCTCGCGCTGGCGGGCGGCTTCGGGCTGCTCGCGGCGGTCTACGTCGCGCTGCCCGGCGGCGGGGTGATGATCGGGCTGGCCGAGCGGGCGATGCTGGGCGTGCAGGTGGCGTTCCTGGGGCTGCTCGCCGTACGGCTGGCGGCGCTGAGCACGACCGGCCGGCGGGTGGCCGCGACCCTGCGCACGGCTTATGACACGACGATCACGAGAGCCGACCTGGCCGACTCCCGGCGCAGGACGATCCTCTCGTAAGACGATCCCGTCGTACGCGGCTACGGGCTACTGGGCGCTCACAGCGCCCGGAGTCCGTTGATCAGTTCCTTCAGGACGGCCTCGCTGGCGAAGGTCGCCGCCGCGGCGGGCGGCCGGATGATCACCATGTCCTGGTCCCTGAGGTCGCCGAGGAGCACCCTGACCACCCCGATGGGCAGGTCCAGCTCGGCGGCCAGGTCGGCCACCGAGCAGGCCCGCCGGGTCATGGACAGGATGCGTTCCTGCTCGGGACCGAGCGGCATTCCGCCGGGGCGGCGCTGCCCGGTCGCGACCACCATGGCGATCAGGTCGATCGGCCCGCCGGTGCTCCGGGTGCGTCCCCGGATCAGGGCGTAGGGGCGGACGACGGGCCCGGCCTCGTCGTCCAGCCACTGGTGCCCGCCGGCCCCGCCGACGTCGTTGTCGCCCTGCGCCATCAGCCGGTCCGGGGCGGTGTCGCGATGTGCTGGCCCACTCGTTTGACGAGCATCGCCATCTCGTAGGCGACGTGGCCCACGTCGGCGTCGGACTCGGAGACCACGGCCAGGCAGGTGCCCTGCCCGGCGGCGGAGACGAACAGGAACGCCGACTCCATCTCCACGATGGTCTGCCGGACGTCGCCTCCGCCGAAGTGGCGGCCCGCGCCCCGGGCCAGGCTCTGGAATCCGGCGGCCACGGCGGCCAGGTGCTCGGCGTCGTCGCGGCTCAGTCCGCTGGAGGAGCCGACGGCCAGGCCGTCGGTTGACAGGAGTACAGCCTGGCGAATCGCGCCCACCCGTGAGGTCAGGTCGTCCAGCAGCCAGTTCAACTCGCCGGTATTGTTCGGGTGCGCGGTCATTCGTTCCTCTTGTCGCCTGTCGTCTGGTGAACGTATTCAGCGTCCTCCCTGGCCCGTTGCGTGCCCCGCTGGAAGGCGGAGAACATCGAACGTGCCTCCTCGGGAGAACGGTCGGCGGGGTCGGGGGGATCCTCCGGGGTCGCCGGGTCCGCCTTCCGCCTCGACTGGTCGTCGTTCGCTGGATTCTGGCGAAGTTGTGGTGCCAGGTTGGCCTGCCGCACGCGTCGCGGCAGACCGGCTTCGGTGGTGCCTGGTTCGGCGAGTTCCGCCTCGGTGGCGGGTTCGGGTTCGGGCGCGGCGCCGGGGACCGCGCCGGACGGCGTGTTGCGGGCCGTCCCCGCGACAGGGACGGCGGTGCTTTCCTTCGTGCTCTCTGCGGGGCTCTCCTCGGGCCGCTCCCGCTCCCACGGCCGCTCGGCGGCGGGCTGGGCGAGCCCTCGCCGTGCGCGCCGGGAGGGCAGCGCCGGACGGTCCTCGGACGGCGTGAACGGCCCGCGCTCATCGGCGGCGGGCGGCGCCTGTGCGGACACCACGTCACCGGGCGTACCGGCGGTCTCCGCCGTCGCCGGTTCGGGGGTTCGGTGCGCGCCCTCCGTGAGGGGCTGGCGCGGCGCGTCCTGACCCGGCTCGCGCCCCGCCTTCCGCGCGTGCCTGCGCGACCCGGGCAGCGTACGGCGCGGCGTCGGCACGACGACCCCCGGCACCTGCGACTCGGCCACCACCGTGCGGGGCACGAGCACGATCGCGACCGTCCCCCCGTAGGGCGAGGCGCGCAGCACCACGTGGATGCCGTGCCGGGCGGCGAGCTGCCCGACCACGAACAGCCCCAGCCGGTCGCTGTCGGCCAGGTCGAACTCCGGCGGTCCGGCCAGCCGTTCGTTGATCGCCTCGTACTCCTCGGGCTGCAGGCCGCTGCCCCGGTCCTCGACCTCGATGGCGAATCCGTTGGCGACCAGGTCGCCGCGGACCAGCACGGTGGTCTCCGGCGGGGAGAACACCGTGGCGTTCTCGACCAGCTCGGCGACCAAGTGGGTCACGTCGGCGACGGCCGCGCCGTCCAGGGCGGTGTTCGGCACCGGCTGCACGGTGACGCGGGTGTAGTCCTCGACCTCGGCCACCGCGGCCCGCAGGATGTCGATCACCGGCACCGGCTTGCGCCAGGCCCGGCCGGGCGTCGCGCCGGACAGGATGATCAGGCCCTCCGCGTGCCTGCGCATCCGGGTCGTCAGGTGGTCGAGGCGGAACAGGTCGTCGAGGGTGTCGGGGTCCTCGGTGCGGCGCTGCATGCCGTCCAGCAGGGCGAGCTGGCGGTGCAGCAGGGCCTGCTTGCGCCGGGCCAGGTTCAGGAAGACCTGGCCGACGCCGCGCCGCAGGTTGGCCTGCCCGACGGCGGCCTCGACGGCGGTGCGCTGGACCGATCCGAATGCCTCGGCCACGTCCTTGATCTCGGTGGCACCGGTCGCGTGGATGGGCGGCGCCTCGGTCTCGACGTCCACCTCCTCGCCCCGTCGCAATCGTTCCACGATGCGCGGCAGCCGCACCCCGGCCAGCTCGGTGGCGGCCTTGCGCAGCCCGGCCAGCTCGCGCGCCAGGCGGCGGCCGAAGCGGATCGAGATGATGATCGAGGCGATCACCGCCAGCAGGCCGAGGCCCCCGGCGGCGGCGATCCTGACCATGATCCCGGTGGCGACCGACCCGGAGCGCTCGGAGAGCACGTTCGACGAGGACGTGCCCAGCTCGTCCAGCGAGGCGGAGACGCTGTCCACGGTGGTGCGCCAGCGGTCGGCCTCGGCGGGCAGCGAGCCGTCGCCAGAGGTCTCCACGATGCGGTCCTCCAGCCCGGTGAACCGGGAGAAGACCGGCGAGGTCAGCAGCTTCTCGTACGGCTCGCGCAGCTCGGCGTCCAGCGCCGACAGGCCGCGGGCGTGCAGGAACCGGCGGGTGGAGACGTACTCGGTGAACGCGTTGTGCTCCTGCGGGGAGATCCGCTGGTCGATCAGCACACCGCTGATCAGCGCGTTCTCCCTGGCGATGATCTCGCGGGCGTTGCCCATCGCCTGCATGGCCCCGGCCTGCTGGTAGATCGACATGTCGGGGACGGCGACGAGCTGGTCGTAGAGCCGGTAGACCCGGTCCAGGACGCCGTTGTAGTCGGTCAGCGCGGTCAGCCGGTCGCTGCGCCCGCTGTCGATGCCGGCACGGATCGTGGGCAGCTTGTCGAGCTGGCTCTGCAACGTGTCGATCGGCGCGCGCAGTTCGGCGCCGATCCGGTCCTCCGCCCGGCCCGCGCCCTCGGCGTCGCGGAACTTGCGCATCGCCTCGTCGGTGGCGGCACGCTGCGCGCCCAGGTCGCTGGTGACCACGCGCGAGCTGATCGCCACGGCGGAGCGGGCACGCTCCGCCTGAAGCTGCACGCCGAGGTCGGTGGCCGTGACCCCGATGCTCTGGTACAGGGTGTCGGCGCGCAGCAGGGCCATACCATCGCCGACCGTGACATTAAGGACGAATCCCCATAAGGCGCTCAGCGATAGGAGTGGTAGCAGCAGTAACAAAAAGATCTTGAACCGAATCGACCGGTTTCTAGAGGCCATGCCCACTCGTCCCAACCCCTGAGTGTCCGGAGGCTTGCCGTCACGCGTGTCACATATACCGGTTAATCCACCTCCGAGAAGATCGCTTAGGAGACTAGCATTGATGGTGGTTTCAGCGCATTGGGCATGCGCATGATGCGTCCCATCTGAGACCTCCGTCTGGGAGCGCGCCCACGCCGGGCCGGCGTCTCCGGGGTTCTGCTGACCTGCGGACACGTCTCCTTGCAGGGGAAACGGCACATGGACACGGTCGCTGACCGGATCCCGGCATCGCGCGTTGACCTGCGATTACACCAATCTTGACGAGCACGGAAAACTTTGCGGGTGGATTGGCGAGGTTGTGAACTTCGCGGGCGAATCATCGCCGGGCGTCCCGCCCGGCGGGGCCACGCCGCCGCCGGGCGGGCGGGCGGTCAGCGGCAGGCGACGCCCGTCACGCTGCGTCCGCCGTTGTAGTCGTTGCCCGGGCCGGTGTGGTCACCGTGGCGTACGTGGATGCTCACGCAGAGGTTGCGACCGTACACCCGGACGGGGCCCGCGTAGTACTTGAAGCGGCCCTGATCGTCGGCGTAGTTGTTCTTCCAGTTGTCCTCGGCCCAGCGGGAGTTGTACATCTGGATCCACATCGGGGTGCGCTCGCCATAGCGCGCCTGTCCCGGGCGCTTCGCGAGCACCGCGCAGTTCCAGCCGCTGTTCGAGTCGTAGTAGAGCTTGATGTCGCTGCGGTAGTAGGTCGAGCCGTCGAGCGCGTCCTTCAGCGGCACTTTCCAGGTGCCGACCAGGCGCCCGGCGCAGCCGTAGCCACCTGCGGCCTGGGCCGGAGTGGACAGCGCCACCTGCGCCGCCACCGCGACCCCCGCCGCGGCCAGGACCGACAGCGATCTCCGGGTCCTCCGGAACATGAGACTCCTTGTTCTGGTTGGCGATCCGGTCTGGCTGGGGGGATCTCCTTACCGTACCTTGACCCTCCCTTTGCCTACGGGCGGGACGCTCGGGGCCTGGTGTCGGCGGGTGAAATGTCGGTGTTTCTAAATCGCTGCAAGTTTCATTGACATTCGCAGACCGCTGTCGCGGCACGATTACCGCAATTGCAGTGGGCCCGCTGAAATCAAGGCATTGCTTCGGGGCAGGTCACGGCCTATCCTGGCGCCGTATCGAATGGGCTTTCCGCCGCAGCCGTATCCGCCCTATCGAGCTGCCACCGGAGAAGAAAAGCATGAAGCTTCCTGTCGACCATGACGCGGATCCCGAAGGGTTCCTGCGTGCCGCCTTATTGACCGAAAGACATGCGCTTCCCTACGCCCCAGGCCTCGGCGTCCCGGGGCTGGTCGCACGGCGTCTCGCCCGTGCGGGCAGCCGCCTGATCCTGGACATCGGCTGCGGCGACGGCGCGCTGAGCGCGGCCGTGGCCGAGGCGTTCGAGAACCCGCCCTGGCCGGCGCGGAGCCCCGACGGCGAGCCCGGCGGCCTGGTGGTCGGGCTCGACGGGGCGATGGCCCTGGCCGGCCTGCACCCGGGCCCGGTCGTCCGGGGCGACGCCATGGCGCTGCCGTACGCCGACGGCGTGTTCGACGCCGCTGTGGCGATCAACACCCTCTGTCACCTGGCCGATCCCGCCGCCGCGCTGCGCGAGGCCCGGCGGGTGCTGCGTCCGGGCGGGCTCTTCGCGGCGGCCACCGTCGCCAGGGCCGACTCCCCGGAACTCGCCGACGTCTGGCGGCCGTCGCCGACCGCCTTCGACGCCGAGGAGGCCGTGGAGATCGTCGCCGGGGTGTTCGGCGAGGTGGAGGTGGACCGCTGGGACCTCCCGCTGATCCGCCTGCCCGACGAAGACGCCGTGCGCGACTACCTGGTCGCCCGGGGTGTGCCGCACGGCCGCGCCGCGCGGGCCGCCCGGCGCGTCGATACGCCGGTCACGCTGACCAAACGGGGGGTCGCCGTCTACGCGATTCGCTGAGCCCGGACCCGGTGGGTCGATGTCATGCCGATCTGGTCGCCTAGCGTCGCCGGGCACTCACTCACCGGCATAATAGTCCCGCGAGGGGCCTGCTCAGGGCCTTGTACACCCGGTATACCGCCGCCGAGCCGATCGGCCCGGCGTTCGAAACGGAAGCCCGCCGAGACGCCGCAAACGCTCGGCGGGCCCCCTTGATCGCACGAGAGAGGTGCGACCCAATGGATGACCATAAGCCGTCCGGGCGCCGTCCGGCCACGCTTACGGCATGGGCGTCGGCCGGTGTCACATGGACGATCTGAGCGCCCGCGACCGGGCGCACCTCGCCGCGCTGGAATCGACCTTCCCCGGATGGCGCATCACCGTGCGCGACGGCGTCTGGCTGGCCATCCGGCACGATCCGCCCACCGACGCCCAGCGCGATCTCGGTCTCCAGCACCGTCTGACCCGTCCTGACCCGATCGAACTGGTCCACGCGCTGTCAGACCAGCTCGGCATCCTCGCTCAGATCGGCGCGGCCTGAGCCCGGCTTTAATGTTTTCGGCGTTTTTCTGCCGCTGTTCGACGGGAATAGGCCCGACGCTGATGTGGTTGACTGATACGTGGCCGGTGTGTCCAATGTCCCCGGGCCTCACCACATCTGCCTTCGCGGACTACCGTTCGGCTGGAGCCGCGTTGAGCCATTCGCCGAGAGGCGACATGCACACCGGTTCGCACGCGTGAAAGGCGCTCGCTCTCCGCGGAGGGCGGGCGCTTTCGCGTTGCTGGGAAAGGGAACGAATGATCGAGGTGCACGACGCGGCGTGGGAACGGGTGCTCGACCTCGCCTGGGAGGGGTTCGCCGCCGGGTCCACCCCGGTCGGCGCGGTGGCCGTGGACGCCGCCGGGGCGATCGTCGCCGAGGGCCGGGGCCGCCGCCACGAGACCGACGGCCCGCCGGGGCGGCTCGCGGGCAGCCACATCGCGCACGCGGAGGTCAACGCGCTCGCCGGGCTCGTCTCCGGACGGCGCTACGACGACCACGGCCTGCTCACCTCGCTGGAGCCATGTGGCATGTGCCATGGCGCCGCAGTCCAGGCCACCGTGGGGGCCGTCCACTACGCCGGGGCCGACCCCTTCGGAGGCACCGGGCACCTGGTCTTCGACACGCCCCAGGCCAGGCGGCGTCCGCTGCGGATGCACGGCCCGCTCCCCGGCGAGCGGGGGCGCTTCGCCGTACTGCTGCACATCTCCTGGCTGCTCCGGCTGGGCGCCGAGCAGGTCGTGGAGATCCAGCGGGCCGCGCTCCCCGAGGAGACCGCGCTGGCGGAACGGGCCGAGGTCCGGTCGGTGCTGGAGGAGGCCGTGCGCGACGCGGCCACGGCGCCGGCCGTACGGCGGGCGCTCGGACCGGTGCTCTCGTGACGGCACCGCTGTGGGGGTGGTCGCGTGAGGGCGCTGCTGCTGGTGGTGGTCGTGTGACGGCGCCGCTGTGGGTGGTGTCCGGCCCGCCGGGCGCGGGCAAGTCGACGGTCTGCGACCTGCTGCTTGCCCGGCTCGACCCGGTCCCCGCACTGCTGGACAAGGACACCGCCTACGGCGGCTTCGTGGCCGCCACCCTCGCCGCGCACGGCCGTCCGGACGGCGAGCGCGAGGGCCCCTGGTACGACGAGCATGTCAAGCGGCACGAGTACGCCGGTCTCACGGCCATGGCCAGGGAGATCCGCTCCCACGGCTGCCCCGTCCTGCTCGGCGGCCCGTTCACCTCGCAGGTCCACGACGCCGGCCGATGGCACGAGTGGGTCGCCGACCTCGGCGGCCCGCCGGTACGGCTGATCTGGGTGCGTTCCGACGGCCCCACCCTGCGCCACCGGCTGACCGCCCGCGCCCTGCCGCGCGACCACGGCAAACTCCACGACTTCCCGGGCTTCCTGACCGCGATCCGGGCGGACGAACCCCCGGCCGTGCCGTACCTGGAGATCGACAACCGCCTGGACGCCCCGCCCCTGCCCGCCCAGCTCGACCGCCTCCTCGCCACCATGACGCCTGTCACCGACGAACCGTGACACCTGGCGCATACCCCGCTCCTGCCCGCCGACCAGTGTGTTCTGCATGACCCACACACCCACGAACCACAGGCCCTGCGCAAGTGTCGATGGCCAGCGGCGCGAGCCCGCTCACCGCCCGCGAACTGGACGTGCCGCGCGAGGCCCGGCACGGCGGCACGGTGTCGGAGATCGCCAGAGCGCTGCACCTGTCGGGCGGCACCGTGCGCGACCACCTGTCGGCCGCGATCCGCTAGACCGGCGCGGCCACCCGCGCCGAGGCCGCGCTGATCGCCGAGGAACGCGGCTGGCTGTGAGCGGAGGGAGGGTGGGGTCACGGGATTCTTTCGCTCCGAGACGTATCCGGGAGCGTTGCTGTACCCACCCTCCCTGAGCCGCGGACCGCTACGGGTACTCTGACCGGCTCCCAGCAAAGGCCACGTTAACCCGCGCCACCGACAATTCGGTTCAGCTCCCGGCGGCGGCCCTGCTCACCAGGGGACGGCGGCGCAGCGCCGGGTCGAGCAGATCCGGCGGCGACCACGCGCCGTCCGGGTGATAGGTCTCCGTGCCCGGCGGCACGATCTCGTCGATCCGGTCCATCACCCCGTCGTCGAGGGTGAGCGTGGCCCCCTTCGACAGGCTCTCCAACTGCTCCATCGTCCGCGGCCCGATGATGACCGACGTGACGGCGGGATGCGCCACCGTGAAGGCCACCGCCAGCTCCGGCAGCGAGCAGCCGAGCTCGCCGGCCAGCGCGGCGAACGCCTCGACGGCGTCGTACTTGGCGGCGTTCTGCGGCAGCGCCGGGTCGAAACGCCCCGGATTGAGGGCGGCGCGTCCGGAGGTCAGGTCCACCGGCCTGCCCTTGCGGAACTTCCCGCTCAGGAACCCCCAGGCGAGCGGGCTCCAGGTCAGCACCCCCATTCCGAGTCGCCGGCAGACCGGCAGCACGTTCGCCTCCGCGCCCCTGGCCAGCAGCGAGTACGGCGGCTGCTCGGTGCGGAACCTCATCAGCCCCCGGCGCTCGGCCACGTGATACGCCTCCACGATCTCCTCGGCCGGGAACGACGAGCAGCCGAAGGCGCGGATCTTGCCCTGCCGGACCAGGTCGGTCAGCGCCGACAGGGTCTCCTCCACATCGGTCGTGGGGTCGGGCCGGTGCACCTGGTAGAGGTCGATCCAGTCGGTGTCCAGACGGCGCAGGCTCTCCTCCACCTCCCGCACGATCCACCGCCGCGAGTTCCCCCGCCGATTGGGCCCCTCGCCCATCGGGAAGTGCACCTTCGTGGCGAGCACCACGTCGTCCCGGCGCCCCTTGAGCGCCCGGCCCACGATCTCCTCCGACTCGCCCGCCGAGTACATGTCGGCGGTGTCCACGAAGTTGATCCCCTGGTCGAGCGCGGCGTGGATGATCCGCACGCACTCGTCTTGATCGGGATTACCGACCGCCCCGAACATCATCGCCCCCAGGCAGTGGACGCTGACCTCGATGCCGGTGCCGCCGAGAACGCGGTATCGCATGTCGCGAGCCCCTTTCGGTCGTCAGGGGCGTCACCTTAGGATCTAGAGCCGACTCTAGGTCAACCCCGTACGCTGGCGGCATGCCGCACCCCGTCCTCACCATCGGCCAGGTCGCGGAACGCACCGGCCTCAGCGTCCACGCCCTGCGCTTCTACGAACGCGAGGGCATCCTGGCCAACCCGGTCCACCGCGACTCCGGAGGCCGCCGCCTCTACACCGAGGACGACATCGACTGGCTGACCGTCTGCATGGTCCTCCGCGCCTCCGGCATGCCCGTCCCCGAGATCCGCGACTACACCACCCTCGTCCGCGAGGGCCCCGGCAACGAGCCCGCCCGCCTGGCCCTCCTCCGCCACCACCGCGAACGCGTCCTCACCCAGATGACCCAGCTCAACAAATGCCTCGACCTCATCAACTACAAGGTCGCCATCTACGAAGACCACCTGGAAACCCCGCGGGCTGACGCCGTGGGCTGACGCCGTAGCCGAGATTGTCGGAGAGGTTGCCTACCCTCGGTACAAAGCGGAGACGCGGCTTGTCCGGCGTTCCGGTCGGGATCTGTGCAGTGGGAGGAGATGGCGAATGGCCACGTTCGTGTTCATCCACGGTGCCGGTGATGTCGGCTGGTCCTGGCATCTGGTGGAGGCCGAGCTACGGGCCAAGGGGCATGACACCATCGCTCCTGACCTGCCTGTCGATGACGACTCGGCGGGCCTGCCGGAATACGTCGACGCTGTGGTCGGCGCGATCGGCGACCGGGCCGACCTTGTCGTCGTCGGGCACTCGTTGGGCGGGCTCGTCGCCCCGCTGGTCTGCGACCGCGTGCCGGTGGAACTGCTCGTCCTGGTCGCGCCCATGATCCCCGCCCCGGGCGAGGCCCCCGGCGACTACTCGGCCAACACGGGGTACTACGAGGAGGAGCGGGAGGAATACGACGACCCGATCGCCCTGTTCCTCCAGGACGTCCCCCCAGACCTGGCCGCCGAGGCCCTGAAGCGCGAACGCGGCCAGTCAGGCGCCTGCTTCGGCGAGCCCTCCCCGCTCAAGGAATGGCCCAACGTCCCCACCCGCGTCCTGATCGCCACCGACGACCGCGTGTTCCCCCCTGCCTACCTTCGCCGTGTATCGCAGGAACGCCTCAACATCACCCCCGACGAACTCCCCGGCGGCCACGTCCCCGCCCTGGGCCGCCCCCAAGAACTCGCGACTCGCCTCGCCACCTACGCCGCCGACCAGGGACTGTCGACCAGTCGCTAGCCCGACCAACGTCGCTGGACGGTCGCGTCGTCGAGATCCCGGGGAAGATCGGTGCGGACGGCACGCCATCGATCGCGTCGACACCGTCCAAGGTGCCCAAGACCTGCCGCACCTTGGCCACGGATCGGGCCGACGTTCGTAGCGGTCACCGTGATCGGTTTGACGATCGTGGGGCTCGGCTCGCACTTCACTTAGCCAAGGCCGATCTTGTTGGCGGTTTTGGAACGCATGCGTGCAGTACCCGCATCAGACTTGACGGGCTGGGCGCAGGCGTGATGTGGGTGCCGTGCCGGTCGAGGAGTCCGCCGATGCTACGAGTGCTGCGGTAGGCCTTCCTTCGCAGGCTCAGGTGCATCTCCACCGCTCATTGCGACCACGTGTCACTTGCCCCCGTTATCGCGTTCGACGTGCGATTTACGCGACTCCGCGATTCTCGATCGGCCGAGTCGGTGAAGGTGGCGCCGATCTCCGCCATCCGCTCGGCCGCGTAGCCGGGGTCGATCAACGCCTCGGGGGTGTGGAGACCGGGCGGCACAGGGTCGCCGCGCAGGCCGAGCAGCCGTTCGACGCCGAGGGCGAGGCCGAGCGCCGTCAGGGGGCGCTGCCCTTCCGAGTGGAGGAGGTGGCGGCTCATCCTGAGTGGTGCGCCCGTGCGGTCCACGCCTTCGAGGTCGATCTTGACCTCCGTGGACGCGGGCCCGCCGCGCCTTCTGCCCGCCGATTCACCGATCGCGAACGCGAAGCGGACGTTGGGCGCGCCCGTCGCGACGGCCAGGCTCGGCACGTCGAGGATGGGGACGATCTGGCCGGGCAGCACGGTGCCGTCGACGCTGGTTACCGCCACCTGCGCGTCGGGGCCGCTGACCCACTCGAAGACGCCGTCGCGGCGGACGTGACCCGCCGAGGTGGCGGCCAGCAGGCGTGCCATGTCCGCCGCGGCCGCGGGCCCGCCGCTGTCCTGTTCGTCCAGCACGCCGCTGACCTCGATGGTGTCGAGGCGGTCGAACTCCCCGGCGAGGCCGAGCACCGCGAGGACGACGAGCCCCGCGTACCAGTGGCTGGCCAGCAGGATCGGCGCCGCGCCGGCTCGCAGGCCGGCGGCGGTGACCTCGGGGCCGATGTCGACCAGGCCGCTGGAGATGCTGACGTACGGCAGGCCGCGGTCTTGTGCGTAACGCAGCCCGTTCAGGTGGCTGTCCCACACCGTCGCCACGACCGCCGAGTGGTCGTCGGCCTCCTGGAGGCCGAGGTCGCCTCGCCGCAGATCGATGGTCACCGCCGTCGCGTCGCCGAGCTCGTCGGCGACCCGCCGGGCGCGGCCGAGATCGCGGCCCGCGATCGTCAGCGGCAGCTTCGGGTACCACCGGCGCAGAAGGGCTGCGGTGCCCGCGCCCGCCTGGCCGGATCCGCCCATGATCAGTACGGAGTGCTCCATGGTGATGCCGCCTTCTCGCTAACCTACATTCTGTAACTTACATTTTGTAGCTTATGCTGGGAGGCAACGCAAGGGAGGATGATGAGCACGGGATCGACGCGCTTGTCCAAGCCGGCCAGGCGGGAGCAACTGCTCGACACCGCCATGGCGATCGTGCGCGCCCACGGCACCGACAGCCTCACGCTGCTCAGCCTGGCGGAGGCCGCCGGAGTGAGCAGGCCCATCGTCTACGACCACTTCGGCACCCGCTCCGGCCTGCTGATCGCGCTCTACCGGCGGCTCGACGAGCGGCACCGGGCCGCCTCGCGGGAGGCCCTGCGTGAGGCCCCGGCCGTACCCGCCCAGATCGCCCGCGTCCTGAGCGCCGCCTACTTCGCCTGTGCCACCGACATGCCGGAGTGGACCGCCATCTCGGCCGCGCTCAAGGGGAACCAGGAGATGGAGGCGATCGAGCGCGAGCTGCTCGACGACTACACGGACCTGATGGTCACCGCCCTGCGGCCGTACTCCGGGCTCACGCAGGAAGCCCTCCGGCTGCGCTGCGCCGGCGCGCTGGGTGCGGCAGAGGCGATCGCCGCGGAGCTGAACCGGGGGCGGGCCACCGTCGCCGAGGCCATCGCGGCGCTGACCGACCTGACCGTCGGTGGCATCGACGCCGGAGCCCAAGCAGGCGCGGGTGTCGGGACGATCAGTTGAATCCGGGTCTTCTCCCGAGCGTGATCCCAGCCCCGGCTCTGGGTGACCGCCTGCGGCACCGCGCGATCCAGACGAGTGAGTCCTGAGTCGCTGCCGCGTGGCCGTCCGGCCCGGATACGGCTACTGCCGTATCAGGGGTGGGCTCCGGTACGGCGGGTGGTCGGTCGACTAGCTGAGCAAACCGCGTCGATAACCCTCGCCGACGGCGGCGGCGCGGTCGCGGACGCCGAGTTTGTCGTAGATGTGCAGCAGGTGGGTCTTGATGCTGGCCTCGCTGATGAAGAGTTTGGCGGCCGCCTGCCGATTGGAGACGCCGTCAGCGACGAGGGTGAGGACCTGCAGTTCGCGGTCGGTGAGGGCGGCCTTGACCGGCCGGCGTACCCGGCCCATCAGGCGGCCGGCGACCGAGGGGGACAGGACCGGCTCGCCCGCGGCGGCGGCGCGAACGGCGCGCAGGAGCTCGTCGGTGGGGGCGTCCTTGAGGAGGTAGCCGGTGGCGCCGGCTTCGATGGCGGGCAGGACGTCGGAGTCGCCGTCGAAGGTGGTCAGGACGAGGACCTTGATGTGAGGGTGGGAGTGGCGCAGGGCAGTGATGGCGGTGACGCCGTCCATTTCGGGCATGCGCAGGTCCATGAGGACGATGTCGACCTCGAGTGCGGCGGCGCGGTCGATGCCTTCGCGGCCGTTGGCGGCTTCTCCGGCGACATCGATGTCGGGTTCGGTCTCGAAGGCGGCGCGCAGGCCGCCGCGGACGATGGGGTGGTCGTCGACGAGGAGGAGGCGGATCACCGGGGGCTTCCTTGGAGCGCGGGGACGGTGGCGCTGATGGCCGTGCCCTCGCCGGGCGTGCTCTCGATTTCGAGGGAGCCGCCGGCGCCGCGTAGGCGTTGTCTCATGCTGCTGAGGCCGAATCCTTTGCCGTTGGGGTTGTGGATGCCGGTGCCGTTGTCGCGGATGTCGAGCAGGACGACAGTGCCGGTGTAGGAGAGTGTGAGGCCGGCGCGAGTGGCGCCCGCGTGTTTGGCGACGTTGGCGAGGGCTTCCTGGGCGACGCGGAAGAGGGTGACCTCGATGGCCGGGCTGAGGGGGACGCGGTCGCCGGTCACTTCGACGTGGAGATCGACGCCGGTGCTCTGGCTCCAGTTGCGGGCCAGGGTGGTCATGGCTTCGGGGAGGTGGGCGTCTTCGAGTTGGTGGGGCTGGAGGGCGGCGACGGAGCGACGGGCTTCGGTGAGGCCGTCCAGGGCGAGGGTGATCGCGAGTTCGATGTGGGTGGCGGAGTCCGCGACGCGTTGGGCGGCGCGTAGCTGGGTGATGATGCCGGTGAGGCCTTGGGCGAGGGTGTCGTGGATCTCGCGTGCCATGCGCTGGCGTTCGTCGAGGATGCCGGACTGGTGGGCCTGGGTGAGGAGCTGGGCGTGGAGGTCGGCGTTCTCCTCCAGGGCGGTCTGGAGGTCGTTGACCGCTTTGCGGTATTTGCGTTGCCGGTCCTCGATCTTGATGCTCGCGATGTGGCCCCCGCCGATGGCGACGGTCTGCACGGCGATGATCGCCAGATAGAAGACGATGAGCTGGGTGGTGGCCTGGGTCCAGTCGAGCATCGAGCCGTACAGGATGAAGGAGGTGGCGGCGACGGCGGCGAAGGTCCACCTGGAAGGAGCGAAGTTGGCGGCGAGGAAGAGGCCGGTGATGCAGTAGATGAGGAAGCTTGGGTGGTGGAGGGTCAGCAGCGTGGCGGTGGCCAGGACGCCGGCGAAGTGAACGGTGACGGCGACCCGGCGTCCGCGCACGGCGGCGGGCAGGAGGGTGTGGGCGCCGAGACACCAGACGAGGGCCAGGGCGGTGAGCGCGAGAGTACGGGGGATCCCGCCATCGGGCTGCTCGGGTGAGGCCAGGCTGATGACCAGGGAAGCGCCAAGGGTGATGTAGGGGACGATCTCGACGATGCGCTCGAAGCGTCGCTCCCAGGGGGAGAGCGGGAAGGGGTCGTTCATCCGGGGGCGCCCTCCTCTTGGGTGCGGATGCGTTTCACCTGGTGGCGGCCGATGAGGACGAGCTTAGGCGCACGGGGATCAGGATGGCGTAGCCGAACATGAGCAGCCCTAGGGCGATCATGAAGATGATGGTGGGCCATTGCCAGATCGGCGGGAGATGAAGGGCGAGGAACCATGAGCGGTCCCCGATGCCGAAGATCTTCATGACCATGGGCACGAGTCCCTGCGGGAACAGGGGAAGCCAGGCGATGGTGTAGCTGATCGTGACACCGATGCGGTGCCGGACGGGCAGGTCTGCTGTGGTGGGCTTGCCGGCCTGGGGCGACGGGCCGTGCTTCATGAGGTTGAGCAGATCGATCCCGTGGCCCTCGAGTCTGCGGTAGGCGATCCTGCCGAATCCCCAGGCGCAGAGGGCGCCGGTCAGCACCCCGGTGGCGATGCCGGCCCACGGGTGAAGGAGGATGGCGCCGGCCGCGGGCAGGGCGGTGGCGGGGACCGCGACGAGCACGAGCCAGGCGAGGCTGGTTTCGGCGGTTTCGTCGGCGCCGGTGCTGAGCGGGTTGCCGCCGCGCTTGTGGGGATCGGTGCCGGGGACCAGCGAGGTGACGGCGAGCAGGACGATGATCCCGGCGCCGCCGCCGAGCAGGGCGGGAAGCATGCCGAGTACCCACGGCCAGGCCCAGGTCAGGCCGCTGACGAGGGTGCCGGCCAGGGAGAGGACCACGGCGGCCGGGCCCACGATGAGGAGCCAGGCCAGTTGGCGTCCGCGTACGTCGGCGCGTTCGGCGCCGGGGGTCATGAGAGTGAGCCAGAGGGCGGTCCCGTCGGCGCCGTAGAGGTTGGCCGAGGACGCGGCGGCCATCACGATCGCGATGAGCCCCGCGAAGGGGACCATGCCCCAGGCGTCGAGGGTGAGGAGCAGGAGGGGGGCGACGATGGCGAAGGAGAAGGCGGTGGCCAGGAGCTGGATGCGGACGAGGTCGCGCCACCAGGCGCGCAGTTCCTTGGCGGCGGTGACGCGGGCGCCGCTGGTGCTGGGGAAAGGGCGGGGGGCGCCGCGGCGGGGCGGCACACCACCGCGTGCGGCCGAGACGACGCGCCGCGCCAGCAGGCCGGACCACACCGCCAGGAGGAGGGCGATCACACCGCCCCCGGCGGCGAGGATGGCGAGGGCGAGGGGCCAGGGGGCTTCGATGGCGGCCACGCCCCATCCGGAGGGAAGGACGCGAACGAGGATCTGGGACCACGCGGCGGTGTCGGTGCCACCCAGAGCCGCGACGGGTGCCCAGCCGTTGGTGCACAGGGCGATGGCGGTGCCGGTCACGATGCCGACGGCGGCCGCGGTGGTACGGGACCTGACGAACAGCCCGATGAGCGCCACGATGACGCGGGAGATCATCACCATGGTGACGAGCGTGGTCACGGCCGCTACCAGGCCGATGAGCACCCCGGCCGGGCCGAAGCGCCAGCCGTACACGGGCAGGGAGAGCAGGGCGATGAGATTGACCGCGGGTGCGGGGCCCGCGAAGGCTCCGGCGAGCAGGGCCGTCGCGATCCGGCCAGGCGCGGCCGGGAGCATGGCGAAGTATTCGGGGCGCAGGGCCTCGTTGCCGCCCCCGATGAGGATGGGGCCGAAGATCCAGCCGGCGAGCCACACGGACAGGGTGATCGGCAGGTAGGCGGGCCACAGGACAGCGACGGCGATCGTCGCGAAGGCCAGGAGCAGCCCGCCCGAGACGCCGGCGTAGAGGTTGGTGGCATTGTCGCCGCGCAGGGAGTTGCGCATGATCGCCAGCCGCATGCGGATCATGTGCTGGGCGCCCACGGGGCCGGAGGTCAGGACGTGAGCCATGTCAGCCCCTCCGTTCCACCGGTACGGGCGCCGACGAGGTCGACGAAGGCGTCCTCCAGGGTTGCGGCACCGCGTACGTCGGCCAGCGGCCCGGCGGCTACGACGCGGCCGTCAGAGATGACGCCCACGTGGTCGCAGAGCTGCTCGACGAGAGCCATGACGTGGCTGGAGATGATCACCGAACCGCCGTTGCCCGCGAACCTGCGCAGGATGGTCTTGATCGTGGCCGCGGAGACGGGGTCGACGGCCTCGAACGGCTCGTCCAGGACGAGCAGGCGGGGCGCGTGCAGGAGCGCGACGGCCAGGCCGATCTTCTTGCGCATGCCGGTGGAGTATTCGATGACCAGGGTCCGCTCGGCGGAGTCGAGTTCGAGGATCTGGAGGAGTTCGTCGGTGCGCTCGGCGACGACGGCGGACGGCAGGCCGCGCAGCAGGCCGAGGTAGGTGAGGACCTCGCGGCCGGTGAGCCGTTCCGGCATGGCGTTGCCGTCGGGCAGCACGCCGATCAGTGCCTTGGCCTGGACGGTGTCACGCCAGACGTCGACGCCGAAGATCTCGGTGCTGCCGGCGTCGGGGCGGAGCAGGCCTACGGTCATGGCCAGGGTGGTGGTCTTGCCGGCGCCGTTGGGGCCGACGAGGCCATAGAAGGATCCGGCTGGGACGGTGAGGTGGATGTCGTCGACGGCCAGGTGGTCGCCGAAGGCCTTGCGGAGACCGGTGGTGCGGAGGGCGGGCTCCTGGTGTGTTCGCATACCTTGAGGCTCGCGCGGGGCGAGGGGTGGCGGATCGTCCGGCCGGAGAGCGAGATGGTGGATTCCGGCATCAACCGATCGGTTGATGCCGAAAGGGGCGACCCGCCTACCGGACCGAGCGGGCGGTGCGCAGTAGCTCGATCACCCGTGTGCTCTTTCACCTCGGGCGGTTCTTGAGGTCCGTTTCACCGCGCGGGGTAGGTTCAGGTTCCGCAGGGCAGGGTCACGTTCAGGACGGTCGGGCCGCCGGCCGGGCTGTCCAGCGTGAACACCCCGTCGTGGGCCTCGACCCGGCGGCGGATGCCGACCAGGCCGGAGCCGTGCTCGTCCGCGCCGCCCCGGCCGTCGTCCATGATCCGCAGGCGCAGCCGGTCCCCGACGCGGCGCACGCCGACGACGGCACGCCCGGCCCGGCTGTGCTTGGCGATGTTGGTGAGCGCTTCGGCCGCCGTGTAGTAGGCGGTGGCCTCGACCGAGGCGGCGGCCCTGACCGGTAGATCGGCCTCGACCCCGCACGGCACCGGGCAGGCCGAGGCCAGCCCGGCGAGCGCGTCGGCGAGGCTCTTGTGGGCCAGGACGGGAGGCAGGATGGTGCGCACCACGCCGCGGAGCTCGCCGAGCGCCAGCTCGGCGGCGTCCTGCGCTCGTTCGAGCGACGCCTTGGCGGTGGCAGGGTCGCGTTCCAGCGCCCGCAGAGCCGCGCCGAGCAGCACGTTCACCGCGACGAGCCGGTTTTGGGTCCCGTCGTGCAGCGAGCGTTCGATCCTGCGCAGTTCGGCGACGTGCGCGTCGAGCACGGCGGCGCGGGACGCGGTGAGCTGCGCGACGCGCAGTCCCAGATCGGCGTCGGGAGCGGGCCGCAGCAGCCGCCTGCCCGGCCACGCCTGCAGCCAGGCCGTGCACGGCGCGAGGACCAGGGTGACGATGATCTCGATCGGGGCCAGCGCGGCGACCGCGAGCGCGCCGGCCGTGTCGCTGACCTCCCACAGCCCGTACGCCGCGCTCGCGGCCTCCTCCAGCGGCAACAGCCACCACCACAGCGCGAAGGTCGCGTCCTGCACCGCGTGGATCGGAAAGGTGAGCGTGACCAAGCCCAGCAGCAGTCCGATGGGGCCGTGCGCGAGTAGCCAGGCCAGCTCGCGCCGCGTGGCCGGGTCGGCGAGGGCGGCGCGCAACCCGCCTGGTGGCGGGGACACGGCGATGATCTCCTCCGCGTCCCAGCGCGAGAGCCTGGCCCGCTCCCGGTCGGCCACCGCGCGCACCCCCCGCAGGGTGGCGGGCACCAGCGGCAGCCCCACCCCGATCAGGCACGCCAGGCCGGTCACGGCCACCGCCAAGAGCGCGACCAGCGCCAGAACCGCGGTGCCGATGCCGCCGACGACGTGTTCGAGCGCGTCGAGCGTGACGCGGCCGAGGGCGAGCACCTCCCCGCGCCGGGGGTGGCGCCACAGCGGCTGGGCCTTCATCGGCACCCACCTCCCGCTCGTCGATCTTCGATCCTCGATCGTCGCCGGAGAATCGGCAAGTCGTCGTCCCCTCCTTCTCAGGGGTCTCCGGCGGGCCGGTGACCCAGCCGGCCGCGTGTCGCGATGAGCACCACGACCGCCGCCGTGGTGCCCGCCAGCAGTGTGACCCGGGA
>NZ_JARLTC010000054.1 GCF_029382225.1 Spongiactinospora sp. TRM90649
CCCATCTGGGCGCCTTCCAGGCCGCCGCCCGCCTCGTCGTGAGCTCGGCGGAAACCCCGCCGTTCACGCTGCGCACCTGCCCCCTTCCCTCCCCTGACCCGGAGTTGCCGCAGCGCATCCGGGCCGCCGCCGCACAGGCGCACGGCCGTACCCGCGCCCGCCCCGAAGCCCTGCCGCAGGACGACCCGCGGCAGCGACCAATAGGAGGAAACTCATGAACGAGCACTACACGCCCCGCGTGCTGGCGTCGCTGGCCACGCGGCTGACCGGCCGTGACCGCAACCTGCTTCGCCTGGTCTGGGACCACAAGGTCCTCACCGGTCACCAGGTCACCCGCATCGCCTTCAACGACCCGAGCACCGCACGCCACCGGCTGGTCAAACTCCACCGCCTCGGCGTCCTGGACCGCTTCCGCCCCAAGCCTCCGGTCGGCTCGGCACCCTGGCACTACGTGCTCGGCGAATCCGGCGCGGCCGTCCTGGCCGCTGAGGAGGGCGTCGAGCCGCCCGAGTTCGGCTATCGCCGCGACCGCGCCCTGACCATCGCCTTCAGCCAGCGTCTCGCGCACACGGTCGGCACCAACGAGGTCTTCGCCGACCTGTACGGCACCGCCCGTCAGACGGACGGATGCCACCTCTCGACCTGGTGGCCCGAGGCCCGCTGCGCCGCACAATGGGGCAAACACGTCCGGCCCGACGCCTACGCCCGCTGGACCGAGGACGGCCGGACGTTGGACTTCTTCCTCGAATACGACACCGGCACCGAGACCCTCGACAGAGTCGCGGCCAAACTGCACGGCTACGCCGCGCTCGCCTCCGCAAGCGGGATCACCACCCCCGTCCTGTTCCTGACCAGCTCCGCACGACGAGAGACCAGCCTCCACACCCGGCTCCAGCTCCGTGCCACCCAAACGGCAGTGCCATGCGCGACCGCCGTGGCCCGTGCCGCCACCGCAGATGCGATCTGGCTCCCGCACAACCGCAGAGACGGACGGCTCCGCCTGGCCGCACTCGCCGATCACTGGCCTCAGCTCCCTGCGGAGGGACGCCGATGACGCAGGAAGCCGGACTGGTCCCGGCCATCGCCGTGGGCGGCGGTCTCATCGCCGGCGTTGTCCTGCTCGCCGGGATGTCCGCTGGCGCCCATTACGCCATCGCCCCTGGGGCCGGCGTATGCGGCGGGGGGAGACAGTGCGGAGAGGAGGTCATGGCCCTGGCCGGGAGGGGACTCGGCGTGGTCGCCGTGCAGGCCGCGCTGCGCATGCGCGGCGTGCCGTACTCCTGGGGCGGCGGCGGACCGGACGGCCCCAGCCTGGGCATCGGGCACGGTGCCGCCACACGGGGTTTCGACTGCTCTGGCCTGACCGAGTACGCGTGGTCGCGGGTCGGCGTCCGGATCGGTGGCGACACCTCCGCGCAGTGGAAAGCCGGAGTGCACGTGCCCAGGAGTCAGATCAGGTCTGGTGATCTCATCTTCTTCGCGTTCAACCCGGCCAGCCCGGCGACCATCCACCACGTCGGCCTGGCGATCGACGCCACCCGCATGGTCCATGCCCCGTCCACGGGCAGCACCGTACGGGTCGAAAGTTGGGCGGGCGTCCCATACCGGGAACGGGAGTTCATCGGCCTCGTCCGGCCTCGACACTCCGCTATCCGCGGTCCTGGCAGCGCCTTGTCACCGAAGGTAAGGTCGTGGCGACCGATTTCGGCTTTCCTTTGATGAAGAACTGATGTTGGTCCGAGGGCCGGTTTCGCACCCGGCCCTCATCACTCTTCCAGGCATCGGCGCAACAGCAGGAAGCCCGGCATCGTCTCCCTCGGCCGGATCCCCACCTCAAATATCTCCGGCTCTTCGAAGACCGGCTCCCCGCTGGGACGGCGCGCGTAGGCGACCCTCCCGTAGTCCACGCCATCCTCGCGATCGAAGCTCATCCAGGTGATCGCCTCCTGCTCCCCCTCCCTCAGAGGATGGTTGGAGACCGCCCGCACGGCGACCGTCCTCGGCGGAGTGAACAACCACACCTGCGGAACCGCGAACACCCAGCGCACGACCTCGATCTCCCGCGCCTTATCGGCAGCCCTGGTCTCGAACGCCACCGCAGCGGCACTGTCGCGCAGGTAGTCGTAGTCACTCAGGACCAGCTTGCTCGTCCCTTCGACGACGGCCAGGGCCGGGCACTCCCGGACCATGATGTTCTTCTCCAAGCGCTCCACCGTGTCGAACAACAGATGCGCGGTCGCCTCATTCATGTCACCCTCCACCCCAATGCTTGCAGCGCGCCGCTCCGCCACGGGCGCAGAAACACGCACCGGGGGGCGTGCGGCCCCGGGAAGGGGAAGGGCGACGTGCACCCAGACGTCGGCATCTGTGATCAAACCGTGATCGTCTCCGCAATCCCGGCTGACCCGCAAGCTGACCAGGGATTGACCTGCCCGTTGACCCTCATCACGACGATCGCCCGCGTCCCTAACCACACCGCGTGACCACGACACTGCACCGAACGCCTTGACCGCTCGCCATCGCTGATCGATATTCCAATTGATCGTTCGTTTTTCAACCTTTACGTTGACAGCGGCGACCGACCGGCGTCGCAGGTTTCATTCGCTTTTGGAGGCTGCGGCGTGGGTTTTTCGCGTGCCCGTTTATGGCTGATCGGCATTCTGGTGGCCGCGGTGGCCCTGTCCGGGGTCATCGTATTGAGCGATGCGAATCGCGGCCCCAGCGGTTCGGAACAATCGGTCGAAGGCCGCGAGATCCAGAAAGTCGCCGACACGACAGGTGCCGAGGACGCCCCTCCGCCGGTACGTGAGAAGGCCCCGCCGAACTGGCCGAAGCCCGCGACCGGGGACGTGCCCGTGGCGGCCACTCCGGCGCCGGTGCCTGGGACGCCGGTCATCGTCGCCGCCGCCGGGGCGAACGGCCCGGCGAAGGTCCGGATCCAGACCTACGGCCGCGAGGTGGCCGAACGGCTCGGCGGAGTCGGCATGGCCGTACGCACAGCCCGCGCCGACGGCGTGACGACCCCGGGGAAGGTCCGCCTGGCGCTTGACTACTCCGGCTTTCGTGACGCTCTCCCGGCGACCGCCGTCTCCCGCCTGGCGATGACCCGGATGCCTGCCTGTGTGCTGGAGCAGAAGCCCGATGAGACCTGCGTGCGCCAGGCACGATCCGCACGCAGGATCGCGGTCCGCAACGACCAGGCGCGTGGCCGCATCCAGGCGACGGTCGATGCCGACGACTCGGTGTACGTGCTGACCACGGCGGCGGCGGCCGATGACCCCGGAGCGGGAACCGGCAACTTCGCCGCGACCGACCTGAAGGCGGCGGGCACCTGGCAGGCCGGCGACTCCGGCGGCGGGTTCTCCTACTCCTACCCGATTCCGGTGCCGCCGTCGGTGAACGGCCCCGGCCCGGAACTGGCGTTGTCGTACTCGTCGTCGGCGATCGACGGCCTGACCAACTACACCAACAACCAGGCCTCGGTGGCCGGGATGGGCTGGGACGTCGGAGCCGGGTACATCGAGCAGCGGTTCCGGCCGTGCGCGGAGGACGCGGCCGAGACCTACAAGGGGGACCAGCTCGACTGGAAGGACCTGTGCTGGGAGTCGCCGGACGAGAACGACGGGGACGCCACGACCACCGACTACACCACCTCTCATCTGGTGGTGTCGCTGGAGGGCAAGTCCACCACGATCGTCAAGGACAAGGCGACCGGCGCCTACAAGACCGCCGAGGACTACGGGTGGAAGATCGAACGGCTGACCTCCAGCGTCACGCAGCAGCCGTTCTGGCTGGTCACCACCATCGACGGCAACGCCTACCGGTTCGGCTACCGCCGCGACTCGATGTGGCAGACCCCCTACCTCGGCGACGATACCGGTGAGCCCTGCCGGGACAAATACCCCAACGAGCACTGCTTCGCCCCGTGGCGCTGGAACCTGGACCAGGAACTCGACACCAACGGCAACCTGGTGGACTACCGCTACCAGCGGGAAGAGAACTGGTACTGCATCATCCACGGCGCGATGTGCAACCCCGGCGGGCCGTGGGACCCGGCCGACTCGCGGATCGCCTACGACCGCGGCGGCTACCTCCAGCAGGTCGAGTACGGCCACAACAAGCTGATCACCGGCACCACACCGATCGCCCGGGTCACCTTCAACGCGGTCGATCGCGGCACACCGCCCGCCTCCGGCGTCCCCTGGGACGACGACACGCCAAGTGATCTGGACTGCTCCAGCCCCGCCCCGGGCGAGTTCGTGAACTGCGATTCACCCGGCCCGACGTTCTTCACCGGCAAACGGCTGAACACCATCGTCACCTCCACCGCCAACACCTCCGGTGGATGGGACGAGGTCACCCGGCTGGAACTCGGCTACAAGTGGGTCTACACCCAGATCGTGGACCCGCTGCCGCCCGGCGGGCCGGTGCTGTGGCTGGACACCATCCGCACCGTCGGCCTGGCCGGGAGCGGCCCGGACATCCCGCTGCCACCGGTCGACTTCGAGGCCACCCTGCTGGACAACCGCGCCGACTACAACGAGAGCCAGGGCAAGGCGCGGCTGCGCTTCCCCCGGATCTCCGCCGTCTACAACGGGCTGGGCGGGCGCACCGACGTCTCCTACGGCCAGGCCAACCCGTGCCCCGTGCCGTCCGGCTACCCGGCCACCGGCTGGGACAACAACGCCCGCGACTGCTACCAGGCCACCCTCGGGGTCTACTACGACGAGGGCGGCATCGCCCGCACCGCCCGCGCGGTGTACATGAAGTGGCTGGCCACCCAGGTCACCGACAAGGACCTGGTCGGCGGCTCCCCCGACGTGATCACCCGCTATCAGTACGTCGGCACCCCGGCGTGGGCGCGGCCGTTCAACTACAACGACGCCGAAACGGTCAACGGCACCTTCTGCGGGCTTCCCGCCAACCAGTACTGCAAGCGGCTGAACGAGGACTGGGACGACTTCCGCGGCTACGGCACCGTCCGCACCATCACCGGCGACGGACCCGGCCCCGACGACTACAGCGTCACCAGCGCCACCTACTTCCGCGGCATGTACGACGACCCCCGCGCCGACGGCACCACCAAACAGGCCACCGTCACCGACTTCGACGGCACCAACCACAACGACCTACGCGTCCTGGCCGGCCGTACCCTCCAGGAACAGACCCTCCGCGCGACCACCGTCACCACCGGCGGCCTAACCGTCAACGCCCCTGCCCCGGCTGCAGCACCGTCCGGCAAGGGGATCAAGGTGGCCGCAGCCGTCGTCGCCCCCGCCCGCCGCCTGGTGAACCTCCTCACCGGCGCCGGCGAGCGCACCCTGGCCTGCACCTATCCCCTGTGGGAGAGCGGCGGCTTCTACATCAAGAACGACCGGGTCACCTGGAAGGACCACCACTGGGAGGCGACCGCCCCCACACTCTCCGAACCCGGTGCCAGTACCACCTGGCGCGACCTCGGCGTATGTGCGACCACCCCGACGCCCACCGTGACGGCCACACCGACGGTGACCGCCACTCCCACCGTCACCACCACCCCGACCTCCCCGACCGGCCCCGGCCCCAGCGGATTCACCGAGGTCAGCTCCACCCGGTATGAGTACGTCCGGACCTCCACCGGCACCGGCCCCGGCATCCACGACCCGCTGATGATCAGCACCAGCCGCGAGGTCACCCGCGAAGCCGCCACCACCGGCTGGCGCTACACCGACCAGCGCACCACCTACGACACCTACGGCCTGCCGGCCGATGTCAACGACTACGGCGACACCTCCACCGCCGCCGACAACACCTGCACGCGCACCAGCTACGCCCGCAACACCGCGAAATGGATTCTCAGTCCGACCGCAGAGGAAGTGCGCCGAGCCGGAGACGACTGCGCGACGGGGACGGTGCTCGGCAGGTCGATCAGACTGTACGACGGTGCCACCACACCATCGGCCAATACGCCCACACGTGGCAATACCACGGAGAAGCGCGCCTTCAGTAGCGGCTCTCAGTACAGCGCTGTCCAAACGACCTTCGATGATTACGGGCGTCCTGTATCAGTGACTGACCAGTTGGGCAAGGTCAGTACCACCGCCTACAGCCCAGCGACCGGCTGGCCACGTACCGGCATCACGGTGACCAACCCGCTCGGCCACACGATCACCACACGCAACGTCGCGCACAATGGCAGGCCGGGGTGGATATCAGATGCCAACGCCCGCGTCGTCGAGATGGACTACGACGCACTAGGGCGAACGTCGGCACTGTGGGGGCCGAGCGAGCCCCGTACCGGGGGCACTCCGACGGCGACCTTCGCCTATCAGATCCCCACCGGCAGCAGCGGCCTGGTGACCGGACCGGCAAGAACAACGACACGCCGGATTCTGTCCGGCAGCGGAGCGACCGCGAGCTACATCAACGCCTACACCTACGCCGACGGTATGGGGCGGCCCAGGGAGATGCAGACCGTCTCTCCTGCCGGTGGGCGGATCGTAACGGTTACCGGCTACGACGCCCGCGGACTGACCACGGTCGAATCCGAGCCCGCCCACAACGGTGGCGAGCCGGGCAGCGGACTACTCAACCCGGCCGTCACGAGCCTGCCGCAGTGGACCAAGTCGGCTTATGACTCCTTGGAACGCCCGGTGGCACGTATCGATCACCACCTGGCGAGTGAGCTGCGCCGCATCAGCACCACCTATCCCGGTGCCGACCGGGTCGAAGTCACCCCCCCGATCGGCGGAAAGACCGCCACGGTCAGCGATGCGCGAGACCGGCCGACCAAGATCGAGGAATGGGTCGACGGCACGACTCACCACGACACCACCTACGGCTATGACCACAGCGACAACCTCACTCGCGTAACCGACGCCAAGGGCAACGTTCGGACCTTCACTTACGACTTGCTCGGTCGCCGCGTCTCTGGCACCGACCCAGACTCCGGATCGTTCAGCGCGGGTTACGATGCGGCCGGTCGCCAGTTGTGGAGCCTGGACGGCAACGACACCAAGATCTCCTATACCTACGACGACCTGGGACGGCGCACTGGTCAGTGGTCCGGTGAGGCGGGCACCGGCACCCAACTCGCCAAATGGATCTACGACACCATCGCCAAGGGGCAGACGACCTCCGCTACCCGTTACCTCAACGGCGAAGCATATGTCGATGCGGTCACCGGCTACGACGCCGCATACCGTCCGACCGGCTCCAAATTGACCATTCCCGCTGCTGAGGGGCTCCTGGCCGGAGACTACGTCTCTACCGTCGGCTATGACCGGGCGGGCAACCAGACCCACGCCGGCCTGCCCGCCGCCGGTGGTCTGCCCGCTGAAACGCTCAGCCTGACCTACACCGGCCTCGGCCTACCCCGTGGCATGACTTCAGACTTCGGGGGCGGCACCACCTACGTCAACAACACCGCCTACACCGCTACCGCCCGCCTGGCCGAACGAGCATACGGTGCCAACGCCCAAATCAAGCGTGCCTATGGGCGGGATGAGCAGACCGGCTGGCTGACCCGGCTGACCACCACCACCAAAGCCGACACCACGGCGCCCCAACTCGCTCAAGACGACCATCTGACCTACAACCAGGCCGGCGATCTGACCCGAATCTTGGACGCCACCTCCGCCGTCTCCGGTGCGACCCCTGGCCAGTCCGAGTGCTTTGGATACGACGGACTGCACCGCCTCACCTCCGCCTACACCACCACTGCGCTCAACTGCGGGCTCGGCTCCAACGATCAGGGAGTCGACCCCTACGACCAGAGCTTCACCTACGACGCGGTCGGGAACATCACCGCTCTAACCGACGCTGGCATCACCGCTGGCTATACCTACCCTGCCTCCGGCCAGAACGCGGTACGTCCGAACGCGGTCACCGCCATCACACGTCCCGGCCGAACCGATACCTACAGCTATGACGATGCGGGCCAACTCACCGCTCGCACCGTGGACGGCAAGCAAGGCACCTTCTCCTGGAACCCGCTCGGCCAGTTGGAGACCGCGACCATCGACGGCCAGGACACCTCGATGGCCTATGACGCCGACGGCGAACGGCTCATCCGCCGCGACCCCGGTGGCGCCACAACGCTCTACCTCGGCTCCATGGAGATCACCGCCTCAGGCGGTCAGGTCAAGGCCACCCGCTACTACACCGGCCCAGACGGCACCGTAGTCGCCATGCGCACAGGCACCGGACTGACGTGGCTCGCCTCGGGCCTGCACGGCTCGACCCAACTGGCCATCGACGCGGCGACCGGCAACATCCGGCGGGAACGCTACCTGCCCTACGGCCAGCGCCGGGGCGAAGACGACCTGCCGTCCACCGACCGCGGGTTCCTCGGCCAGATCGAGGACGAATCCACCGGCCTGACCTACCTGTCCGCCCGCTTCTACGACCCTGCCATCGCCAAGTTCATCTCCACCGATCCCCTCCTCAGTCTCGAAAAGCCTCAGTGGCTCAACCCCTACAGCTACGCTGGCAACGACCCCATCGGACAGTCGGATCCAGAAGGTCTGCGCCCCGACCACGGCTGCAGCAGCCCCAAAGAGAAGAACTCGATCGCCTGCAAGAAGGCAGGCGATGACGCCAAGTGGCTGAAATGCGAAAATAAGCACGGAAAGGCGAAATGTAAGGAGTGGCGCAACACCGCTATCGATGTCCAGTTGATGCAGCTGTTCATCAACGACTGCGTCCCATTCGTCGCCTCACACGGCAAGGCGTGCACCCAACTCGCGGGGGCACTTGAAATAACCACCGAGCAGTGGAAGAAACTGGATGAAGACTGGCTCAAAGAGACGAACCTATACAAGGCCATCGACTTTGTAGCGAGCGACGCACGAGAGTGCCTTGAAGGATCTTGGGTCTCATGCATATCAATGACTGCCGATCTAGCCCCGACCACGAAGGTCGGCAAGTTTGTCGGCAAATTCTTCAAGATTCTCAAGAAATGTAGCAGCTTCGTCCCCGGCACCCTCGTGCTGATGGCGGACGGCACACGCAAGCCCATCGAAGCTGTGAAGGTCGGCGACAAGGTTCTTGCCACCGATCCGAAGACCGGTAAACCTTCAGCACAACCAGTCATCGCGCTCATAGCAAGCAAGGGCACCAAACACCTTGTCCAGATCACTATTGACGTTGACGGGAAAAATGGCAACGCCATCGGCATCATCATTGCCACTGACCAGCACCCCTTCTGGGTTTCAAACCTAAAGGTCTGGGCCGATGCTGCGGACCTCCGGCCGGGATCGTGGTTGCAGACAAATACCGGCACACATGTGCAGGTCATTGCCATTAAGTCTTGGATCGCACATGATCGACCGGTTCATAACCTATCGGTTAGCCGCATCCCTACTTACCATGTCGGCGCCGGCGGCGAGAACGTTCTTGTCCATAATGCTGGCCCCTGCTTCACCGGCCCTCCCCTAAGCATCTCCAGAAAACAGTTCGGCAAGAAATGGGGCAGGCATGCTGAAGACTTCGGGCTGAATGCTGGAGACCCCAAAGCTCGCGAATGGTTCACTCGCACCATCAAAGATGTGTACACTAATCCAGATGAAGTTCGGCGCGGCGATTGGAACCCCAATCGCGGAGGAGGGAGCGGCTACTGGTTCTACCGAAAAGGCAAGATCCTGGTAATCCTCAAACCAGACGGGACATTCGTGACGGCATTTCCAGACACCGCGGGAAGCAAATGGTTCAAGAAGGCCAAGAAAATGAGTTGATCGGAGTCGATCTCCTCGGCAAGAGCCTGACTCAGGTCAGGGCCACGTTCTACGAGTTCCAGGGAACGACAGAGAAGCAGGAAGGACTGGTCGAGCTTACGTTCACAGATGGAACATGTAGACGCTTCGAAGTCGGCGCCGATGGGGAGTCTCTGCGCGGAAGAGCCGGGCCGTGGGTAGATCCGTTTACCGCTCCTCTGAGTGAGGAGAATGAGCATTACGTCAGGCAGCACGGCAAATATACTGCCTTTGACCTTGCCGACGAACCCGGCTATCGGCAGATCATCGGACGGCGCGTTTCGGAGGTTAGGCCAATATTTGATGAGGAGTCTGGCAAACAGATCGGCGTCGTAGCCAATTTCGACGGAATCTGCTTGTGCATCGAGGTGGCAGCCGACGAACTTTACGTCAGTTTCGAGAAGGAAGGAACAAGGTAAATAGCCCCGCCGTCGACACTTGTTCCGCTGACACGGCTTCAACTTGACCACCAGGGCCCTTCCTTTGCTCTTTGTAGTTAGCTTGGTTCAACCGGTTGCTCGACACCGCGTCCGACCAAGAGGAGGCTCGTTCCGCATGGGAGACCAAGAGAGAGCATCTTGGCACCTTCGCTCTCAGTACGGCGGAGCCAATGAAATGCAACAAGGGCAATATCCAGGAACCGGCAGCCAACAGAAGATAAAACACATTGAGCGTTACTCACTGCGAGGGCGCACAAAGCCGTTGCATTCTCATCTGGCGAGATAATTGCAGCCCTGGCCTGGGCGGGCAGTTGAGCGTGCACCCGATACGGAAATGATAAACGCACCCCCGATGATCGCCGGTTGTCTACGCCAGACGATCGAAACAGGGACCACACCCGCTTGTTCTTGCCTCCTGCAAGGGGTGCGCAGCGGACCTTCAGCTCTTTGATAAACCTTGTTGGCCAAGGTGATGATCCCGGAGAGCAGGTCTGGCGACACCGTACCGGTAGCAGCAAGGATCACCAGGGCCAATGCCAGATCGGCGCTACTGGAGTAGACAGGGGCGCCCGCCGAACGCACATTCATCATGGCCTGCTCGTCGGGCCAGTTCATTCCGCTGTTGAGGGCGGCGGCACGCAGACGGTCACGAACAGGCCAGGCCGACGGTGCCGGAATGCCTCTGCGACGCAGCCTGGGAGTTCCGGGCATCGTGTCGGCGTCATTGTCTACAAGCCGGCCGACCGTTCCGATGCGGACGGCCGACCGCATGGAGGCGTACGCCACCGCGCTCACCATCCCGCCGGAAGTACCGGATGGGCGAAGCTGGGGTATTCGCGCGCCTGCGCGGCGATCGCGTCCTCCTGCTCACCCCAGTCGATGCCGAACATCATGGCGGGCGGCAAGCCCACCTGGATCGCCTGCCTGAGCAGCAGGGCCCACCTGTAGTCAGGATCGGCGGACAACGCCCGTTCGATGGCGACCCCCGCCAGCGCACCGTCTCCCCGGTACAGCGCGGCGAAGGCCAGGAGTGAGGCGGGAGCGGCGCCGAATGCGGGTGGAACCTTGCGGGTCACCTCCATCCACAGTTGCACCTGTACGTCGGCGCTGTAGCGCTCGATGCGGGTCAGCGCGAAGTCTCGGACCGCGATCGAGGTCAGCGCAACGCCCAGCCAGGCCACCGTTTCAACATCGAGATCCTGACCGTCCCGGATGCGATCCAGAGCTTCGGTGACCCGCGCGACGCCCTCGCCGTACCAGTCATGGCCTTCCTCGATCAGTTGCCGGGCATGAGCGCACATTTGCTGCATGGTGCTGTAGCCATGAGCCTGATCGAAGCCGCTCGATGGGTCCAAGGTCGCGGCAAGTGCCGCACGGTCAGGGAGGGCACGCATGCCGGCCAGTACCGCTGTCGCGGCGGGCACGCTGCCGGACACGTCAACCGCCACCCCATCGGGTGGACAGCAGGTCATGTCCGGACACAGGTAGGACCAGTAACGCCCGTCCTCGACGCGGAGAGCGTCTCCAACGCCGATCCCCGCGCTGCACATGGCCTGCATGGCGGCGTCCATGACCGGCGTGACTCGGGTCCCAGGTCCGTACCCCACAAGCAGTGCCTGCCGGATGCCATTGCGGACCAGAAGCCGAGCGGCCTGGGTCGTCTGTTCTGCGGTTTCCTCCGCCTCCTGTGACAGGTCGAAGCGAAGGATGCCTGCTGCGGTGCGCCCGTCGTCGGAGATCATGAACACGACCAGGCTCAACGACGGATGGAAGCCGATCATGTACGGCACGACGGCGATGGCGTCGGCCGGGCTCGTGATCACGATGGTAGGCATGGACTCGGTGACAGGCTCCGATACAGCGGTCATGAGGTACCTCCAGATATGAGAAAAGCCCTCATGCGAGGGCGAATGAAGTGAGGTCAGCGGGGCTGGTCAGACCCGTGACCGGCGATGTCGAGGACAGCGCCCTCAGAGGGCGTCCCAACAGACTTCGGAGAGGCGAGCAGTTCCCCTGTAGTGGCCAGAAACTGGCGTGCGGCCGTCCGTGAGGCGTGGGCCAAAGCGTGATCGAACAGAGTCCCCGGCCGAGCGGCTGCTGTTTGCCCGGTCAGATAGTGCCGCGCCCGCACGCGTACCCGCCGCACAGCGTGCGCCGCCTCGGCACCCTCTCGGCTGATGTGAGTGTCGACCTGTTCCCACCAGACCCGTACGGCGGCGCAGTATGCGACCGAGAACAACATCTGAGAAGTGAGCCGCTCGCCACGCTGTACCTGACACACCAGTTCTGCGGAAGCCGAGTAGTCGGCGTGCCGGGCCTGCTCGATAGCGTCGGCGATCTGTTGTCCTTGTGAAACACCCAACGGTCCCCCTTCCTGGGTGCGGCGCGTCAAGGAAGCGGGAAGGATCACCCAACTCAACCTGAACTATCACGCCATATGAACGCGCTCGCGTTGCTGCACTCCCGTGACGCGTCCTCCCCCTTTAATACGGTGACCAGAACGGCCCGACCGTCCGCACCCGGCGGCGTTCTCCAAGTCGCACGCCTCCGTTAACGACGGGCCGTCCCAGCCTCCCTTGTCCGCTCGCGACGCATCCATATCGAGCCGCGTATAAGGACAAGTGAGAAGCGGAGCATCACCGTTCACGTCGAGCGCTACCGGCGAATCTCGATCTCACTTAAATACGGTTAGCGGAGGCCCTCAACCGTCCGTGACTCCAACAATTCATGAGTCCAGCAAGATGGGATCGGCGTCACCGGTACAACAAAGGGCCCCAGAACTCCGCTGAGGCCCTCTGCGTTTCTCGTGGGTCAGTCGCCCTGGCTTTCCGCATCGCCGTACGTCAGCGTGTCCCGGGCCTCGTCAAGCCGCTCGGACAGTTCCCGCCACTCCACCCGCGCCGCCTCCCGTACCCGGATCACGGCCCGCCGGGAACCGTACGCGCCGCCGTAACGCTTCTGCGCCACCTTGCTCAAGATCCCCGCCCGCCCCAGATCATCGGCCCGCGCAGCAAGCTCCATGACCTCCGTGATGGTAGGAAAGTCCTGGCCGTCCCCGAAAGCCTGCCGGAAGATGGTGGCGCTGTTCTGCGCGACGCAGAACGCCACGGCCGCCTGTGCGACGTTCTCCGCATGCGGCAGCCCTCGCATGAGCTGAGCGCCCGGCGTGGCGTCGATCTCGCTCGGAGGCACGTCGATCCGGTACCCGTTCCGCGCCGCCGCATCCCGGACGGCCCACCGCTGTAGCGTCGTCCTGGTGATCGTCATCTCCGCGCCGTCCCGGCGGACGTAGACCCACGCCAGAGCGTCGGGCGTGCTCTCGGAAGCCGCACGGCAGGACGCGACAACGTCCCGAAGCCGCTGAGCGAAGAGGAGAACGGCGTCCTGCGTGACGTCATCCGAGACGTCATCTGTCCCGTACGGCGCGTGTCCCTGCTTGACGATGGTGGCGCTTCCGTCCATGCGCTTGCGGGATCGCGTGGCGTCGACCGTACGGCAGTAGCCCCGTGCCAACCGCTGAATTTCCGTCCAGTCGTCCGGCGTCACGCGCGCCATGTCTTCCGACGTAAGCCTTTCTCCAGGAACATTGGTGGGAACGGATTTACCGGCAGCGAGACTCGACATGATCTATCTCCGAACTGTTCTGATGCGACGCTCTTATACGCCGCACTTTCCTTTGATAGATCCATTCCATCTACTCGCGCCACGCAACACAACGACATCGATCGCGTCCCAGGCAATAGAATCGCAAATCTCAACACCACAAATTGTTGCACGCCAAGCAACCTCGGCGCGCGCACACAAAGCGCTCCGCCATAACGACAAGGTGATAGGAATGCCTTTTGATGCGACAGATATGAATTCACGGAAAAGCGGAGGGTGACATTGAAGGTGCGACCGCCAAAGGAAATTGCTCAACCCTTCCATCTTCTGATGGGCAAGGACATCCCTTCAGTCGGGCCACCGATCGGTTATGGCCGCCCGACCGTGACCTGGGAGTCCAGGCCACGCCTCTTGACCGCTCTCAATCGGCTACCCATCGGTGTGCCATCGGTCATTTCAGCGGTTGATCGAGCCGAATGAAGGCATAGTGCAGGGCAGTGGAAAGTCAGCCAGCACAAGAGCACGCGGCCTATCGTCACCTGCCGGGCCGCTCGCGCGAATCCGGTTCAATCATGCTCGACCGACACCGTCACCCATGACGGGCCACATTGACGGCTGAGATCAGCAGGAGGATGGCCAGAACGGGGATGAGCACCAGGGCCGGCATGACTCCCAGCAACAGGCTACCGATGAGCGCGCCCGTGATCGAGCCGACGACCATGACGGCAGCGAAGCGTAGGTTGGCTACCAGGACGGCGAAACTGCCATCACGGCTGTAGCGGGCGAAAGCGACGAGCATGGTAGGCAGGGAGACGAGTAGGGACAGGCTGCCAGCGATCTTGATGTCAGTCGCGTAGAGCAACACGATCGTAGGAATCAGCAGTTCGCCGCCTGCCACGCCCATAATGGCGGCCACCACACCGATGCCGAACCCAGCCGCGACAGCGGCGGCCACCCGGGCCGGGCCGGGCAGCTCCAAGGTGCCCAGAACGGTTACGTGGGCGAGCACCAGGGCGGCGGCCATGCCCATCATCAGCACGGCGAGCACCTTGTACAGGGTGGCGGTGTGCATGCGCACGGCCCACGTCGCGCCCGCCCAGGCCCCCAACAGGCTCCCGGACAATAGGTTGGCAGCGACGGTCCAGTGCACGGCCAGGTCGGTGAGGGGTACCGCCATCAGCCAGGCGGGCAGCGCGGTAAACACCATGATCAGGCTCATTGCCTTGTTCATGATGACCGCTGCCAGAGCGGCGAACCCGAACAGGCTGATGAGCAGTGGTAGTCGGAATTCAGCTCCCCCCAGACCGATCATGCCGCCTAACACGCTGACGGCGGCACCTGCGGCGAACACCAGTGGCAGGCAACGGGCGGCACCGACGGGCGAAGCGCTTTGGCCCGCGGACATGCGATTAGGCCCGCCAGCATTGGGACGCCGTCGCCAAGGCGCTCAAGCCCGTCTATACCGCTCCGACCGAAGCCCGCTGCCTTGGAGCGGTTCTTGGAGTTCGCGGAGGTCTGGGGCGGCCGGTATCCGGCAATCGTGAGGCTGTGGGAGGACGCCTGGGCCGAATTCGTGCCCTTCCTCACCTTCGATGCCGAGATCTGGCGGGTGATCTGCTCGACCAACGCGATCGAGTCGGTCAACGCCCGCATCCGCCGGGCGGTCAAGGCCCGCGGCCACTTCCCCAACGAGCAGGCCACGCTCAAGTGCGTGCACATCGCGGTCATGAGCTTGGACCCGACCGGGAAGGGCCGCAAACGCTGGGTCACCCGGTGGAAGCCGCGTTGAACGCCTTCGCCATCACCTTCGAAGGCCGCTTGACCCCGACTGCCCGATAGATCCCCTTCACAACCGAGATGCACCGATTACTGGACAAACCCATGACAGAGCGTGGGGATTCTTCCACACAGAAGTCGTGGCATATCAGTGTGTACGGGACCAACGTGATTGCCTTGTAAGTCGATCGCGATTGACAGCGAAGATCGCTGTGTAAGGGTAGACGCCATGAGCATGAAGCCACACAGCTTGATCGGCATGGGGTACGAGGGTGTGGGAGACATCGCATCGTTCCTGCGACGCGTCCAGGCGCACGACGTCTCAACCATCGTTGATGTGCGCCTCAATCCCATCTCGCGGAAGCGTGGCTTCAGCAAGACCGCGCTGAGCAATGCGCTGGCCGATGTTGGGGTGGCTTATGTCCACGCACGTGAACTCGGCAATCCTAAGTGGAATCGGCCCGGGTTTGCCGGGCCTCACGATGAGCTGATGGCGGCTCGCGCGATATATGCGAAAATCATCGATAGCGCTGATGCCGATGCTCGACTCGATGAGATCGCCGCTGCAGCAAACGATAGCATCGTGGCTTTGTTGTGCTTTGAGACCGACGAGTTCCGTTGCCATCGGCACGTTCTCCTGGACCGGCTCACATCCGGCAGGGGGTTGCCAGCCGGCATCGGCTAACGGCGGGGATAGAAGACGCCGAGCACGCTGAAGACGTGCTCACGCTTGGCCTGGTTTCCGACGTAGAACACTACGTCATTGCTGGGCGCGCACATTTCGCTGAGCCACCGTTTGCGAAGAGCTTGCATGGCCTCACGGTCGTCGAGTCCGGTCAGGTTGCGCTGCAACGCCACCAGTTCCCAGTCCAGAAGTCCCTGGCGATGGCCCGAGCAACGCGCCTCATGGCATCGATACCGGTACCACGCCTTGAACCGCGGAGCCTGGAGCGCCGTGCGCGGAGCCGACTCGAACAGGTCCAGCTGGCTGACGTATCTGTCGATTTTCACCCGTTCATCGAAAGTCCATCCCGGATGCGGTTCGATGTCGAAACCGGTGACCTCGCGCGGACGGATGGCCGCCAGTGACCGGCCTGGAGGCCTCGTACGGACTGCCTCCAAGAGTCCGCACATTGTCCCATGAATATGTTCCCGCACGTAGGGCAGTCGCCTGTTCCACGTCGGCAGGTGACCCTGCTTGGTGACGGTTGCGACAACAGGCCGCCAACTTTCCGGACGTCGATCACTGCGGTTCGGTCGTGCGTCAAGGGTGATTATGTCGTATTTCTTAAACTTGTTCGGCTGATCGAGCTCTCGATAGTTAATCGGGTAAAGCCGCACCCACCCTTCCTTCCCGAGATCAAGCCGTAGAGCAGCGACGCACACCGTCTCCCCGTACGACGCGGACGGATTCGGCGCTGCTTTCACTGTGATGAGCAACCGCATCTGTTCGACGCCTGGATGAACAGGTTTCACTGGGGTCTGATCCGGATCTGGAGCGAACAACGAGTGCTGCGTCACCTTGAGTCCTCCCCAGTGGGCGATCCCGACCTTTCATAACTAACCCGGAAGTGCCACGCCAGCAATAGCCCCGGGTGTTCGCCGCCACAGGTCGCGACTCAAGGAGTCCTCGCTATTGATTAAGGTGCAGCATCTCGACAGTTAAGGAACGCCCGAATTGCTGGCGCCAATGAAGCGAGGCCGCAGCGTCCGGAAAGCTGACCTACCTGCGCGATGAGCAATTGCCGGCTTCACCGCTTGGCCCTACGGCCAGCACCCGATCTCCGGCGGTGGGCGGTCGTACTTTAGCTTGTTCGCGGTGCTGCACGGCTTAGGTCTGTGAACCTCTAGCTTGATCACCATTTAGGTGGTACGACTAAACTATGGTTAGTGTCGGGAGGTTGGAGCCCGTGCCCTTGCGTGCAGTATGGCCGAACGAGGCTTCAGACTTCACGCCGTGGCTGGCGGATAACCTTGATGTACTCGGCCAGGCGGTCGGGCTTGCACTGGTGTTGAAGCAGCGCGAGTATCCGGTGGGCAGATATTCCCTGGACCTTCTGTTAGAGGACGCCGAAGGGCGAGTCGTCGCCGTAGAGAATCAGCTGGATCAAACCGATCATTCGCATCTCGGGCAATTATTGACGTACTGCGCCGGCGTTCAGGCGCAGTACGTGATATGGGTGGCTCACTCCATTACCGATGAGCACGCAGCGGCCCTAGCATGGCTGAATGAGAACACCATCGAGGGTGTTGGCTTCTTCGGCGTACAAGTCGAAGCGCTACGCATCGGTGATTCTTCGCCCGCGCCAAACTTCAACGTGATCGTCCGGCCCAATGATCAAATCAAAGCTGCGCGCCAGGCCCGTATCCGCGCGGACTGGACTTGGGGCGGCTATGCGGAAGAGCTGCGCATCCCCCCGGAGCGGATCGAGATTGGCCGTCTCCTCGTCGAGACCGTAGCAGAGGCGGTGGAAGAACGCGGACTTGCCTGGCAGAAGGTGATGAACAAGGGTTACATCGCGTTCCAACGCCCTGGTAGCTACAACGTTCTGATCATCGACCTCTGGTACAAGCGGGTACCCCGCCTTGCGGCCAAGGTCCCAGGTGCGCCGAGCGAAATCGGTCTCACCAATCCGTTCCCGCAACTGGAAGAATCGTGGGACAGCGACAACAGGGAGTGGGGCTGGACCGTCGCACCAGGTACTGCGATTCCCGACCTCAATCCGCTCCTCGATCTCATTCAGCCTTTGCAACCAGCCTCAGGACCGATGCAGGCCAGAGCAGGGTTGATTGCCGACGGCCATGACAAGCTCGTGGTGGGCGGCCAGTTGAGTCCCGGCTGATGGCCACGGAAATTCCTGGTGGATGGCCCCGGGTGTCCTGATCTCCGTCCTGTTCAGGGAAACCTCCCCGGACCGGTTTGCTGATGTTTGCCGCATTTCGCAAACCGACCGAAGAGGTCCCGTGACCAAGTCTGACAGGGAGATCATGAAGATCTTTGAGGCATACGACCTGACCAAGACGGTCTGGTCGGCCGCGCAGCTGACCGGAGCTGATCCCAAGACCGTGAAACGGTATGTCGAGCTGCGGGATCTGGGGCTCGACCCGCATAAGCGGGCGCCCCTGCCGAAGCTGATCGACCCGTTCCTGGAGAAGATCGAGGAATGGGTGGAGGCGTCGAAGGCGAAGATCCGTGCTGATGTCGCGCATGGCAAGCTGACCGCCATGGGCTATCGCGGCTCGCCGCGCTCGACCCGGCGGGCGGTGAACGCGGCCAAGACCGCGTGGAGGGCCAGTCGGCGGCGCACCTATCGGCCGTGGATCCCTGAGCCGGGCATGTGGCTGCAGTTCGATTGGGGTGAGGGGCCGCGAGTTGGCGGGCGGCGGACGTGGTTGTGGTGCGCCTGCCTGTCCTGGTCACGGTTCCGGGTGGTGATCCCGGTCTGGGACCGCACCCTGGGCACGCTGGTGGCGTGTCTGGATTCGGCGTTGCGGCGGATCGGCATGGGCGAGTCCGCGACACCACCAGCCGCGACGGCGAACCCCGCCTGCGTGCCACAGCTGCCGCAGGCGGTCCAGGACTTCCTCAAGGCACTCGCCAACCCCGGACGCCAGCAGATCATGCTGTTGTTCGCGCAAGGTGCCGAGTTGTCGGTCAACCAGGTCGCCGAACGCGCCGGCATCAGCCAATCCGCCGCCTCGCAGCAGCTCGCCCTCCTCCGTCGCAGCGGCATCGTCATCTCCCGCCGCGACGGCAAGGAAGTGCTCTACCGGGGCGATCGCGAGAGCATCACACGGATACTAGGTCACCTGCAGGACTACCTGAAGTTCTGCTGCTGAAGCCAGACGCAGGCAGGTGACCTCTCCGATCGAAGAGGGGAAGTGGTACACGCAATCTGCAGCTGCGAACGACCCATCTGAGTGATGTTCAGTCAACAGGAGCCGATCCCGATACATCATGAGGCGGTGCGAATACTGGTCCTAGGCGGGTCGTGGTTTGTGGGTCGCGCTGTCGTTAGGGAAGCTCTTCGGCGAGGAGAGGAGGTCACTCTCTTCAACCGCGGGCGCAGCATAGATCCCCCGGCGGGGGCTCGTCTGGTCCGAGGGGACTGGGAACGCTTAGAGGATCTCGACCGGCTTGCGGCTCGCGGGCCTTGGGATGTAGTCGTTGATGTCGCCGGTGCCGTACCCGTCGTAGTGCGCAACACCGCGCGAGCCCTGAGCCAGGCAGTAGGACGGTATGTCTTCGTGTCCACCATCTCGGTGTACCGAGATTGGCCGTACCAGCCGGTAGATGAAACTGCTGCTCAGTGGGACGGTGATCCGGACTTCGATCCCGGCACACGGCACTGGGACCCGGATGCCTACGGCCCGTTGAAGGTGGGAGGCGAACTGGCGATCCGCAGGGAGTTCGGCGACAGCGCCCTTTTCATTCGCCCCCATGTCATTCTCGGCCCCGGAGAGTACGTGGGACGTCTGCCGTGGTGGCTGAAGCGAGTCGAACGGGGTGGCGCGGTACTCGCGCCTGCTCCGGCGAACCGGTACATCCAGCCCGTCGATGTGCGAGACGTCGCTCGGTTCACACTGGACCTGGTCACGGCGAATGCCACCGGAGCGTTCAACGTCGCCACTCCAATCGGCCGCGATACCTACGGTGATCTACTTCAGGCTTGCAGAGACGCCACTGGATCGACGGCCGAGTTCGTGTGGGTGGATGAGGCGTGGCTGGCCGAGCGCGGGGTGCGGGAGTGGACGGAGATTCCGATCTGGCGGACTCTGCCGACGGCGTGGGCGATGAACACCGATAAGGCGCGACAGGCAGGACTGGTCTGTCGTCCGCTGCGCGAGACCGTGGCGGACACGTGGCGCTGGATGCGGGAAGGCGGTGTTCCCGTCGCGCATGAGCGCGCCGCCGAGCACGGGATGAGCGCCGAGCGGGAGTCGGAGCTGCTCAGGGTATGGCAGGACAGCCGGCGAGGTCCTTGATGAACGCACGGTTGATGGCGGGGTCGCGGTCCCGGACGTAGCGTTCGGTCGGCTGGTATCCGTTTCCGATGTAGAGGGCGAGGGCGGCGACGTTGCGCACCCCCGTCTCCAGGATGGAGCGCTGTGCCCCATGCGCGAGAGCATGCCGTTCCAGCTCGGTGATGATGCGCTCGCCCAGCCCGTGCCCGCGCAGGTTCGGAAGCGTGTACATCTTCTTGATCTCAATAGTGCGGGTTCGCAGGTCGTACGTGCGGTATCCGCCGCACGCCACCGGGACGTCATCGAGATAGCCGACGAGAAACAGGCCACGAGGCGAGGCATAGACGGCGGGGTCGGACTCGAAGGGGTCGGCGTACCCGTACCGCTCGGTCTGGTCGTCGAAGAGCGCGCGGACCAGGCGAGCGGAGTGCGGATGGTCGTACGCGCGGGTTCGCAGGACGAAATGGTGCAGGTTGGTCATCGGTGCATCAGTGCCTTGTCGAACTCGGGAAGGAACTCGGACACTACCGGGGAGCGGCTGCGTCGGGCGAAGGCCGGGCGCAGACGCCGCAGATAGGTGATTCCCCGGATCGACTGGACTTCGCTCAACCGGGACAAGGTGGCCCTGGCGGCTCCTATGGCCGGTTCTACCTCGCCTCTGAGTAGGTACGCCTTGGTGAGGAATACGCCGTGCAGCATGGCCGAGCGCGGGTACTCCGGCCGAGCCCCTGCCTGCGAAATCGGAGCGAGCAGGGCGATCGCCTCGCCGAGCAGCCGCTTACGGTAGATCGTCGCGGACTCGCCCAGGACGACGAGCGCCTGCCCGGCCTCGGCGATGAGCTGTGCCGGCTCCATGTAGTAAAGGTAGGTCGGCGAATCCTGGGCTGAGGAGAGCAGTTCGCGCGCCTTCTCCGATGCCTCACGAAACTCTGCCAGATCGCCTGCCGCCGCTGCCGCTGTGGCGACGCGGCCGACGATCCTGGCTCGCAGCACGGGATCGGAAGGACAGGACCGTTCGGCTGCCGTAGCGATCTGGACCGCCTCACGGCCGTGACCGGCGAAGGCGGAGATGTAGGCCAGCATGCCGATGGCGTTCGCGGCGCGGCCGAGTTCGCCCAGCCCACGCGCGACGCGCTCGCTGAGCAGCAGGTATCGCTCAGCCGCGCCGTACCGGTGTGCGTCGAAGTGGACCCAGCCGACGAGCTGGGCGAGATCGGCGACAGCGGTCAGCAGCTCGCGTCCGACGGCGGGCTCGTAGTCGGCGGACTGCACCAGGTCGAGGATGTTACGCAGCTCGCTGGTGACGTATCGGAGGCTGAGCACGCCGCCGCCGTGCCGGTCATCGAGTTTGCGCAGTGCGGCGACGTGTGCGCCGATCAGCTCTACCTGTGGCGCGAGCACCCGTTCCCGGCTCGCGCCCCGGCGCGTCAGTGTCAGGGTCACGTGCAGGCCATCGAGCACCACGGCCGCCAGGTCCGGCCCGGAGGCGGCGGTGACATCGGCGTGTTTCCCGGTGCTGACCGTCGTCAACTCGCTAAGCGACGCGAGCATGCCGTCGATGGTCGTGCCTTGGCCAAGACCCGATGCGGCGGAAACGGCCGCAGCCTGTCGATCCGGCCAGAGCTGATCAACCGGAATCGCGTACCCGAGTTGCTCGGAGAGAACCGCGGCCACCACCGACGGCAGGGGTTCGTACGGCTTGTACCCATGCCGCACCCAGGCGTAGGGCGCGGTGGGATCGATGCGCCGCGCGCCGAGGCCGCGTCCTTCCAGCCACGCGTTGACCGCTGCGGCGAGCTGTCGAGGGTTCATGCCCGCACGCTGCAAGATCTCGGCCAGTGCAGTAGGCGCCGCTGTCATCCGAGCCCTCCTCCCTAGTGGGACAGTAACCCCGCTTCATGGCCTCTGACCTGCGCTTGAGTCAGAAGCATCAACGTTCACGACCTTCACGACCTGATCGATACGTTCATGACCTTCACGCCGCACGGCCATTAACTCATCGTCGTGTTCCTGGTGCAGTTAGTGACGAAGCCGCGACCGCCGCGTGACCGGTCGCAGGAAATCCGGAGGCATGCCGTGGAACCTTCCATCCGGCCGCAAGACCCTCACGTACTCGCACAGCCGCTGCAGCCCGGCGCTGCCGCGCATCAGGCCCGATCGATCGTCCGCCAGGCGCTGCGGGACGCGGGAACCGCGATCACGGACATCGACGACGCGGAACTCGCGGTCGCCGAGCTTGCGGCGAACGCCGAGATGCACGGACGCCCGCCGTACGAGCTGCGGATCATCACCGTGGATGGCGCGCCGGCCTGGTGCGAAGTCGTTGACGGTGACCGGGATCTGAGCGCACTCTCCAAGATTCTCAACGACGCGGACGCCTGCGACCCGCTTGCCACCTGGTTCCAGGAGAGCGGGCGGGGACTTCTCCTGGTCCAGCAGCTCTCAGGCGGCCGATGCCGTGCCTATCCCACGACGACCGCCGACACAGGCGTACCCGGCAAGGCGGTCGGCTTCGCTCTGCCACAACCGGCCTCGGGCGCTTCGGAATTAAAGGAGCCCATCGGCACGCGGGTAGTGCCTGTCTTCGCCACCGTGCTGGCTGCCTGCCGAATGGGCCTTCGTGGCCGCTTCACGCTCCCACCTCTCAGGGAGAAGGTGCGATGATCACCGTTGAACGTCAGGCCGACCATGCCATCGTGGTGGCCTCCGGTGGCCTTGACTCCACCACCCTCGCCTACTGGCTGAGGTCCACCGGCGCGGGCCGGCTCACCTTGCTGGGCATCGACTACGCGCAGCGGCACCGCGTCGAGCTCGCCCGGCTCCCTGCCCTTGCACGGGCGCTCGACGCGACCCACGTGCGGCTCGACCTGCGAGACCTGGGGCTGCTCTTGGCGGGCTCCGCCCTCACCGATCACCAGGTGACGGTTCCCGCCGGGCACTACACCGACGACTCCATGCGCGCCACGGTGGTCCCCAATCGCAACGCCCTGCTGCTGGACATCGCGGTGGCACTGGCCGTCTCCAGCAGGGCCGACACCGTGGCCTTCGGCGCACACGCGGGCGACCACCCGATCTACCCCGACTGCCGGCCGCCCTTCCTCATCTCCTATCGGCGGATGACCGCCCTGGCCAACGAGGGACTCACGGTGCACGGCTTCCAGGTCGTCGCGCCGTTCATGGAAATGACCAAGGCCGAGATCGTACGGCTCGGCGCCGACCTCGACGTCCCCTTCGCCGACACCTGGTCCTGCTACCAGGGCGGGCCCCGACACTGCGGCCGTTGCGGCACCTGCACCGAGCGCAAGGAGGCGTTCAGGCTGGCGCGGGTGCCCGACCCCACGGACTACGAGAGCCCGGGGACGCCATGTATGTGATCGCCAAACGATTCGACTTCAGCGCGAGTCACCGGCTCGACCTGCTGCCCGAGGGACACCCGTGCCGCAGGGACCATGGACACAACTACGTGGTGGAGATCCACCTGGCCGCCGCGCGTCTCGACCACCACGGCTTCGTCACGGACTTCGGCGAGCTCGCCGCCGTGCGGAACCACCTGATGGACACCTACGACCACCGCTGTCTCAACGACGTCCTGGACCAGCCGACCTGTGAACGGCTGGCGAAGCAGATCTACGAGTGGTGTGCGGGCCACCTGCCGGTCGCCCGTCTGCTGCACGCCGTCCGTGTCTCTGAGACCCCGTCCACCTGGGCCGAGTACCGAGGTGAGCCATGAGCCTCCTCATCAGCGAGATCTTCGGCCCGACCTACCAGGGTGAGGGCCCATCGGCAGGGCAGCTCGCCGCATTCCTCCGGCTGAGCCGCTGCAACCTGACCTGCACCTGGTGCGACACCCCCGAGACGTGGGACACCAGCCGGTATGACCTGACCGCCATCACCCGCCGGATGACCGACGCGCAGGTGGTGCACGAGGTGCTCGCGATCCCCGCGCCGCTGGTCGTCATCACCGGCGGGGAACCGATGTTGCAGATGGACCGGCTGGTCTGGCTCGCCGACATGTTCCGCGCCAACCGCCGCCGGGTCGAGATCGAGACCAACGGCACCATTGTCCCGTCCAACGGACTGCTCAACGCGGTGAGGCAGTGGAACGTCTCGCCCAAGCTCGCGAACTCCGGCTTGCCGTACCGCAAGCGGATCAACTCCGAGGCGCTCCGCCGGTTCAACAGCTCGGGGCGAGCCGCCTTCAAGTTCGTCGTCGAGCACCCGGCCGAGTTGGAGGAGGTCGCGAAGCTTGAGACCGAGTACCGTCTCGCACCGATCTGGGTGATGCCTCAGGCGACCACCTCGGTAGGGGTCCTGGCGCGGATGCGAGAGATCGCAGACGAGACCCTCGCCCGCCGCTGGAATCTAAGCTCTCGCCTGCACATCCTGCTGGAGGGCACCGATGTCCGCTGAAGCCGGACCTGAGCGGGGCCGTCGTTCCGAGCTTCCCGGGCCGCGTGTGCTGGGTTGCAGGCCCTCGTTCGGAGGGGAAGCCGGGATCGTTCCTGCCGCTCAGGCGAACACCAGCGTACTCCCGCAGGGCCATTCTCTGATGCCTCTTCTCGGCGAAGTGCATCTCGCCCGGGCACTTCGGCAGTGTGGCCGTCGCTGTTCGTCCCCAGGTGCGGACGGCATGACCTGGGCCGCGTACCGCATGGCCGCTTCTGTGCGGATCCCCCGGCTCGCGGTCGCGCTGCGGGAAGGGAGTTGGCGACCGGATCCCCTGCGGGACAACCCGTTCCCCACCTACACGGGCAAGCAACTGGTGTCCGTCATTCCCATCGTTGAGGACCGCCTGGTGCACCGGGCGATGCGCAACGCGGTCGAACCCATCCTGGAAGCGCGGGTGTTCGCGCCGTGGGTGTCCGGCTATCGGCCGGGCCGCAATCGGCTGACCGCCCTACGCCAGGCCATGGCCTACATCGACGCCGGGCTGAGCTGGGTGGCCGACGTGGACGTCGCCCGCGTGTCGGACGGCTCGAACGCCGTCGAGGTCACCGGCTGGCTCGCCGAGTACGTCTACGACGGCACGTTTCTGAACCGGTTCCGCACCGCGCTGTCCGGCCTGCCGTCCCCGCTGATCCCCGGCACCGGCCTCGCTCCCCTGCTGATCAACCTGCGGCTGTCACCGGCGGACCGGCTGCTGTCCGACCTCCGCGTCGTGCGCTTCGTGGACAACTACTGCGCCTTCGCCGCGAGCCGCCGTGAGGCGGAGAAGGCGATGCGGCGCATCCAGCGCTCCCTCAAGACGGTCGGCTTGGCCGCCAATGCGAGCAAGAGCCGGATCAGGTCCACGGCCTGCGTCGAAGACCTGTTCCTGATCGCCGGCTGACGAAAGGAGGTAATGGCATGGCACTCACCTGGATCTTCGTTCCCGGCGGGACGTGCGAGTACGGCGACGAAGGCCGTCCGGTATCGGTTCGCCATCTCCGCTGGACGGCGACCGCCATCACGACCGATGACGACCGCCCGCTGACAGGAGTGAGCCACGGCGAGGCCACGGACATCGCCGCACGGCTCGGCGGCAGGCTCCCGACGTCGGCCGAGTGGGAGTGGATGGCCGCCGGCCCCGAACGCAGGCCCTACCCATGGGGAGACCAGCCTTGGCAGCCGGACCTGGCCAACCTGCGTGGTTCGCTGGTGGGCAACCCCGAACCTGTCGGCGCCCATCCGAAGGGGGCGACTCCGCTCGGCCTGCTCGACGTCGCGGGCAACGTGTGGGAGTGGACGTCCACGACCACGCTGGGCAAAGGCGCGATCATTCGCGGCGGCTCGTTCGCGTCCCTCCCCCTCTACGCGCGATGCACGTTCCTCAACGCCGCTCCCGTGGAGCTGGCCTCCCCCGGCATCGGCTTCCGGGTGGTGCGCGAGCTGTGAACCTGGTCATCGCCGGATGCTCCCGCCGCAAGCGGGCCACCGCCGTCCCCGTTCCCGCCCTCGAACTCTACGAGGGCGGCTGCGTCCCGCAGCTTCGCCAGCGCCTCGGCCATCTGCCTGAGCTGCGCCGATGGCTGCGCATCCTGTCGGCCGAACACGGCCTGATCGACGCCGACCGGCCGCTGCTGCCCTACGACCGGGTGCTGACCTTGGAGCGGGCTCGCGAGCTGCGTTCCAGCGCCGGGTTCGTCCTGGCGCAGGAGTTCGATCGGTACGGCAGGCCGCGCGAGGCTCTCCTGATCGCCGAACCGCTCTATCAGGGCATCGTGCTCGATCACCTGACGGGAGTCCGGCTGCACCTCATCGGCGACCTGTATGACCGGGCGGCCGTGTCCACCGTCCTGGACTCGTGGGGGTGGCCGTGACCGAGTCGCTGCAGGCCCTGCTCAGACGCCGGGACAACGACCACCGGGGGATCACCGGGCGGTTCGAGGTGGAGAACAGCCACCCCTGGCACACGGCGGGAGCGCTTCCCACCAGGCCGAACGTCTCTGTGGTGATCCCGGCCCACAACGTCGAGTACTGCCTGCCCGCCGTCCTCGACGCGCTGTCCGCCCAGACCACTGCCGCAGAGGTCGTCGTGGTGGACGACGCCAGTACGGACGGCACGGCCGAGATCGCCCGGAGGCACACTGCCGTCGACCAACTGATCCGCCTTCCCGGGCACCTCGGTTCCGCCGCCGCACGCAATGTCGGGGCCGTCGCGGCCTCGGGGAGCACGATCGTGTTCCTGGACGCAGACATGGTCCTCCCGCCCCACGTGATCGCGGACCTCGCGGCCCGCGCCCACGAGGGCGCCGTGCTGATCGGTTTCCGGCACGGCATCGACCATGGAGCGGAACCGCCCGACACACCTGACGTCCACGCCGATCACCGCGTCCGCTGGCGTCCACCAGTAGGCAGGCCGTTGCTGTACTCCGGCATCGTCCTGGACGAACCGGTCGACGGACGCCCGTTGGATCACACCCATGACCTGCTCGACCTCGGGTTCGGGCGGACGTACTACGACTGGGACCTGCCCAGGATGGTGGTCACCGCCCTACTCGCCGTGCCCCGGCATGCCCTCTTCGAGGTGGGCGGTTTCGCCCCCGAGTTCGGCGCGCTCGGGTGGGGCATGGAGGACACCCATCTCGGCGCGAAGCTGATCGCCGCCGGACTGCTGGTCATCCCGGTACGGCAGGCCGTCGGCTTCCACCTCAACCCGCCCGACGCCGCCGCCCTCTGGCAGGCCAAGCTCGCCTCCTGGCCGGCCACCCTCCGCCATTACCGCTCTCTCCTTGCCGCTCCACCACCGCGGCGCTCTGCCCTGTTCGCCGCAGAAACGCTCCGTCTTCTCTCCCGATGTGAGGTGAACAGGTGATCCGAACATTCGGCGTGGCCGCGCGGGACGGGATCGCATTCGTCCACGATCCGGCGACCGGCCTCACCCATCGCGCCCCGCACGGCCTGCCGTCCGGCCGTCTGGAACTGGACGCGGCCGACGTGGACGGCTGGCCCGCCGTCCATCCCTCCACCTGCGGCGGAACCGCGCCGGTCAGCGTCTGCTGGTCGCCGATCGTGCGCTGCAACCTGCGCTGCCCGCACTGCCTGGACGACAAGTCCGTCACCGAGGTGGGCGCCGCCGACCGGCGCCGGATCGCCCACGTCATCGGGCATGCGGGCATCCTCGGGGTGGACATCTCCGGTGGCGAGCCGCTTCTTCTCCACGATCTCGCCGAGCTGGCCGACGAACTGACGGCGGCCGGGTGCGTGGTCAGCGTGACCACCAACGGCTGGCACCTCAAACGCCGGGCCGTCCAGCTCACCGGGCACGTGGACGCCATCAAGGTCAGCCTGGACGGTCCCAGCAGCCTGCTGCACGACGCCTGGCGCGGGAGAGGGTCGTTCAACCGAGCCGTTGACGGCGTGCGGGAGGCCGTCGCCGCCGGACTGCACGTGCGGCTCCAGACCGTGCTCATGGCCTCCAGCCGCGCCTTCGCCCAGGACATGGTGACGCTCGCGCACCGTCTCGGCACGGGCGGCGTCACCTTCCTGCAGATGCTCCCGATCGGCGAAGCCACTCGCCTCCCTGACGGAGACCAGGAGATGCTCGGAGACGACGAGGCCCACGCCCTCGTCGAGCAGCTCGACGTACCGCCGGGGCTGACCGTACGGCTCCGCACCCGCCAAGGGGCGGGCGGGTTCACCGTCATCCGGGCCGACGGGCGGGTGTGGCGCAACGACCACCCGGCCGAGCGCATCTCCGCCCTGCGCGCGCTGCGCACTCCGGCGGACCTCGCCTTGACCGGATCGGACGGATCCGCCTGATGAGGATCTTCGAACACCGCCGCCTGTGGCACATGGCCGCAGACCAGTACTGGGCCGCCACCCGCCTGCTGGCCGCCGAAGCGGCAGAACGCCTGGGAGAGGTGCGAACGGTCGTCGGCATCGCGGAGGGCGGGCGTGCCCCGGCGTACGCGATCGGCGCGGAGACGGGAGCGTCCGTGCACATCGTCAAGGCCCGCCACAATGCCTCCGACGAGATCGGCCTGCCCGCCACCGGAAAGGTGACCTACGACCTGGGGGCGGTACCGAACCCCTTGCGCGGGCCGGTGCTCGTGGTGGACGACATCTGCGGCAGCGGTTCGACGCTCATCGCCGTCGTGTCCGCGCTTCAGCCGCTGACCGTTCCCGACGCCATGATCTGTACGGCGACGCTATGTCGCAACGCGGGGGCACCACCCGGTTTGCCCGACCTCTACATGTGGGAGGTCGCCGACTGGGTGGTCTTCCCCTGGGAACGAGTTCCGCCTGGACGACAGGCCAGCCCGTTGCCCGCTCACCCAGGGATGTCCCTGTGGTGATCGCCTTCGTCCTCGTCTCCTACAAGCCGGACACGCCCGCCGGAATCGAGCGCGCCACCGCTGCCCTCGCCGCGGGCCTGCGGCAGCGCGGTCACGAAACGCCCATCATCAGCGGCATCGGAGACCTCGATCTGAATGTGTCCTTCCCTGCCGACGACGCCACCCTGCGGCATGCCTTGGACTCCGGGCTACGCGAGCAGATCGCGAATATCCTTGTGCAGCGGAAGGCGGACATCGTCGTCTACACCGACGCGCTGTGGGGTGCCGGACGCGCGATGGCCGTACATCCCGCCCGCAAGGTCCTCGCCGTCCACGTCATCGGCCCCGATCAGGATCTCCGGCCGGCGCTCGCCTCGGCGGAAGCCGTCATCGCCCCCTCGGCCACCGTGCTCCACCAGGCCGCCGAACGCGGCCATGCCACCGAGCAATGGCACATCGTGCCGAACGCCCTGCTGCACGACGAGAGCGCCTGGCTCGACGATGCCCGCCGCGAGCGGCTCCGCCGCCGAGGACCCATCCGGGTGCTGAGCCGCCCGGCGCCGGAGAAGGGCGTGGAGGCCCTGCTCTCCTCCGCGCCGCCAACAGAGCGACCCGTGCAGGTCATCCTGGCGAGGGCGCCCTTCGAGGACCAGAACGGTGGGCAGGCCGAGATCGTACGCCGCTGCCTCGCCCTCCGAACTCCGGGGGTGACGGTACGAACCTGCGGCCTCGCCTGGCGGCATGTGCCCGGCTGGCTGTCCAACGCGGCCGTGGTCATCGTGCCCTCACACGCCGAGACCTTCGGGCTCGTCGCGCTGGAGGCGATGAGTGTCGGCACCCCCGTCGTCGCCTACGACGTGGGCAACCTCCCCGAGCTGATCGGCACCGGCGGCGTCATCGTCAAGCGCGGTGAAGGCCCGGACGGTCTGTGGCGAGCCGCCGCGGCCATCACCGAGGACCCGGTAACCTACCTGCGTACGTCACGGGCTGCGTACTACCGGTCACGGGACTTCCGGCCCACCACAATCGCTGACACGTTCCTGAAGGCGGTCTGGTGATGGAAGTCCCGCTGCTCCTTGTCGATGGCCACAACCTGCTCTTCCGGGCGACCTTCGGGTTCCCCGCCCCGATCCACTCCCGCGACAAGACCCGCGACCTCACCGGAGTCTTCGGCTTCTTCGCCCTGCTCCGGGTCGCGATCCGCGATGAACTGCCCGACCCTCCCGAAGTGATCGTGGTGTTCGACGGCGAGCACGGCTCAGCCGCCCGCCGGGAGGCCGACGCCACCTACAAGGCCAACCGCGTCGCCGACGAGACCACGCTAAAGCCCATCCTGGCGTTGCCGGACGTCAAACGTGGGCTGGACGCCTACGGCATCCCGTGGATGGAGATCGACGACTGCGAAGCCGACGACACCATCGCCACCCTCACCCACCTCACCCCCGGCCGCGAACGGCTGATCATGTCCGGCGACCGCGACTTCTACCAACTCCTCACCGACGACGTGCAAGTCCTCAACACCGCCATGCACCCAGGCAAACGTCACATCGGCCCCGCGCAGGTAATCGAGCGCTACGGCGTCACCCCAGGCCAGTGGCCGTGCTTCCGAGCGCTGTGCGGCGACCCATCCGACAACATCCCCGGCGTCCAGGGCATCGGACAGGTCACCGCCGCCCGCCTCCTGTCCGACGGACTCACCCTGGAAGACCTCCCCCGCTCCGGCCGCCTGACCGGAGCCAAAGGACAACGAATCCTCCACACCTTCGACCAGGTCCTGGCCTGGCGGGAACTGATCCGCACCCGCACCGACGTAGCCGTGCCGTACCGGCCCAGCGGCGGTGCCGCACCTGCCCTTCCCACCCCCGCCGAGATCCTCGACAAGCTCGGCCTGTGGTGAAACCACCGTCGATGCTGACCGTCATGGGACACCCCGACGACGCCGAACTATGGGCCGGAGGCACCCTCGCCCGGCACGCCGAAGCCGGAGCCAAGGTCACCATCGCCGTCCCCTCCCACGACCCCGTCCGCGACGCCGAGGCCGCGGCCGGCGCCTCCGTCCTGGGCGCCTCGCTCCGCCTCCTGCCTGAGCTGACCACGTCGACCATCGCCGGACTCCTCGCCGAGCTGTCACCGGACGTCGTCATCACCCACGGCCCCCGCGACGTTCACCCCGACCACCGGCGGGCCTGCCGCGCCGTCCTGGACGCGCTCCCCATGCCGGTGATCACCACCGGCCACCCGCAGCGGGTCTACACCTGCGACTCCTACAACGGCCTGTCCCTGGACGGCCCGAACGCGCCGCACACGATCATCGACATCACCACCACGTTCACCACCAAGATGCGCGCCCTCACCGCCCACCGCTCCCAGCCCATCGACGAGCACTTCGGCCCGATGGCGGAGACCCTGGCCCGCCTGCACGGCGGCCGCATCGGCACCGCCTACGGCGAGGCGTTCACGCCCGTCCCCGTACTCGGCCGCCTGCCCGCCTCCGACTTCCTGTGACCCCACCGGAGGGCCACCATGGCGCTCTATCAGTACAGCCTTCTCACAGCCGACGCCCAGGTCAGCCTTGCCCGCCAGGTGATCGCCACAGGCCGACTCGGGTCCATCGGCGGCATGCGTGTCCCCCAGTTCGAAGCCGCGGTCGCCGCCCGCATCGGTCGCGCTCATGCAACGGCAATGGCCAGCGCCACGGCTGCACTCGAAGTGACGCTGAGGGCGCTCAATGTTGGCCCTGGCTGCGAGGTGGTGATCCCCGCGCTCGGCTGGATATCGCTCGGCGCAGCGGTCACCGCCACCGGCGCCTCGGTGAGGGTCGCATCGACACGGGAGCATCTCACCCCATCCTTCGAGGACGTCGCCCACCTGCTGACAGCCGACACAAGGGCCGTTGTCATCGCTCACCTACGCGGCTGGACGGCCCCGGACATCGCGCGTATCGCAGCCGAGCTGCGCCGGCGCGGCATCCCACTGATCGAAGACTGTGCCCAGGCGTGGGGCGCGCCTGGAGCCGGTTCGTACGGCACCGCCGCCTTCTTCTCCACCCAGACCTACAAGGTCGTCGCGACGGGAGAAGGCGGCCTCGCACTCTGCGACGACCCCGAACTGGCGTCACGTATCCGCGCGCTCGCCGGGGACACACGGGTGCGGACGCCCACTCCACTCTGGCGTGGCAACGCCCGGATGCCAGAGATCTCGGCCGCCCTCGCGCTCCCCCAGCTCGACCAACTCGATGATCTGGTGCAGGAGTTGCGCTCGCTGCAACGACCAGCCGCCGAACTGCTCAGCACGATCGGCACGGTTCTTCCCGGCGACCTCGATGCCGGTAACGGCACCCACGTTGGCGTGTGGCTGGATACACCGGCAGCCGCCGAAGCGTTCTCGTCACGGCTCGCGGATCTCCACTGCTGGCGACCTACCGTGGGTGACCTGCACACCTGCGCGGCCTGGCCTGTTGATACGCAGGCAGGCGGCTGGGACCGCTACCTTGACATCCAGATTCCATACACCGATCGCCACGCACGCCGAGCGTTCCTGGATTGCCTGCGTCGAGCGATCAAAGGTGTGCAGGCATGAGGCGGCGAGTTCGCTGCGCCATCGCCGGATGCGGGATGGTCGCCGAGGAGTACGCCCAGACATTGCGCTCCAGCCGCGCCATCAATCTCGTGACCTGCGCTGACATCGACGTCGCTCGCGCCCGGGCATTCGCTCGGCGGTACTCCATCCCGCGCGTGGTCTCTCCCGGCCAGCTCGACGCCGACGTGGTGATCGTGCTTACTCCTCCGGAACACCACGCCGACGTCGCGCGCTCGGCGATCGAAGCCGGCATGAGCGTGTATCTGGAAAAGCCGCTGGCACGCACCGCCTCCGAAGCCGAATCGCTGCTCGCCCTGGCCGACCGGCGCGGTGTGCTCATCGGAGCGGCACCGGACACCTTCCTCGCTCCGCCGATCCAGGCCGCAGCCGAAGCGATCACCGCCGGACTCATCGGCGAGCCCATCGCCGCCACGGCAGCACTCCTTTCACCGGGTCCGGAACGCTGGCACCCACGGCCAGAGCCCATCTATGACCTGGGCCCGCTTCTCGACATGGGGCCGTACTATCTGACCGCCCTGATTCACCTGCTCGGCCCTATCGCCACCGTCCACGGCGCCATCTGTGGAAGCCGCCCCCGGCGCACCCGCCCTTCCGGCGCGGAGTTCACGACGACGACCGCAACGCACGTCGAAGCCTTGCTGGAAACCGCCGCCGGTGTCTCCATCACCCTGACCACGAGTTTCGACACCCAGGCGACCACCCGCCCGCACCTGGAAATCTACGGGACGGACGGCACGCTGGTCCTTCCCGACCCGAACTTCCATGAAGGCACCGTCCGGATCCGCCGCCAAGGTGAGAACGACTGGTCCGCCCTCACGCCGAAGATGCCCGGGTTCGAGGTGGTCGGCCGCGGCATGGGCGTTCTGGATCTCATCAACGGCCCGCGCCGGGCCTCGGGCGAAACGGCTCTGCACCTCCTCCACGTGATCGAAGCCGTTCAGCGGACGTCGGTTTCGAACTCGGGCTCGGCCGTACCGGCCATCTGGCGCGCGGGGCAGCGTTGATAAATCGCTGGTAATGATTGAACCGCCACACCGTTGAGCGCGCGAGAGGTGCCACTACCCTCAACTTCGTTGACTCTAGGTAGCGAACCGATCCCTCTACGCAAAGGTGCTGGACAGTGCGGGTCACTCCCCCATTCCCCAAACGCGTCCTCCCCTTGGTCGCGATCCTCACGGTCACGGCCAGCGCCGTCGCTGCCTGTCAGTCCGGCGGTACGACTCCCGAAGCGATCCGAACACCGGCACTGCCCTCGCCGACGCCCACCGGGGACAAGGACGCCGTCGTGGCCGCCTACCGTGAGCTGTATCTGGCCGGCCCACGTGCTGAGCATGCAAGGCCCGAAGAACGCAGAGCGGTCCTCAAGCACGTGGCGACCCGGCCTCTCCTGGACACGATGCTGGAGGGCATCGCCGCCCTTCGCGCCAGCGGCCGAGTGACCTGGGGAAATCCCACGCTGCACACCTTCGACGTGAAGGTCCAGGGCGACCGGGCCACCCTGCACGACTGCCAAGACGCCCGAAAAGCAGGCCAGGCCGACGCCCGATCCGGCAAACGGCTCACCCACGGCATGCCCGGCACCCACATGGTCGCCGCTCTCATCAAGGAGGCCGACGGCGTGTGGCGCGTCGCCAAGGTCGACCAGTTGGAGAAGCCGTGTTCACCGGAGGCATGACCCGGCTCCTCGTCGCCGGGCTCGCGTTCCTTCCAGCGGGGAACGACGACGGCGACGGCGTTGGCGTATCGGCCCAGTCCTTCAACTACCTCGTCTGGGCTCGTAAGAATCAGCTTCCGAGGTCGTCGACCCCAGCCGCGAAGGCGACCCGCCCGCAGCGCGCCTGTGTCTATAAGGACTGGCTCACAAGCGAGCCACAGAGCACGGAGCCGACCGGGAGCAAGTACTACCAGATCGAGTGCTCCGACGGCTCCCAGGACATCGCCTGGAACGGCACCGGAGACCTCATCTGGATCAGGCCGAATGCCGAGCCTCCCGCATCCCCCGAGAAGCTCGCACGCCGTGCATACAAGCTGATCCCGATCACACCCCCATCGGTGTTGACGGCTCCGCCACGCGGGCGAGACGGGGTGGTCGGTCTGCCGCACTGGTTCTGGCTGACCGGCGGTCAGTGGGCGGCCAAGTCCAAGCGCGTGCACGCGGGCGGCGTCTGGGCCGAGGCCACCGCCACACCGCAACGGATGACCATCACCACCGGCGACGGACGAACGCTCACCTGCGACGGCCCTGGAATCACCTACACCGACGCCCTCCCCACTGACCGGCAGCGATCCAGTTGCTCACACCGGTATCAGCGTCCTGCGGACACCTACCAGGTCACCGTGTCGGTGACCTGGAGCGGCACCTGGCACGGATCGCGCGGGACGAGTGGAACGCTGCCGCCGATCACCCGGTCGAGCACGTTCCCGGTTCGAGTCGTAGAAGCCCAAGCACTCGTCACGAAGGGATAGCCCATGCTCCAGCGGCTCGCGCCGGCGAAGGAACCGGGCCTGGCCGGGGCCGTCCGCCCGCTGCCGAACAGGCGCAACCCGATGCTGCTCGCGGCGAGCGTCGGGCTGACCGCGCTGGGCGCGTTGATCGCGTGGCAGTTGTACGGCGTCGCCGGCCATCGGACGCCGGTGCTCGTGATGGCCCGTGACGTTCCGATCGGACAGGAGCTGCAAGCGCAAGACCTTCGACCGGTGGCGCTCGGCCTGGACGCGGCGGTTCAGGCGCTGGACGCGTCCGGCAAGAGCACAGTCATCGGCAGGCGCGCCGCCGTGGATCTGAAGGCGGGCAGCCTGCTCTCCCCCGCCCACGTGACCGACGCACTCGTTCCGGCACCCGGCCAGGTCATCGTGCCGGTCGCGCTCAAGCCCAGCCAACTGCCCGCCAGAGGGATACAGTCCGGCGACCAGGTCATGGCCACTGCCGTCCCGGCCGGAAGTGCGCCCGCCGATCATCCGGCCCGGGTCGATCGCGTCGGTCAGCCGGACGCCGACGGACTTGTCGTGGTCGATCTGGTCGTCCCGGCCACCGACGGTACGGCACTGGCCCGCCAAGCCGCCGAAGGCAAGATCGCGATCGTGCTGCAGTCACGGGCCGGGTGAAGCAACGTGCTGATCGTGGTGTGCTCTGGCGGGCACAGCCCCGGCGCGACCACGGCCGGGCTGGCTCTCACGCTCGCCTGGCCGCGTGACGTGCTGCTCGCCGAATGCGATCCGGCCGGCGGCAGCCTGCTGTCCGGATATCTGGTGGGGCAGCCACAGGATCGCGGCCTGGGAGAGTGGGCGGTGCGGTTGCGGCGTGGCGGTGACTCCGCGGCCACGCTCGCCGAGCAGGTGGTGGAGCTGGCCGGGCCTGTGGCACGCCGGATCCTGCCGGGTCTCGCCGAGCCCGCCCAGGCAGCTTCGGTCCAGCCGCTGTGGTCGCGCATCGCCGAGACCTTCGCGACCGCGTCCGGCGACGTGATCGCCGACATCGGACGGGTCGGCGGCTCGGACACACCGAACCCGCTCCTGGCCGACGCGGATGAAGTGCTGCTGGTCGCCCAGCCGACCCTGCGGCACCTGTCCGCGCTCGCCGCCCGGCTCACCGAGATCTCGACGCTGCGCGGTTCCGCTGCGCCCGCACGGGTTCTCCTCATCGGGCCCGGGCCGTACAGCAGCCGGGAAGTAACGCGGGCGCTCGGTGTGGAGGTGGCCGACCAGTTCCCGCGTGACCCTCGGGCGACGGCGATCCTTACCCACGGGGTCGGCAACGAGCGCTACCTGCCGCGTTCCCCGCTGCTGCGAGCCGCGCGCACCCTGGCGAACGGCCTATGCCAGCGGGCCGTACGGGAGGGGGTGGCGGCCTCGTGAGCTTCGATGCGCAGCAGGCGGTGCGCGAGGTACTGCCGCGCGTCACCGAGGCGCTCGACGAGGCCGAGGGCGTCGGCGATGAGGCGATCCGGGAGTACGCCAAGGCCGCCATCACCGACCTGGTCCGCGAGTACGCCGACGGGCGGGCGCTGGCAGGCAAGCACACGCCCACCCTGCTTGAGGAACGCGTACTCACCGAGGCCGTCTACAACGAGATCTTCGCGCTGGGGCGCCTGCAGCCGTTCGTCGATGACGCCGAGGTGGAGAACATCGACGTCAACGGCTGTGACCAGGTGTGGATCACCTACCGCGACGGGCGCAAGGAGCTCGGTCCGCCGATCGCCGACAGTGACGAGGAACTGGTCGGCAACGTTCGCCGCTGGGCCGCCTACCAGGGCCAGACCGCGCGGGACTTCTCGATCGCCCGGCCGCGTCTGCACCTGTCGGTCGGGCATCGGACGCGGATCGCGGCGCTGATGGGCGTCACCCCGCGTCCGTCCCTGTCGATCCGCCGACACGGCATGCTCCACTCCGACCTGGACGACCTGATGGCCGCCGGCACCCTGGACAAGGGACTGCGCGCGTTCCTCGCCGCCGCCGTACGCGCCCACAAGGACATCGTGATCACCGGTGGGATGGGCGACGGCAAGACCACCTTCGCCCGGGCACTGGCCGCCGAGATCGACCCGGACGAGCGGATCGCCACCGTGGAGAAGGAGTACGAACTCTTCCTGCACCGCCAGCCCGACCGGCACCGGGACGTGCTCGCGCTGGAGGCCCGCGAGAGCAACACCGAGGGGCTGGGCGCGATCACGATGCACCACCTCATCGAGGACGCCCTCCGATTCAACGTCCGCCGCATCATCGTCGGCGAGGTACGCGGCGACGAGCTGGTGCCGATGCTGGAGGCGATGAACACGGGCGGGTCCGGCTCCATCTGCACCATGCACGCCGACTCGGCCGACCAGGTCTTCGCCCGGATGCTGATCCTCGCCGGATCCGGTGGCCTCGCCATCGCCCCGGACACCCTCTTCCGCACGATCGGGATGGCCGTGGACTTTGTGATCCACCTGCGGCACGAGCTCCGCCACGACATCGACGGGCCGGTCAACCGCCGCTTCGTCGCCGAGGTCCACGAGGTGCTGCCGCCGGGCGACGGCCGGGAACCGGCGGTCAACCGCGTCTACGTGCCAGGTCCGGACGGCCGGGCCGTACCGAACACGATGCCGCAGTGCATGCCGGAACTGGCCGATGCCGGGTTCGACCCGGGGCTGTTCACCCACTGGGGATATGCGTGAACGGCCTGCTGGCCGCGCTGGCCGGAGCGGCGCTGGTCGCCGGTCCGCTGCTGGCCGTGGCCGCGGCCCGCCGGGTTCCGGTACGGCTGCCGCGTCCGCCTCGATGGCGACCGCCCCGGATGACCCTGGCTCCCACGATGACCGCATTGACCGTGTTCGTGGTGACGTGGTGGGCGACGAGCTGGCCGGTCGCCGCCGCCGGAGCCGCGGCGGGTGCGGTGGCGTTGCCGCGCATGCTGAGTAACCGCGACACCATGCGGCGGATCGAACGCCTGGAGGCGCTCGAAGGCTGGACCCGTCACCTCGCCGACGTCCTCGGCGGCAGCGCCGGCATCGAAGAGGCGCTGCGCTCCGGCGCCGACAACCCGCCCGCGCCGATCGCCGCCGAAGTGCGGGCGCTGGCCCGTCGATTGGCCTTCCGTACGCCGACCGAGCAGGCATTGCGGGCGTTCGCCGATGACCTGGACGATCCGACCGGGGACATGATCGCCGCCGCTCTCATCCTGGCCTGCCGGGCCCGCGGCAAGGGGCTGCGCGAGGTGCTGCAGGGCCTGGCCCGCACGGTGGCCAAGGACGTCGCGGCGCGGCGGGAGATCGACGGCGAACGCGCCACGCACCGCACCACCGCCCGGTGGGTCGTCGGCGCGCTGCTCGGCTACACCGGCTTCGCCCTGCTCAACACGACCTATGTCGCTCCGCTGGGGACGGCGGGCGGGCAGATGGTGCTCGCCGCCGTGATCGCCCTGTACGCCGGGGCCTTCACCTGGCTGTACCGCCTGGCCAGACCTCCGAAAGGGCTTCGATTCCTCAACTCGGCAGGAGAACGCACATGAGCGGGCTCGTGCTGGCCTCCGGTGCGCTCGTCGGCCTCGGCGGGTCCTTGGCCGTCATCGCGCTCTTCCCCGCCCCACCCGCGCTCGGTCCCGCGATGGAACGACTCCGACCCGGCGGGGGCCGTACCGAACCAGACCGGGACTGGCGATCCCGCCTGGCCCGGAAACTGTCCGGCACCGTGCTCGGGGCGCGAGCCCCGCGTGCGGACCTGGCCCTGCTCGGTAAGACGGCCGACGCCTACCTCACTCAGAAGGGCCTGGTGATCGGGCTCGGCGTGGCCGCCCCGGTGGTGTTCTGGGCTTGGTGCGCCCTGCTCGGCGTCACCCTGCCCTGGGTCGTCTCCTGGACGGCATGCGCCGCCTTCGCCGTCGCGGTGTTCTTCGCCCCGGACATCGCGATCCGCAGCCAGGCCGCCGAAGCGCGCACGGCGTTCCGGCAGGCCATCATCGCCTACCTGGACCTGGTCGCACTCGCCCGCGCGGCCGGAGCCGGACCCGCCGACTCGCTGGAGTCCGCGGCGAAGGTCGGCCAGGGATGGACGTTCCAGCGACTGGCCCTCGCCCTGGACCCGGCGCGCCGGACCACGGGCGGCGCGTGGGACGAGCTCACCCGCCTGTCTGAGGAGATCCGAGTCCCCGAACTCGCCGACCTGGCCGCGATCGCCCAGCTCGCCGGAACCCGGGGCGCGGGCATCCTCGACACCCTCATGGCCAAGGCCCAGTCCTTGCGCGAGGCCGACCTGTCGGCCGCCGTGTCCACGGCCCGATCACGTACCGAGACCATGACCGTTCCGATGGCACTGTCGGTCATCGGCTTCCTGCTGCTGCTCGGCTACCCCGCCTTCGCGCGGATGACCGGCGGCTGACCTTCCGGAGGAATCCAATGATGATCTACAGATGCGTCCTCGCGGTGGCCGCGCGGGTGGACGACCTTCGAGCCGCCGTCGGCCGGCGTTCGGAGCACGGTGGTTCGACGGTGGAATGGGTGGTCATCGCCGCCGTCGTCTTCCTGCTGGCCGTGGCCGTGGGATCGAAGATCACCACGGTCGTCAACGAGCATCTCGCCAAGATCAAATGAGTCGTGGTGAGCAAGGATCGGCGACCCTGGAGACCGCGCTGGTCTATCCGGTGGTCCTCCTGCTGGTCCTGCTCGCGGTCAACGCCGCGCTGTGGTTCCACGCCAGGAACATCGCCCTTTCCGCCGCTCAGGAAGGACTGCGGTCGGCGCGCGTCCATGGGGCCGCCCTGTCAGCCGGGCAGGTCGCGGCCGAGCGGTTCATCCAGCAGACCGCGGGCTCGTTCCTCACCTCCGCCCAGGTCCGCGTCCAACGCCGGGCGAACACCGTCGAAGTGGCCATCAGCGGCGAGGCGATCAGCCTGGTCCCGGTGCTTTCCCTCGGCGTGCACCAGGTCGCCCGGGCCCCGGTGGAGAGGTGGACATCCGAATGACCACTGAGCCGGAGCGCGGGTCGATGGCGCTGGAAGCGGCGATCATCGCCCCCGCGCTGGCCGCCCTGCTACTGATGATCATCGGCCTTGGGCGGATCACCCTTGCAAACGGCGCGATCGACGCGGCGGCGCGGGACGCCGCCCGGCAGGCGTCCATCGCCCGTGACTCGGCCGGCGCAAGGTCAGCCGCCCTGGCCAGCGCGCACGCGGCGCTGGCGCGTGAAGGGCTGTCGTGCTCGCCATCGGTGACGGTGGACACCGCTGGATTCTCCGCTCCGGTGGGGACTCGCGCTGACGTGGTCGCTCACGTCTCCTGCCAGGTGGACCTTAGCGACATCACGCTGCCGGGAGTCCCCGGGAGCAAGCGGCTGACCAGCAGTTTCACCAGCCCGATCGACCCCTTCCGGGCGCGGAAGGAGTGAAGGTGCAGGAGTTGAGGGCGGAGGAGCCGAGGGTGAGGGAACGCGGTTCCATCACGGCTTTCGCCGTGGTGATCGCCTTGGCGCTGCTGGTCTGTGCCGGTCTCGTCGTGGACGGCGGCGCCAAGATCCAGGCTCACCGCGAGGCCCATGCGACGGCCGAGGAGGCCGCCCGCGCCGGAGCGGGACAGATCGACGTTCGCCGGGCCTACGCCGATGGGCGAGTCGAAGTCGACGGCGCTACGGCGCTCTCCGCCGCGCGCGCCTATCTGTCCTCCGGCGGCCACTCCGGCCGTGTCACTCTGAGCGGCGGCCAGGCCGTCCAGGTCACCGTGACCGTGTCCCGGCCCACCAGGCTGCTCTCGCTGATCGGCATCGCCAGCGTGACGACCACCGCGAGCGCCACGGCGCGCATGTTCCACGGCATCGAGCGCATCGAGCAAGGCATCGACCAAGGACGGCCCTGATGTACCGGCTGCGTCACCCCATCCTCAGCAAGCTCGTGGCAGCGGCGGTGCTGGTGGCGTTGCTGACCGGCATGCCCGCTGTCCTGCTGGCCTTCTTCTGGCCTGTGGAGCTGCCCACCCTCGATGACCTCGCCACCCCCGGGGAACCACTGGTCAGAACGCTCCTGATCGTGGTGGTGTGGACCTGCTGGGCGCTGTTCGCCTGGTCGGTGCTGGTGGAACTGGTGGGCACGATCCGTGACCGGCCCAGCCGGGTCCGGCTGCCGTTCCAGCGGCTCGCCGCCTATCTGATCACCGCGCTCACCGTGGCCGCCACGGCACCCGTCGCCGCGCCTCGCGGCATGGTCCCGGTCGCAGCGGTGGCCGTCAGCCCTGCGGAACTGCCCACACGCTCGGCGGCGGTCGATGAGCCACGCGACGCCGAGACGGGAAAGCCGTACCTGACGTACGTGGTCCAGCCCCGGGACACGCTGTGGACGATCGCCGACAAACAACTCGGCGACGCGATGCGCTACCCGGAGATCGCCGCACTGAATCAGGGTCGCGTGATGGGCGACGGCCAGACGTTCACCACAGGCGACTGGCTACGGCCCGGCTGGACCCTGCGCCTGCCCGCCGACTCCGCCGCCGCCAAGAAGCAGTCACGCGCACCCGGCCGCACGCACACCGTCGCACGTGGGGAAACCCTGTGGGACATCGCCGAACGCCACCTTGGCGACGGCCACCGCTACCAGGAGATCTTCCACCTGAACAAGGGCCGGACGCAGGCCGGTGGCATGCGACTGACCGATCCCGGCGAGCTGGAACCCGGCTGGCGGCTGATTCTTCCCGAACGCGACTCCCGGAAGGCCGAACCGCTTCGCCACCGAGCCGCTCCGCAGTCTCCAGTGGCTGATCCCGCACCAGGCGAACCGCTCCACCGTGAGCCTCACTCCGCGATCAAGCTGCCTCAGGTCCGCCCCGCAGTCCACGAGATCGTCTCGCCTGGTCCCATCCCCGGCCCCACACCGCACGCCCCTAGGAGCTGTTTGAGGTTCGGATCTAGGTGAGGTCCGGTGGCGGGCCGGCCGTGGCTGGTAGAACCTCGGATGT
>NZ_JARLTC010000055.1 GCF_029382225.1 Spongiactinospora sp. TRM90649
AGGTCAGCTTCGCCGCAAGCTCCCCGATTCGATCATGGACCAGTTACCCCACCAAGGTTGCGTGATGCACCACTAGCTGATACGTGAAGAGCAGTATCGCGCTGGAAGCGATCAGGGTGATCAACAGCTTGACCATGACCGGGAGGCTCAGGTCGGCAAGGCTGATCCCGATGGCGACCACGATCGGCAGGTGCATGAGGTACATCCAGTAGGAGGCGTCGGCCAGGTATCGGATCGCCGGGCGGGGGCGGGTGAGGAAGCGCATACACACGCCGACCAGACCGTAGGTCACGCACCATCCGCCGAGGGCGACCAACGCTGCGCCTATGGGTAGCGGAACCCGCCCTTGGGTGATTAGCGTGATCGACAGACTGATTACCCCGACGATGAGATACGCGCCCCAGTCCTTGCTGATTCTGGCCAGTGCGTCGGAGCGACGACGCAGCGCCCAGCCGACCGAGAAGGCGCCGATCTCCTGCGCAAACGCATCCTGCTGACTGATTGACCAGGCTCCGATCACGGAATGTGTGCCTGATCCAGTTTTCACGTGTCGTCGACAGTGGCGCCGGGTCTGCTCGGCACGATGGCGTTGAACAGGTTGGTCCGGCCACCCGGTGCCTCGTCGCACTGGATGTACCGAATTCGTGCCGTCCAGAGAGGGTGTGGCAGTCGCGATAGCCATTGTCTCCCGTGGTGGTCGCTGGTCGGGGTCGCGCCTGCTCGTGCCGGCCGTAAACCAGCCAGTGGTCATCCCATGGAGAGGCGCCCCTGTCATCGTCGGCGCTGCCGTGGAAACCGCCGGCGAGCGCGGACGCGGCCATGGTCACGGCGACGGCGGAGTGCACGGCGCCTCCTTGAAGGCCATTCCGGTGAGCACCCATCGTCCGCCGGGGGCCCGCTGCAGCATGGCCTCAACATTGGCCGAGGACTGTGCCTCGCCTGTCTCGGGTATGCGCTCGTGCGTGGTGGCATCGGCCATGCCGGTATTCACGATGTCCTGGCAGTCGATGACCTTCGCCTGCCCCTGGGCCACCCACACTTCTTTCACGCGCGGGATCACCTGTCCGTACGGCTCGCGGCCCTCTGATCGCATCCTTCTGACGCCGTCGACCAGATGGTCCAAGTATTTGCCGCTCACATGTGGTTTGAGTAAAACGCGCGCTTGTGCGGGCGTTGATTGGCCCGCTTGTGGGAGAAGCTTCCAGTAGTTGCGGTAGGCGGCCAGTACGGCGTCGTGCGCGGTGGATGGTGAAGGGTGGGGCGAGCGCGTTGTTCGGGATGTTGGGACGGGCGTTTTCCCAGCTTGTTGGGTTGCTTCTTCCGATTGGCAGCCCGTTATGGCCAGAATGGCAATCGAAGACATGGCTATCAGGTATGGCCTGATATTTTGCCTACACTTGGACATCTTGCCCGCGTGCCCCCTTCGGCGGCCTGCTGGAATGCGAGGAGCGGCGTAGGGGATAAGTCGGCGTGCTGACAAATAGGCGCCCGAAATGCACGCTTCGTGATGCTAAAATGGAAATGGCGGACTTTGGGCGAGTCTAATTGAGGCCGAAATCCGCTCGCCGACTGCCGATTGGGTATTGAGTCGGGACGATGGCTACACAGAGAACCCGAGTAGCGGTATGTCATAAAGGTCGAGATTGCGGACGCGGTTCATCGTGGGATGCACCACCTCGACGATGACCATTTCTGTGAGGAATTGAACCTGAGCTGCGAGCAGGTGGCTGAGTGTTCTTTGAGGCCGACGGCGATGTGGATGTGAGGGAGGATGCCGCCGGTGTCAGGGTCGTGGGCGATGGTCCCGCCACCGAGCGCTTCGACGTTGGAGAGCTGGACCTTGGACCACACCGGCGCTTGCGGGTTGGCGAGCTTTTCGCAGGTGCCGACGATGTCGACCGCTGCGAGCCCGGCGATGAACATCGGGATGTAGCCCTGGCGTACGCCGTTGGTTCGGCAGAAGTCGCCCAAGGCGGTGAAGAAGTCCTCGCCATGGTCGAAAGTGACGCCGAAGGTGCGGCCGAGAGCGAGTTCGTGGCTATGCATTGACCCCTCCCGCCGTCGCGAACGTGTCCTTGATCTCGGCGGTGGAAGCTCCGGCGGTGACGAGCGCGGTGAGCAGGATGCGCGCCTTGTAGGGATGCAGGAAACCGGCGTGGAGGAGTCCCCGGGCCAGGAGATCGCGTTCGGAGCCGGGGAAGCTGTAAGTGGCGGTCAGCACGGGGCCCGAGCCGGTACGAGAGGCCAGCACCACCGGGATCCGTCCCGCCAGTTCGGTCAGTGTGTCCAGGTAACAGGCGGGCACATGCCCGGCCCCCATGGCGGCGACGACCAGTCCGTCGGCCCCGGCGGCGATGGCCCGCAGCGATTCCGCGTCGTCCCCCAGAACAGCCGTGTACAGCGGAACACGGGCAAAGGCGGCATGGGCCGGGACGCGAAGCGTGACCCGCTCCCGCGGTGTGGACAGGATCCGGGCCTGTCCCTCCACGACGTACCCGAGGACGCCACCGTCCGGGGAGGCGAAGGTACCGGTCTGGGGTTTGTGGAGAGCCCGGTGCGGTGAGAGTCGCACGCCGGGTTTGGCGGGCGGGCCGAGGAAACGGGCCAGTCGCAAGGCTGATAACCGCGCCCCGGTCCGAGCCCACAGCGTGGCCTTCCGCTTCCAGCGGAGCTACGTTAGCCGAGGACTTCCAATCCAATTCAGGCCAGGTAGTGGTGTGGGCGGGTTCTCAGCCGCCGTCCTCAGCCGAGGAATCGCTCGGGATGCCGACGACCTCGACGATCACCCCGTGGTCACGCTGGAGCGTCTCGGCGAGTGCAACGAGCGCGACCTGGGCGAACGGGTAGAGCGAGTCGGGAGTCAGTTCCTTGCCCTTGAGGAGGATGGCCAGCACGATCTTGCCCGGCACGAAGTTCTCTGGCACGGTGAGCAGGCCGCCGCTCAGCTTCGCCACCTTCGCGCTAAACTTTGCGCGAGCATCCGGCTCGTTGTACAACGTCCGAGTCGAGATCAGCGCCTGGGCGAACTGATGGCTGAGGGGCTCCGAGCTGTGCGCCGCCTTGACATGCACAAGCGTGTGCCGGTCGGTCAGCCCGTCACACGCCTCGTAACCCTTACCCCGGCGCTGCTGCCGGGTCCGGCTGAACTGGCGATCGAGGCACAGGTACCGACCTCGTCCAAACGTGTTCTGCATGCGGATGTTGTACTCCTCCTCGGACTCACCAGCCCGCCACGGCAACATGGTCACCTCCGACTCGGGCACGATGAGCTCCTGCAGGCGGCGCCGCATCGACTCGACGTAGCCGGCACCACACTCGTACCATTCCCCGCCGTTGAGCTGGTAGATGCGTGACCCAATCGCCGCCACAGCCTCGAACCAGCGGATGGCCCGGGCCCTGCCGATCGGCTCCTTTCCTTCACGGTCGGCACACATCTCGACAGTCCCGTCGCGGAGCGCGACGGAGGGGCTGGTGCAGTGCTGTACCTTGCACCGCAGGCGGAGGTCGTCGAGGTCGAGCTCCTCCCGGACGATCGCGACGCTACCGACCTTGATGCGGTACGAGCGAGCCTCGTGGCGCAGGTCGACCAGGGCGGCCGGGACCGCCACATGCAGCCGGGCATCGCCCTGCCCGCGGAGTGCCTCATCCAGCAGCGCGTCCAACTTGTCGCGGAGTGACTCGGAGCCCACCGGCCGGATGGCTTCCAGCCGTTCGAAGTCAGGTGGCACCTCGCGCTCGCTGATCTCGTTCAACCGGTGCAGCAGGGCTCGAAACGCCGTCGGCTCCAGCGGGATGGGCAAGCGCAACCCGTCCGCACCTTCGACAGAGACACTTTCCCGGTGGTTGAGACCGAGGTCGGCGGCCTTGATCAGGCCGCCGAGCTTCTTGACCAGCTCGGCGTAGTCTCGGATGCCGACACCACCGATAGGGATGCCGTCCGGGACGTAGGTGGAATCGTGCCGTGACAGGCCGCCGAGCGCCCGTCGGTCCACGTCGCGCACCCGTGCCGGGTCGACCGCGCGCAGCGCGCAGTGCAGGCCGAAGCCCAGCTCACGGGAGTCAGTGACCGCGAGGTACCCCTGACCGAAACCGATCCCATAGACGTACGGCCCCGCCGCCACGATCAGTACCGCCTCGCAGTCCTGCCTGATCAGCGGAAGCGATACGCCTGTGAGCGCGGAGAGGCCAGGAGTCCACCCGGCCTTGGAGGGTGGGTGCTGGCGGAAGTAGAGAACCGCTGGCGAACCGTCGATGTCGAGCTCCATAACATCGACGCCCGGCGCAGCGAGACGGCCGGTGGAGGTGGCTTCGAACATCGCGTCCGCGGTGGGAGTGATGCCGGTGAGCCGGTAGATGGTGGCGGGGAGGGTCGCAGGTGCCATGGCGCACTCCAAGCGAGGACGGAGGATGAGTAGGACCGCTTGCATCAAGTATGACTGAAAGCGCCGTTAAATAGTTCCTGCTTGTCTAAGGCTGCTTTTCGCAGCTACCATCACGGCAGTCGCCAAGGGAACGAGGAGACCATGTCGCAGCAGCCGGTGTACGTGACCGCCGCCGAGATCTCCCGGCTGGCCGGGGTCACCAGAGCCACCGTCAGCAACTGGCGGCGGCGTCACGCGGACTTTCCCCCTCCTGCGGCTGGAGCCGACACCAGTCCGCTCTACGACTTGGATGCCGTACGGGTCTGGTTGGCAGCTCACGGGCCGACAAAATCGGGTTCTGCTCTGGCTGAGCTCCGCACGCTGCTACGGCTCCGGCAGGGATCCGCCATCGCGCACCAACTTCTGCCCTTCGTGCTCGCCGCTGTGCAAGCCGAGCGCGACCTGACCGCACTGCCGGACAAGGCGCTCGCTGAAGCGGCCAACCAGGCCGTGGTCAGTCTCGCTGACCTCCCAGGAAGCTCCACACTGACCTATGAGACCGACGATGCACCGGTGCTCCGAGCCATCGTGAACAGCGTGCGCGACCAGGGTGGTCTTGCTGTCGTGGACGTCTTGGCCGAACGAGAGCTCGCCGACAGCAACTCCCCTGGCGCCTTCACCACCCCACGCCAGCTCGCTGACCTCATGGCAGCCCTGCTGGGGACGGATGACCACTACCCTGAGACGGTGTTCGACCCTGCCTGCGGCGGTGGGTCGCTCCTCGATGCTGCCGGCAGTCGGGGAGCGACCGAGTTGCTCGGGCAGGATCGGGTGGAGGTGCAGGCTCTGCGCAGCACCCTCCGCCTGACGCTGTCCAGACCGGAGGCCTTGACGCTGGTGCGCGCCGGCGACAGTCTTCGCGCCGATGCCTTCCATGGGCTGAAGGCGGACGCGGTTCTGTGCAACCCACCGTTCGGGGACCGCGAGTGGGGTCACGACGAACTGGCCTACGACCCTCGCTGGACGTACGGCACGCCGTCCCGCGGTGAAAGCGAGCTGGCATGGGTACAGCACGCACTCGCCCACCTTGCCCCCGGTGGCCATGCGGTGCTCCTGCTACCGCCGTCCACGGCCACGCGCACGCCCAGCCGGAAGATTCGCACCGAGCTACTCAAAGCAGGTGCCATCCGAGCAGTGATCGCCCTACCACCCGGCCTCGCAGTTCCGCTGCACGTTGGCCTTCACCTGTGGGTGTTGCGCAATCCTCCTTCCAATGCGACTGCCGAACCGATCCTGATGCTCGACCTGTCCGAAGGAAGCGGCGATGAAACGCCTGCGTGGGAGACCCTCACGGGCACCACCCTCGCCACCTGGCGGGCCTTCCTCAACCACCCGGACGAATTTGAACCGGTGCCCGGTAGAGCCAGAGCGGTCCCCGTGGTCGAACTCTTCGGCGACAACGTCGATCTCACACCGATCCGGCACCTGCACCGTGCGCAGCTCGACCCGGCAGAGGTTTCCCAGCAGGCCGCTCTTCTTCTCAGCGAGCTCTCCCAGAGCCATGCCGATCTAGACACAGCGATCTCCTCTCAACGATGGTCTGCGTCAGACCAGCCGAGGACATGGCGCACCGCCTTGATCAGCGATCTCGTCCGGGGTGGCCTGCTTGCCGTTCTCCGGCCTGAACCGGCCACGCCGGTCATCGTGGCGGCGGGCGATGTCCTCCTTCCCAAGGGGGTCGCCTTGCGAGAGCGAGCGAGGTTCCGGGTGGTTGACGATCGCCACGCGGGAGCCGTGCTGGACGCCGATCTGGTCGCCCTCCGGGTCGACCCGTCCCGGCTGGACCCGTGGTTCCTGGCCGGCTTCTCACTCACGGAGGAGAATCTCGCAGCCGCATCCGGTCTGCGTTCCTACATCCCCATCGATCCGCTGCGGTTCAAGGTGCCGCTCCTCCCACTGGAGGAGCAGATCCGGTACGGCTCCGCCTTCCGTGAGCTGCACCGGTTGGAGGAGGCAGCCCGGCAGATACACGAACTGGCCGTCGAAACCGCCAGAACCGTCTCCTCAGCCCTGACCGGCGGTGGGCTAAAACCTCCGCAACGTTGAGTTTTCCGCTGGATCAGCCCTTCCGCTCTTCGCAGTCCCCTCACACTGGAGGACGCTGTCCTCCCGGTCGCCACGAGAGAAGGACCCCGTTGGACCTCGGTAAGCACTCCCAACTGTCCAATCACGCTTGGGCCGTCGCCGACCTGCTGCGCGGTGACTATCGCAGGCATGACTACGGCAAGGTGATCCTGCCGTTCACCGTGCTGCGCCGCCTCGAATGCGTCCTGGACTCCACCCGTGACGCCGTCGCCGACGCCGCCGACAAGGGGGAGGAGCGGGAGTTTTTCCTACGCCGAGCGGCCGGGCACAACTTCTACAACATCAGCCGCTACACACTTAAGAAGATCGCGGGTGATCCGAAGCATGCCGCCTTGCTGATGAACCAGTACGTGGCGGCCTTCTCCGACAACGCCCGCGAGGTGCTAGAGAAGTACGACTTCGCCCAGCAGATCAAGAAGCTGGACGAGGCCGACCTGCTCTACCAGGTCGTGGGCAAGTTCGCCGACCTCGACCTGGACCCGCGAGCGGTCCCCAACCAGGCCATGGGCTACATCTTCGAGGACCTGATCCGGCGCTTCGCCGAGGCCTCGAACGAGACTGCAGGTGAGCACTTCACCCCGCGTGAGGTCATCGAGCTGATGGTCAACCTACTCATCGCACCTGACGCCGATCTGCTGCGGGATAGCGGTGTCGTACGCACCGTGCTCGACCCGGCGTGCGGCACCGGCGGCATGCTCAGCGCCGCCGAGGAGCACATCAAGACGTTCAACCCCGGCGCGACCGTAAAGGCGTTCGGCCAGGAGCTTAACCCCGAGTCGTGGGCTATCTGCCGCTCCGACCTCATGATCAAGGGCCAGGACCCGGACCACATCGCCTTCGGCAACTCCTTCACCGACGACGGCCACCTGCGGGAGCGGTTCGACTACCTGCTGGCCAACCCGCCGTTCGGCGTCGAGTGGAAGAAGATCAAGACCCAGATCGAGGACGAGGCGGCACGCGAACCGGAGGGCAAGTTCCAGGCCGGTCTGCCCCGGATCAACGACGGCTCGCTGCTCTTTCTCCAGCACATGATCTCCAAGATGAAGACGCCCGCGCTGGGCGGGAGTCGCATCGCGATCGTCTTCAACGGCTCCCCGCTGTTCACCGGTGCCGCCGGTTCGGGCGAGTCGAACATCCGCCGCTGGATCCTGGAGAACGACTGGCTGGAGGCGATCGTCGCCCTGCCCGACCAGCTCTTCTACAACACCGGGATCTCCACCTACTTCTGGATCCTCAGCAACCGCAAGTCCCCCGATCACCAGGGGAAGGTCATCCTGCTGGACGCGCGGGAGTACTGGCAGAAGATGCGCAAGTCCCTCGGTGACAAGCGTAAGGCGATCGGCGAGGACCAGATCAGAGAGATCACCAGACTGTACGGTGAAGCGCTCAGCGTGGCCGACGACCCCGAGCACCCGTTGCACGGCAAGGTCAAGATCTTCGGCAACGAGGATTTCGGCTACCGCCGCATCACCGTCGAGCGCCCGCTCAAGCTCCGGTTCGAGCTCACCGAAGAGACCCTCGCCAAGGTGCGGACCTCCCTGACGGTCTACAATCCGATTGCCGCAGGCAGCGACATCGGTGTCAGCGACCAACTTGAGGCGATCCGCCCGCTGCTTGGCTCCACGTGGTGGACGAAGATCGAGGCGTTCTCGGCTCTGCACGCGGCGGTGGCCGCTGCCGGGAGGCCGTGGCCGACGAAGGCGCCGTTCCTCAAGTCGCTCCGTGACGCCATCGGCGTGAAGGACCCGAAGGGCGAGGTGCAGCGCAAGAAGAAGAGCGACCCTCATCCGGAACCCGACCCGGACCTGCGCGACTTCGAGAATGTGCCGCTGGACGAGGACGTCGAGGATTATCTGAAGCGAGAAGTCCTACCGCATGTCCCTGACGCCTGGATCGACCACGAGAAGACGAAGATCGGCTACGAGATCCCGGTTACCCGGCACTTCTACGTCTACACGCCACCCCGCCCGCTGGCCGAGATCGACGCCGAACTCAAGTCCCTTGAGGCTGAGATCCAGTCCCTCCTCAGCGAGGTGACCGAATGATCGAGTTCATGAAAGCTTTCGCGAATATGTCTCGAGTTAAGCATTTGGTTTCCAAGATCGGGAGTGGAAAAACTCCGATGGGCGGCTCGGAAACATATCCCGAAGAGGGCGTTGTATTTCTACGGAGCCAGAACATCCATTTCGGTGGCCTCAGACTTGAGGATGTCGCTTACATTAGCGAGGAAACACATCGAGAGATGGAGAACACGCGACTCGTAGAGGGCGACGTTCTTCTCAACATAACTGGGGCGTCAATCGGGAGGGTGGCACGCTTCCCAAAGGGAATCGGGGAGGCGAACGTAAATCAGCACGTATGCATCCTGCGGCCGACAAGCTCCGTCGATTCACGATTCCTCGAATATGCTCTTTCTGCATACACAACATGGGCACAGATTCTGTCGCTGCAGGCCGGAGGAAACCGCGACGGTTTGAACTTCGAACAGGTAGGCGATCTCCATATCCCTACCCCTGCTATCGACACGCAGCGACGGATCGCGAACTTCCTCGACGCCGAGACTGCTCGTATCGACCGCCTCTCGATGCTCCGTTCCCATCAAATCCAGCTGATTTTGTCGCGCACGATTAGCGCCCTCTCCGGGGTCTATGAGGTCTGCGTCGTCAAATACGGTGCGATTCGCCTACGCTACACCTTGATGAGCATCGAGCAAGGCTGGTCGCCACAGTGCGATGATCGGCTAGCAGAAGACGGTGAGTGGGCAGTAGTAAAGGCAGGATGCGTTAACACTGGCATATTCGACCCTCTTCAGCACAAGGCGCTGCCATCAGAGACCGCCCCGCGACAAGAGTATCGCCTTTATCCGGGCGATCTTTTGATGTCAAGAGCAAGTGGATCACGGGACCTGATCGGTAGTGCCGGAATAGTGGGGGACTACGAAGGCAACCTCCTCCTGTGCGACAAAGTCTATCGAATCCGCCTCAACGAGACCCGAATGAGACCCGGCTTCGTAGCGAATATGTTGCGCAGTCATCGTGTTCGCGAACACATCAAAAACGGCATTTCTGGAGCCGATGGTATGGCCAACAACCTACCGACCGGCGTCGTTAAGAATTGCGAGCTTCCGAATGTTCCTGTGAATCGGCAGGATGAAATTGCACTGAGCCTTGAAAGGGCCGCAGAGGAGAGCCGGCGAGCGCGGTCCATGCTTGAGAGGTCGAGAGGACTACTAGCAGAATATCGACAGGCACTGATCACGGCGGCAGTGACGGGGCAGTTCGATGTGTCATCGGCGAGCGGACGTGAAGTGGAGTAGTGATGGCTGCGCACCACAACGAGGAAGCCTTTCGGAGCACGATCCTTGCCGAAATGCAGCAGTGTGGCTGGGAGGTGGGCCATCACTCGGACTATCGAGTCGATCTTGGCCTGGCCGCCGCAGAACTGTTCACCTTCATCGGCGCGACCCAAATCGACGAGTGGAACCAACTGCTCACCCTCTACGGCAACGAGCCCGATGCCGCCCAGCAGGGTTTCGTCAAACGGCTGAACCAGGAGATCGCCGCCGAAGGCGTCCTCAATGTGCTGCGGAACGGCGTGAAGGATCGCGGCGTTCGTATCAGGCTGGCCTACTTCAAGCCGAACTTGGTCGAATCCGACGACGTGCTGACCAACTATCGCGCCAACCGGCTCACGGTCATCCGGGAGATCGCCTACGCCACCAAAGCGGCGGACAAGGGCCACCGTCTGGACCTGGTGCTATTCGTCAACGGCATTCCGGTCGCCACCGCCGAGCTGAAGAACCCGCTCACCGGGCAGGGCGTGGAGCAGGCCAAGAAGCAGTACCGGGAAGACCGCGACCCCACCGAGCCGATCTTCGCCCAAAAGTCGGTGGCGAACTTCGCCGTCGACCCCGACCAGGTCTTCGTCGCTCCGAGATTGCGCGGCAAGAACACCCCGTTCCTTCCCTTCAACACGGGGTCGGAAGGCCCGGGGGAATCCGGCGGCACCGGAAACCCGACGCCGACCGTACCGGGAAAGTATCCGACCTCCTACCTGTGGGAGCAGGTGTGGGAGCGTGACAACTGGCTGGACCTGCTGGAGCGCTTCGTCCACCAGCCCAAGGACAAGAAGGGCAGCGGACGCTCGGCGATCTTCCCCAGGTTCCACCAGTGGGATGCCGTAAAGAAGCTCACAGCGCATGCCGTACGGCATGGAGCCGGTCACAACTACCTGGTCATGCACTCGGCCGGCTCCGGCAAGTCGAACACGATCGCCTGGCTGGCGCACCGCTTGAGCGCGCTGCACACGGCGACCGATGCCCGCGAGCTCGATCCCGCAGCGGTGGCCAAAGGGCTCAAACCGGGCATTCCGGTATTCGACAAGACGATCATCATCACCGACCGGCGCAACCTGGATGCCCAGCTCCGCGAGACGGTCGGCAGCTTCGAGCAGACCGCCGGGCTTGTCGTCAAGATCGACGAGCGGCAGGGAGCGAAGTCGGCACAGTTGGCAACCGCGCTCTCCAAGGAGAGCGGGAAGATCATCACGGTGACGCTGGCCACCTTCCCGGTGCTGGTGGAGTACCTCAAGGACAACCCGACCGAGATCAAAGGCCGGACGTTCGCGATCGTCGTAGACGAGGCGCACTCCTCCCAGTCCGGCGAGGCCGCCAAGGCGGTCCGCGCCGCGCTGCGTGATCTCGGCCTGGATGCCGAGGACGAAGCCCAGGGGGCCACCAGTGTGGACGCCAAGCTGAAGCAGAGCGCCGCCGAGCGCGGCATGGCCTCCAACATCTCCTACTTCGCCTTCACGGCCACGCCGAAAGCCAAGACCCTGGAGCTGTTCGGCAAGCTGGCGAAGATCGACGGCGAGGAGACGTACAAGCCGTTCCACACCTACGCGATGCGCCAGGCGATCGAGGAGGGCTTCATCCTCGATCCGCTTCGCGCCTACGTCACCTACGACACCTTCTGGAAGCTGGTCAGCAACAACCCCGATGACCGGGAGGTGGACAAGTCCAAGGCCAGTCCACAGCTGGCCCGGTACGCCCTCACCCATGATGCTACCGTCGCGCAGCAGGCGGTCGTCATCGTCGAGCACTTCCTGGCCCACACCCGAGGCAGGATGGGCGGACGGGCCAAGGCGATGGTCGTCACTCCTTACCGGGTCAGCGCGTTGCAGATGTCACGTGCCATCAAGGAGGAGCTGGAGATCCGCGGCAGTGACATCGGAGTGCTGGTCGCCTTCTCCGGCAGCCTCGACCACGACGGCGACAAGGACATCACCGAGGTCAAGGAGAACGGCGGCATCGGCGAGGACGCCCTGCCCAAGGCGTTCGCCTACACCCGCGCCGACGACAAGGTCGTGAAAGCCGGCGGCAGGGGCCGCGCCGAGTATCGGATCCTGGTCGTGGCCGACAAGTATCAGACCGGCTTCGACGAGCCGCTGCTGACCACGATGTACGTCAACAAGAAGCTGGCGGGCATCGCCGCCGTGCAGACCCTGTCGCGGCTGAACCGGATCGCTGAGCGCAAGTCACAGGCGGACCTGGCCGTCATCGACTTCGTCAACGACGCCGAGCAGATCAGGGATTCTTTCCGCCCTTACTTCGAGGAGGCAGAGACGCTCCCCTCGGACCCGAACCTGCTGTACACGGCGTTGAGCAAGGTCATGGGTCACCAGGTGCTCTACAAGCAGGAGATGCTCGCCTTCGCCGCAGCGCTCTTCGCGGCCGATGAGGCCAGGGTCTCTCGCGAGAAGCTGCACGCTGAGCTCTACCGGCTGCTCGCGCCCGCTACCAGCCGGTTCAAGGACCTGCTGGACAGCGAGGATGAGGACGACCAGGAGAAGGCCGAGAACTTCCGGTCCGACCTGGACGCCTATGTCAGCAAGTACGGATTCCTCTCCCAGGTCATCCCCTACCAGGACGAGGACCTGGAGCTGCTCTACGTCTACGGTCGCTACCTGCTGGCCCGGCTCCCCCACGGCGCCAGGGGTGACGTGGACCTGGGCGAGATCGACCTCACGCATGTCAAGACCGAGAAGACCGGCGAGCACGACCTCGGCCTCACCCCGGAAGGCGCTTCCGTTCTCAAGGGCTTCGGCGACGGTTCCGGCCAGTCCAAGGAGGAGGAGAAGTCGCTGCTGTCGGAGCTGATCGAGAAGTTCAATGAGAAGTTCGGCACCAGCTTCACTGAACAGGACATGATCGTCCCGTTCAACGAGACCGTCGCCGACCACGAGGTACGGCAGGCCGCCGTCGCCAATGTGGACCCGGACAACTTCGGGCACGTCTTCAACAAGGTCTTCGAGGAGAAGGTCGCCGACCACGTTGACAACCTGAAGACGCTCGGCGACAAGTTCTTCGACAAGGACCCCACATTCAAGGTCGCGCTCACCAAGACCGCCCGCCGTGCGGCCTGGCGGCTTATCCGCGAGCAGGAGGGGCTCGACGACGTGGCTTGATGGCTTCTGTTGGACAGTCGAGCTCTTCCATGGTCACACTGATCACCAAACGTGCTGAGGCCGACTCGTGGAGACAACGTGTCGATTGAACCCGTCGCCGGGCGATACGAGCTGACCGAGAAGATCAGTACCGGCGGCATGGGCACGGTCTGGCGCGGCTACGACGCCGTGCTCGACCGCGAGGTCGCGGTGAAGGTCATCCGGACAGATGTGGTCACGTCCGCACGAGATGCCAAGGAGCTCGCCGACCGTTTCCGCCGTGAAGCCCGCATTACCGCCCGCATTCGCCATCATGGCGTTCCCCAGGTCTACGACGCTGTCCTCGAAGAGCCCTATGACCAGCTCTACTTGGTCATGGAGTACATCCACGGCACCAGCTTGCGTTCCTACGTCAGTCCAGGCGCTCTCCTGCCGATCCCCTGGGCGGCGGCGATGGCCGCGCAGATCGCCACCGTGTTGTCCCATGCCCACGCCATTCCCGTCGTCCACCGCGATCTCAAGCCCGACAATGTGTTGGTCAGCGCGGACGGCACCGTCAAGGTGCTCGACTTCGGCATCGCCGCGATCCTCCGCCCCGATGTGCCGCAACTGACCAGGCTCGGCATCCCGATGGGGACCTTCCAGTACATGTCGCCCGAACAGACCCGGGCCCGCCAAGTCACCCCGCAGAGCGACCTCTACGCTCTCGGCTGCCTCCTTCACGAGCTGCTCACTGGTCGGCCGGTCTTCGACGGCCCCACCGAGGACGACTTCGTCGAGCAACATCGCCATTCCCGACCGACGCTGGTTCGCGTGCTACGCCCCGAAGTCCCCGAGGACCTGGAGAAGCTTGTCCTCGAATTGCTGGCCAAGAAGCCCGAGCAGCGCCCGTCGGATGCCTACACGGCATACCTCAGTCTTCTACCGTTCTTACCTCCACCGGGATCACCCGCGCCGCGGAGCGGTCCTCAGTTCGCCGGATGTCCGGATCCCACCCAGATGTATCGTCGCCCGAACGCCCCACGCCCGCCCGAGGCCGCCCCCAGCGTCCCCGAGCCAGCACCTGCTTTTTCTCCAGGTGGACTGGTTGACTCCAACTTCAAGGATGCCGTCGCCGCCGCCAACCGTAAGGTCACCGAGCTCCTGGACGACGAGCGCTACGTCCAGGCAGCAGACGCCCTCCAGGAAGTGATCGACTCAGGTGCAGCCGCCCTTGGGGCCCGCCATCCACGAGTCCTCGCCCTGCGCAAGAGGAGGGCCGCGATTCTGTTCATCGGCGGAGATTATCGCCGATCGCTACCGGAGTTCGACGACCTCAATCGGGCCTACGAGGCCACCGAAGGACCGACTGGCAACAACGTCATCGACTGCCGCCGCCACGCAGCCGACTGCCGCGCGGAACTCGGCCACGTCACTGATGCGCTCCGGCAGTACCGCGACGTTCTGAGTCTGGTCCGCGCGAAGGAGAGCGACATCTCCCAAACCGCCATCGAGGTCCGGCGCAGCATTGGGACGCTCCTCGCCAGCGAGGGTAATGTCGTAGCGGCACGCGAGGTACTGAGCCCGCTGTTCGACGACCTCCGCGTTCTCTACGGACCAAGCCATGAAGAAGCGCAGGAAATAGCGGAGATGCTCAGATACCTCGCGAACGGGTAACAACATCCTCGCTGATACGACGTAAAATCCAGGCCGGCCCAGCCCCGCGAAGATCGGACCCTAGATGAAGAGTTTCTATCCGCATATCCTCAATGGGCATATAGCGGACATACTCCTGTTGAAGTTCTGAGCCGAGACGGCGCAGAGCCGGACGATTGACCTCACGACGAACCTTCTCGCGCCGCTCCCGGGGAGCAACAATGAAGTGAGGGATTCTGAGGTTCGGCAGGCAAGCCAAAAGATCCGCTATTCTCCCCCAGCCTCGGCTGATGTCGGTGGTGCATTCCACCTCGAACGCCGCGACGACCGCATCGTCCTTGAACCAGAGCACATCGACATACTTGACCACGTCAGCGGCCTTGTCGGGCAGCGATTGAGGTAGGGCAGCCACAACCCTCGGCATAGAGCCGAGTGGCACGTCACCGTACAAACGACTGCGATCATTCACTGCCACGTACACATCGAGGCCTAGGTCCGCACCAAGCTTTAGCAGTAGGTATTGGGCCTCTGTGTGAAGCGTTGACGCTGAACCCGACAGAGCTTTGTGGAGCGCCGCCAAGATCGCCTGGCCATCCGGGTCAGAGAGAACCTTCGGAGTCCCTCGAAGCCGCACTCCCCACGAGCCCAGGTCGCCGCGCCGCTCGAACAGGTCAAGCTCGCCAAGAAGTTCAGTGATCGGTACTCCTTGCTCAGGGCTGGAAACCTGTACGCTCAGGTCAACGCCGACTCGGAGTGGGTAGTCTCCGCTGGCCCAAATCTGCTCGTCCGATTCGTAAGGTCCGCCGGTGATCTCTGCGATGCCAACCAACCGCTTCAGCCCCATGACGTAGAACACCAGGTGATCACCCCGCTTCATGGTGTGCACGCTCTTGCGACGGCGCACGGGGAATCCGGCCACATCAGCACCGTGAGCGATGAACTCGTTCCAGGTGTCCTCGGTGTATACCGCCAACCAGTACTTGTGACCCAAGGTGCCTCCTCGCATACCAGCAGAGTAGGCCTTGGGTAACAAGTATTCGACTATTTCAGAAATGTCCAGTGGCATGCTCGAGCCCTGACCTGTGGTGCGCTTGAGCGTGGGCGGTGCTGGCAGCGTCGCAAGATGCGTCCGCCTGACCTCGACGTCCGCATCGTCCAGGCGTGGCGGGAGGCGAAGACCGGCATACCGCTGTTCCGCAAGACCTCCTGCGGTGTCACGTACGGCTGGCAGCTCCCTGACTACAACGGCCACCTCGGCGTACCCGAGCTGTGCGACATCTGCCCGCCCGGGCAGGTGGCCCGCTGCGCCGCCGCGCTGCGCCCGCCGACCGACGAGGAATTCCGCGCCGCGCTGGACTCGTTCGGTTTCGCCCCGGACACGCCCTTCGCGGTGGAGGACGGGCATGTGCTGACCGGCAAGCTCGGAGAGCAGCGCCGGTACGCCCTCCAGCACTTGCTCGGCTACCAGATGTGGGAGGTCGAACACCCCCATGTGCACGCCGCGCACGGCCGCGCCCTGGAAGGCTACGAACTGACCGCCGCCGAGCAGGCCGCCCTCGACAGCGCCCGCGACCGGCTCGCCGCTGCCGTTCGCGAAGAGGACGACTGATCTACCCGGGAGAACGCCATGCACGACCAGCCGTGGACGGCCGCCGATATCGTCGCCCTCGACCTGGAAGGCAGCGGCGCCCAGGACCGCCAGGACGAGGCGATCCTGGAGATCGCGGCCGTTCCGCTGGCACACGGCCGTCCCGACATGGGGGCGGCCTGGGACAGCGTCATCAACCCGGGCCGCCGCATCCACCCCCGTCCGTGGATCTCACCCGGCCTGACCGGCGACGCACTCACCGGCGCTCCCACCCTGGACGAGGTGCGCGACATCATCGCGGAGAAGCTGAACGGCCACATCCTCGTCGGCCACAACATCGGCGTGGACTGGCGGCTTCTCCACCGGCGCCTGCCCGACGTGCGGCCCGCCGGGCTGCTCGACACCGCCCGTCTCGCCCGCCGGCTCCGACCCGGCGCCCAACGCTGGAACCTCTCCGGCCTCCTCGACGAATACGGCCTCTATGGCGAGGTGGAAACGCACGTCCCTGGCGGGCGGCCGCACCGGGCGCTATGGGACGCGGTCGGCGCCGCGCTTCTCCTGGCCGACCTGGCCCATCGGCGCTCTGCCAAAACTCCCACAATGTTGGGCGCCCTCATCGCCGTGGCCGGCATCCCGCTCACCGACCAACCCGCCTCAGGTGACGCGGATCAGCTCACGCTCGACCTGCACTCGGACAACGAAGGCCGGTGAACCCGGAGTAGCCGGTTCCCGACTGCGATTCTGGTCTGGATTGGCGGCGGAAATCGGCATCGACTGCCCTTCCTGCTTGCCTTCGTGCTACCTCTCCCGATTAATCGGGGGTTGCTGGAGAGGGGTTCCCGCAGGTAGAGCCGAGGGAGATGTCTTCGGGCGACTCCGACACGTGTACTGAGGCACGATTACATAGTAGATGGGGGCCGGTCGTGCATTTAAAATTGCCTCCATGAATATTGCGCTGATGATCCTTCCTTAATGCTCGACCTTATGTCTTTCCTGTGTTCGGGAAGGGTCATTCGAAGCCCTTGAATGCCCTGTTCGATGTGTGGCCGAGTGCATTCTTTGCCTTGAAATCGTTGTAGCGAACTCCGTTTTCTGATGGAATTGAGGTGGCCAAAAGGTGACGGTGCGAAAGGTGCGCCGTACGAGAACGGAGAGCGGTCATAGCGAAATTCGAGATTACGAAAGACGTCCCTGCGAATGTGCCGGGGGCGACCCTGACGCCCGACGACATGGCGCGGGTGACGCCGGAGGACTGGGCTGAAATCCAGAAGCTCGCGCGCGGCTACTGCCGCACGGTGGACTCCACGCGGTCACGTAAGCGCATGGACGGAAGCGCGACCGTCCTCAGGGAGGGACACGCGCCGTACGGCACCGACGACATCTCCGACGACGTGGGCCAGGACGCCGTACTTCTCTTCGCCCAGCGCCTGCGTGACGTGCTCGCGAAGTGCGAGGAAGCGCGGGAGAGCGGCGGTACGCGCGAAACTCAGGCATGGCTGTACGTGCGGAAGGACGGGGGCGAGATGGTCATCACCCGCACCACCCTTCATCGATGGGCGGTTCGCGACGCCGCCGCCCGGAACGGCTACCGGGCGGACGTGGCCCGCAATGGCGTCGATGCGACGCCCGGCGCTCAACCCGGGGGGCGGCGCGCGCATGTGCGGCATGCGGCGGTGGCTTTCTCCGCCGCTCAGTACAGCGGCGAGATCTTCCAGCAGGCGTTCAGTGACGGCCGGGAGTTCCCGACCCTTCGGCGAATCCTCGCGAAGGCCGAGCAGGCGGAGAACTTGGGGCGGGCGGGAATTCTGGCCAATGTCGCCCAAGAAAGCGAGGGCGGCGCGTACGGCTCCCGGCGGGCGGTGATTCGTGTCCGTGACGCGGCGCGCGTGGAGTTGCAGGAGCTCTATGAGCGCCTCGACGATGCGCGTAATGCCATCGTATATGTGGAAACCGAGTCGGACCTGAGCGACTGACCTAGCGCTCTGAAAGCCCCGGGGCATGCGTCCCCGGGGCTTTTGTCTTCTTTGGCCACAGACGCGGCTTCTTTCAAGCGGACGTCCGAAGTGTTTTGTCGGCCGTATTTAAGTAGAGAGAAACACGCGTGAGTGGGGCGCGGCGCGTACACGCAGATCGTGGCCATATTTGCGCATCAGTCGTATCCGGGGGTTGTCATGAGTGAATCGCAGAGCGCCGATCTCGACGCCATACGGTTGAAGTGCCCAGCGGACTTCATCGCCGTTGTGCCGTACCTGCTCGGTTACCACCCGAGCGCCAGTTGCGTGGCGATCGCGATCGAAGGGAGCGAGTTGAAGTGCGTCCTTCGCTTCGATCTTCCCGAACGGGCCGAGGACGCCATGCTGATCGCCCATCAGTGCACTGTGACGATGACGCGCATGGGCACGCCCAAGGTCTATCTGATCGGCTACGGCTCGGGAAGCCAGGTCACGCCGGTCATGGACGCGGTACCGATCGCGCTCGACGGTACGGGCATCGAGATCTTGGACATGCTCCGTTGTGAGGACGGGCGTTACTGGTCCTACCTGGACGTGGACTGCTGCTCTCCCGACGGCACACCGTACGACGTGAGCAGCAACCCGGCTGCGGCGAGTGCCGTGGTCGCGGGGAAGGTCGCGATGGCCGACCGGACCGCCTTCGAGGGGATCGTCGCGCCAGTGCGAGGGCCGGACCGGGAGGCCGTCCGCCGGGCGACGGCGCTGGCCTGTCGGCGGACGACGCGGATGCTGGGCTCGGCGAAGGCGGACTTCTGGTTCGCGGAGGGACGGCGGCAACTCCGGAAGTGCTTCGATGAAGTCGAGGCGGGCCGTCCGATCCCGGCCGATGACGTCGCCTGGGTGGGCGTCCTGCTGACGGCGGTTCTGATCCGGGACATCGGCTTGACGTTCGCCGATCAGTACGGGACCGACGTGTCCATACGCCTGTGGGCCGAGGTGACCCGCCGGGTAGAGCCTCAGTTCGCACCCGCGCCTGCGGTAAATCTCGCCTTGCTGGCCATGCGCATCGGTGACGGGCCACTGGCGCGCGCCGCCGCCGAACGCGCGTTGCGGGAGGCCCCCGGTCATCAATTCGCCACCTTGATCCTTCAAGGGCTCAGCGTCGGCGTACCACCGGAAGTCCTTGCCGAGCAAGATCTCACTGACCTGGCCGCGAGGATCGGCGACCTGGCCGAGCGGGCACCGACAGGCGCGATGCCCGTCCTGCCCAGTGCTCACCGATCCACCTGAACTCCGGCGCCGGATCACAGCCCGGTGTCCTGTCGTGCCTGGAGGCGGCATGTCCAAGGAATCGCTGCAGTGGCTGAACGACAACACGCTGATCGGTTTCACCGACAAGCGTGGAACGGCGTGGCACTATCGCGCGAGTCTGCAAGGGCTCGAACCCAACCACTACCCCGGCGCCATCCCGGTGGCCGATGTTCAGCGGCGACTGTTCGCTTGGGACGCTCTGTCCCGCCCGCTGTACGTGGAAGATCCGATTACCGGCGGTCTGGCCGAGGTGCCGGACCGTCAGGCGATCCTGCGCAGTGACACCGGGTGCGTGATGGGCATCTTCTCCGACGGCTACGAGCGGCATCCGTACCGCGAATGGCTGCTGGAGATGATCGCGCGCCTGCTGAACGACGATCTTTCCATCGGTTCGGCCGGTCTGCTGCGCGGTGGTGCGGTGGCATGGGTCTCGGTGGAGGTGCCCGACAACATCCGTACCCCGGAAGGGGTGGAGTTTCGGCCGCATCTGTTCGGCGCGACGTCGTTCGATGGCTCACTCGCCACGACTTTCAAGCGCGCGATCACCAACGTCGTGTGCGACAACACCATGGCCACCGGGCTGGCCGAACGCGGTCAGCAGATCAAGATCAAGCATTCCCGGCACTCGAAACCACGGCTTGCTGAGGCCCGTCAGGCGCTGGCCATCGTGTACGAGACCGCCGATGCGTTCGCCGCCGAGGTCAAGCGGTTGTGCGACACGGTTGTGACGGCTCGCGAATGGTCGGCGTTCCTGGACGCCTACGTGCCCGTCCCGGTGGAGCCAGGCCGTTCGCGGACTCTGGCGGAGGCCAAGCGTGACGGGCTGGTCAAGCTCTGGCGGCACGACAACCGGGTTGCGCCTTGGGCGGGCACCGGGTGGGGGGTGGTGCAAGCGGTGAACACCTACGTCCACCATGAGCAGACCGTACGTGGCGTCTCCCGTGCGGAACGCAACCGGCTTCGCGCGCTCACCGGCGGTGTCGAGGAACTGGACCGGGAGACGCTGCGGATGCTGGGTCGAGTCTCGGCGCGGCCGGTTCTCGCCAACCCCGCGTGACCGTGGCGGCCGGTACGGTCGCGGCGTGGCCGACGCGCCCGCGTACGGTGTCCGCCGCCCGTTCGCCTTCCGGGCCTGAGGCGGAGGGCGGGCGCGCCTGGCGTGGCAGGATGCCACTGGCCGCGGCATGGAGGGCGCCAGATGAACGACCAGGTGACGGCGTTGCTGTTCGATGTGGTCGCGCGCCTGCAGCAGAGCATTCAGGCCCGTGACTGTCCCGCCATCGCTGCTCTGGCGGGTGATCGGGTGCTGTATCTGAGTGACTACGACTACCTGCGTGACGATGTCACGGCTGCGGCGTTCGAGACCAGGGCCGCGGCGAAGGCCGTCGAGATCGACGCGCGCCGGTGGGTGCTGGCCGTTCCCCAGGTGTGGGTGATCACCCGGGACGGCGTTCTCACCCGTGCGGTGTCGAACCATCCACTGCGCGAGGGGGAGCAGGAGGCCATCACCTGGATGGCCTATGACCGCAGTGACGGGGTGGACTACGGGCGCGTGCCGTATGCGCGTCGCCCCAGCGGGGAGCCGGTGTTCGGTGAGCCCGAGGTGATCACTGTCGGTGTACGCCCGGACGTGCATATGCCCGGCTACACCCTGCTTCGAGCGCTTACCTGACCTCTTCACGACACCATCCACCAGGGCCGCCCCGGCAACGCCGGTGCGGCCCTGTTCGTTGCATTGGAGGGAATCCGGATGACGACGAACACGCCGGTACGCGTGCTCGCGCGGGCTCTGTGCCTGATGGGTGCGCTCACCTCGGTCGCGGGGTGCGGGGCCGCGCCGTATGGGCCGGTCACCGGCAAGCGGGTGGAGCCCCGGATTCTCACCGAGGAGTGGGACTGCGACGGCGAAGCGGTTGCGGCGCCCATCGGCGTTCCTGGGCCGGACGGATGCGTACGGGCGACGCGGTATGTGCCCGAGCGCTACCGGCTGACCATTGGCCGGGCGGAGAAGGTGGAGGTCGAGCGCTGGCAGTACCGGCGCTGCGAAATCGGTGAGCGCTATCCAGACTGCGCTCGGGACTGATCGATTGACGCCCTGAGCAGGGAACGCCGGAAGGTCGCCAAGGGTGGTTGGTGAACTGCGGCTGCGGATCTGAGGCCCGCCCACGTAGTCATCATGTCGATCACACCCGATGATTCGGTTGCTCACGCCACGCGGCCCGCTGAGGGCGCGTCCGGCGAACCGCCTGGAAGTGCACGGTCGTCGCCCGGCGTACGGGTGATCCTTCCCGAGGATTCGCCGGAGTTGACTCCCCAAGCGGCGGTGGTGTTGCTGCGCATCCTGCTGGCCGCCCACGACAAGCAGACCCGATCAGAAACCGATGGAAAGGAGCAGAAGTGATCGATATGGCGTTCTGGGGCCGGTGCTCGACGGAGGACCGGCAGGATCCCGAGGCATCTCGGGCGTGGCAGCTTCGGCGGGCGCGGGGGTTGGTGGAACCGCACGGCGGGCGGATCGTCACGGAGTTCTTCGATGTGGACAAGTCGCGGTCGATTCCGCCTCAGCGCCGTCCGGAGGCGGCCCGGCTGCTGGCGTGTCTGGGGGATCCGGCGCGCGGGTTCGACGCGGTGGTGGTGGGTGAGCCGCAGCGGGCGTTCTACGGCAACCAGTTCGGGCTGACGTTCCCGCTGTTCGAGCATTACCGGGTGCCGTTGTGGGTGCCGGAGGTGGGCGGGCCGATCGATCCGGCGAACGAGGCCCATGAGCTGATCATGTCGATGTTCGGGGGGATCAGTAAGGGGGAGCGTAACCGGATCAAGGTGCGGGTGCGGACGGCGATGGCCGCCCTCGCTCAGACGGAGGGCAGGTTCCTGGGCGGGCGTCCGCCGTACGGGTATCTGCTGGTGGATCTGGGGCCGCATCCGAATCCGGCCAAGGCGGCGGATGGGAAGCGGTTGCGTGGGCTGGCGCCTGATCCGGTGACCGCCGAGGTGGTGCGGCGGATCTTCCGGGAGTTCCGGTCCGGGAAGGGGTTCTGGGCGATCGCCGAGGGGCTGACCCGGGACGGGGTGCCGTGTCCGTCGGCGCATGACCGGGAGCGGAACCGGCACCGGGATGGGGCGGCGTGGTCCAAGGGCGCGGTCCGGGCGATCATCATCAACCCGCGGTACACCGGCCGGCAGGTGTGGAACAAGCAGCGCAAGGATGAGGTGCTGATCGATGTCAACGATGTCGCGCTGGGGCACATGACCCGGCAGCGGTGGAACGACCGGGACGGGTGGGTGTGGTCGGCGCAGGTGACGCACGAGGCGTTGATCACACCGGAGGAGTTCGAGCAGGTGCAGGTGATCCTGGCCGGGCGGGGGCGCGGGCCGACGACGCACAAGCCGCATCGCACGCGCCGGCCATACATGCTGCGGGGGGTGTTGTTCTGCGGGTACTGCGAGCGGCGGATGCAGGGCAACTACAACCACGGGGAGTGTTACTACCGGTGCCGGTATCCGGCGGAGTACGCGCTGGCTGCTGAGGTCGATCATCCCAAGACGGTGTATCTGCGGGAGGCGGATGTGCTGCCGCCGTTGGACGACTGGCTCGCCGCTGAGTTCGGGGCGGGTAACAGTATGGAGACGGCGCGAGTGCTGGCGGCGCAGGGCCAGGACCGCGCGGGTAACGCCGTGGACGAGGCGCTTCAGGCGCGGGTGGCGGAGTGTGATCGCAAGCTGGCCGCTCATCGGGCCGCGTTGGAGGCGGGGGCCGATGCCGCGTTGGTGACCGGGTGGATGGCCGAGGTCCAGACCCAGCGGGCCGCGGCTCAGGCGCAGCTCCGGCGGGTGGAGGCCCGGCGGCCGATGACGGCGGAGGAGATTCACGAGGTGCTGGTGGCCGTGAGGGACCTGGTGAAGGTTCTGCGGGAGGCTGATCCGGCGGACAAGGCGGACTTGTACGCGCGGATCGGGCTGCGGTTGACCTACCGGCCCCAGAAACGACTCGTGGAGGCCCGGGTCATGCCCAGCCTCCACGTGTGCAAAAGGAGAGTGTCCGAGGGGGGACTTGAACCCCCATGCCCGTTACCGGGCACTAGCACCTCAAGCTAGCGCGTCTGCCTATTCCGCCACCCGGACAAGGGTGCCTGTGGGAGTGGCCCTCCCACGGCGGCGCCATCAGGTTAGCAAACTTCGGGGGGTGAGTCATACCGGTAATGGAGGGGTGGGGGACGGAGGGGCGTCGGTGTGTGGGTGCGGGGGGCGGGCGGGCAGGATGGGGGCGCAAGGCGTACCAGAGGTGGAGGAGCCGGTATGTCGGGACTCAATGGTGAGGATGAGGTCGTCGAGCTGTGCCGGGACCTGATCCGGATCGATTCGACGAATGCTGGGGACAACGCGGGGCCCGGGGAGCGGGCGGCGGCGGAGTATGTGGCGGAGCGGCTGTCCGAGGTCGGGGTGGAGTCCCAGATCTTGGAGAGTGACGCGCGGCGGGCCAGTGTGGTGGCGCGGATCGAGGGGACCGATCCAGCGCGTGAGGCGTTGTTGTTGCACGGGCATCTGGACGTGGTGCCGTTCAACGCTGAGGACTGGACGCGTCATCCGATGAGCGGGGAGATCGCCGACGGGTGCGTGTGGGGTCGCGGGGCCGTGGACATGAAGGACATGGACGCGATGATCCTGGCGGTGGTGCGGAAGCGGCTGCGCGAAGGGCGCAGGCCGTCGCGTGATGTGGTGCTGGCGTTCACGGCGGACGAGGAGGCCGGCGGCACGTACGGCGCGCAGTGGCTGGCCGCCGAGCATCCCGGCTTGTTCGAGGGGTGCACCGAGGCGATCGGCGAGGTCGGCGGGTTCAGCGTGAGCGTCGGGCAGGACCGGCGGCTGTACCTGATCGAGGCCGCGGAGAAGGGCATCGCCTGGATGCGGCTGACGGCGCGCGGCCGGGCCGGGCACGGGTCGATGCTCAACGCGGAGAACGCGGTGACGGAGCTGGCCGAGGCGGTTGGACGGCTGGGCCGGCACGAGTGGCCGGTGCGGCTGACGCCGACCGTGCGGGTGTTCCTGGAAGAGGTCTCGAAGGTCCTGGAGATCGAGTTCGACGCCGAGCGCCCCGAGGCCACGGTGGCGAAGCTGGGGCCGCTGGCCAGGATGATCGGCGCGGTGCTGCGAAACACCACCAACCCGACCATGCTCGAAAGCGGCTACAAGGCCAACGTGATCCCGCAGACGGCGACGGCGCACGTGGACGGGCGGTTCCTGCCGGGCTACGAGGAGGAGTTCTTCGAGACGGTGGACGAGCTGCTCGGGCCCAACGTGACCAGGGAGTTCGTGTATCACGACATCGCGGTGGAGACCGGGTTCGACGGGCCGTTGGTGCGGGCGATGGCCGGTGCGCTGGAGGCGGAGGACCCGGGGGCGCGGGCGGTGCCGTACACGCTGTCGGGCGGGACGGACCTGAAGGCGTTCAGCCGGCTGGGGATTCGCGGGTTCGGCTTCGCGCCGCTCAAGCTCCCGGCCGACCTGGACTTCTCCGGGATGTTCCATGGGGTGGACGAACGGGTGCCGCTCGATTCGCTGCGGTTCGGGGTGCGGGTGCTTGACCGCTTCCTGGATCACGCCTGAGGTTCGTGAACCGGCGCTGAGCGTTTCCGTGGAAACGCATTGCGCTGACGCCGCGTAGTGCTAACGTAACTTTCCGTTGAGGGGGTTTGGGTTCGCTCATCGAGCGGCTCGACCATGGAGGGGAGGTCACGTGGTACGCATGCGGGTTTCGCGGCGCGGGGTGGAGTCGCCTCGCGTCGTCCGGGGCGTCCGCGTGGCCGCCCCGGAAGGCATGGCGATCCGGTGCGGCCGACCAGCGCGGTTCGCGGCCGTTGTGCGCACGACTGGGTTCACGAAAGTGGCGTGCACGACCGGTGCGTTCGCGGGCTTCGTCAGGAAGGCCGTCACCGGATCGCTGACCGTGGGTGTCCTGATCGGCGCGGGGTGGCTGCTGGCCGTCCTGCTCGGGCTGTTCGGGGCCTCGCCCGCCGCCGCGGACACCGCGATGGCGGTGAGCGCGGTGCCGTCTTCTGCGGTGCCGTCTTCTACTGTGTCTTCCTCTGCTGTTCCTTCCTCTTCTGGGACCCAATCCGCCGAGGCGAGTCTCAATGCCGAGGCCATGGCAGGGCGCGGCGTCGATGGGCTGACCAGTCAGTCCGGGCCGGCCCTTCCCACTCCCACCACCGCTGACCACAATTCTGGCGCCGACGGTTTCGTGCCCCAGAGTGGCGGTGGCGCCGGCCAGTTCGGGCCGGGTATGGGGGACATCGCGCGGTCGGTCTTCGACCCGCGGCTTATGGTGCAGCGCGCCCCGGTGGCGTCGATGCTTCCCCCTATCGTCCGCACAGCGGCGGACGAGCCTTCCTTCTCTCCTGACTAGCTCGTCTGTCCTGCTCGAAATCCACGGATTCCTCTGTCGTCGTGTGACGACGGGTCCGTGCGCGGGCGATACGTCATCTTCACCCCTCGCGACGGTCCACGGCTCCCGCTGTGCGGGAGGCAGGCCGCACCTGTCCGCCGACGGTGCGCGCCGGATCCATGAGTCGTCGTTCCCCGGCACCAGTCCACCGGGGTGGCACTCCTGATCGGTCCACGGGTCATCCCGGAGCCGCCTCTCATCGGCCTCCGCCGTGTCGCGAGATGTCAGGTACAACCCCCCAAGAACCACTAGGAGCATTTGTCATGCGTACGTGGGCGAAGGGCACGGCCCCCGCCGCACTACTCGCGGTGGCCGTGATGACCGTCGGCGGTGGCGGTGTCGCCGCCGCGGACACCGGTGGCGACGCCTCCATCGGCGGAGGCAACCAGGTCAGGGTGCCCGTCAACCTGCCGGTCGACATCAGCGGCAACGCGCTCAGCGTGCTGGGTTCCTCGTCGGCCGGCTCCCAGGGCGGGGCGACGGTGGTGAACTCCGGGCCGCGCCGCGGTGGTGACCACACCTCCGGCGACGCGAGCATCCTGGGCGGCAACCAGGTCGAGGCGCCGATCAACATCCCGATCAACGCCTGTGGCAACGCCGTCGCCGTCCTGGGTGAGGCCGAAGCCAGTTGCAAGGGCGGCGCCTCGGTGCACAATCCCGGTGGCGGCGGCGCGGGTGGTGACAACACCAGCGGTGACGCCTCCATCCTGGGCGGCAACCAGGTGTTCGCGCCGATCACCGCTCCGCTCGACCTCTGTGGCAACGCGTTCGCGATCTTCGGTGAGGCGACCGCGGGCTGTCGGGGCGGCAGCACGGTGCGGAACACGGGGCCCGGTTCGGCCCGTGGCAACTCGACCAGCGGCGACGCCTCCATCCTGGGCGGCAACCAGGTGATCGCGCCGATCAACGCCCCGCTGAACGTCTGCGGCAACTCCGCGGCCGTGCTCGGGGAGGCGCTGGCCGGCTGCAAGGGCGGGGCGTCGGTCGTCAACGGCGGCCCCGGCCACTACCGCAAGCTGACCCACCTGCAGCGATCCCAGGGCAACGACACCAGCGGCGACGCCGGTATCGGCAGCGGCAACCAGGTCGTCGCCCCGGTCAACCTGCCGGTGGAGGTCTGCGGCAACGCGATCGGCGGCGACGCCACCGCGAACTGCAAGGGCGGAAGTTCGGTGGTCAACACCCGCGCCGGATCGGGCGCGGGCGGCAACCGGACCTCCGGCGACGCCGGTGTGCTGTCGGGTAACCAGGCGGTCGCGCCGGTCAACGCTCCGATCGATGTCTGCGGCAACGCCGCCGCAGTGCTCGGCGACGCCTTCGCCGGGTGCAAGGGCGGCGCCACCGTGGTGAACGGCAGGCCAAACGGTGGGCCAAATGGTGGGCACGGGGCGGGGCACAACAACACGTCCGGTGACGCCGGTGTCGGCAGCGGCAACCAGGTCATCGCGCCGATCACCGCCCCGGCCGACGTCTGCGGCAACGCCGCCGCCGTACTCGGCGACGCCGCGGCCGGATGCCTGGGCGGCTCGAAGGTGACCCCCGGCGATCCCGGGGGCTACGGCCGGTGGGACCGCAGTCCCGTCCGGGCCAAGACCGTGGGCCCGGGCATTCCGGGCACCAGAGGCGTGGACGGCAAGACGCCGGACCACGGCCTGCTGTCCATGCTCCCCGCCGGTCCGGCGCTGGGTTCGGCTCCGCTGGTGTCCGGGCGTGCGCCGGTCGTCGGCGATGTCACCCAGTCGCCGGTCGTGGTTGAAGTGATCGACCCGGCTCAATCCGCCGAGAACATGCCCGCCGAGACCAAACCGGCCGGGAACCGGCCCGCCGGGAACTCGGCCAAGCCTGCGGAGGCCCCGCGGGCCGCTCAGCGGGTGGGCGGCGGCGAGGCTCTGCCGCCGGTGCCGCTGGTCGATGAGGTCGGCAAGGCCGTCAACGGCCTTGGCCTGCCAGAACCGGCCACGCTCCCAGAGGCCGCCGCCGCCACGCTGGGCCTGCCCGGCCCGTCAGGGTCGGGAGACCCGGCGAAGCCCGCCGCGGGCCCCGAGGTTCCGCTGCTGTCGCAGTTGCCGCTGCTGCAGGGGTTGCCCCTCACTCCCGAGATCCCCGCCGCGAACACTCCCAAGGCGCCGAAGGTCCCCGGTGTTCAGGCTCCGAAGGGTAAAGGTAAAGGTAAGGGCAAGGGCAAGGGCGCCGCGGCCACCACCGCGATGTCGTCCCGGCCGGTGCCTCCGCCCGCCCCCAAGGGCGGGGCGAAGGACGGTGCCAAGGACGGCCGGAACGCCGGCGCCCTTTCCGTCGCCAAGCCCGTGACCGACCTGGTGACCGGCACCCCGGCCGGTGGCGCCGTGCGCGACACCGCGTCGAACCTGCCGGTCGACGGGCTCCCGGTGAGCGGGCTGCCCGTCCGGCAGAACCTGCCGGTCCCCGGCCTGATGAGCGCCGAGCAGCCGCTCGGCGTCAGTGGAATGAACTCCGGTGCTCTTGTCGCGCTCATGCTCGGCGGGATGTTCGCCGTGTCGGCGACGCTGCTCGCCACGGTCCGCCGCCTGCGCTTCGGTCGTAAGTCGTAGGTGCGGCCACGTACGCAGGCCGCAGGAACGCATGACGGCGCCGCTTCGGCGATGTCGGCAGCAGATGACAGGTAGTACCGGTCGCTCCGCTCCGTGATCTGGGGCACGGCCGGAGCAGTGGAAAGCTTTGCCCGTTCCGGGGGCGTGGCCCGGGGCGGGCAAAGCCATGTCCGGAACTGGACGGGCCGGCTTGGACAACGGCCCGGGGGAAGGGGTGATCAGCGGTACGAGGGGGCACGGGAGAGCATGGAACGAATAAGAGACGGCTGACTGGGCATGCCTGAAGGTAGTGGTGTCCATGCCTGCGAGCAGGATGAGTAGCACCGACAGGTCACATCGTACGAGTGGCCCGTATGATTTTTCGGCGAAGGCGGATACGCCGCGTACCGTCGGGAAACAACCGCAGACGGTCGAGCTCCCAGTCGCCGTGCTCGGCGTGTTCGGTCAGGAGCTGCCGTGCGGCCTCACGTGTGGTGTCGCGCGGTATGTAGATATCGAAGTATGAGTAGTCGAGCACAGCCATTAGTCTCCGAGGTGGGCTAGACGACGACGGCAGCACACTCTGCCCCTTATTCTGCGTCCTGGTGGGTGGACCTGGAAGGGATCGGGGGTAGCCGGGCCGCCCGTGGGGATGGGGAAACCTGTGTGACGGGTTACCTTCGGGGGGAACCTAGAGAACAGCGAGGTAGGAAGCAGCGTGCCAGCGAACAACGGCAATTCGGCCGGGACCCGCCTGGTGATCGTCGAGTCGCCCGCGAAGGCGAAGACCATCGCCGGGTACCTGGGGCGCGGCTACGTCGTGGAGTCGAGCATCGGTCACATCCGGGACCTGCCCGAGCGGGCGGACGACATCCCGGAGCGGTACAAGGGGCAGACGTGGGCGCGATTGGGCGTCAACGTCGATCACGACTTCGAGCCGCTCTATGTCGTCAACCATGACAAGAAGTCCCAGGTGACGAAGCTGAAGCAGCTCCTCAAGGACGCCGACGAGCTGTATCTCGCGACGGACGAGGACCGCGAGGGCGAGGCCATCGCCTGGCATCTCCGCGAAGTGCTGAAGCCCAAGGTGCCGGTGCACCGGATGGTGTTCCACGAGATCACTCCACAGGCGATCCGGGAAGCGGTGTCGAATCCCCGCGATCTCAACCTGCGACTCGTCGACGCCCAGGAGACGCGGCGCATCCTCGACCGCCTCTACGGCTACGAGGTCAGCCCGGTGCTGTGGCGCAAGGTCAAGCCGCGCCTGTCCGCCGGGCGGGTGCAGTCGGTGGCCACCAGGCTGGTGGTGGAGCGCGAACGCGACCGGCTGGCGTTCACCGTCGCCAACTACTGGGACCTTTCCGCGCTCTTCGACACCGGGAAGAAGGACGAGGACCCGCGCGCCTTCGCGGCGTCGCTGACCTCCGTCGACGGCAAGCGCGTCGCGCAGGGCCGCGACTTCGCGCCCACCGGCAAGCTCAAGAACACCGACGTGCTGCACCTGGACGAGCAGGCCGCGGGCGAGCTGGCCACGCGGCTGCGGGAGTCGGCGTTCGAGGTCGCGTCGGTCGAGCGCAAGCCGTACACCCGCAAGCCGTACGCGCCGTTCCGCACGACGACGCTGCAGCAGGAGGCCAGTCGCAAGTTAGGGTTCTCCGCCAAGTACACGATGCAGGTCGCCCAGCGTCTGTACGAGAACGGCTACATCACGTACATGCGTACCGACAGCATCACGCTGTCGGAGACCGCCGTGGCCGCGGCGCGGTCACAGGCGATCAAGCTGTACGGCAAGGCGTACGTCCCGGACAAGCCGCGTTCCTACGCCAGCAAGGTGAAGAACGCCCAGGAGGCCCACGAGGCGATCCGCCCCGCGGGTGAGGAGTTCCGCACTCCCGGCGAGACCGGGCTGAACGGCGACATGTTCCGCCTGTACGAGCTGATCTGGCAGCGCACGGTCGCGTCGCAGATGAAGGACGCCACGGGCGAGTCGGTCACCGTGAAGGCCGCCGGGCGGTCCAGCGACGGCGAGCGCGTGGAGTTCAGCGCGTCCGGTCGCACGATCACCTTCTACGGGTTCCTGCGGGCCTACGTGGAGGGCGCCGACGACCCGTCCACCGACCGTGACGACTCCGAGAAGCGGCTGCCCAACCTGGCCGAGGGCGACGCGCTGACGGTGAGCGAGCTGAACGTGCTGGCGCACGCCACCAAGCCGCCGGCCCGTTACACCGAGGCGTCGCTGATCAAGGAGCTGGAAGACCGGGAGATCGGCCGGCCCTCCACGTACTCCTCGATCATCGGGACCATCCTCGACCGCGGATACGTCTTCAAGAAGGGCACCGCGCTGGTGCCGTCCTTCCTGGCGTTCGCCGTGGTCAACCTGCTGGAGCAGCACTTCGGCAACCTGGTCGACTACGACTTCACCGCCGAGATGGAGAAGGTCCTCGACGACATCGCCAACGACCGCGCCGAGCGGGTGCCCGAGTTGCGCCGGTTCTACTTCGGTGAGGACGGTGACGAGGGCCTGAAGGAGATGGTCACCGACCTCGGCGAGATCGACGCCAAGGAGATCAGCTCGTTCCCGATCAAGGGAACCGACATCATGATCCGGGTCGGCCGCTACGGTCCGTACCTGGACCGCGACGGCGCGCGGGTCAACGTGCCCGAGGACCTCGCTCCCGACGAGCTGACGGCGGAGAAGGCCGAGGAACTGTTCGCGCAGCCGAGCGGCGACCGCGAGCTGGGCACCGACCCGAAGACCGGGCGGAAGATCGTCGCCAAGTCGGGGCGGTTCGGGCCGTATGTCACCGAGGTGATCCCGGAGCCCGAGGAGCCCGCCGAGGGCGCGAAGAAGACCAGGAAGAAGGACGTTCCGAAGCCGCGCACCGGCTCGCTGTTCAAGTCGATGGACCTCACCTCGGTGACCCTCGACGACGCGCTGAAGCTGCTGTCGCTGCCTCGCGTGCTCGGTGAGCTGGACGGCCAGGAGGTCACCGCACAGAACGGGCGGTTCGGTCCGTATGTGAAGAAGGGCACCGATTCCCGGTCGCTCGGGGCCGAGGAAGACCTGTTCACGGTGACTCTGGAGCAGGCCAAGGAGCTGTTCGCGCAGCCCAAGCAGCGGGGCAGGGGGCGGGCCGCCGCCGCGCCGCCGCTGCGGGAGCTGGGCGACGACCCGGCCTCCAAGAAGCCGGTGGTGGTCAAGGAAGGCCGGTTCGGGCCCTATGTGACCGACGGTGAGACCAACGCCTCGCTCCGCAAGGGCGACGCGGTGGAGAGCATCACCATCGAGCGGGCGGCCGAACTGCTGGCGGAGCGCCGGGCGCGGGGGCCCGCGCCCAAGCGCACCCGGGCCAAGGCGGGCGCGGCCAAGGGGTAGTCGCCAAGGGGCCCGGTCGTTGATGGTGTCACCGTCGTCGGCCAGGGTTCAGGTGGTCTTCAGGAGCGCGTAAACGTGGACGCGGATCCTGAAGGCCCGCGGATGAGCGCTGGGACGTCCGCCTGAGAGTCCTCTCAGGCGGACGTGCGCGTCTTACCCGTCTCGCTCGTAGCATGCGGGGACGCGCACACAAGATCAGGCGCGCAAAGATCAGGCGTCGGCCGGGACCAACGTGGGGTGGCCGTGGGGTTCGTTGTGACGGGCGTCGTCGTCACGACCGTCGTGCACTTGTATCTGTGGTGGCGGCTGGTCTGCGCGACCACCTTGCCCGGACGGCTGCGCAGGACGCTGACCTGGGTCGCCGTCGCGTTCGGCGTCCTGGTGCCGGTGACGATGGTGATCCAGCGGGTCCCGGCGCCGCACTTTCCGGGGTGGCTGGCCTGGCCGGGGTTCCTGTGGATCGCGGTCATGTTCTACCTGCTGGTGTTCCTGGTGCTGCTGGAGGTGCCGAGGGCGGTCGCGGCGCTGGTGTTGAGGTGGCGTGCCGTGCCGTCGGGTGAGAAGGCGGACGTCAGGACGCCGCCGGCCGTACCGGCCACGGTGGGTGCTTCGGCGGCTCCGCCTGTGGCCCCTGCCGACTCACCGCCGCCCGTTCCGGCGACCCAAGACCGGGCGGCTCAAGACCGGGCGGCTCAGGACCGGGTGGCGATGGGCAGGCGGCTGTTCCTCGGGCGTACGGCGGCGGCCGTCGCCGGGGCGGGCGCGCTGGCCACGGTGGGCGTCGGAGTCCGCACCGCGCTGGGCGACCCGGTGATCGAGCGCGTGGCCGTGCGGATCCCCGGCCTCGACGCCCGGCTGGACGGCCTGCGCTTCGCCGTCGTGAGCGACATCCACATCGGCCCGCTGACCGGCCGCGCCCACACCGAGCGCATCGTCCGGATGATCAACTCGCTGGAGGCCGACGTCGTCGCGATCGTCGGCGACCTGGTGGACGGCACGGTGGCCGAACTGGGTGCGCTGGCCCGCCCGCTGCGCTCGCTGGAGTCGGCGCACGGGGCCTACTTCGTGACCGGCAACCACGAGTATTACACCGCCAACGGCCCGGCCGAATGGATCGCCGAGCTGCGCGAACTGGGCGTGCGCCCGCTGGAGAACGAGCGGGTGGAGATCGCGCGCGGCGGCGCCGTCCTCGACCTGGCCGGGGTGAACGACGTCTACGGCGAGCCGGAGGGGCAGGGCCCCGACTTCACGGCGGCGCTCGGCGGGCGTGACACCTCGCGGACCACGGTGCTGCTCGCCCACCAGCCCGTGCAGGTCACGCAGGCGGCGGCGCACGGGGTGGACCTCCAGCTCTCCGGGCACACGCACGGCGGCCAGATGGTGCCCTTCAACCTGATCGTCCCGTTCCAGCAGCCGGTGGTGCGGGGCCTGGCCACGGTGGACGGCACGCAGGTCTACGTCACGCGCGGCGCCGGTTTCTGGGGCCCGCCGGTCCGCGTCGGCGCGCCCCCGGAGATCACCATGCTGCGGATCCATCGATAACAAGGGGGACCTATTCGGCATCCGATACCTGCGCGGGACACCATGGGCGTATTACCCTCGGGCGACGAGCGGACGGGTCATTCCGGGCGGCTCAACTTCATCCCATGACGAGCAGGCACCTGGATACGCTGACACTATGACCACCCCTGGCACCGGCCGCGCAGCGTCGCGACGCAAACCCCCGCATGTGCTGGCCAATGCCCGGTTTCGCCGTCTGTGGACGGCGATGTCGGTGTGCAGCCTGGGCGACTGGCTGAACATCGTCGCACTGACCGCGCTGGCGGGCGACCTCACCGCCGAGTCCGGTTACCAGGTGCAGAGCCTGGCCATCGGCGGCGTCTTCGTGGCGAAGATGCTGCCCGCGATCCTGCTCGGCCCGCTGGCGGGCGCGGTGGCCGACCGCTTCGACCGGCGGCTGGCGATGGTCGTCGCCGACGTGCTGCGGTTCGCGCTGGTGCTGTCGATTCCGCTGGTGCTGCTGCTGTCCACGCCGTCCCCCGGCACCTACCAGTGGGTGATCATCGCCACCCTGCTCGTCGAGTGCGTGAACCTGTTCTGGGTCCCGGCCAAGGACGCCACGGTGCCCAACCTGGTGCCCAAGGACCGCCTGGAGGAGGCCAATCAGCTCAATATGCTGGTCACGTACGGCACCGCGCCCGTCGCCGCCGGGCTGTTCGCCGTCCTGGCCCTGCCCAGCGACCTGCTGCGCGACATCCTGCCGCTGGCCGAGGATCCGGCGCGGCTGGCGCTGTTCATCAACGCCGCCGTCTACCTGGTCTCGGCGTTCCTGATCTTCACGCTGCCCGACTTCCCCAAGAACCACACCGGCATCTCCACCCCGTCGGTGCTCCGCCAGATCGGCGAGGGCTGGCGTTACGTCGGCGCCAGCCGCATCGTGCGCGGGCTGGTCATCGGGATGCTCGGCGCGTTCGCGGCGGGCGGCGCGGTGATCGGCGTGGCCCGGGTCTACGTCGAGGCGCTGGGCGGCGGCGACTCCGCCTACGGCACGGTATTCGGCGCGGTGTTCGCCGGCATGGCGTTCGGCATGTTCTTCGGGCCGCGGCTGCTGCGCGAGCTGTCCAGGCGGCGGCTGTTCGGCCTGGCGATCGTGGCGGCGGGCGTGGTGCTCGCGGCCATCGCGCTGATCCACAACCTGGTCATCGTGGTGCTGCTGACCGTGGTCCTCGGGGCGCTGGCGGGCATCGCGTGGATCATCGGCTACACGCTGATCGGCCTTGAGGTGGAGGACCAGCTTCGCGGGCGCACGTTCGCGTTCCTGCAGTCGCTGGCCCGTGTGGTGCTGCTGCTCGTGGTCGCCGTCGCCCCGACCCTGGCCGGTCTGTACGGCGAGCGCCTGGTCCGCGTCGCCCCCGAGGTCGCCTACCGGTTCGACGGGTCCAACCTGGTGCTGCTGGTCGGCGCGGTCCTCGCGTCCGCCGTCGGGCTCGTCGCGCTGCGCCAGATGGACGACCGCCAGGGCATCCCGATCATCGGCGACCTGGTCGCCGCCGCGCGCGGCCGCCGGTTCGCGACGGAGACGCAGGAGCAGCCGCGCGGCATGTTCATCGCCTTCGAGGGCGGCGAGGGCTCCGGCAAGACCACCCAGTCGCGGCTGCTCGGCATCTGGCTGCGCGACCAGGGCTTCGACGTGGTCCAGACCCGCGAGCCCGGCTCCACCAAGGTCGGCATGCGGCTGCGGGCGATCCTGCTCGACGCCGCCCACCAGGGGCTGTCGGCCCGTTCCGAGGCGCTGCTGTACGCCGCCGACCGCGCCGAGCACGTGGAGAAGGTGATCATGCCCGCGCTGGTCAGGGGCGCGATGGTGATCACCGACCGTTACGTCGACTCCTCCCTCGCCTACCAGGGCGCCGGTCGCGCCCTCGACCCCGCCGACGTGACCAGGATCAACGCCTGGGCCACCGGCGGCTTGACCCCCGACCTGACGGTGCTCATCGACGTGCCGCCCGCCATCGGGCTGTCCAGGTTCGCCTCCCCCGCCGACCGGATCGAGTCCGAGCCGCCGGAGTTCCACGAGCGGGTCAGGCGCGAGTTCCGCACGCTGGCCGCCGCCGAACCCGACCGCTACGTGGTCATCGACGGCACCCAGCCGCAGGAGGAGGTTTCCAGGCTGATCCAGGACCGGGTGCGCGAGATCCTGCCCGACCCGGTTCCCGACGACTCCGAGGACGCCACGGGCACCATCCCGGCCATCCGCGACTAGCCTTTAGTCGTGAGCGTCTTCGACGATCTTGTAGGTCAGCGGCGGGCCGCCGCCGTACTGGCCACGGCCGCCGGTGCCGCCGCCGAGGCGGTGGCGGGCGGCCGCGGCGCGGGCATGACCCACGCCTGGCTGTTCTCCGGCCCGCCCGGCTCGGGCCTGTCGGCCGCCGCCCGCGCGTTCGCCGCCGCGCTGCTGTGCCCCGACGGCGGCTGCGGCCACTGCGACCTGTGCCACCAGGTGGACATCGGCTCCCACCCCGACCTGGAGTCGGTGCGCCCCGACGGCCTGTCCTACAGCGTCAAGCAGACCCGCGCGCTGATCCTGCGCGCCGCGGGCGCGCCCACCCTCGGCCGCTGGCGCGTCGTGCTGTTCGAAGACGCCGACCGCACCACAGAGCAGGCCGCCAACGCCCTGCTCAAGGCCATCGAGGAGCCCCCGCCGCGCACCGTGTGGCTGCTGTGCTCGCCCTCGCCCGACGACATGGTCACCACCATCCGCTCTAGGTGCCGCCTGGTCACCCTGGTCACCCCGCCGACCGCCGCCGTCGCCCACGAACTGACCACCCGCGACTCCGTCCCGCCCGAACTGGCCGAGTTCGCCGCGCGGGCCGCCCAGGGGCACATCGCGCGGGCCCGCAGGCTCGCCCTGGACGGAGAGGCCAGGCGCCGCCGCGAGGCGGTCCTGTCCATTCCGGTCTCCGTCACCGGGGTGGGCGACTGCGTGACCGCCGCCGAGCGGCTGGTCAAGACCGCGGAGGAGGAGGCCATAGCGGCGACGGCCGAACTGAACGAGTCCGAGACGACCGAGCTGCGCAAGGTGTACGGCGAGGGCTCGACCGGCAAGGGGCTCAACAAGGGGCTGGTGCGCGGCGCCGCGGGGGCGTTGAAGGAGCTGGAAGACCGGCAGAAGTCGCGGGCGACGCGGGTCAAGCGCGACACCCTCGACGTGGCGCTGCTCGACCTGGTGGCGTTCTACCGCGACGTGCTCGCCGTCCAGCTCGGGGCGCAGGTGGAGCTGGCCAACGAGGACCGCCGGGCCGACATCGACGGCATGGCCCGTAGCACCAGCCCCGAGCGGTCGCTGCGGCGGATCGACGCGATCATGCGGTGCCGGGAGCGGCTGGCGGCCAACGTCAACCCGCAGATCGCCGTGGAGGCGATGACGCTCGCGCTGCGGCCGTAAGTGACCGGTGTCTCCCGGCCATGCGGGCTGGACGCGTAGGGTGGCCTTTGGCGGCGTGCCGGGCGGGTCGGCGGCGTGCCCGCCGTACGCGAGTTCGCACGTATGTGTCCGCACGCACGAGGAGGCGAGCACGGCTCCATGGGCATGATCATGGCGGTCAGCTTCACCCGCTACGGGCGGCTCTACTACCTTGATCCGGGCGGTCACACTCCCAAGGTCGGCGACAAGGTGCTGGTGCCGACGGACGCGGGCCCCGAGGTCGCCGAGTGCGTCTGGGCGCCGCAGTGGGTGAGCGAGGAGATCGACGGCCTGCCCGTGTGCGCGGGCATCGCGGGCGAGGAGCAGCTCGGCCGCGACGACGCCAACCGCAAGCGCCGCGCGGAGGCCAGGAGCGTCTCCAAGCGGCTGATCAAGCGGCACGAACTCCCGATGAAGGTCATCGGCGTGGACTACCTCGACGGCGACAACGTGTTCACCGTCTACTTCTCCGCGCCGCATCGCGTCGACTTCCGCGCGCTCGTCAGAGACCTGGCCCGCAACCTGCGCGCCCGCGTCGAACTCCGGCAGATCGGTCCCCGCGACGAGGCCCGACTGCAGGGCGGCATCGGCCCCTGTGGGCGCGATCTGTGCTGCGCGACCTTCCTGAAGGACTTCGAGCCGGTCTCCGTGCGAATGGCCAAGGACCAGGACCTTCCGGTCAATCCGCTGCGCATCGCCGGTGCGTGCGGACGCCTGATGTGCTGCCTGAAGTACGAGCACCCGCTCTACGTCAAGGCCCACGAGCGGATGCCCAGGCTCGGGCTGAAGGTGGACACCCCCGAGGGCTCGGGCACCGTGGTCGGCCGCAACGTGCCGTCCGACTCCGTCGTGGTCCGCCTCGACGACGGCGGACGCCGCTGCGCCTGCCCCTCGGCCTCGGTGTGCTCGCCGCGCAAGCAGCACGACAGCATGTACGGCGGTGTGACCGGCGATGCGTGATCACCGCCCCTGGGCGGCGGCGTTGACGCTGCTCGCCGTCCTGGTGACGGGTGCCTGCTCGACACCTCAGGCCCCGCCGCTGCGTCCCGCCGCCAGCGACGCCCACCCCGACCCGGCGCCCACCGAGAAGCCGCCGTCCGCCGAACTCCAGCCGTACTACCACCAGCGGCTCGAATGGGACGAGTGCGGCGACGGTTACCAGTGCGCCAAACTGCAAGTCCCGCTCGACTACGACAAACCGGACGGCGAGCGCATCCAGCTCAGTGTGAACCGCCTGCGGGCGGGGAACATGGCCCAGCGCATCGGGGCGATCCTCCTCAACCCCGGCGGACCCGGCGGATCCGGCATCGCCTACGCGCGGGCCGCCACCTCGGTGCTCAGCACCAAGATCCGCGACCGCTTCGACGTGGTCGGCTTCGACCCGCGCGGCGTCGGGGACTCCAGCCCCGTCCGATGCCTGTCCACCGAACGGCTCGACGCCTACCTGGCCACCGACAACACCCCCGACTCGGCCGACGAGACCAAGGAGCTGGAGAAGAGCGCCCGGGAGTTCGCGGACGGCTGCCAGGCCGGAGCCGGACGCCTGCTGCCGCACGTCGGCACGGTCAACGCGGCCCGCGATATAGACGTGCTGCGGTCCGCCCTGGGGGAGCCGAAGCTGACATATCTGGGTAAGTCATATGGCACCTATCTCGGGGCGGTCTACGCGGACCTGTTCCCCAAGCGGGTGCGGGCGCTGGTGCTCGACGGCGCCGTCGATCCCGCGCTGGACCCTGTCGATCTGAACCTCAGCCAGGCCAAGGGGTTCGAGGTCGCCATGCGGGCCTTCGTGCAGGACTGCTTCCAGCAGCGGCCCGACTGCCCGTTCAAGGCGCGCACGGTGAACGGCGCGCTGGACGAGCTCGCCGAGCTGCTGCGCCGTACTGATCGGGAACCGCTGCGCAACTCCGCCAACGACGGCCGCCAGATCACCGAGGCGTGGGCGTCGCTCGGCGTGATCACTCCCTTGTACGACCGGCGCTCCTGGCCCGCGCTGCGGCAGGCGCTGAGCACGGCCTTCAAGGGCGAGGGCACCGCGCTGCTGCGGATGGCCGACATCCTCGTCGACCGCCGCCAGGACGGCACCTACTCCAACCAGGCCGAGGCCAACATGGCGATCAACTGCGTGGACGGCAAGTTCCCGCAGAGCACCGACGCCTTCACGGAGGCGGCCGAACGCGCGGCCAAGGACGCGCCGAGATTCGGCGAATCGGTCATGTGGGGCTCCCTGCCCTGCGCCTTCTGGCCGGCCCGGGCCACCCCCGCCCCCGACCCCCTGGAAGCCAAGGGCGCACCCCCCATCCTGGTCGTCGGCACCGAACGCGACCCGGCGACCCCCTATCGGTGGGCGAAGGCACTGGCGGCGACGCTGTCGTCCGGCGTCCTGCTGGGCTTCGACGGCGACGGCCACACGGCCTACATGACCGGCTCCCCCTGCATCGACGGCCACGTGGACACCTACCTCCTGACGGCCAAACCCCCGCCCCCCAACACCCGCTGCCCCGCCATCATCTGACCCGATGCCTCTGCGGGGCCCGTTGGGGAGCAGCGAACAGTACGGCAGGCCGTACGGGACGAGCGAGTACGCGTCCCGTACGCATTCGGTACACACCTCCCATACAGGCCCCGCGAAGCCGTCTCCCCAAAGGAGCCTTGGAACACGCTTGCTACCCACCCGCCCGCCCCGGGCGGCGCATCGCGCGGCCTACGGCCGGCGCTCGCGCGCCCAGGCCGCCAGGCAGTCGGTGGGACAGGCCCTGGCGGTCACGGGGCGATGGAGGTCCTCCTGCCGGTCCCTACTCGGTAGCGGTCATCGGACAGCTTCGATGTCCGAGCGACCCTTAGTCGGCCGCCGCTGCGAAAAGCCTTCGCCGCATGTCCCGGACGCGGCCAGGCAGCACCCTGCAGTGACCGGCGGCACGCCGCTCTGGGGCCACCGCACTCCAGCACCCGTCTGCTTCCCGCATGCCGTACCCGATGGAGGACTTGTACTTCCTGTCCTAGATCGCCCCCTGAGGGCGCGCGAACGGCACCGATGCCTGTAGACTCAGGATCGCTGTGTGCATGGCACACGGCACGCCGCCTTAGCTCAGTCGGCCAGAGCGACGCACTCGTAATGCGTAGGTCAAGGGTTCGATTCCCTTAGGCGGCTCCAGCTCAGAAGACCCCTTCCGGTCTCGGAAGGGGTCTTCTTGTTGACCGTCGTGCTAAACCGCCGTGCAGGGCGATGCCTGGCTTGGTCCAGCAACTCTGAGGTCTGTCGCGTTACCGCCGCAACGCCCATTTGAAGACTATTTGCGCGACTTGCGAAAGATGTGTTATTGACGGCAGTTTATGGATCTCGATCGGAGTCGATTCCGCATCGATCCAAACCGTCATGATGATTGATCTTCTTCCGTGCTTAGGGTGCGTTTTGCGTGTACCGCGCGATGTCCCCCACTGGAGATCAGAGGAAGCCATGAGTGAGCAGGCAGCACAGCCGGTCGTCGAGGGAGAGGCGCCTACTTCCACAGCTCGGAAGGCCCCGGCCGTAAAGGTGGTTCCGAAGTGGGAGAGTGACGCGCGGAGTCGTGTTCGTGCGGCGGTGCGTCGCTTCAACAAGCCACTCAATGACCTGGTCGTTCGCGACGCGAACGAAGGTGACACCCGGCTTCTCATCACCGACTTCCTGTGCGAGGCCCTCGGATACGACAAGTACGAGGACCTTACGACCGAGTATCAGGTCAAAGGAGAGTTCGCCGACTACGGGGTGCGTATCGACAAGCAGTTGGTAGCGTTCATCGAGGTCAAGCGCTGTAGCCAGAAGCTCACCGCCAAACATCTGCGGCAGGTGCAGATGTACGCGGTGAATGAGGGCGTCGAATGGATGATCCTTTCGAATGGACAGGTATGGCGGGCATACCACATGACGCCTGGTCTCCCGGTGGCGATTGATCTTGCGCTCGAAGCGGATCTCCTCGACGAATCGAGTCTGGCGAGCAAGGCTGACGTGCTCTTTTACCTCACCAAGGAAGCCTTCAAGCGGCGTCTGATCGACGATCTCTGGAAGGCGCGGGCAGCAACTTCGCCGAGGTCCCTGGCTCAGGCGCTTTTGTCCGAGACGGTCATCGACGCCGTACGGAAGGAGCTCCGGCGCCAGACGGGCTACAACGCCGACGTGGTTGAGATTCATCGCATTCTGCGCGATGAAATACTCCAGGTGACACTCTCGCCCTGAAAGATGAGGCAGTGGGCTTCCTGACGGCGCCTTGGGGGGGCCGATAGGCCGGTGAGGATGACGTCGATGGCGCGGGTGAGGACATCGGGGGAGGGGCGGAGGGTGGCGGACGCCTGGGAGAGGGGGCGGATAAGAAGGTAGACCTCCTCGATGTCGATCGAAGAGCGGACGGCCGCTGTGGCACGTGCCCGGTGCAGGGCCCGTTCGACGGCGTCCCGGAGACGTAGGGATGCCTCTCGGGCGCTGGCCGGTACGCCGTCACTCTCGGTTAGCAGGGAGGCGAGGGTCAGATTGGTGGCGCTGGTCTCGATCATTTCCCGGATCAGCGTGTGGAGGCCTTCGACCGGGTCGGGAGCGTCGGCGAGGATCTGTGCGCGGGCGGTGAGCCTGTCGAAGTGGCGCAGCAGGGTCGCCTCGATCAGCGCTTCCTTCGTGGGGAAGTGACGAAAGACCGTGGGTGCGGGTACGCGACGGTGTCATCGTCGAATCGCGCGACTACGGCGACCACGTCGGCTTCGCCCGCGCGCTGGGAAGCCTGCCCGCGCTGGCCGCCGCCCTTGGTGGGCAGGGTGGCTAGACGAGTAAGTCTTAAGTCGCTGCCGCGTGGAGTGCGGGAATGGCGAAGGGTGTTGACGATCGGTTTGTGAAG
>NZ_JARLTC010000056.1 GCF_029382225.1 Spongiactinospora sp. TRM90649
CGAGTTCTCCCTCGGCGGTGAACGGGGTCACCACGGGGGCGATGGACCCGCGTATGGTGCCCGGATCCGAACGGAACTTCATGCGACCTCTTCTCCTCGACACAGGGGCGGCACTGATCGAGATGGGTTCCCACCTCGGCGAGTCTTCAAATCATATACGACATCGTTTAGGTTATGACATATGCCAAAATATCGACATACCCCCGCAGACGACTACATGACGCCCGTCACATGCGGTGGGGAGAGGAGCGTGCTTATCATGCAGATCTCGGACTGTAGGCACGGAACCGGCAGGAGGTTGACGTGATGGGAGAGGTCGTGCTGGCGGCCAAGATCACGCATGTGCCGTCCATCTGGCTGTCGATCCAGCCCGGCAAGCACTTCGGCATCCGCCGTCCGGCGGAGCTGGCCCTGACGGAGATCGGCAGGCGTGCCCGCGAGCTCGGTGCGGACACCTTCCTGATCGCCGACACGCACTGGATGAACAGCATCGGCTTCCACCTGAACGGCAAGGAGCGTCACCAGGCCACCTACGTCAGCCACGAGCTGCCGCACTTCATCCACGACCTCGCGTACGACTACCCGGGCGACCCCGAACTGGCCGAGCTGATCCGGGAGGAGATCGTCGCCGGGGGCCAGAAGGCCCGCGTGCACACCTACCAGGACCTCGGCCTGGAGTACGCCACGCTGGTCCCGATGTACTTCATGAACCAGGAGTCCGGCATCCGGGTCCTGCCCATCGGCTGCAACATCTACTCGACCATCGACGAGAACCGCCGGATCGGCGAGGCCCTGCGGCGGGCGGTGCTGCGCAGTGGCCGCAAGGTGGCCTTCCTGGCGAGCGGTTCGCTGTCGCACGCCTTCCCGCCCAACGAGATCGCCGAGTCGCTGCTCGACGAGGTCAGCAGCGAGATCAACCGGAACGTGGACCACGCCGTCCTGGAGATGTGGAACCAGGGACGGATCGCCGAGTTCCTCGATATGCTCCCTGACTACAACGCCCGCTGCACCGGTGAGGGCGCGATGGCCGACACCGCCATGCTGTTCGGGCTGCTCGGCTGGAACGACTACACCGGCAGAGGAGAGCAGCTCTGCCCGTACTTCGGCAGCAGCGGCACCGGCCAGGTGGTCGTCGACTTCCCGGTCCCAGCGCTTCGCGCCTGAGCGCGGGAGCGCTCGACCGCCGCGCCTGCTCGCGGGCGGTTGTCCTACACTGGTAGACGAAAGCGCCGTACGCGATCGAAGCCGGTGCACGACAGGCCCGCGAGGAGGTGCCGCATGCCCAAGATCATCGACCATGACCAGCGTCGTAGGGACATCATCGACGTCACCTGGGATCTGATCACCAAGGGGGGCATCGAGGCGGCCACCATGCGTGAGATCGCCGCCGCGGCCGGCTTCGCCAACGGCGCGCTGAAGCACTACTTCCCCTCCAAGGAAGACATCATCGAGGCCACCTACGAGCGGGCCCTGGCGATGATGACGGAGTACATCTCCCTTGAGGGCCTGCGCGGCCTGGCCGCCCTGCGGGTGATGTGCGAGTCCTCGATGCCGATAGACGAGAACCGCATCCTGGCCGGCCGGATCCTGCTCACCTACTGGCACACGTCGCTCGGCAACCAGAAGCTCTACGACAAGTACCTGGGGCACCTGGGCTTCTGGCGCGCGCAGTTGCACCGGCTGATCGCCGAGGGGCGCGCCGACGGCGACATCGTCACCTCGCTGCCCAACGAGCAGCTCGTGGACGAGATCGTCCTGATCAACGCCGGGGCCAACGTGATGAGCCTGGTCGGTCCGAACTACTCGACCGTCGAGCTGCAGAAGCGCCACCTGGAGTCGTTCTTCGAACGGCTCACCCGGCCCTGAGGGCACTGCGCCGGTGCGCGCGGTGACGCGCACCGGCGAAGGATCACGCGAACACGGTGCGAAGGTAGTCCGCGACGCGGGCGTGGGAGCGGGGCGAGGCCGGCAGGCTCGTGTGGAGCCCGAAGAAGCCGTGGATCTGCCCCTCGTACCTGTCCAGCTCGGTGGGCACGCCGGCCTCCGCGAGCCGGCGGGCGTACGCCTCGCCCTCGTCGCGCAGCACGTCGTACTCCGCGGTCATGACCAGGGCGGGCGGCAGCCCGGTCAGGTCGCCGGACCGGAGCGGCAGCAGGTACGGGTCGTCGAGGTCGGCGGGGCCGGTCGCGTACTGCTCGAAGAACCACCTCATCACGCCGGCCGTCATCCCGAAGCCCTCGGCGAAGTCGGCGTAGGAGCCGTATCCGTCGTCGGGGTGGCCGAAGACCGGGCAGATGAGCACCTGCGCGGCGACGCTGGGGCCGCCCCGGTCCCTGGCCATCATGGAGATCACGGTGGACAGGTTGCCCCCGGCGCTCTCCCCGCCGACGGCGACGCGCGTGCCGTCCACGCCGATCGAGGCCCCGTGCCCGGCCAGCCACTCAAGGACGGCGTAGCAGTCGCGCGGCGCGGCGGGGAACGGGTCCTCCGGAGCCAGCCGGTAGTCCACCGCCACCACGGCCACCCGCGCCGCGTTGCACACCGCCCGGGAGGAGACCTCGTTCTCCTCGATGGAGCCGATCGTCCACCCGCCGCCGTGGATCCACACGAAGGCGGGCACCGGCCCGTCGGCCTCCGGCAGGTAGACGCGCACCCGGACGTCGCCGTCCGGGCCGGGCACCAGGTGGTCGGCGACGGACGCGACCGGCTCCAGGTCGTCGGGGATGCGGAGCCCGGCGGCGAACGCGGCGCGCATCGTGGCCGCGTCCGGCAGGACGGCCGGGGCGGCCGAGGCGTCGTCGCCCGGTGCGGGGGCGGCCGCCAGGAGTTGGGCGACCGCCGGGTCCAGCGCCATGCCGATGTCCCCTCAGACCGCTTCGGCGAGCAGCAGGCGCGGGCTGCCGGGCAGGGACAGCTTGTCGAGGGTCCGCCAGCCGGTCGAGGCCAGCCAGCCGCGCACCTCGGACTCCTCGTAGACCACGGTGCCGTCGATCACCAGGTACTCACCGGCGTGCAGGGCGTCGAGCGCGCGCTGCTCGGGGTCGTCGTCGAGGAAGAAGTCGAGCAGCATGAGCCGCGCCCCGGGGGCGGCGGCGGCGCGGGCGTTGCGCAGGATGTCCAGGTTCTGCTCGGCGGTGAAGCGGTGCACCACGTGGTTCACCATGACCAGGTCGAACTCGCCCTCCGGCTTGGCGGTGTCGGTGGGGGCGCCGGTGACCACCGCCCGGTCGTCCACCCCGGCCTCGCGCACCTGCTCGGCGACCGAGTCGGCGAACGCCGGGTCGTAGACGAAGGTGGCGCGCAGGCCGGTGTTGGCGCGCAGCGCCTCCAGGGCGAAACCGCTGGACAGCCCGCCCAGGTCGAGCAGCTCGCGGTAGCCGGAGAAGTCGAAGAGGCCGCCCAGCATCTTGGCGTGCAGGGCGTTGTAGGTCATGACACCGGCCATGAACGTGCCCCAGCGCTCGGGCGACATGTCCAGATCGCCGGGGGTCGTGGTGTCCACGGTCTTGTCGAACTGCAGCCAGTGGCCGTAGCTGATCTCGTTGAGGAAGGTCAGGAACGGGCCGAGGTCGAGTTCGGAGCGGTCGCCCGCGAGGTAGGCGGCGGCCTCGTGGGTCAGCGCGTACCGGCCGTCGGTGCGGGTCAGCAGGCCGAGCGCGGCCATGCAGTCGGCCAGGATGCGGGCCATGCGCGGAGTGACGCCGGTGGCCTGGGCGATCTCGGCCGCGCCGAGGGGGCCGTCGGACAGCGCCCGGAACAGGCCGATGCGGCTGGCCGCGAAAAGCTGCTTGGCGCCCATGTAGCCGGTGGCGATGCCGACGATCGCGTGGGGCGAGGGGGGAGAGGTGGTCATGCTGGCAGACCTGCTCTTTCTGATGATGGATCATCGTACGGGGGGCTTCCTTCGCGCGTCACCCGCCGTTAATATCTACGCACGTAGACGATAACCATAGGCCGGATCGCGGTCTCGCGGTAGCTCTGTCTACAAGCGTGGAATAACCGTTGACAGTGGGGATGCGGTCTGTCAACCTTTTAGAACTATCTGGCACATGCATGACTTTTGGCAGCTCAGTGCGGGTGTGAGTCCCCCAAGGGCCTCCCGCTGACCGGTGCCAGGAAGGGAACTCTCGCGCATGTCGCTGCTCAATCTGACGGATCTGACGATCGGCGTCACCCGGGAAGCCGAAGGCGTGGAAGAACGCCTCGAACTCGTCCATGAACTCAGCCTCGACGTCGATTCGGGGAAGACGCTCTGCGTCGTGGGGGAGTCGGGCAGCGGCAAGACCGTCACCGCACTGTCGATCATCCGGCTGCTGGAGTTCGTCGCCCCGGTCTACACCGAGGGCACGATCGCCGTGGGCGGGGTGGACGTCACGCAACTGAGCGCCGAGGAGATGCGGGGCTACCGGGGCGCCAGGATCGGAATGATCTTCCAGGAGGCGCTCGACTCGCTCAACCCGGCCCTGCGGATCGGGATGCAGCTCATGGAGGCGTACCGCCAAGACGCCTCGCTGCCCGGCCAGGCGCTGCGCCGGGGCAGCAAGCACCGCGCGGTGGCGGAGGCCAAGGCCCGCGGCCTGCTGGCCGAGGTGGGGCTCGCCGACACCGACCGGATCATGAAGGCGTACCCGCACCAGTTGTCCGGCGGTATGCAGCAGCGCGTCATGATCGCGATGGCGCTGATGTCCGACCCCGACATCCTCATCGCCGACGAGCCGACCACGGCTCTCGACGTGACGACGCAGGCGGAGATCCTCACGCTGTTCCGCCGTGTGCAGCGCGAGCACCGGACGGCCTGCGTCTTCATCACCCACGACATGGGGGTGGCGGCGGAGATCGCCGACCGGATCGCGGTGATGTACCGCGGCCGGCTGGTGGAGGTCGGCAACAAGGTGGACATCCTCACCCGTCCCCGGCACCCGTACACCCGTGCGCTGCTGGAGTGCGTGCCGCAGGTCGGCGTCAGCCGCCGTAGCGGTTTTCCCACCATCTCCGAGGCCAAGCTCCGGGCGGTGACCGAGGGGACGGCGCCGGCGGGCATGTCGGTGACCGAGACCCCCACGCTGCCCGAGGCGCCCGCTCCCGCGTGGGGCACGCCGCCGCTGGTCATCGAGCGGGTCACGAAGGTCTACGGCGGGGGCTCGCGTTTCGCGCGCCGCCCCCCCGTCCGCGCCGTCAACGAGGTCTCGCTGGAGATCGCGCCCGGCGAGTTCTTCGGCCTGGTCGGTGAGTCCGGTTCGGGCAAGAGCACGCTGGGCCGGATGATCAGCGCGCTGGAGACCCCGACGTCCGGGACGATCACCTTCGGCGCGCACCAGATCGGGCCGTCCGGGCTGCGCGGCGACGAGCGTTCCTTCCGCCGTCACACGCAGCTCGTCTTCCAGGATCCGCAGAGCTCGCTGGATCCCCGGCACACGGTCGCGCGAATTGTCGCCGAACCGTTGTACGAGCTCACCAGGCTGCGCGGAGGCGACATCGACCGCCGCGTGGCCGAGCTGATCGACGAGGTCGGCCTGCCCGCCGACTGTGCCGGAAAGCTTCCCTCGCAGCTCTCCGGCGGCCAGCGGCAGCGGGTCTCCATCGCCCGCGCCGTCGCCGCCGAGCCCCAGCTGATCGTGGCCGACGAGCCGACCTCGGCGCTGGACGTCTCGGTTCAGGGCCAGGTCATGAACCTGCTGCTGCAGCTTCGCCGCGCGCACGGCATCAGCTTCCTCTTCATCACGCACAACCTCAGCCTGGTGCTGTCGGTCGCCGACCGCGTCGGGGTGATGTATCAGGGCGATCTCATCGAGGTGGGCACCCCGGCGGTCATCGCGGGCTCCTCCACCCATGACTACACCCGCCGGTTACTAGCAGCAAACCCGGATTTGTCAATCAATGTTGGCGCAAACGGCTAGCCCGGACGGATATCCTCACGACCCCCGCCCCCCTTGGATCCAAGAGCGAGAATCAGTATGAAAGTGCTCCAAAGAGGCCTGAGCTCCGTGCGAACCGGGCTGGTCTCCGCTGTGACGGTCAGTGTCATGTTCCTCGCCGGCTGTGCCGGCGGCGGGACCACGGCCGCAGGTTCCGGCAATGACTCCGGTGCTCCCATTCGCGGTGGCAATCTGGTGGTCGCCGTTCCCACCGATCCACAGTCGCTCGACATGCTTGCCAACCCCGGTCAGGTGACCGCGCACATCGGCAACCTGCTCTATGAGAAGTTGTTCGAGGTCGACAAGGACTTCGCGGCCAAGCCGATGCTGGTCGACACCTACAAGATGAGCAGCGACCGCCTGACCTATACCTTCAAACTACGCAGCGGTGTCACGTTCCACGACGGGAACCCGCTGACTACGGCCGACGTGATCGCCAGCCTGCAGCGGTGGATGAGGTTCGGCATCACCGGCCAGCAGGTCGCCACCGACGTCAAGAGCCTGAAGGCCGCCGACGACCGCACCCTCACCCTGGTGCTGAAGAAGCCGCGTTACCCGTTGATCGACGAACTGGCGAGCCCGGGGACGGAGATCTACGAGGCGAAGAACCTTAAGGGGCTCCAGCCTACCGGCTTCGGGCAGGCCGGCGCCGTCGGCACCGGTCCGTACAAGCTGCAGGCGTGGGACATCGGCCAGCAGGTGGTGCTGGAAAGGTATGACGCTTACACTTCCCGGGCGGAAGATGACTGGGGCGGGCAGTCTGGGGCGAAGCACGCATACCTCAACACCATCACCTACAAGGTGGTCGCCGACCAGGACGCCGTGGTGAACGGCCTGCAGACCGGTCAGTGGCAGCACGCGATGCCCAGCGACGACCAGTACGTCTCGCTCAAGGGCAACCCCGCCGTGGTGGTCAGCAACCTCGTGGGCGCGAACCAGAACGTGATCATCCCCAACTTCAACAAGGGATCCAAGTTCTCCGACATCCGGGCCCGCCAGGCGCTCAACCTGCTGATGGACAAGCAGGCCATGAACGCCGCGACCGGTGGCGGCCCCGACCTCACCATCGAGGTGGGCTCGCTGGTCTCCCAGGACAGCAAGGCGCTGTACTCCACCGCCGGCGACGACATCTACAAGCAGCACGACCCGGCCAAGGCCAGGGAGCTGTTCGCGCAGGCGGGCATCAACGCCGGTGACACCGTGCGGATCCTCACCTCCAACAGCTACCCGCAGTTCAGCCAGTGGGCGGTGCTGCTCCAGGACCAGCTCTCCAAGATCGACATCAAGACGAAGATCGACACCTTCGACTTCCCGACGATGCTCGGCACCATCACCAAGGACCCGGGCGGCTGGGACATCACCACCCTGTTCTTCAACGCCGCGCTGACCTCGCCCTCGCAGTTGCCCGCGCTGACCCTCGGCGCGTTCAACGGGTCCGCCTCTCCGGAGATGGCCAGGCTGGTCACCGAATACAACGCGGTCACCACGCCGGAGGACGCGAGGCGGGTGATGAACCGGATGCAGGCCCTGGTGTGGGAGCAGCTTCCCGTCATCACGCTGAGCCAGTCCCGGCTGTACGCGGCCTACTCGCCCAAGCTCAAGGGGTACGACACGTTCTACCGCGTGTTCTGGAACTCCTGGCTGCAGAAGTGACCGGGGGAGGGGCATATGGCGGGTCTCCTGCTTCGCCGACTGCGTGATCTGGTCTTCATCCTCCTGATCGTGGGCACGATGATGTTCTTCATCGTGCGGCTGATGCCCGGCGATCCCGCGATCGCCATCCTCGGCCCCACCGCGAGACCCGCGGACGTGGACGCGCTGCGGGAGAGCATGGGGCTCACCGGCTCACTGTGGACGCAGTACCTGAGCTGGCTGGGCAACGTCGTTCAGGGCGACTTCGGCGCGTCGATCACCTTCCACGCGCCGGTCGTCGGGGTGGTGCTCGACCACTTCGTGCCGACGCTGACCCTGGCCCTGATCAGCACGGTGATCAGCTTCGCGGTGGCGGTGCTGATCACCTTCTGGAACGCGGTGTCGCCGCGCAACCCGGTGGCCAGGGTGGTCGCGCAGATCTCCGGGCTGGGCATGGCGATCCCGGACTTCTGGATCGCGCTGATCCTGGTGCTGGTGTTCGCGGTGACGCTGCGCTGGTTCCCCTCCAGCGGGTACGCGGACCTGTTCACCGACCCGGTCGCCGCGGTGCCGATGCTGGTGCTGCCGGTGCTCTGCCTGGTCATCGGGCAGTCGGCGCTGTTCACCCTGACGCTGCGGGAGAGCGTGCTCGGCGAGCTGCCGCAGACCTACCTGCGCACGGCCCGCGTCAAGGGCCTGCCGGAACGGCAGGTGATGCTGCGGCACGTGCTGCCGAACGCGCTCATGCCGCTGGTCACGCAGCTCGGCAGCAACTTCGCGATGATGATCGGGGGGATTGTGATCATCGAGTCGATCTTCGTGATCCCCGGTCTCGGGTCGCTCCTCATGGGCGCCGTGTTCACCCGCGACTTCCCGCTGGTGCAGGGGGTCACGCTGTTCGTGGCGCTCATGTTCGTGCTGGTGAACCTGCTCGTCGACCTGTCGTACGCGCTGCTCGACCCGAAGGTGCGTGTCTTTTGAGCGGGACGTTGCGGCGTAATCCGCTGCTTACCGGGGCCATCGCGGTGCTCGGCCTGATCGTGCTCGCCGTGGTGATCCTGCCGGTCTTCCTGCCGGAGCCGAACGCGACCGATCCGATCAACCGGCTGCTCCCGCCGTCGGCGGGGCACCTGCTGGGCACCGACTCCTTCGGGCGCGACGTGTTCAGCCGGCTGGTGTCGGGCGGCCGGGCCTCGCTGGGGCTCTCGGCGCTCATCACGGTCTGCGCCGCGTTCACCGGCATGGTGATCGGCCTGGTCAGCGGATTCTACCGGACGGTCGACGCGGTGGTCATGCGCGTGATGGACGCCTGGATGTCGTTCCCGGCGATCATCCTGGCCATGGCCCTGGCCATCGGCCTGGGGGCGAGCATCTGGACCGAGCTGATCGCGCTGAGCGTGATCTTCACGCCGTTCACCGCCCGGGTGATCCGGAGCCGGGTGCTCAGCGTCGCGGAACGGCAGTACATCGGGGCGGCCCGGGTGTCCGGGATGCGCCCGGCGAAGATCCTCTTCGTGCACGTGCTGCCGAACGTGCTGCCGCTGGCGCTGGTCCAGGTGGTCATCCTGTCGGCCTCGGCGATGCTGGTGGACGGGGCGATGAGCTTCCTTGGGATGGGCATCGCGCCGCCTACGCCGACCTGGGGCAACATGATCGCCGAAGGGCGGTCGTACCTGACCCAGGCGCCGTGGCTGATCGTGGCCCCCGGGTTCGCGATCATGCTGTGCGTGTTCCTGCTCAACCAGATCGGGACGTCGCTGCGGGACGTGGTGGACCCGCGGTCGCGGTCGCTGAACGAGCTGCAGCGGCTGCGGGCGCGTACCGCGGTGCGGTAAGGACGACGTCATGACCCGGCGCCCGGCGATTCCGCCGGGCGCCGGGTCATGTCAGGCCTCGCGCCGGTGCACGACCCGCCCGCCGGCGATCGTCAGGTCGATCTCCACGCCCGGCAGGGCGTCGGGCGAGGCGGTGAGCGGATCGCCGGCCAGTACGCAGAAGTCGGCGGCCTTGCCCGGCTCCAGCGATCCCTTCCAGTCCTCCGCGCCGTCCTGTACGGCGGGCGCCGTGGTGTAGCAGCGCAGCAGCCGGGTCATCAGCGCCGGGTCGGCCCCGGAGACGCCCAGCAGCCGGAAGGCGGCCGCGATCTGGACCCGCCAGTCGGGCGTGGTCACCGGGCCGTCGCTGCTGAGGGTGAAGTTGACCGGCGCGGCGAGGAGTTCGGCCAGCGGCCAGGCCGAGCCCGCCACGTCCTGGCCGAGTGCGTCGGCGACCATGCCCGAGGTGGCCAGCGCGATCATCGGCTGGGTGGTGAGCCCCATGCCGAGCCGTGCCATCCGGGCGATCTGCTCGGGGGTCACCAGGTCGCCGTGGATGACGTAGTGCCGCGCGCCCGCGCCGCCCTCCCTCTCCACCGCGTCGATCACCGATCCGATGGACCGGTCGCCGGTGGCGTGCACGCCCACCTGGAGGCCGTCGCGGTGGGCCAGCGCGATCATCGTGTGCAGGTTGCGCTCGCGCTCGTCCGCGCCGTCCCCGCCGACCAGCAGGCCGCCGGTCGTGCCGTCGGGGTATGGGTGGCAGGTCCAGGCCGAGCGCATCGGCGGGATGCCGTCGGCGAAGATCTTCAGACCGGCCACGCGGAGCCACTCGGGGTCGGTGGGCGGGAGCGCGGCGCCCAGGCCGTGCTCGACGTCCGCCAGGGCGCTCGGGCCGTCCAGTTCGCCGAACAGGCGCAGCACGGTGACCCGGGAGGTCAGCGCGCCCTCCTTGGCCAGGGCGATGTAGGTGTCGAGCACGGCCTGGGTGAAGCAGCCGGTCTCGCCTTCGTCCTCGCCGGGTCCGAGCCCCGGCTCGGTGTAGCTGGTGATGCCGAAGGAGGCGCAGACCTGGCCCGCGCGCAGGATGGCCGCGCGGCGGGCGGGCTCGTCGGCGATCAGGCGGCCCGCGTGCCCGGACAGGCCCTTCTCGCTGATCAGCGTCTCCGGCCAGACCGCGCCCAGCCAGGCCGCGTGCAGGTGCGAGTCGTTGATCCCGGGTATCACCGTGCGATCCGCCAGGTCTATCACCCGGGTCCGGGGGCCGATGAACGGCCGCAGGTCCGCCTCGTCGCCGAGGGCGGCGATCCGGCCGTCGCGGACGGCGAGGCCGTCCGCCCTGCCATCGCTCTCGTCGAACGTGAGCACGTCACCGCCGACCGCGACAAGGTCCGCGTCTACGCTCTGATCCGCCGCCACCGCGTTCCTCCAGGGGGCTGTAACTTAATTGTCAACGAGTGTAGATTAACCATCCTCAGCTCGTTAAGGCCACGAAGGTGACAATGCCTACGAAAACCACTGCTGCCGTACTCACCGAACACGGACGGCCTCTCAGCCTCCAGGACGTACCGCTGCCCGAGGAGGTCGAGCCGGGCGCCGCACTGGTCCGCATCACGTGCACCACCCTGTGCGGCACCGACGTCCACATATGGGGCGGTCAGATGACCTTCCCCGGCATGCTGCCGATGATCCTGGGCCACGAGATGGTCGGCGAGGTCGTGGCGGTCGGCGAGGGCACCACCGACACCCTCGGCCGCCCCATCGGCGAAGGCGACCGGATCGGCTGGTCGGAGTCCACCTGCGGCAAGTGCTACGGATGTTCCGTGCTGCGCGAGCCGGTCGCGTGCTCCAGCCGGGGCTACGGCTTCATGCAGCGCTCCGACCGCCCGCCGTACGCGACCGGCGGACTGGTCGAGTACTGCTACGTGACCCCCGGCGCGGCCAAGCTGCTGCTCCCCGGCGACGTCAAGGACACCTGGGCGGCGATGTCGGGTTGCGCGGCCAAGACCGTGCTGCGCGCGGTGGACCGGGCGGGCGGCATCCGCGCCGGGTCCAGCGTGGTGGTCCAGGGCGCGGGCGCGCTCGGCATCTTCGCCACCGCCGTGGCCCGCATCGCGGGCGCGGGAACGATCGTCACCGTCGGCGGCCCGGACGACCGCCTGGACGCGGCCCGCCGCTTCGGCGCGAGCGCCACCGTCTCGGTGGACCTGAGCAAGGAGGAGCGCGTCGCCGCGATCGGTGAGGCCCTCGGCGAGCGCGGCGCGGACTACGTCTTCGACCTCGCCGGGGCCCCCACGGTCATCGAGGAGGCCGTCTCGGTGGCCGCCCAGCGCGGCACCGTGGTAGTGGTCGGAACGACCGGTTTCGGGCTCTCCGGGGTTCCGCTGGGCGCGGTGATGGGCAAGGAGCTGACCGTGCTCGGCTCGCTCAACGGCGACATCGCCGACTACCACCGGGCCGTCGGGTTCTTCCAGACCTTCACCGACCGGATGCCGTGGGACGAGCTCTTCAGCAAGCCGGTCGGGCTGTCGGGGGCTTCGGACCGGGTGGAGTCGATGTCCCGCCTCGGAGAGATCAAGGCCGTCATCGACCCCCGCCTGCCCTAACTGAAGAAGAGAGAGCGTCAACATGCAGAACACCCCTATTCCCCGCCGCCGCATCGGCCGTACCGACCTGGAGACGGGCGTCCTGGCCCTCGGCTCCTGGCACACCTACGACCGGATGGACTTCACCGACGCGGTGACCATGATCCGCGAGGCGGTCGATGCCGGGATCAACCTGTTCGACGTGGGCGTCTACGGCTTCCCCGGCATGACGCCGGTGTTCACCGACGTCATCTTCTCCGCGATGGTGCGCGCCGCCGGGCTGCGCCGCGAGGACTACCTGCTGTCCTCGAAGCTGTGGCTGGAGGGCTACCCGGACCACGGCCTGCGTCCCCAGCTTGAGAACGCGCTCTTCCGGGCCGGCGTCGAGCACGCCGACATCGTGGTGCTGGGCGACCTGCGCACCGAGGGCGTCAACCTGCACCAGCTCGTCATCGACATGAACGAGCTGCGCACCGCCGGGCTGATCCGGGCCTGGGGCGTGAACAACTGGTCGGCCGCCAACGTGCAGACGCTGATCAACGCCGCGGCCGGCGAGGGACTCGAAGGGCCCGCCATGGCCCAGCTCAAGTACAGCGTCTCGCGCCGCTCCATCCCGGACGGCACGCCGTTCGCGCGGATCTTCGAGCAGGGCGTCAGCCTGGAGTCCTCCGACGTGCTGGAGGGCGGCGTGATCCTGGGCAAGGGCTCCGCCCGCCAGGTCGGCCGCGACCCCGGCGAGATCAGGAAGCGCATCGCCGAGTCCGCGCCCGAGCTGGCGCGCATCGCCGACGAGATGGGCGCCACGCCCGCGCAGGTCTGCGTGGCCTTCACGCTCACCCACCCGGCCAACGCCACTACCCTGTTCGGGGCGACCAGCCTGGAGCAGGTCCGCGACAACCTGGCCGCCGTGGCGCTGGTGGACAAGATCGGCGCCGCCGAGCTGCGCGCCCGCGTCGAGCCGCTGTGGGCGGACAAGGACGTCGTCGACCCGGAGGGCCCGTGACCACGGCCGGTGCCCAGACCCCCGCGAGCCGGGGATACGAAGGCTTCGGCGGGACGGCCCGCGAGCTCGCCTCGCAGTCGTCCCCGTGGTGGCCCCGGGCCGGGCGCGCCCGGCCCGGAGCCCCGAACGTGGTCGTGGTGCTGGTGGACGACCTGGGGTTCAGCGACCTGTCGCCGTTCGGCGCGGAGATCGACACCCCGCACACGCAGGCACTCGCCGACACCGGGTACCGGCTGACCAACTACCACAGCACGCCGCTGTGCTCGCCGTCCCGGGCCGCCCTGATGACCGGGATCAATCCGCACCGGGCCGGGTTCGCGACCGTCGCGCACGTGGACCCCGGCTACCCCGGCTACCGGATGGAGATCCCGCACGACGTGCCGACGCTGGCCGAGTCGTTCCGGGCGGGCGGATACGCGACCTTCATGGTCGGCAAGTGGCATCTGACCGGTGAGGCCCGGTTGCACGACGGCGCGGACAAGAGCTCCTGGCCGCTGCAGCGGGGCTTCGACCGCTACTACGGCTCGATGGACGGCTTCACCTCGCTCTTCCATCCGCACCGCCTGATCAGCGACAACGGCCCGGCGCCCGACGCGGACCACGCCGACGGCCGCTACCTCACCGACACCCTCACCGACCAGGCCCTCGGCATGATCAAGGGGCTGCGGGCCGGAGACGCCACCAGGCCGTTCTTCCTCTACTTCGCCCACCAGGCGGTCCACGGCCCCGTGCAGGCCAAGGCCGCCGACATCGAGAAGTACCGGGGCCGCTACGACGAAGGCTGGGGACGCGTCCGTGCGGAGCGCTTCCGCCGTCAGATCAGGGACGGGCTCTTCCCGGAGGGCACCGTGCCGTCCGGGGCCAAGCCGGGGGAGACGCTCGGCGTCCCCTCGTGGGACGAGCTGAGCCCCGAGCGCAGGGCGCTGTTCGCCCGGCACATGGAGGTGTACGCGGCGGCGGTGGACGCCGTGGACCAGAGCCTTGGCAGGCTGGTCGCGCACCTGCGGCGGATCGGCGAGCTGGACAACACGATCATTGTGGTGACCAGCGACAACGGGGCCACCGGCGAAGGCGGTGTGGACGGCACGCGCAGCTATTTCAGCCGCTTCGTGCACCTGGCGGGCCTGCCCGCCGACTGGTGCCCCGACGTGCCCCGCGACCCCTCCCTGATCGGCGGCCCGCGCGTGCACGGGCACTACCCGCGCGGCTGGGCGCACGTCTCCAACACGCCGTTCCGGCTCTACAAGGGCCACGCCCACGCGGGCGGGGTGCACGTCCCGTTCGTCCTGTCCTGGCCCGCCGGGCTGCCCAGGCGGGAAGGCGACGGCGGGGTGCGCGACCAGTTCGCGTACGTGACCGACGTCGCTCCCACGCTCCTGGCCCTCGCCGGGGTGGAACGCCCCGCCGAGCGCGCGGGCGCACCCGCCCAGGACATCGACGGCGTCTCCTTCGGCCACCTGCTGGCCGACGCGGGACAGGCGGGCGCGCACCGCACGCAGTACGTCGAGTGCATGGGGCAGCGCGCCTACTTCGCCGGCGACTACAAGATCATCTCATCGCACGTGCCGGGCACACCGTTCACCGAGGACGCCTGGGAGCTGTACGACATCGCCTCCGATCCGGCCGAGACCACCGATCTGGCCGCCGAGAGGCCCGGCCGGGTCGCCGAGATGGCCGCGAGCTGGCGCGAGGCCGCCTGGCTGAACACCGTCTTCCCGCTCGCCGACACCCCCGACGTCCTGAACACCCGCCCGGCCACGGAACTGGCGCTATCGCGGCCGGTCACACTCTACCCGGGCACCCCGGCGCTGGAGCGGTTCCGGTCGAGCAGGCTGACCTCGCTGCGGTCGTTCGTGGTCGAGGCGTCGCTGGACTACCGGGCCGGAGACGAGGGCGTCATCGTGGCCCACGGCGACCAGGGCGGCGGCTACGTGCTGTTCGTCGAGGACGGCGAGCTGCGGCTGACCTACAACGCCTACGGCAGCCCGGTCCGGGCGGGCGATGCGCTGCCCGGCCCCGGCCCGGTGACCGTCACCGCCCGCTTCACCGCCCTCCCCGAGATGCGCTGGGACATCGACGTGGCGGCAGGGGAGACTCGCGGGTTCCGGATCGAGGCGGTCCCCCAGCTTCTCGGCATGGCCCCCTTCACCGGCATCAGCGTGGGCCACGACCACGGCGGCCCGGTGGACTGGGACCTGCGTGAGCGGTGTGGAACGTTCCATTACCGCCGTGGGCTGGAGTGCGTCCGCTACGTCCCGGGCCCGAAGGCCGCCTACAACCCGGAGATCATCGCGATGGCCGAGGAGGCGGGGCAGCGCGCCATCGAGTGACCCGTGGAGGGGCCGTGCTAGTATCTGGGCAAATGTCCAAGGTGAACGTCCAGGGCACTTGTCCATGAGGTACGGCATGGCGAAGGCGGCCGAGCGCGGCCACGCGACCCGGCAGCGGTTGTTCCAGGCCGCCGTGGAGCTGATCGGCGAGGTCGGCTGGAGCAACGTGACCACGCGGCTGGTCGCCGAACGCGCGGGGGTGGCGCCGGGCGTGGTGCACTACCACTTCGGCTCGGTGACCGAGCTGCTGGTCGAGGCGTCCACCGCCGTCGCGGGCGAGATGCTCGACGGCATCGCGCGGGAGGTGACCGCCCTGCCCGGCATCGGGGAGGGCGTCGACCGGCTGCTCGGCGAGATGGCCCGCTACACCGGCACCGATCCCGCCTCCCTGCTGATCGCCGAGATGTACCTCGCCTCCGCGCGGCTGCCCGAGCTGCGCGAGCGGCTCGCCGGGCTGCTTCTCGATCTGCGGGGGCGGCTCGCCGGGTGGCTGCGCGAGCACGGGCATCCGGGCGACGCCTCGGCCGCGGCGACCGTGCTCGTCGCGGCCGTGGACGGCCTGGTGCTGCACCGGGGCATCGACCCCGGCATGGACGTCGCCGCCCTGGGCGCGCCCTTGAGGGCCATGCTGACGCTGCGAGAGGGGTAGTCCAATGAAGGCGCTCATCTGCGGAGCCGGGATAGCCGGCCTCACCCTTGCCTGGCACCTGGAACGGGCGGGCTGGGAGGTGGAGGTCGTCGAGCGGTCGGCGGTGTTCCGCGACGGCGGCTACATGATCGACTTCTATGGCGCGGGCCTGGAGGTGGCCGACCGGATGGGGCTGGCCGATCGGCTGCGCGAGGTGCGCCACCCGGTGTCGGAGATCGGCTACGTCGATCGGAACGGCCGCCAGACCTCCCGCCTGGCCATGGGGTCCGGTTTCGACGGGGTGATCAGCCTGCTGCGCGGCGACCTCGCCAGGATCATCCGGGACGACACCCGGGCGGAGATCCGGTACGCCACGAGCGTCGCGGAGATCCGGCCCGGCGGCGAGGCCGTCACCGTCGGCCTCACCGACGGCACGACGCGCACGGTGGACCTGCTGGTGGGCGCGGACGGCGTGCACTCCACCGTGCGCGGCCAGGCCTTCGGCCCCGGCGATCAGATCCGCTACCTGGGGCATCACGTCGCCGCGTACACGTTGACCGACGCCCGGCTCAGCCGTCTGATCGGGCCGCGCTACCGGATGCTGACCGTGCCCGGCCGGATGGCCGGGGGCTACGCGCTGGGCGGCGACCGGCTCGCCGTGCTGTTCCTGCGCGCCGAGCCCGACCCGGAGCCGCCGCGCGATCCGGTCGCCGCGCTGCGTGAGCACTTCGGCGACCTCGGCTGGATCCTCCCCGGCGTGCTGCGCGCCGAGCCCGCCGACATCTACTACGACCAGGTCTCCCAGGTCGAGGCGAGCAAGTGGAGCCACGGCCGGGTGGCCCTGCTCGGCGATGCCTGCCAGGCGGTCTCGCTGTTCGCCGGGCACGGCGCGTCCATGGCCATGGCCGCCGCGTGGGTGATGGCGGACGAGCTGGCCGCCACGCCCGGCGACGTGCCGGGCTCGCTCGGGCGCTACGAGCGCCGGATGCGGCCCGTCATCGCCGAGGTGCAGGCGTTCGGCCGTCGGTTCATCCGGTGGATGGCCCCGCCGAGCAGGTTCCGCATCGCCGCCCGCGACGGGCTGCTGCGGCTGGCCGGGCTGCCCGGGATGGACCGGCTCTTTCTCTCCTCCCTGACTCCCGGCGGGCACGGGCTCATCACGGGGCGGTCGGCGACCGACGTTACAAACAGGTAGGAAATTAGCGAATAGCTCAAGTGTCGTCGGCCACCCGCATATTTCATTTTATGTAAATCAGGGGCATTTACCGGGAAATGGTGGCACGCTCCATGATTCCGGCTTTTGGCAGGCCCTGTGGCGCCTAGGATAATCGCCGTCCGGCGGCGGAACTCGGGCCCGGAAACGCCGGTCCCGCTGGGAACCCGTACGGCGACTCCGCCGGGGGAACGGCCGGCGAGGTGCTGCTGCGCCGGGGCTGGGTTCGCCTGGACGCCGACCCCGGCAGGCCGCTGAGCCGGGGGTTCAGCGGCGGCGGGCTGCGGTCCGCCGACTACCGGGCCGTGGTCGCCCTGATCGGGCACGCGCACACCAGCGGAAACCGGGGCCGGGCCATCAGCGAATGAACCGGTGAATGAACCGGGTCCATGCCCGATCCGAACCGGACGGCAAGCGCCACGCGGGAGGGTCTGGGACGTGATCGGGGCGGGCGAGGCGTTGCGGGCGAAGATCGAACTGGTGCTGCCCGGCTACCTCGCCACCGTGCGCGCCATGTGGGACGGCGACGCCGCCGCGCGCTACCCCGGCTACCTCGCCATGCTGCACACGGTGATGCGGGCCAGCGTGCCGCTGCTGGAGGCGGCCCTGGCCGAGTGCCGCGCCCGCGCCGACCGCGACCCGGTGGCGGGGCGGCTGGCCGGCTACTACGCCCGGCACGCGCGCGAGGAACGCGGGCACGACGAGTGGGTGCGCCAGGACCTGGCCGCGCTCGGCGAGGACCCGGACGGCCCGCTCGCGCACGCGCCGGGCGCGGCGGTGGCGGGCCTGGTCGGCGCGCAGTACTACTGGCTGCGGCACTACCACCCGTGTTCGCTGCTGGGCTACATCGCGGTGGTGGAGGGCTACCCGCCCTCGCCGGGGTGGGTGGGGTGGCTGCGCCGTACGACGGGGCACCCGGCCGCCGCCTTCCGCACGCTGACCAGGCACGCCGAACTGGACCCGGGACACCGCGACGACCTCTACCGCCTGCTCGGCGACCTGCCGCTGACGCCCGAGCAGGAGTCCGCCATCGGCCTGAGCGCGCTGCACACGCTGCGCGGCCTCATCGCGCTGCTCGGCACCGGGCAAACCGGCCCCTAGCCGGTCTGGGCGCGGGCGAGCAGGTGCCCGCACAGGTCGCAGATCCCCCGCATGGGCCGTCCGGCCAGATCCCGGTACGGCTCGGCGGCGGTGAGCGCCCCCAGCCCGGTCCGGCCGAACGCGGTCAGCAGCGGATCGTCGCGCAACTCGGCCAGCGCCGCCGTCACCTCGGCGGCGGTGGTCGCCCGGCGGCGTAGCGCGGGCGGGCCCGCCCCCATGACGACGTTCTCGTCGCAGCAGCCCAGCACCCAGCCGTCGTAGCGGACCACGGGGGCGTCCACGATGGGGCAGCGCCCGAACGAGCCGCCGGGGGCGGAGGGAGGCGGGGGCAGGAAGTGCGCGGCCCGGCCGTACGGCAGCAGCGGCACGGGACGTACCTCGGCCACCCGGGACCAGCCGGGGCCGAGCGCCTCGGTGAGCGCACGGGCGGCGGTCTCGCGTTCGCGCGGCGTGTCCAGCACCTGGCACACCAGATGGGCGCCCGCCGCCACCACGGCGCGGACCGCCCCGGCGAACGCGGGTGCGGGCATGCGGGCGGCGTGAAAGGCGTCGCCGCCGAGCACCACGCAGCTCGCCAGCCGGAGCACGCCGCCGATCCACGCGGGCGGGTCGCCGGACGTGCCCCACACGCCGCTCGTGTAGAGGACCAGCAGCCTGCCGGTGGCCGTGATCCGCCGGGCCGCGAGGCTGAGCGCCCGCCGCTCCGCGAACGGCTCCCCACCGGAGATCGCCACGACCCCGAGCCCCGGCGAGGCGCACAGCCCGTCGAGCATCGCCTCGAACAGCCCGAAGTCCGTCACCCTCGGCCCGTCCCTCCGCGACCCCACGCTGCAATGCGCACACCCCACCGGACACGTATCGGTGAGATGCAACAACCCCGCCCCCCACCGCACCCCCCGGGCCCGCTCGACCTCCGCCCACTCCAGCCGCCGCCGCGCCACCACCTCAGGCATCGGGGTGGCCGAGGGTGGCGAGGGGGGCGTAGCGGGGGATGGCGTGGGGGCGGAGGAAGGCTGTGGCGCCTGCTTTCGCGCGGAGGTCGGCGACGGCGTGTTCGAGGGCGGCCGTGGTGGGGCGGGCGGCCTCTGCGGCGCCGGTGCTGGGGGGGAGGCGCAGGCAGGTGGCGCAGCAGTCGCCGGGGACGGCGTCGCCGCCGTGGCGGGTGGCGAGGTGGCATGGGCCGTACAGGCGGATCGCGCGCAGTGCGGGCGAGCCGAAGGTCCGCGTCCTGATGGCGGTCCAGTCGTCGCGGGCGGCGTCGCCCAGGCACAGGTGGGCGGGCGGGTGCTCGGCGTCCAGGGCGTGCTGGTTGCCGCAGGCGACCACCACGCCGTCGAACCGGACCACCGGCCACGCCGCGAGCGAGCACGGGTCCGCCGCCCCCGGCGGCTCCGGCACTGCCCGCGAGAGCGGGAGCCACTGCCGGGCGCGACCGGCCGGGGCGAGGCGGCCGACGAGCATCGGCACCCGGTCGTCGAACTCGCGCCGCACCTCGCCGGTGAGCTCCTCCAGATAGGGGTCCCCGTCGTGGGAGACGATCTGCAGGCTGACGTCCCGGCCCTCGGCGAGCAGCCGGTGCAGCACGCCGAAGACGGCGCGGCGCGGCACCTCCCGCTCGTGGAAGCGGTCCACGCTCACCGCCAGGTGGTCCACGGCCCGCACCGCCCGCCCGACCGCGGCCGGGATCCGCCCCCGCCGCGCGAAGAACAGCCCGGTGAGCAGGTAGGAGCGGGTCCCCACGGCCCTGGCCGTCTCCGCCAGCTCCACCACCAGGTCCGGCCGCAGCAGCGGCTCCCCGCCGGTGAACAGCGCGAACTCGGGGTGGTCTGAGGCGGTGAAGGTCCGCGCCAGCCGCAGGAACGGCTGCGGCGAGTGCTCGGGGGCGGTGGCCGTGGAGTCCGTCGAGCAGTGCAGGCAGCGCAGCGGGCAGCGCCTGGTGAGGGCGAACCAGACGCCCGCGGCGGGCACGGTGCGGCGTTCGAGCAGTTCGGCCAGGTGCACGTCGCCTCGCTTCGACGGGCCTCGTTCCGACCCCGCAAGCCTCGCCCGGAGCGGGATGGGATCGCCTTGCCCGGGGTTCGGATCCGGTATGCGCGCCGCGCCCATACGGCCCGGCGGATCACGTACCCGGGACCAACCGGATCCGTACCGCATTCCAACCGGCGAAGGGGAGATTCGTGATCGACGCACGGAAGGCACGGGTGAGAGGGAGGACGGGCCATGACAGCCGCACCTGACCCGAGGCTGGTGCTCGAAGCGTGCGGTCTCCGGCTCGCCGACCTCCCGCCCGAGCAGCAGGAGGTCCTCCTCGGCCTGTCGGCCGAGGAACTGGCCGTGCTGGTCGAGGTGAGACGCAGGCTCGACGAGTCCGGCCCCGAGGTGGTGGCCCACCAGCAGCGAACGGTCGGCGGGCTGCTGTTCTGAGCGGGACCGTCGCCGCACCGCTGGAAAGGACCGCATGAACTGTGCAGGCTGCCAGGCCGGCATCCCCGGTGACGCGCGCTACTGTCCCTTCTGCGGGGCGCCGGTCGATCCGGTACGCGGCGGCGACCAGGACACCCGGAAGATCGTCACAGTGCTGTTCTGCGACATGACCGACTCCACCGCGCTCAGCGAACGGCTGGACCCGGAGTCGCTCCGCGCCCTGATGCTGCGCTACTTCGAGCTGATGCGCGAACCCATCGAACACTACGGCGGGACGGTGGAGAAGTACATCGGCGACGCCGTCATGGCCGTCTTCGGCGTGCCCGTCGTGCACGAGGACGACCCGCGGCGGGCGATCCGGGCGGCGATCGACATGCGGGAGGCGCTGATCGGCTTCAACGAGGAGCTGACGCGGCTGCTCGGGGTCCGGATCGGGATCCGGGTCGGCATCAACACCGGGGAGGTCGTCACGCCGCGCGCGCCCGCCGGCCGCGACCAGGTGCTCGCCTCCGGGGAGGCGGTGAACATCGCCGCCCGGCTGGAGCAGCACGCCGCGCCGGGGGAGATCCTGCTCGGCCCGGACACCTTCCGGGGGTCCGGGGCGGGGCTGATCGCGGAACCGGTCGGCCCGCTGCCGCTGAAGGGCAGGTCACAGCCGCTGCCCGCCTACCGGCTTGTGGATCTGGACGTGAACGCGCCGACGCTGCCGCGCCGCGTGGACGGCCCGTTCGTGGGGAGAGATCCGCACTTGAACGATCTGCTCCGGTCGCTGGAACGGGCCGGGCGCGACCGGTGCGCGGTGCTGGTCAGCCTGTTCGGGGACGCGGGCGTCGGCAAGTCGCGGCTCGCGCAGGTCTTCGCCGCCGAGGCGGCCGGGCGCGGCGCGGTCGTCGGCGCCGGCCGGTGCCGTCAGTACGGCGGCGGCGGCACGCTGCTGGCCCTCGCCGACGCGCTGCACGGCGTGCTGGACCGGCCGCCCACCGAGGAGTGCGGGGGACCGGAGCCGGAGGACCTGGCCGAGCTGCGCTGCGGTCTGCTGTCCGACGGCACGCCCGGCGCCTCCATCGAGGAGACCTCCTGGGCGGTGTGCCGCCTGCTGGACGCGATGGGCCGCGACCGGACCGTGGTGCTCGTGCTGGACGACCTGCAGTGGGCCGGTCAGTCCCTGCTGGACACACTCGACCACGTCGCCGACTGGACCACCGCCGGCGCCGTCCTGCTGCTCTGCGTGGCCCGCCCGGACCTGCTGGAACGGCGCCCCGCGTGGGGCAGCGGCAAGCTGAACGCGATCTCGATGACGCTGCCGCCGCTGGCCGCCGACGAGTCCCGCCTGCTGGTGGACGCGCTCAGCGAGGTCACCCCGCACGCCACGGACACCCTGGAGAGGATCGTCACGCTGGCCGAGGGCAACCCGCTGTTCCTGGAACAGCTCGTGGCGATGCTGCACGACGGCGGGTCCGGCGACGCGCTGCCCCCCACCATCCAGGCCCTGGTCACGGCCCGCCTGGACGCCCTGGGACGGGTGGACCGCGAGGTGCTGGAGTTCGCCGCGACCGCGGCCATGCAGGGGCGGGAGTTCACCCGCGAGGCACTGGCCGCGCTGTGGGACGGCGAGCCCGCGGAGCTGTCCGACGCGCTGCGCGTGCTGACCCACCGCCGCCTGATCCGGCCGTGGACGCGCGGCGCGCGCGGCGAGGGCTACCGCTTCGCCGGGACGCTCATCCAGCAGGTCGCCTACGCGGGCATGCCCAAACGAGCGCGGGCCCGCTGCCACGAACGGCTGGCCCACCGCCTGGAGGGAGGGCCGGGCGGTGACCGGACCGATCCCGACCTAATGGCGGCCCACCTCGAACGGGCCTTCCGGCTGCTGGCCGACCTCGGCCCGCTGGACGGCCACGCCCGGCTGCTGCGCGAGCGCGCGGCGGTGGCCATGGGCGCGGCGGGCTCGGTGGCGCTGCGCCACGGCGACCTGCAGCGGGCCGTCGAACTGCTGGAACGGGCGCTGGCGCTGCACGCCCAGGACGATCCGGGGCGGCTGCGGGTCGCCCTGTCGCTGGTGGACGCCCGGCTGGCGGTGGGCGGCGTGGACACCGGCAGGGACCTGCTGCGGCAGGTGCTGGCCCAGGCGGAACAGTCGGGCGATCAGGCCGCCGCCGCGCACTGCCGGCTGCAGCTCGCCTACCTGGACACCTCGCTGCCCGGCTTCGAGTCGATCGCCGCGGTGGCCCGCGAGACGCTGCCGGTGTTCGAGGCTGCGGGCGACCCGCTGGGCCAGGCGCGCGGGTGGCTGCGCATCGGCCAGGCCCAGCAGGTGCGCGGGCGTTTCGGCGATGCGGTGGAACCGCTGGGGCAGGCCCTCGCGCACGCCAACCGGGCCGACGCGGAACTGGAACGGGCGACCGTGCTCGGCGCGCTGGCCGTGTCGCTGTGGCTGGGCCCGGTGCCCGCGCAGGACGGCATCGGGCAGTGCCGTGACCTGCTCGGCCGCTACGGCGAGGGACGGCGGGCCGTCCAGGCCACGCTGTCGTGCCCGCTCGCGGTGCTGCTGGCCGGGAGGCGGGAGTTCGATGAGGCGCGGGCGCTGATCGCCACCGCCCAGTCCGTCATCGACCGGCTGGGGCACGCGTTCGCCGCCGCCTCCGTGCTGGTCTTCGGCGCGGCCGTGGACGCCCTGGCGGGACGCCTGGAACCGGCGGAGGAGGCGCTGCGACGGGCGTCCCGGGCGTCCATCGAACTGGGCGACGTCCAGACCTACGTGGCGGCGTCGGGCGACCTGGCCCGGCTCATGCTGGCGCGCGGCCGGACGGAGGAGGCGCTGGAGCTGGTGCGGGCGGCCGAGGCCCGGCACAGCGACGTGATGCCGATGACACTGGCCGACCTGGCCGGGATCCGGGCCCGCGTGTACGCGAGCCGGGGCAGGTCCGACCGGGCGCAGCGGCTGATCCGCACCGCCCTGCGCAACGCGCGGCTGACCGACTCGATCACCTGCCGCGGCACCGCCCTGCTGGACAAGGCGCTGGTGCTGGCCGACCTGGACGACCCAGACGGAGCCCGCTCGGCCGCCACGGCCGCGCACCGGCACTTCGCCCGGAAGGGGCATCTCGTCGGGCAGGGGTGGGCGGAGGCCGTCCCCGGCGGGGCCGGAGGCGTCCGGTGAGCGCGCGGCCGGGGCTGAGCTGGAACCTGCTGGAGCACGGGCCGGGCGACATCGAGATCGAGACGGACTGGCCCGCGCACGTCACCCGTGACTGGGCCTGGGGCGGCGCGACCGGGCGCGGGGTGCGCGTGTGCGTCGTGGACAGCGGCGTGGAGCCCGGGCACCCGATGATCGGCCGGATCCACGGCAACCACGCCGTGCGGATGGGGATCGACGGAGAGGCCCGGGTCAGCAGGTGCCGGCCCCGCGACGGCTGCGGGCACGGCACCGCCTGCGCGAGCATCATCCGCTCGATCGCGCCCGAGTGCGAGCTGTACAGCGTGCGCGTGCTGGACCAGGGGTTCGGCGGAACCGGGCAGGCGCTGCTCGCCGGGCTGCGGTGGGCGGTCCGGCAGCGCTTCGACATCATCAACCTCAGCCTGTCCACGAACCGGGGCGGCCTGGCCGGCGAGCTGTACGCCCTGGCCGACGAGGCGTACTTCGCGGGCTGCCTGCTGGTGGCCTCGGCGCACAACCTGCCGGTGGAGAGCTTCCCGTGGCGGTTCGCTTCGGTCATCTCCGTCGGCAGCCACGGTGAGCGCGACCCCTCGCTCATCCTGTACAACCCGGCTCCGCCCGTGGAGTTCTTCGGGCACGGCGTCGATGTGGAGGTGGCCTGGCCCGGCGGCGGCAGCACCCGGTGCTCGGGCAACAGCTTCGCCGCCCCGCACGTCAGCGGGTACTGCGCGCTGATCAGGTCCGCCCATCCCCGCCTGACGCCGTTTCAGGTGAAGAGCCTGCTGTATCTGACCGCCGCTAACGTCAGAGGTGACGCATGAGTGACAGCGACCGGCTTCTCGCGGCCGTCGCGGCCGCCGTGGTGGACTCCGATCCGGAGGACCGCAGGCTCCTGCGGTCGGTGGTGGACGTGGCCCGCTCCATCTTCGGCGCCGCGGCCAGTTCGATCTTCCTGCTCGACGAGGTCAGCGGCGACCTCGTGTTCGAGGCGGTCTCAGGCGCGGGGGAGGAGTTCCTGGTCGGGCGGCGTTTCCCGGCCGACCAGGGCATCGCCGGGTGGGTCGTCGGCTGCCGCGAGCCGCTGATCGTGGAGGACCTGTCGCAGAGCGCGCACTTCGCCCGCGACTTCGCGCGGTCCACCGGATACGTCCCCTCCTCCCTGATGGCCGCCCCGCTGCTGGACGAGGACCGGGTCGTGGGCGTGCTGGAGGTCCTCGACCCCACCGTGCGGGTCGCGCCGCTCGGCGACATCGACCTGCTGTCGCTGTTCGGGCAGCAGGCCGCGATCGCGCTGCGCGTGGTGCAGCGCAGCCGGACGGCCGGCGTCATCCTCGCGCAGGAGGGCGCCGACCTGGCCGAACTGGTGGATCTCGTGCGGGCCTTCGGCGGGATCGACTCCGGCCGCCGCGAGGCCGGACTCGGTCTGCTGCGCTCGGTGCAGGCGCTGCTCAGCGCCGCGCCGTAGAGCGTCCGCGCTCGCCCGCGCGGGTGGCGGCCCACGCCACGGCGGGGTCCTCGCCCGCGCGTTCGCGGGCGTACGCCCACAGCAGCGAAGGCATCCGGTACGCGGTGGTCTCCCTCGCGTGCACCTCGGTGACCACGTGGGCCTGGATCAGGCCGTCCAGCGCGGTCTCGGCGTCGTCGAGGGAGCACGCCAGCGGCCCGGCGAGCGTGGGCAGGTCGAAGCGCGGGGAGGGCAGCGCGCCGATGCAGCGGAACAGCGCGCGCTCGGCCGGGGTCAGGTCGCGGTACAGCGACTCGACCCCGGTGCGCATGGTGAGGTCGCGCACGGACAGCTCGTCGAGCCGGTTGCCGGGGTCGGCGAGCCGGTCGGCGCAGCGCCGCAGCGGCAGGTGCCGCCGGGCGACCAGCTTGAGCCCGGCGATCCGGACGGCCCGCGGCAGCAGGTCGCAGGCCCGCACGATCTCCTCGGCGGCGTCCGGCTCGGCCCGCAGCCGCGCCTGCCCCGCCGTACGGCTGAGCAGTTCCAGTGCCTCGTCCAGGGAGAACGGCCCCAGCCCCAGGTAGCAGGCCGACTCCAGACCGAGCAGCCGGCGGCCGGTGACCACCACGGCGCTGCCGCCGATGCCGGGCAGCAGCGGTCGCACCTGCCGCTCGTCGGCGGCGTTGTCGAGCACCAGCAGCACGCGCCGGTTCGACAGCCAGGCCCGCAGCAGTCGTTCGCGGTCCAGTTGCCGCTCGCCCTCGGCGCCCCGGCCCAGCCCGAAGGTCCGCAGCAGCTCGCCGAGCACCTCGTCCGCCGCCCGGGGCCGGTCGTCCGGGCCGCGCATCTGCACCAGGAGCTGGCCGTCGGGGAACGCGGCCCGCAGCCGGTGCCCGGCGTGCACGGCCAGGACCGTCTTGCCGACGCCGGGCAGCCCGTGCAGCACCACGAGCCCACAGCGGGTGTCGCCGTCGCCGGTGAGGGCCGCGGTCAGTTTGTCCAAGGCCCGCCCGCGGCCGGTGAAGTCGGCCGTGTCACGCGGCAGGAGCGATCCGTGCGCGGTCACCGGGGCCATCGCGAGGTGGGCGGCGGCGGGTTCGGCCGGGGGCGTCGCGCCGAGCGAGGGGTCGTCGGCGAGGATCGACTGGTAGAGCCTGCGCAGCGCCGGGCTGGGGGCGAGGCCCAGCTCGCGGGCCAGGGTCTGGCGGATCTCGTCGAAGACGGCCAGCGCCTCGGCCTGCCGTCCGCACCGGTACAGCGCGATCATCTGCTGGCTGCGCAGCCGTTCGCGCAGCGGATGGACGCGCCCCAGCTCGTCGAGCTCGTCGAGCACGTCCGTCTCGTGCCCGAGGGCGAACTCGGCGTCGAACCAGTCCTCGTAGGTGGCCAGGCGGCGCCCTTCCAGCCGCCCCAGCTCGGCCTGGAGCCTCGGCCCGGCGCACAGGTCGGACAGCGCGGGACCGCGCCACAGGTCGAGCGCCTCGCGCAGCAGCGCGGAGGCGCGCACGGAGTCGCCTGATCTGAGGCTGAGGCGTCCGCTCCTGGTCAGGTCCTCGAACCGCAGGGCGTCGAGCTGCGCGGGTTCCAGGGTGATGCGGTAGCCGGGGGAGCGGAAGGCGATGAGCGAGCCGTGCGGGCCCGTGGACAGGATCTTGCGGAGCTGGCTGACGTACACCTGCAGGTTCTTCATCGCGGTGCGCGGGGGCGAGTCGGGCCACAGGGCGTCCAGCAGTTCCTGCATGGACACCACGCTGTTGGCCCGGCACAGGAGCATCGCCAGCAGGACCCGCTGTTTGAGAGGACCGAGATCCAGACCCCGATCGCCCGCCTGTGCCTCGAGCGACCCTAGAACGCCAAAAGTGATACGACCGAAATGGCTCATGCGTTCCCCTGGGAACGGTCCGTTATAGGCGCGTGTACTGATCCGCAGAGTTCGTGGTGGAGTGCCGACTCGATCATTATTCGGCGCGCTTACGTCGCCGTCTACGGCGCGACAGGAAATCTGTGTTACCGGTTTCCGAACGGGAGACGCGTGTTCGCGGCATTCCGGAACACACGTTTGTGGGGTTGTGCCACCCGCCCGCCGCCTGGTGATACTCCTTCTGTAACGCGCCCCCGACAATCGGGAAAGGTGGCGGCATGGCCCTTGATTTGAGGCTGTCTGAAATGGGAACGAGACCACCCTTATCGCTGGAGACCTCTATTCCGTCCCGCCGGTCGCGCCGGGGGGCGAGGTGAAGGGTGGGGCTGTGTCCGGCGACGTGGTGACCGCCGAGAGGCTGACCAAGCGTTACCGGCGCAGCGACAGAGCGGCGGTGGACGACATCTCCTTCGAGATCGCCCGCGGCGAGACCATCGGGCTGCTCGGCCCCAACGGCGCAGGCAAGACCACGCTGATCAAGATGATCTGCGGGGTCACCGCTCCCACCTCGGGCCGGGTCCGGGTCTTCGACGCCGATCCGGTCCGCGATCCGGTCGCCGCCAAGAGCGGCATCGGGGCTATGCACCAGACCGGACCTTTTGACATGATGCTCCCAGCGCTGGATAACCTGCGCATCGCTGCCAGGTTTCGCGGCCTGAGCTGGCAAGAGGCCCGGCCCTGGGCGATGGAGGTCGCCGAGTTCCTCGGCCTGAAGGACGCCCTGCCACAGCTCTGCTTCCAGCTCTCAGGCGGGCAGCGCCAGCGCCTTCAACTCGTCCGCGCGCTGATCACCATTCCCCGGCTGCTGATCCTGGACGAGCCGTCGGCGGGCCTGGACGTGGCCGGCCGCCACCAGGTCGAGGGGTTCGTGACCTGGCTGCGCGAGGAGCACGGCGTGACCGTGCTGTGGACCAGCCACCACATCGAGGAGCTGGAGCGCAACAGCCAGCGGGTCATGGTCATCGACCACGGCCGGGTGCTGCGCTTCGCCAAGCCGCGCGAGCTGGTCGAGGAGTTCGGCACCGCGCACCTGGTGATCACGGTGGACGACGCGGCGGCCGGCCGTACCGTGCTGGCCTGGGCGGAGTCGGCCGGGCTCACGGGGACGGCCGACGGCGCCGAGGTGCGCCTGCACGGCGCCGCGGCCAGGGACGTGCTGCCCGAGCTGTCCAGGCACTGCCAGGACCACGGGGTCGCGATCTCGGGCTTCTCGACCGCCAAGGACTCGCTGGAGACGGTCTTCCTGCGGATGACCGAGAACGAGGGGTGACATGGCCGCCAAGCTGACGTTCGCCGTCGCTCCGCCCACCGGCACCGCCAGGGCCGCCGACCTGTTCGCCGTGCTCTACCGGGAGTACGCGCTGCTCGCCCGCAACCGGGTCAACCTGGTCCTCAGCCTGACGCCGATGCTGGTGTACCTGCTGCTGGTCAACACCTCGCTGAGCAACCTGGTCGGGAACATCTCCTACAAGGGCGCCGACCTGCCGTTCGCGATCTTCCTGCTGCCCATGGTGCTGGCCATGTCGGTCGTCAGCGCGGCCGGTACGTCAGGGATGGCGCTGTTCCAGGAGGAGCTGAGCGGCGTGTCCACGCAGCTCTGGTCCTATCCGATGCGCAGGTCGCGGTTCCTGGCGGGCAAGCTGCTCGCCGGGGTGTCGCTGGTGCTCGGGCAGAGCCTGCTGGCGCTGGGCGTGGCTGTGCTGCTGTTCGACTTCCCGTTCGGCGCGGAGGGCTGGCTGGGCCTGCTGGCGGCTCTCACGCTGGCCAGCGTCGCCTTCAACGGCCTGTACCTGACCGCGGCGATCACGATCAAGGACTTCCAGACGTTCATGGTGCTGACGAACGTCTCGCTGCTCGTCCTGGTCTTCAGCGCCCCCTCGATGTACACCGTGGACCACATGCCCCTGGTGCTGCAGTGGGTGTCGGTGGTCAACCCGCTGACGTACGCGATCGACGGCATGCGCGACGCCGCCGTCTTCGGCTTCGCCGAGGCGTGGCCGGATCTGCTCGTGCTGGCCTGCGTCGCGGTCGTCGGCTACGGCGTGGCGGGCCGCGCCCTGCTGTACCGCGCCCGCGACATCTGACCCCGGCGGAAGTGCGATGACGACACACATGACGACAGATATGACGACACAGACCGAAGGATCATCCCTCTCCTGGATCGCCGCCGTCGGCGACCAGGGCAAGGTCCGGCTGCCCGGCACCGACCGGGCCGGCGACCCGGCGGCCACCCTGGAGATGGCCACCCGCGCGGCCCGGCACGCCGGCGTCACCAGGGTCGCGGACATCACCTGGCTCGACACCATCGGGATCCCGACGTATCAGGCGATCCGCCCCGCCTCGCAGACGCTCGCGGTGTCGCAGGGCAAGGGCATCACGCCGGAGCTGGCCAAACTGTCCGCGCTGATGGAGGCCGTCGAGCTCTGGCACGCCGAACAGCCGATGCCGGCGGACGTGACGGCGGCGCCCCGCGAGGTCGCCGCGGAACTGTCCTACGACGTCCGCGCCCTGACGCCCGCCACGCCCAGCGTGCTGCACGACGGGCTGCCGCTGGAGTGGGTGATGGCCAGGTCGCTGGCCGACGGCTCGGGCACGCTCGTCCCGAAGGACACGGTGGGCCTGTCGCTGGCGCGCAGGACGGGCTGGAACCCCCCGGTGTTCTTCGCCTCCTCCAACGGCCTGGCCAGCGGAAACACACTGATCGAAAGCGTGCTGCACGCGCTGTACGAGGTCATCGAGCGCGACGCCATGACGGCCGCGCTCGGCACCGGCGAGATGGGCGAGCGCGCCGATCCCCGCACGCTCGGGTCGGCGGTGGTAGCGGAGCTGTGCGACCTGATCGAGCGGGCCGGGGTCCGCCTGGAGGTCAGGTCCGTGCCCTCGCCGACCGGCCTGCCGTGCTTCCTGGCCCGGATCACCTGTGATGATTACCCGCCCGCGTTCACCGGGTTCGGCTGCCACCTCAGCTCGGAGATCGCGCTGACCCGGGCCGTCACCGAGGCGGCGCAGACCCGGCTGGGCTACATCGCCGGTTCGCGGGACGACCTGTGGGCCGACTTCAACGGCGACCCCGCGCCAGGTCCCCGCCCGCCGTCCGAGCCCGGGGCGGCCATCGTCCCGCTCGCCGCCCACCAGAGCCTGCTCGACGACCTTGAGGACGTGGTCGGGCGCGCCTCGCGCGCGTTCTCGCACGCGCCCCTCGTGGTCGACCTGACCCACGAGGCCGTCGGGGTCCCGGTCGTCAGGGTGCTGGCGCCGGGCAGCCGCGTCCGCCCGGAGGTGCTGTAGTGAGGACCGTCGTCTATGCCGGACCGACGATCACTCCCCCCGAGATCCGCGCCGTGGTGCCGGAGGCGGAGGTGCGTCCCCCGGTGTCCAGGGGCGACCTGCTGCGGGAGGACTGGAACCCCGGCGATACCGCCGTCGTCATCGACGGCTACTACCGCGAGCGGCTGTCGGTCGGGCACAAGGAGATCATCTGGCTGCTCGGCGAGGGGGTGGACGTCATCGGCGCGGCCAGCATGGGCGCGCTGCGGGCGGCCGAGCTCGGCCCCTACGGCATGCGCGGCGTCGGATCGGTGTACCGCATGTACGCGACCGGCGAGGTGGACGGCGACGACGAGGTGGCCATCCTGCACGGCCCCGCCGCCATGGGCTACCCCGCCGGAACGGTGGCGATGGTCAACATCCGCCATGGCTGCCGGGAGGGCGCCAGGGCCGGTCTCGTCCCCGAGGCGGCCGGCGAGCGCATCGTGCGGGCCGCCAAGGCCCGGCCGTTCTCCCACCGCACCTGGCCGGAGCTGGCGCGGGCCCTGGACGGCGACGTCCGGGACTGCCTGGCGACGCTGGAACGGATGATCGGCGCGGGCGTCTGGGACCTCAAACGGCTCGACGCGCTGGCCGCGCTGGACGCCGTGGGCGACCGTGTCGATCGTGTCGATCGTGTCGACCGGGAGCCCGGCAGGACGCCCTCTGCGCTGACCGGGATCACCCACCAGGAGCTGCTGAAGTGGCGCTCTACCCGGGAGTACGCCCCGGGCCGGTGGATGTCGGCGCTCGACGTGCTGAACGCGGCCAGGCTGTTCGGCCGCGACTATCCATCGGTGCACGAGGAGGTCCTGAGCGGCCTGCTGCGGGAGAGCGCCGAGGAGCTGAGTCTCACCCCGGAGGCGTACGCCCGCGCCAGTCTCGGCGTGCCGTCGGGCGCCGCGCTGCCGAGCGCCCTGTCGTTCTGGCTCACCGAGGCGGAGGCGGCGGAGTCGCCCGTCGCCGAGCGGCTCCGGCCGGTCATGGTGCGGGTGTGGCCGGTATGGCAGTCGGCGGACTGGCGGCCCGCGGTGATCGAGCGGCTGCGCGACTCGCCGGACTGGCAGGAGTGGTCGGACCTCGTCGTCCGCGCCGACGAGGCCACCGACCAGGCACGCGGACGGCTGGTCGTGCCGCCGCCGGAGATCTGCGCGCGGCTGTTCCTGCGGCACTGGCGGCGCGACGGCTCGTCGGCGGAGGTGGAGATGGCGCGCCGGGGCTTCTTCGGCCTGGAGGAGCTGGGCCGCGCCGTCGGCCGGTTCTTCGCCCTGGACGTGCGCAACGGCCGCGGTCCCCGGTGACCGCGAGCGCGCGGGAGCGGTCGTTCGATCCGGCCGCCCCGGAGCACGTAGCCGACCCGCATCCCCTGTTCCACCGGATGCGCGAGGAGGCGCCGGTCCACCGCCAGGTGGGCCGGGCCACCGGCCGGGCGTTCTGGTACCTCACCAGGTACCCGGACGTGCAGCGCGCGCTGCTCGACCCGGACGTGGGGCGTCAGCTCGACCGGCTGCCAGCGGACCTCGCCGCGCCGCACCGCCGGTGGGAGATCGACGCGCTGGCGATGGTGCGGCGGAACGTGTTCCATCTCGACCCTCCCGATCACACCAGGCTGCGGCGGCTGATCGCGCCCGCGTTCGGCGCCAGGACCGTGGCGTCGCTGGAACGGCGGGTCGAGCACGTCGTCGGGGGACTCCTCGACTGCATGGCAGCCAGGGCGGCGGCCGGGGCCGAGGTGGACGTGATCGAGGAGCTGGCCCTGCCGCTGCCCATTCTGGTCATGGCCGAGCTGTTCGGCTTCCCCGTGGAGGACCGCGCCCGGTTCCGCGCCTGGAGCGACGAGATGCTGGCGGGCCGGAACGGCGTGCGCACGCTCCGCGCCGGGATGAGGTTCGTCGAATACATCAGCGAGAAGATCGACGAGCGGCACGCCCGGCCGGAAGCCGGCGACGACCTGTTGTCCCGGCTCGTGGAGGAGGAGCGCGACGGCGGGATCAGCCGCGAGGAGCTGGTGTCCAGCGTCTTCCAGCTGATGTTCGCCGGTGACGAGACGACGGTGAACCTGATCGGCATCGGGGTGCTGGAGCTGCTGCGGCATCCGGACCAGCTCGCCCGGCTGCGGGAGCGGCCACGGCTGATCGGCCCTGCGGTGGAGGAGACGCTGCGGTTCAACGGCCCCGTCGGGCACGCCAGGCCGCTGTACGCGCTCTCCGACGTGCGTGTCGGCGAGGCGGTGATCCCGCGCGGCGAGATCGTGCTGCCGGTGCTGCTCGCCGCCAACCGCGATCCGGCGGTGTTTCCCCGGCCGGACGTGTTCGACATCGGCCGCGACCCGAACCGGCATCTGGGGTTCGGCCACGGAATTCACTTCTGTCTCGGCGCGGCGCTGGCGCGGGTTCAGGCGAGAACCGCGATCGGGTCATTGGTCAATCGGTTTCCGGAAATGTCGCTGGCGGTTGATCCGGCGGACCTGGAATGGACATCGGACCTGTTCCTGCGCGGAGTGCGCCGCCTGCCGCTGCTGATCCCGCGGTGACGTCGGCCGCGCACCCGGGAGGCGGAGGAGAGCGCACACCAACCGCGCACATGGTTGGGCTATACCGTTGGTTAACCGCCTGCTTCTAGCGTCCGGAATGAGGCGCTTCCAGCAGGAGTGTCTCCGGTCAAGGCGATTCGACCCGGAGCTTGCTTATGAATCATGCTTCCGACGGCCTGATGAACGAACGGGACAGGCTGTTGATCGTCATGCTGGCCAGGGGGTACACGACCACGAGAATCGCACGGGAGATGCGCCTCAGCAGGTATACCGTCGCCGAGCGAATAAGCAAACTGCTCGACCGGTTCGCCTGCAGTAATCGCAGCCAGCTCGTGGCCTACGGCTATGCTCATGAGTTTCTGCACGTCGGTACGTGGCCGCCGTGCGCCGCCGCTCCGCTCGGCGCGGAATCCGGCGCGACTTGGTCGCGCAGTTCCTAGATTCCAGCTGAATGCGCTTCAAGGAAATGCCCACATTTATGGGGTTGTGTCACCCGGAGGGGGCCGGGTGATACTCATTTCGAAACGCACCCCCCACGAATGGAAAGGTGGAGGAATGGCCTTCGACCCGAAGCAAGCCCTGCGTGAGGCCGGAGTTCTGGGCGGCTCGATTCCCGAGGACCTCGGCGCCGCTTTCGCCTCCCTGAGCAAAGAAGAGACCGACCTGCTCATCTCGCTCAAGAACCGGATCCCGGCGGTTCTCCCTGAGGTGCTGGCGCACTCGCAGTCCGGCGGCCAGTGGGACAAGCCCGAGGCGGCGCAGCACGGCTTCGAGGCCGCCATGCTCTGCATGTGCGGTGTCTGGTCCGGCTCTGGACAGAACTAGTCCCGACGGTTCGCGTGCGCGGTCCCGGCGGTCCCGTTCCCGCAGCCATCCGGCCGCCGGAACGGGCCCGGGGCCGCGCACGCGGCCAGGGGCGGGAAGGGAGACGGGATGACCGGGAAACTGGCCCGGAACCACGCGTTGTTCGACGTGCCGAAGGACCTCACCTATTTCGTGCACGGAACCGACCACCTGGTCGTCAACCCGGAATCGGGCGGCCGGTGCGTGCTCGACCCGAGAGAGTTCGCCGTCCTCTCGGCCCTGGCCGGTCCCCGGCCCGAGGGGGAGCCCCCCGCCCTGGACGCCGGCCAGGAGACCGAACGGACCCTCGCCAAGCTCATCCTGAGCTGGGTCGTCTACTACAACGGGAACCGGCCGGAGATCAAGACGGGGGAGGCGCCGCTGCGCACGGCGTACTACGCCATCACCGACGGCTGCAACCTGCGCTGCCCCTACTGCTACGCGTCCTCGGAGAAGTGCCTGCCGGGCGAGCTGAACACCGCCGAGTCGCTCGACCTGGTCTCCCAGATCGCCGCCTTCGGCGCGGAGCTGCTCGTCTTCACCGGCGGCGAGCCGATGCTGCGCAAGGACCTGTTCCAGATCGTCGAGCACGCCAAGCGCAGCGGCCTGCGGGCCAACATCATCACCAACGCCACCATGATCAGGACCCCGGAGACGGCCCAGCGGTTCGCCGAGCTGTTCGACGCCGTCACGATCAGCGTGGACGGCGGGACCGCCGAGACCCACGACCGCACCCGTGGCGCCGGCTCCTTCGCCCGGACCCACCGCGCGATGCGCCTGCTCAATGAAGCCGGCGTGGTGCCGAGGATCAACCACATCGTCACCTCGGACAACGTCGAGGAACTGGAGGGCTTCGCGACCTTCATGGAGGGTCTGGAGGTCGACAGCATCCGGCTGATGTACCACAACAAGCTGGGCCGGGGCAGCGACGACGGATACGACTTCGGCTGGGCGGACCACCTGCGGATCCAGCAGCTCGCCTGGACCTCGCCGGTGGCCGGCAAGCTTCGCCCGGACGGCCCCAGGACCGTCAAGCCGTGCTCGGTCAAGGGCAACTGCGGCATGGGCGGCAACGAGATCTACGTCAACTCGCTGGGCGACGTCTACCCCTGCAAGCTCATCACCGGGCAGGCGGCGTTCGCCGGCAACGTACGGCGGCAGCCGCTCTCCGAGATCTTCGCCGGGCCGGTGCTCGGCGTCATGCGCAGGAGCACCGTTTTCGGCGGCGAGTACCACGAGGACTGCGCCAAGTGCTACATCAAGACGTCCTGCGGCGGCGGCTGCCGGGCCGCGCACATGGCCGAGTCCGGCGACCCGCGCCGCAACAGCCGCCACCTGTGCCGGATCCTGCGGCACGGCGTGGTCACCCAGTTGTGGCAGGAGACCGGAGTCACCCGGGCCGAACTCGCCGCGAACGACCTCGCGATGACCACGCCCCGGCTGGTCGCGAACGGTGACCAGCACCCCGTCTACGACGACTGGACACGCGAGGTGCCGCCGTCCCGCCGGGTCATCCGGGTCGGGGAGCCGCTGTCCATCACGCCGGTTTAGAGGAGGCCCAAGCGTGTCGCTCCGGATTAGTGACGCCGTGGTATGGCAGGAGACCGCCGACGGCATCTCGCTGTACCACACCGAGACCGGGGACTTCCGGACTCTCAACGAGACGGGTTCGCGGATCTGGATGCTCGTGGCGAGCGATGGTGAGCGGGAACCGGTCGGGACCAAGCTGTCCCACGAGTTCGCCGGAACCCACACCGGGATGCTGAGGCGCATCCTGACGGACGTGGACGAGTTCATCGGCTCCATGGTCGAGAACGGGTTCATCGAGGAGAGCGCGCAGGAGATCGCCGAGGAGGCCCGCGCGTGAGGCGTCCGGACGCGGCGCCGCCGCGCGCCGCCGTCCGGCCGGTGCCGCGATGACCACGGCGGTCGTGCTCGGCGGGGGATTCGCGGGCGTGCTGGCGGCCACCGTGCTGGCCAGGCACGCCGGCCGCGTCGTGGTGGTCGAGGACGATCACTACCCCGCCACGCCCGCTCCCCGGCGCGGGCTGCCCCAGGCCCACCACAGCCACGTGCTCGTCGCCGGTGGCGCCGCCGCCCTGGAGACGCTGCTGCCCGGCACCCTCGCGGCGCTCTACGCGCGCGGCGCGCACCGGCGCGGCCTGTCCGGCGACACGCTGATCCTCACCGCGCAGGGCTGGTACCGGCGCTGCGAGACCGAGGCGTACCTCATCTCGTGCGGCCGGGGCCTGCTCGACCAGGTGGTGCGAAGGAGGGCGCTGGACGGCGGCGCCGTCCCGGTGCGGGAGGGCACGCGAGCCGTCGGCCTCACCGGCGACGCCTCCGGGGTCACCGGGGTCCGCGTCCGGCGCGGAACCACCGAGGAGACGATCCCGGCCGGCCTGGTCGTCGACGCGACCGGACGGCGCTCGCAGGGGCCGCGCTGGCTGGCCGAACTCGGCGCCGCACCCCCCGAGGAGGCGCGCGTGGACTCGGGCCTGGCCTACGCCACGCGCCTGTACCGCGCGCCCGCCCGCCTCGCCGCCGCGATCCCGGCCGTCATGCTGCATCCCGGCCCGGACGGCGAGCGCCCCGGCGCGGGAGCGACCCTGTTCCCGATCGAGGACGACCACTGGATCGTCACCCTGACCGGCACGCGCGGAAGCGAGCCGCCGACCGATGAGCCCGGCTTCACCCGCTTCGCGCGCTCGCTGCGCGACCCGATCATCGCCGACCTGATGGCCGAGGCCGAACCGGCCGGACCCATCCGCGCCTACCGCGACACCGCCAACAGGAGACGGTTCTTCGAACGAACCCCGCCGCTGCCCGGCTTCCTCGCGATCGGCGACGCGGTCGTCGCGGTCAACCCCGTCCACTCGCACGGCATGTCGGTGGCGGCGCTGAGCGCGCTCCGGCTCGACGCGGAGCTGACCCGGCACGGCCCCGCCGCCCTCCCCGGGCTGCAGGCCGCCATGGCCGAGGAGGCCGGGCGGTCCTGGCGGATGGCGACGGAGAACGACGGCCTGCGCCCGGAGCGGGCGGAGCGGATGACCGCGTTCGAGCGCGCCGTCCGGGCCCGGATCACGCAGGCGGCGCTGACCAGCCCGGACCTCGCCGCCGAGATCTTCCGGGCGCACACCCTGATCCCCGCCGCCCCGGGCTCGCCGCGCGCGCTACCGGGGAAGCCGGAGTCCCCGCTCACGGCCGAGCGGGCGATCACGCAGTACCCGGGGTTGTCCGGCTGGTGGAACGCCCGGCGCGATTCGCGCGAGCTCCGTCTGGTGGGAGAGCGTCATGATCTCTGAGACCGTCACGTACATCCCCCGTGACGTGCTGTTCGGCAACCCGGCCTACGCCGCGCCCGGGCTCTCGCCCGACGGCACGCGCCTGCGCTTCCTCGCCCCCGACGAAGGCGTGGTCAACGTGTGGGTGGGACCGGCGGACGCGCCGGAGCGGGCCACGGCCGTCACGCGCGACCGCGGGCGCGGCATCCGCTCCTGCGGGTTCTGCCACGACGACCGCACCCTGTTCTACCTGCGCGACCGGGACGGCGACGAGAGCTGGCGGCTCTACCTGGTGGACCTGGAGACCGGCGCCGAGCGCTGCGTGACGCCGTTCGACGGCGTGCAGACGCGCGTGCTCGCGCACAACCGGTGGCACCCCGGCGTCATGCTGCTCGGCCTGAACCTGGACCGGCGCGACCTGCACGACGTCTACCGGCTGGACATCGCCACCGGCGAACTGACCAAGGTCGCGACCAACCCCGGCTACCTGACCTGGGAGATCGACAACGACCTGCGGATACGCGGCGGCACCGCGCTGAACCCCGAGGGCGGCTCCACCATCCACCTGGCCCCGCCCGGCGCGGACGAGCCCGCCCCCTGGCAGGACGTCCCCCGCGAGGACGCCATGGGCACCCACATCGCGGGCTACTCCCGCGACGGCGCGACCTGCTACCTGCTCTCCTCGGTCGGCGCCAACACCACCCGCCTCCACCAGGTGGACACCGTCACCGGTCACCGGACCCTCCTCGCCGCCGACCCGACCTACGACGTAAAAAGGGTGGAACTCGACCCCCTCACCCGCGCGCCGCAGGCCGTCGTGTTCGGCAAGGACCGCGACGAGCGGGTGTTCCTCGACCACGCTCACGCCGCCCGCCTGACCCGCCTGCGCGCCGAACTCGCCCGCCTCGGCGTGGACGGCGAGCTCTCCATCGACCGCACCGAGCGCGCCGACCGCCACTGGACGGTCACCGTGGTCGCCTCCGACCACCCGGTGCAGTTCTACGTCTTCGACACCGAGGCCGGCACCCTGCGGCTGCTGTTCACCCACCAGCCCGGCCTGGCCCGCTACCGGCTGGCCGTCATGGAACCCTTCGTCTTCACCGCCCGCGACGGCGTGGAGGTGCACGGCTACGTCACCTGGCCGCCCGGCACCGCACGGCGCGGCCTGCCCGCCGTGCTGAACGTGCACGGCGGCCCGTGGGCGCGCAACTCCTGGGGCTTCGACGAGGAGGCCCAGTGGCTGGCCAACCGGGGCTACGCGTGCGTCCAGGTCAACTTCCGCGGCTCGGTCGGCTACGGCAAGGAGTTCCACAACCTGGGCGCCAAGGAGTGGGGCAGGGCCATGCACCACGACCTGCTCGACGCGGTCGAGCACCTGGCCGCGGACGGAACCGTGGACGCCTCCCGGGTCGCCATCATGGGCTGCTCCTACGGCGGCTACGCCGCGCTCGCCGGCGCCGCCTTCACCCCCAAGGCGTTCAGGTGCGCCGTCGACCTGTGCGGCCCGTCGAACCTGCTCACCCTCCTCAAGGGCGGCCCGGCCTACCTGCGCCCGCTCCTCGCCTTCATGCACGCCAACGTCGGCGACCCCGACACCGACCACGACATGCTCTGGGAGCGCTCACCGCTGTCCCGCGTCGCCGACATCGCCATCCCCGTCCTGGTCGCCCAGGGCGCCAACGACGTCCGCGTCCCCCGAGAGGAGGCCGAACAGATCGTCGCGGCCCTGCGCGCCAACGGCCTGCCGTACGAATACCTCCTCTTCCCCAACGAGGGCCACGGCCTCGCCCGCCCGGAGAACCGCGAGACCTACTACGCCACCGTCGAACGCTTCCTCACCGCCCACCTGGCCTGACCCCGCCGATTCCCGCTTCGAGGACGCGGTAGTTCACGGGCGGGATCGGGCCGCTGGAGGTGATCGGCGCGAGGCCGGCGGCGGCCAGCAGGTCGCGGAACTCCGCCTCGGTCCCAGCCCGGCGGGCAGGTCGTACAGGACGCCGCGCGCCCGCGGCGCGGCCCGCAGGAGGTCGGCGATCACCGGGTAACGGGCGAAGTCGTGGGCGCGGAAGATCCCGGGGGCCATCTCGCGGGTGTGCTGGGACATGGTCCGGTTGAAGGCGGCGGCCTGGCGATCAGGAGATTTCATTGAGTGGAGAAAAAGCCGGTCCGGCGGCACTGCTCCCGCTTCTTCGAGTATTAAGGAGATTTCCGGCCGGGGGTGTGATGGTGGGCGATACTGGGATTGAACCAGTGGCCTCTACCGTGTCAAGGTAGCGCTCTCCCACTGAGCTAATCGCCCGGGCTTACATCGAGGTGGAGACGGGATTTGAACCCGTGTACGCGGCTTTGCAGGCCGCTGCCTCGCCTCTCGGCCACTCCACCGGGCAAGGCCCTTCCGAGCGGACGACGGGATTCGAACCCGCGACCCTCACCTTGGCAAGGTGATGCTCTACCAGCTGAGCCACGTCCGCG
>NZ_JARLTC010000057.1 GCF_029382225.1 Spongiactinospora sp. TRM90649
GTCAAGCGGCTCAAGCGCGCCGCCGAACTCCAGCAGGGCGCCGGGGTGGAGCTGGTGAAGTTCCACGCCCAGTTCCGCAAGGAGTTCGTGGACATCCTCCCGCACGCCAAACCCGACAAGCGGAGCAGCACCTTCGACTGGAACAAGGACGACTGATCATGGCGACCCGCACAAGCGGTAAGGACCTGGTGTCGCTGGAGACCGAATCCAGCCTTTCCAAGGTGGCGGCCAAGGAGGTGTCCAAAGCCGTCACCCTGGCCGCCCCGTGGGTGGTCGCCCTGTTCGGCTACGGTCTGGCCACCGCGTTGCACTTCATCCTCTACAGCCCCGGCATGCTCGCCGTGTGGTCCAGCGTGGTCACGGTGTGCGCGATCGTGCTGACCGGGGTGGCGTTCGGGCAGTCCCACGCCCGCGGCCCGTGGGGCAAGACCCACACCACCGTGAGCACCTTCCTGGCCGGGATGTGGACCGTCGCCGTGGTCATCACCGGCCCGGCCCATCCGATCGTGTGGCGGCTCGGCGTGGTCGGCGGCATCACCATGGCCCTGTCGTGGAACATCCGCTCGGTGATCCGGATGAAGGGCTGGGACAACCCGGGCGCGGTCTCCGACCCGCTCGCCTTCCTGTTCGGCAAGGGCGCGGAGAAGGCGGGCATGCCGGGAGTGGCGGCCACGACGACGAAGGCCACCGACCACAAGACAGAGTTCGAGGTTCAGCTCCAGCCCGGCAAGCAGACGCCGGATGACCTGCAACGCAAGCTGGGCTATGTCGAGTCGGGCATGGGCCTGCCCCCGGGGTCGCTCACCACCACCGCCGACCCTGATGACGCGTCCAAGGCCCGGGGGTGGCATCCGACCCCAGGGTGATGAAACACCCGATCGTCTGGCCCGGCCCCTCCCGCCCCGCTCACAGCGTGGCCGACCCGATCCGGCTCGGACTGTGGCAGGACCTGGACGAGATCGAATACACGATCGTGGGCCACCACCTTCAGATCATGGGCAAGACCGGCGCGGGCAAGAGCATCGGCGGGGCCTGGAACTACCTCGCCGAGGTCGTCTCCCGCGCCGACGTGGCGGTGTTCGCCGCCGACATCACCAAAGGCGAACAGACCCTCGGTCCCCTGCGGGAAGCGCTGCACCGGTTCGAGACCACCAAGGACGGCACCCGGAAGATGCTGTCCGAGCTGCACGCCCAGGTCAACCCCCGCACCGATCATCTCGCCGCCAAGGGGCTGGCCACCTGGAAACCGGGCTGCGGGCTCACGTACTGGCTGGTCTGGCTGGAGGAGTTCCCCGACATCTTCGACGCCCTGCCGGACAAGGAACAGGAGGCGTTCTTGTCCATGCTGAAGGCCATCCGCTCCGCCGGGGGCACGATCGTCATGAGCCTGCAGCGCTCGGACTACACCCAGATGCCGACCCTCGCCCGCGGCCAGCTCGCCAAGATGTGCTTCGGCGTGGACAACACCCAAGACGCCTCGTTCGGGCTGTCAGAGGCCCAGCAGGACGCCGGGGCACGCCCGGAGCTGTGGGCCAGCAAACAGCCCGGCATGGCCTACCTGGACGCCCCGTCCATCCCGGACGGGCGGATCGCACTGCCGCTGCGCACCTACGCCTGGGGCATCGATACGGCCGGGAACTTCGACGACCGGCAGGCCAGCCAGGCGATGCGCGCCCACGCCGCCGCCCACCCTGCGGCGGCCAAGACCGTGGACACGACCACGGCATGGCTGTCCCGCCTCACCGGCGGCCCCGGCGCTCTGGGCGCCCCGGCCGCACCGGCGGCGCTGGACGCGCCACGACACGACCGGCCAGACAACGCCACCGGCCACGACCACCGGGACGAGAGCGAGGAGGACATGCAGAACGTCACCGGCGAGTACCTGAGCACCGATGACCCCGACCCCGGCGTCAGAGCCGGGATCGATGACGAGATCCCCGACATCGACGACGGCGGCCCGCCGCCCATCACCTTCACCGGCCCGCCCCGGCAGATGACCAACGAGGAACGCGGCGCCGTCCTGATGGCCCGGCTGCACCAGATCTACGACGCCGGGGGCCGGGAGGTCGGCACGGGCGACTTCAAAGACCTGTGGGAGAGCACCGACATCAGCAGGGCGTGGTTCCAAAAGCAGATGAAACGCCTGTCGGCGGCGGGGATCATCGGCCCCTACGACGACGACCGGCAGCGGTATCCCCTGCCACAGCGACCGGCGGCCTGACCGACTACACCCGTCAGCGCCGAGGGCCAGGCACCGCGTCCGCCCCACGCGCGTACGGCTGCGCGTGGGCTGCGCGCGACCCGCTTGTTGATCTTCCCGCCACGGGGGGCCACGCCCCCGGAGGCGAGGGGCCACGCATGAGGGCCACGGGGGGCCACAGGGGGGCCACACCGGGGGGCCACGGCAGGGGCCACGCCCCGTGGCCCCCCGCCTGACCTGTAACCCTCCCCCCAACCCCCCGCCCGTGGCCCCCAAGCAGGGGCCACGCGATCAACCTCACCACCCGACGAAAGGCGATACCGCCATGCCGCAACTGCGCCTGATGGGCGATGACCCCGAGCACGTCGAACAGGTCCTCGCGATCCTGTTGCCGCTCCTCACCGGCGATCCACGACTGATCGTCGGAGACCCTGCCCGGCTGCGCCACCGTGGCGGCGGCGGCCGGATCGTCATCGACGTCAGCGCCGCCCACCGCACCCGGCCCGAAGGTCCCATCCGCGTTCGCGCCGAACGCGTCGATGACCGGCCCGCGCCCGGCCCGGCGGCCCGGCCGCGTACCCGACGCGGCCCCACCCCGCCCGCGCTGCCGCCCGCAACGGAGGAAGGACGGTGATCCTCGCCCTGTACGCCGGGCCGGGCGGCATGGACCAAGGCGCACGGATCCTCGGCATCGACGAGCCGATCCACGGCCACGACATCGACACCGACGCGTGCGCCACCGCGACCGCGGCCGGGTTCCACCGCACCCGGGCCGACGTCCCCCAACTCGACCCCGAGCACTTCCCCAAGGTGACCGGCGCCGTCATCACCCCGCCGTGCCCCACCTTCAGCACCGCCGGCAAACGCTCGGCGCTACACGACCGCGACCGACACGCCATCGCGCTCGCGCTCGCGCGGCTCGGCGACAGCCACGCCGGACTCGGCGCGGAGAGCGCCTACGCCCAGGTGTACCGCCACGTCCAGGACACCCGCTCGGCGCTGGTGGTGGAAGCGCTGCGATTCGCGTTGCGGCTGCCGAACGTGCAATGGGTGATCGCCGAACAAGTCCCCGCCGTCGCGGCCATCTGGCAGGAGACCGCCTCCGAACTGGCCGCCGCCGCCGACTTCGAGCACTGCGCGGTCATCACCCTGGCCGCCGACGATCTCGGCGTGGCCAGCCGCCGTACCCGCGTCTTCCTGATCGCCGCCCGCGACCACACCCCCGACCTCACCGGCCTGCCGATGCGCGAGTGGTGGAGCTGCGGCAGGTTCGGCGCTCCCCGCCTGCACCCACCCCTCACCGGCCCCTTCCCGCCCACCACCATGGCCGACGCGCTGCACTGGGCCGCCGGGGAACGCGTCAACACCCGTGGCGCCCGGCGCACCAGCGGCGGCAATGAGTTCCCCGCCGACCGGCCCGCCTGGTGCCTGACCGAGAAGGCCCGCTCATGGACACGGGTATCCGACGGCGCCCGGCTCACCCCCGCTCAGGCGGGCCTGCTCACCGGCTTCCCCGCCTTCTACCCCTGGCACGGCTCCCGCTCCAAACAGTTCCTACAAGCCGCCGACGTCATCGCCCCGCCGGTGGCCGCCGCCGTCCTCGGCGCCGTGCTCGGGCTGGACTGGCAACCCGCCGTCCGTGCCTACCTCGCCGCGCTCTACCCGGCCCGCACACCCATCACCGGCTACCTACAGCCGTACCTGTTCGAGGCGGTGGCATGACCACCGCTCCGAGAGACAGCCACCCGCCGAACGAGAAGGACGGCCTTCGCCCGCCGCCCTCCTTGGGCCTGACGGGCGTGCGGGACGGCGTAAACGTACCCGGTCGCTACGTCAAGACACTCCGGTGAAGCCGGGGTCCAGCAGGACATCGATGACCGCCCCGCCGTCTCCGTAGACCAGGGTGTCCGTATCCCAGTGGAGCTCGACATCGTCCAAGCCACGGGAGCGGATCAGGTTGTCGTAGTTCTTCAGCGCAATCCGCGTCTCTTCGGTCATGACTCCGAGGCTAACGACGACCCCCGCATCGGGGGAGGGGAGGATCATGTGACCGCCACCGCCCAAGACCGGCCGCACCTGGCCGCCGCCCTGAGACTGGCGGGCCGTGGCCTGAAGGTCTTCCCGTGCATTCCCGGCAGGAAGCAACCGATCGGGCGACTTGTCCCTGACGGCTTCCTCGGAGCGAGCGCCGATATTGAGTTGGTCTCGCGCTGGTGGGCGGCCTGCCCGGATGCCAACATCGGCCTGCCCACCGGAGATGGCTCCTTCGACGTCCTGGACGTGGACGTCAAACCGGAAGGCACCGGATATCCCGCACTCAACCGCCTCAAAGCCGCCGCCGTGATCCCGCCGCCGCTCGCCGTCGTGGCCACCCCATCCGGCGGGCTGCACTGCTACTACCCCGGCACCGCCCAGCGGTGCGGCTCCCTGAAAGCCCGCTTCCTGGACTTCAAGGCCGCCGGCGGATACGTCCTCGTGCCGCCCAGCATCGTGGACGGCACGTCATACCGACTGATGTCTGCCCCCGCCACCACGCGAGACCAACTCAATTGGGCCGCAGTCCGCGCCCACCTCACACCGGCCCACCCTGCCCGGCCACAGCCCGCCACCCCCACCGGCGCGGCACCGATGGCCGATGCGGGCATCGGCGGGCTGGCCCGCTGGCTGTCCACCCGGACCAAACCCGGCCGCAACCAAGCCCTGTTCTGGGCGGCCTGCCGCGCCATCGAAAACGGCGCCCGCGAGAGCGACCTGCACCGCTTGTACGCCGCGATGCGGTTCGGCGACGGATTCGACGAACGCCAGGCCGCCCGCACCGTGGCCGACGCCATGCGCGCCCTCCGGCCGACCGCATGACCCGCCCCAGCCCCGCACCCGCACCCGCACCCGCACCCGCACCCGCACCCGCACCCGAAGGAGACGACCCCGTGCCCCAACCCGACCCGGACGGCGCCGCACTGCTGGACGCGATGCTCGCCGCGCTGCTCCGGTATGTGATCCTGCCCAGCCCGCACGCCGCCGACGCCGTGGTGTTGTGGATCGCCGCGACCCACGCCCAACCGGCGTGGGCGCACGCGCCCCGGCTGGTCATCCGCGCCCCGGAGAAACGCTGCGGGAAATCCCGGCTGCTGGACGTGGTCGAGGCGACCTGCCATGAGCCGTTCATCACCGTGAATTCCAGCTCAGCGGCGGTCTACCGGTCGATCTCGGAGGACCCGCCGACCATGCTCGTAGACGAAGCCGACACCATCTTCGGCCCCAAAGCCGATGGCAACGAAGACCTGCGCGGCCTGCTGAACGCCGGGCACCAGCGCAACCGCCCCGCCAAGCGATACGACGCCAACGCCAACCGCGTCGAGTCCATCCCAACGTTCGCGATGGCCGCGCTCGCCGGGATCGGTGCGATGCCCGACACGATCGAAGACCGCGCCATCGTGGTGCGGATGCGCCGCCGCGCCCCCGGCGAAACCGTCGCGCCTTACCGGCACCGCCGCGACCGGCCCCCGCTCCGCCAGCTGGCCACCCAGCTCCGCGCGTGGCTCCGCGCCGACCTGCCCACCCTGGAAACCGCCGAACCCGCCATGCCCGTGGAAGACCGCGCCGCCGACACCTGGGAACCCCTGGTCGTCGTCGCCGACCACGCCGGCGGGCACTGGCCCGAGCGCGCCCGCGCCGCCGTCCTCGCGCTGACCGCCGAAGCCGACGACTCTAGCCAGCCATCCGCCCGGGTACGGCTGCTGGCCGACTGCCGCACCGCGTTCGCCAACGATCCCGCGCTCCCGACCGTGACCCTGCTGGAACGCCTCAAAGCCGACCCCGAAGCCCCATGGGCCGACTACGGCCCGGCCGGGCTCACCGCGATGAAACTCGGCGTGATCCTGCGCGAATACGAGATCCGATCGGCCAACATCCGCTTCACCGACGGCACTCAAGCGAAGGGGTACCAGCGAGCCGATTTCACGGACGCGTGGGCGCGGTATTGCCCCACACCGGTACCCGCCGAGCCCCCGTCCGGCAGCGAGATTCCGCTCTTTGAGGGGGGTAGCCGTCCCAGCCGTCCCAGTCTCGTCATCGCAGGTCAGCGCGGGACGGCTTCCGACCGTGGGACGGCTTAGCCGTCCCAGCGAAACAAGCCGTCCCAGCCTGACCAGCACAAATGATGCTGGGACGGCTGGGACGGCTACCCCTCCCCAAACCGTCACGACGCACTCCCGGCGTCCGCCCCACCATGCGGAAAGGAACGCGCCCGATGCCCACCGTCGCCCGTCTTCGCGCGATGCTCACCGTTCCCGAACTCTGCGCCGAACTCCAGATCTCCCGATCCACCTTCTACGACTGGCGCCAGAAAGGCCGCGCGCCGAAGTGCATCAAGCTCCCGAACGGCGATCTCCGTATCCGCCGCACCGACTTTGACCGCTGGCTGAACACCCGGGAGGACGCCGCCTGATGAAGGACTCCACCTATGACGTCCGCCTCTACAAGACCGAGGTCCGAAAGAACTCGGCCGGAAAGGTCACGTCCTACCGCGTCCGCTGGTCCACGGCGGGCAAGCCGTGGAAAAGGACCTTCCAGAAGATCGGGCAGGCCGACGCCTACCGCAGTGGACTTGTGACCGCTGCACGCCAGGGAGAGCCGTTCAGCCTCCTGACCGGCGAGCCCTGCAAATGGGGCCGCGCCGCGAAACCCGAAATGAGCTGGTACGACTTCGCATGCAAGTTCGCCGACTTCAAGTGGAAAACCGCTTCGGCGAAATATCGACAGGACATCGCCCGCGCACTCACCGCCGCCACTCCCGCTCTACTGGCAGACGACGACGGCAAACCCGATGACCTTGCCCTCCGCACGGCCATGCGTCGGTGGGCCTTCAACACCAAACAGCGCACAGAGGCTCCCGAGGACAAAGCGGAAGTACTCGCGTGGCTGGCCGGGAAACACTCTGCCGGTTGACGCACTCAGCGAGGCGGCAACCGTGCGTGCGGTTCTCTCCGCCGCTAGCTCGCGTCTGGACGGCAAGCAGGCTGCCACGAGCACAGTCCTCCGGAATAAGACCATTCTTCAGAACGCCATGGACTACGCCGTAGAGCTGAAGCTCTTGGACTCCAACCCGATCAAAGCCCTTAAGTGGAGGCCGCCCAAAATCACCTACGAAGTGGACCGGCGTAGCGTCGTCAACCACACCCAAGCGCGTCGTCTGCTGGCTGAGGTCAAAGCGCAGAAGCCGAGCGGAGGGCGACTCGTGGCGTTCTTCGGTGTGATGTACTACGCCGGTCTACGGCCGGAAGAAGTCGTCAACCTCCGATGGGAAAACGTCATCGTTCCCGGGCTGGTAGCCGATCCCGAGACCGACAGGATGGAGCCACCTGCCGACGATTGGGGAGAGCTCCACTTCGCGAGCGCGGCCCCGTTCGCCGGGCGCGAGTGGACCGATGACGGCAATCTCCGAGAGCAACGCGCTCTCAAGCATCGCAGCGAAGGCCAGACACGAACGGTTCCCTGTCCTCCCGCACTGACCAGGCTTCTGCGCGCCCATATGACCGCATTCGACATCGGTCCCGGAGACCGGCTGTTCACGGGAGTGCGCGGGGGTGAGCTGCCCAGCATCACGTATCGCCGCGTGTGGAGCAGAGCACGCGAAAAGGTCCTGACCCAGCGCGAAGCCGGGTCGCCATTGGCCCAGCGCGTCTATGACCTCCGACACGCCTGCGTCTCCACATGGCTCAATGCCGGCGTGCCCGCCACGCAGGTAGCCGAGTGGGCGGGGCACAGTGTGGAAGTCCTGCTCAGGGTCTACGCCAAGTGCATCGTCGGTCAGGACGTCGCGGCCAGGCGACGCATCGCCGAAGCCCTCGGGGAAGACATCCCCTGAGCGGAGGGGGACACGCGGGCAGAGATTGGGCAGAGACACCCGTAAACGATCGGTAGCAGTCGTAGACAGCCGGACACCGCAAGAGAGCCCCTGAGCGCGCCAGCACTGGTCAGGGGCTCTTTCGGCGTGGTGTGGGTGGGCGCGCCCTGAGGGATTCGAACCCCCGACCGTCGGATTAGAAGTCCGATGCTCTATCCAACTGAGCTAAGGGCGCCGGGAATGGCCGCTGACCAGAGGGTCCCGTGACCATCTGTGAAGGTAGCATATCCGCACACCGGGCGTACAGCATCGGATTTGGGTGGAGGCGGATCGTGGCCAAGGCGATGGGTCAGGCGTCGCGCGCACCGCAGTTGCTCGACTTGGTCTCCTCGTGGGAGCTGCGGTTGCGGGCGGACGGCAAGGCCGGCGGTACCGTGCGGAGCTACCTGGACTCGGTACGCGCCCTTTCCCATTATCTCGCCGCGCAGCGGATGCCGGTGGAGATCGAGGGGGTCGGGGCCGAGCACGTCGGAGCGTTCCTGGCCGCGAGCACGGCGGCCACCAGCGCGGGCAACGCGCACAAGCACTTCCGCAATCTGCGGGTGTTCTTCAACTGGCTGGTGGCGGACGGCGAGCGGGCGGCCGGGTCACCGATGGCCGGGATGGAGGGCCCCGCCGTGGCGCCCGCGCCCGCGCGGGCGTTGTGCGGCGAGGAGATGACCGCGTTGCTCGCGGTGTGCTCCGGGGACACGTTCGAGTGCCGTCGTGACACCGCGATCGTGCGGATCCTGATGGACAACGGGATGCGGCTGTCCTGGCTGGCCGGGCTGCGGTACAGCGGCGCAGACGCCGAGGCCAACGACGTGTGGCCGGCGGCGCGGCGGCTGCGGGTCACGCTCGGCGACCACGCGCTGGCGGCGCCGATCGGCGATCAGGCGGCGGCGGCCGTCGATCGGTACCTGCGGGCGCGGGCGCGGCACCCGCACGCCATCTCGCCGTGGCTGTGGCTGCCGATGCGCGGGGCCACCGCGGCCGGGGGCGACCGGCGGCTGACCCCGACCGGGATTCAGCAGATGCTGGAGCGGCGGGGCCGGGAGGCGGGGGTGCGCGGCAGGCTGCACCCGCACCGGTTCAGGGAGACCGTGACCGGCGAGTATCTGCGGGCGGGCGGCGATCCGCGTGAGCTGATGCGGATCGTCGGTTGGCGGTCGATGGAGATGGCCCGCCGTCAGGCGAGAGCGGCGGAACGGGCGTCGGCGTACCCGGATGGATAGGGCGGACACCCCTTGACGGCCACATCGGCAGGCTTCACGCTCGGTAGTGAGACAGTGACCTTCGATCGGAGGCGAGGGAATGATACCTGGATGCGGAAATTGCAACTGCCAGGACGAAACACTGTTGGCGCTGTCCGGCATGTCGGGCCCGTTGGTCCACGTCAGCGACGACTGAGCAGCGGACGTGCCGTCGCCCCGGCCTCTCGGAGCACGAGGCCGGGGCGACGGCACGTCACCGGTCGATCGATCAGCCGTCGAGGCGGACCGGAAGCCGGGCCAGGCGCCATGAGCTGGGCAGGTACTGGCGTTCGAGCGCGTCCGGTTCGACGGCCAGCGCGAGCCCCGGGTAACGGCGGAACAGCGCGCTGAAGGCGACCTCGCCCTCCTGCCTGGCCAGTGCCGCGCCGAGGCAGTAGTGCAGACCCGCCCCGAAGCCGACGTGGGTCTCGCGGTGCCCCTCCGGCTCGCGGGCGATGTCGAGCCGGTCGGGGTCGCCGAACCGGCGCGGGTCGTAGTTGGCGGCCACCAGCATCGCCATGACCGGCTCGCCCCGGCCGATCTTCACGCCGCCGATCTCGACGGCCTCGGTCGCGTAACGCAGGCGGGCCCCCTGGACCGGACCGCACCAGCGCATGAGCTCGTGGACGGCCCGCGGCACCAGCTCCGGCTCCGCCCGCAGCCGGGCGAGCTGGTCGGGATGGGTGAGCAGGGCCACGGTGCCGTTGCCGATCAGGTGGGCGGTGGTCTCGTGCCCGGCCAGCACGAGCGTGAGCACCATGGTGATCAGTTCGTCGGTGCCGAGCCGGTCGCCGTCCTCGTCGTGGACCCTGATGAGGGCGGTCAGCAAATCCTCGGCGGGCTCCTCGCGCCGCCGCGCGACCATGACCTCGATGTGGTCGACCATCGCGACCAGCGCCCCGGACATCGCGCCCGGCTCCAGGGACAACAGCCCCCGGCCCCAGTCGTGCCAGGAGGCGCGGTCCTCCTCGGGGATGCCGACCAGCTCGCAGATCACCGTGATCGGCAGCGGGTAGGCGAAGTGCTCCAGGAGGTCGACCACGCCGTCGGGACCGGCCTTGCCAGGCAGTGCGGCGAGCAGGCCCTCGGTGATCTCCTCCACCCTCGGGCGGAGTTCGAGCACCCGCCGGGCGGTGAAGGCGCGGGAGACCAGACGGCGCAGCCGCAGGTGGTCGGCGCCGTCGGCGTCGAGGATGCTGTCCAGCACGTACTTGGCGTACTCCTGCGGGATGCCCCGGGCCTGGACCACCTTCTCCCGCAGGTTGGCGACCTCGCCGCCGGGGACGGCGGCCGGGTCGTTCACGAACCGCTGATCGCTGAGCACCGTCTTGACGTCATCGTATCTGGTGACGAGCCAGACGGGGGTGTCCTGTCCGAGGATGACGCCCTGGGTGGCGGGTGCCTCCTCCCGGATGCGCGAGTAGCCCTGGAACGGGTCTCGCAGCAGGTCGGGGTCCATCATGTCGATGGGGCCCGTGCCGCTGGGAGTGCTCATCTCTACCCTCCGCTGGATCAGTTGGACGTGCGCCCGCCGATCTCGGTCTCGAACCTCTCGTGCAGGCGCTGGAAGATGTCGGCGGCCTCCGCCGCCGCCGTTCGCATGGCCGCCGGATCGTGGGAGATCTCGAAGGACGAGCGGATGACGTCGGCGAGCGCGCCGGCGCACTCCTCGGGCTCAGGGATCTTCGCCGGGGTCACCGGTTCGACCGTGAGGAAGCCGGTGATGACGGCGGCCATGGCGTGCCGCTGCAGGGGAACGGGGGTGTCGTCGCGCACCAGGCCGTGCTCTCGGAGCACCGCGAGGTAGGCGTCGGTGGCCCGCATGCGCTCCTGGAACAGGTCGCCGGCCAGTTCGGCGGTGGTGCGCACGAGCGCGCCCAGGGTCTCCATGTCGCGGACCAGCACGGCGTGGATCACCGGGTCCTCGTGCGCCCACAGGTAGATCCGGCGGCACACGTCGCTGAGCAGCACCGTGGCCGGGTCGTCGCGCAGGTCTTCGACGAGCCGCGCGATCAGCCGGAACTGGGAGCGCATCACCACGTTGAGGAACAGTTCCTCCTTCGTGGCGAAGTGCAGGTAGATGGTGCCCTTGCCGACGCCCGCGCGGCGCGCGACGTCGTCGATCGTGACTCTGGCGTAGCCCCACGAGGCCAGGATCTCGGCCGCGGCGTCGAGGATCCGTTCCGCTCTCCGCCCGCGTTCGGACGAGGGCGGTTCCGGGGGCCGGCGTTCGACAGGTGCCACGTTCGGGATCCTCCGCTCCGACTGTATGACCAGAATCGCCAATCTGGTCAAAGCGTCATACGGTCACCGTAGCCCTCCCGGAACGGCCCGGCAACCGCGTGCGCCGGAAAAGGCGAGTGCCCGGCCCCTACCGTGGGGGCCGGGCACTCGTCCCAGAGATCAGCGTGCGGCGTGGGTCACCGTACGGCGCGCAGGGCGTCCACGATGCCGTAGCCGTAGAAGCCGTTGCGGGCCCGGTTGCCCTCGCAGGTGTGCGTGGCGGTCACCGTCGAACCGTCGGGCAGGTTCCTGGTGTAGGTGTACGCGGGCGGGTTCGGGCAGGCGGTCGCGTTGGCGGTGCCGGTCAGTACCCGCTCGACGACGTCGGGGCTGAGGGTCTTGCCACCGTGCCGCCTGTCGCGCTTGCCGTACTTGCTGACGATCAGTGCGGCCACGCCGGCGGCCCTGGGCGAGGCCATCGAGGTGCCCTGGGAGTAGGCGTAGTAGGCGCACACGCCGCGCTGGCAGTCGCGCACCAGGTGCGTGGCGGTGGGCTTGGGCGAACCGTCGGGGTTCAGCTCACCGCGCTCCTCTGCCAGCGACTTGGGGTAGGCCGCGAGCGTGGCCCTGGACAGGTCGCGGGTGTTGCCCGGCGTGTCGTACACGTCGCCGCCCGGCGCCGCGACGGTCACGTAGCCGTTGCCGTAGTCGGAGTAGTACGCCTTACGCTTGCTGATGCCGGTGGAGGAGACCGCGATCACGTGCTCGCCCTCGCTCGGCAGTGACACGCAGCTCGGCGGGATGGTCCGCTCGTACGGCTCCTCGCCGGGCACGCTGGCGAAGTCGGGGCTGGACGCGTCGATGATCGTCTTGGTGTAGTCGGTCGCCCCGTTGCCCGCGGCGGAGACCAGCGTGACGCCCTTGGCGTGCGCGTAGTTCAGCGCCCGCTGGGTGGCCTTGATCACGGTGGCCTGCTCGGCCCGGTCGGCCGGGGAGTCGGCGGGGTTGTCCGTGCAGTTGAACAGCCACGGGTCGATGTAGTAGCTCATGTTGACCACGTCGACGCCGACGTCGCCCGCGTAGGTCAGCGCGTCCACGCTGGGCTGCAGGAAGAAGTAGCCGGAGTCCTGGCCCGCCCGCAGGTTCACGATCGAGACCTTGGGGGCCACACCCGCGATGCCGAGCTTGTTGATCGGCGCGGCGATGGAGGACGCCACGTGCGTGCCGTGGTCGTTCTCGTCCACGTCGGCGGCGTCGTTGCAGGAGCGGTCGGCCTCGGCCTCACAGGGGCCGTCCACCTCGGCGCCGTTGGCGTCCACCGGGATGTCCACGGTGAAGTTACGGCTCAGCTTGCGGTTGAAGTTGGGCGCGATGTCCGGGTGCGAGCCGTCCACGCCCGTGTCCAGGATGCCGACCAGCACGCCGGGGTCGCCCTGCTCATGGCGGTAGGAGCCCTCGGCGGTGGCGTTCATCTGCTTGAGGTCCCACTGCAGGTTCGACAGCGGCTCGGCCTTCGCCGACGGCCGGCCGAAGTCGGTCCCGGCCTTCGCGCCGTGCCCGGCCTTCTCGACGGCCCTGCGCTCGATGGCCTTGCGGGCCGCGCCGGTGGCGGCGGCACGCGCGGGCGCGGACCCGATGGAGCGGTTGTGGGCGACGCCCTCGACCGCCCCGCTCTCCTGTACGGCACGCGCGAAATCGGTGTTCGCGGTGCTGATGGTGGCCAGGCCGACCGCGGTGTTCTCCGCGAGAACGGTGCCACCCGCAGCCTGGATGGCCTGTTTGGCCGCCCCGGCGTCGGCGCCTTCTTTGTAAAGGACCACGTATTCCGACGCCTGCGCCGTCTGCTGGGCGGCCTGGGCCGGGACCAGCACGGTCGACAGGGCCAGAGCGGTGGCTGCGCCGATTAGAATGCTGCGCTTCACACATACCTCCGTGTGTCACAGGACATGTGTGTAAATCTGGGTTCAACAGCCATCACGGGGCCAGTGTTACGGCAATTCGCTATCAAGGCGTGACATTTGATGGTGGAAAATGTTTCGCGCGCTCAGGGTGTCCCGGCGGACGCCAGCCAGGCGTCGATCTCGCCCTCCAGCCGCGCCTGCACGGACGGCGGGGCGAAGCTCGCCCGCACCGAGGCACGGGCCAGATCGGCCATCACGTCGTCGTCGTAGCCGAACGCGGCGCGCGCCCGCGCGTACTCGTCGGTCAGCGTGGCGCCGGTCGCCGTGGGGATGTCGGTGTTGAGGGTCACCGTCAGCCCGGCCTCCCGCAGCCGCGGCAGCGGATGCTCGGCCAGCGACGGCACCAGCCCGAGCGCGACGTTCGACGACGGGCACACCTCAAGCGCGACGCCTCGCTCGCGGATCTCGGCCACCAGGTCGGGGTCGTCGAGGACCCGGATGCCGTGGCCGAGCCGTTCGGCGCGCCCCGGGCCGAGCGCCTCCCGGATGCTCGCGGGCCCCTCCATCTCCCCCGCGTGATGCGCCACCCGCACCCCCGCCTCGCGCGCCTCGCGGAAGATCTCCGCGAACGGCGCCAGCGAATGGGACTCCTCCCCCGCCACGCCGATCCCGACCACGCCGTCACCGGCGTGCGCGACGGCCAGGCCGAGCGTGCGCCTGGCCCGCTCCACCGACCGGCGGCGGGAGTGGTCCAGGATCACCCGGCACTCCACGCCGTGCTCGGCCCGCCCTTCGGCCAGCCCTTCCAGGACGGCCAGCAGCGGCATCGCCGGGTCGCCCAGCCGCTCGCCGTGCGCGGCGGCGGTGAAGGTGACCTCGGCGTACCGGGTGCCCTGGGCCGCCTCCCCTGCGCAGAACTCGCGGGCGATCCTGCGGAAGTCGCCGGGACGCCGCAGGCACTGACGCACCAGCGAGTTGCGGTCGGCGAACGCCCGGAACCCGGCGAAGCGCCCGCCGGAGCCCCCATCAGAGCCTTCGTCGGAGCCTTCGTCGGAGACCGGCACCGGCACCCCGTTGGCCGTCGCGATCTCGGCCAGGGTGTCCCACCTGACGGTGCTCTCCAGGTGAACGTGCAGATGGGCCTTGGGGAGGGTGGCGAGGTTCCGCATGCGCGCCAGCCTAGCGACGGGAGGTAGCGCAAAAAATTCAATTGAATTATGAAATTCAGCGACCGGAACCACGCGCCGGGCCGGTGGACGCCCGGACGACCAGTTCCGGCTCGAAGAGCAGCTCGCCGGAACGCACCGCGGTCTTGTCGATCTGCGCGGCAAGCAGGTCGACGGCGGCCCGGCCGAGGGCGTCGATCGGCTGGCGGACCGTGGTGAGCGGCGGATCGGTGCAGTTCATCAGCGCGGAGTCGTCGTAGCCGATGACCGAGACGTCGCCGGGGACCGTCATCCCCGCGCGGCGCACCGCGCGGATCGCGCCGAGGGCCAGCACGTCGCTCGCGCACACGATGCCGGTCACCCCGGCGCGGACCAGCCCGGCCGCCGCCGCGTGCCCGCCCTCCAGGGAGAACATGGTGTGCTCGGTCAGCAACTCGTGGCCGTCGCGGCCCGCCACGGCGGTGAAGACCTCCTGTTTGCGGCGCGAGGGGACATGGCCGGGCGGCCCGAGTACCATGCCCAGCCTGCGATGGCCCAGGGAGTCGAGGTGCCCGAAGGCCATCTCGGCCGCCACGCCGTCGTCGCAGGACACCTGGGGAAAGCCGAGGTGCCCGGCCGCCGCGTTGACCAGCACGGTCGGCAGGCGGCGCTCACGCAGCCGCTCGTAGTGGGCGTGGGAGGCGTCGCTCTGCGCGTAGAGCCCGCCGGCGAAGACCACTCCCGAGACCTGCTGTTGCAAGAGCAGGTCGACGTAGTCGGCCTCGGAGAACCCGCCGACCGTGCGCGTGCACAGCACCGAGGTGAAGCCCCGCTGGGCCAGCGCGCCGCCGACCACCTCGGCGAAGGCGGGGAAGATGGGGTTCTGCAGCTCGGGCAGCACCAGGCCGACCAGCCGGGCGCGCTCGCCGCGCAACTGCGTGGGGCGCTCGTATCCGAGCACGTCGAGGGCGGTGAGCACGGCGACGCGGGTCGTCTCGGAGACGCCGGGCTTGCCGTTGAGCACCCGGCTCACCGTGGCCTCGCTGACGCCGACCTGCTTCGCCACTTCCGCCAGTCGTCGGGTCACAGCGCGATCATAACGGTCGATCGCGTAAATCGCTTGCGTGATCCGACGGATTTTGCGTCCGGCTTGCGTCCGGATCCGGCCACGACTATACGGGATATTTCAGATTGTTCATCGGGAGCCGATAGTCCGGCACTCCACAGAGCCGGGGCACAACGGAGCAAAGCGGGGGGAGACAATTTCCGCCCGCGCCCCTCCTTTCAGCCAACGTGACGCTTTGTCTCGGTCTCCGCATGTTGCGGGCCGGTGTGGCGACATGACCCCACGACACTCGCTGTGCATCTTTACGAATAGGTACACACTCACTGCAAGGGGGCAGGGCATGATCAGACGAAACGAACTGATCGAAGACGGGGCCGGAAGGGCCATGGTGGACGTGACCTTCACGATCCCCGCGCAGGTCACCGATGGGCCGGTCTCCGTGGTGGGCGACTTCAACGACTGGGACCCGTACGCCCACCCGATGGCCAGGCAGGGCGACGGCGATCATGTGGCGGTCATCAGGTTCCCCGCGGGGATGACGGTCTGCTTCAGATACCTGGCGCACGACGGCCACTGGTTCGACGACCCCGACATCAACGGGCGCGACCACCGGGGCGGCCTGATCCACATTCCGCACTGGGACGACGTGCTCGACATCGATCCCGAACTGGACGCGGAGCTCGACGCCGACCTGGAGGCCGATCTGGAGGCGGAGCTGGAGCAGGCCGACCTGCGCCGGCCGGGCAAGGGCGACCGGCGCTCCAAGACGCCGATCAAGTAGGCGCGAAGGCCCAAGGCCCCCGGTCCGCCGAGCCGCCGAGCCCGAGCCGCTGAGCCGCCGTCCCGCGTACTACCCGGCCCCCGCGCGGGAACGGCGGCTCACGCCGTCTCCACCAGCGCCGGATGTTCGAGGTCGTCCATCTTGACCACGATGTCCGCGGCGTCCACCGGCTGCGTGTCGTGTTCGTACCTGGCGTACGCGGGGAGGGTCCAGCGTTCGTCGTCGTCCAGCCGCCGGTCGAGCGCCCCCGGCGAGAGCCACAGGTGCACCGTGAGATCGAACGGCAACCCGCGCCCCAGCAGCAGCCCGCCGTCGAGGAGCAGCACCGCCCCCGGCGGCACCGGGACGTACGGCAGGCGCGCCGCCCGGTCGGACCGCACGTCTCGCAGCACGGTGAGCACCTGCCCCGAGCCTCCCGGCGCGAGCGGCCCCAGCACCTCGCGCTCCAGCGCGCCGAAGTCGAACCAGTCGTCGTGGAAGGAGTCGGGGTCGGTTCTGCCGTACTCCAGGCGCAGCGAAGCCTGGCGCAGGAACGCGCTCGCGGACACCCGCACGACGTCTCTGCCGCGCAGCCGCAGCGGCGCGACGAGCGCGTCGCCCAGGTCGCCGGGGCGCGCGGGCGGGGCGCCGTCGAGCGCCACCCGCGCCCACGAGCCGGGCCGGGCCCCGGCGATCCGATCGGCCAGCTCGTTCACCAGCCCGGTGGGGGTAATCGGTCGTACGCGCACGACACCATCCTGACCCGTCGGCCCCGTGTCTGAGGCCAAGCGTGGTCAAGACTAGCCCGAACCGATCACGCGCGCGGCGGGCAGGGGCCGTACCCGGGGAGCGAGGGCGCGCCCGCCAGGTACGGCTCGGAGTCGCGTACGGGGCGATAGCCGAGGTCGGCGACGGCGTCCGCGATGCCCCAGCGGGCCCGGGTGTTGGCCGACACCCCGTGGTAGACGCCGTGGCGCACGCCGCAGGAGAGCGCCCCCGCCACCAGGAGCCGGAGGTCCTCGGCGGCCAGCCAGGAGGAGGCGGCCTCCCTGGCGGGCAGCCGTTCGGCGACCGCGCCGAGGCGCAGGCAGATCACCGATATGTCGTCGCGGTAGGCGGTCATCCGGCCCGCCGCCTCGGCGAACGCCTTGGTCGCGCCGTAGGGGCAGCAGGGCGCGGGCGGCCAGGACGGGTCGATCGGGAAGCTCCCGCCGTACAGGTGCTGCTGCGCCGCGTGCAGCGACCCGGCCAGCACGACCCTGCGCACCCCGGCCGCCCTGGCGGCGGACAGGACCGCGAGGGCGGCCTCGACGTTGGGGCGGTACAGGTCGGCCCACCCCGCGCCGGGCCTCGGATCGGCCGCCAGATGGACGACGGCGTCGGCCCCGCCCATCGCCTCGGCGGCGAATCCCGGTTCCGCGAGGTCTCCGGTCAGCTCGCATCCCCCGCGCAGGTCGGTGGTGCGCAGCCGGTGACGTTCCGCCAGGTACGGGAGGAGCAGCCCGGCCACCCGCCCGGCCGCGCCGGTTACCAGCACGCGCATCGCCGTCACCTCCGATCTCGGTCACTGACAGGACCAGCCGCGCCGCAGCACATTACGGTTGAGCATCCTTCCGGATATGTGCCCGCCCTAATCCGCCGTGTCCCCATTGCTCGTGATGGTGCCCGACGGAGGCGGCGCGAGGCCGTCCTCGACCCAGCGGGTGAGGCTCTCGAACGCCGCGCGGTAGTGCGGCAGCATCGGGGTGAGCCGCCCGGGGTGGCGGTCACAGAAACCGTCCACGTGGTTGCCGCCCTCGATCCGGTAGAGGCGGTGCAGGTGGCCCCTGCCCTCCCGCTCGGCCATCGCGGCGTAGGGGTCGGCGTTCAGCGTGATCGGCAGCAGCGCGTCGAGGGTGCCGTGCAGGGACAGCATCGGACGGCCGACGCGCCCGGTGAGCGAGATCCGGGCCACCGCCTCGTGGACGCGTCCGGGGCGCGCGGCGTAGTCGTAGGTCTCGTCGGCGCCCTCGTAGTAGGGGTCGAGGCAGGCCCGGTAGACGCGCTGGGTCAGCGGCCAGTGATAGGCGTGCAGGTCGGCCCAGACGAACTCGGAACCGGCCGGGAACCCGGCCTCGATCATCGCCGGGTGCGCCCGCGCGGAGCGGCCGTCGCGGTAGCCGGGGTAGTTGCGCAGCGCGGTGGGGATGTAGGTCAGCACGTTCGGCCCGTCGGCCCGCCACAGCGGCCCGGCCCAGTCCACTCCCCCGTCGTACAGGTCGGGCTGGTTCTCCAGTTGCCAGCGGGTCAGGTAGCCGCCGTTGGAGACGCCGGTCACGTAGGTGCGCCGGGGCTCGGCGCCGTAGTGGCGGCGCAGCGCCCGCCGCGCCGCCTGCGTCAGCTCCGTCGTACGGCGGTGCCAGTCGGCCAGCGCGTCGCCGGGGCGCGATCCGGCCGTGTGGAAGCCCGGCCCGCTGTTGCCCTTGTCGGTGGCCGCGTACGCGTATCCCCCGGCGAGCACCCAGTCGGCGATCAGGAAGTCCACCGCGTACTGGCGGCGCAGGCCGGGCGCGCCGGTGACGACGAGCCCGCCGTTCCACGCCTCGGGCAGCCGCATCACGAACTGCGCGTCGTGGTCCCACCCGTGGTGGGTGTTCAGCCGCGACCTGGCCGGGAAGCAGCCGTCGATCTGCCAGCCCGGCACGCCCGTGGGATTGCGGGCGGTGCCCGCGTGCAGCCCCGCCCAGTCGTCGGGGACGGTCCGCCCGCTCGCCACCGTGCCCGCGGTGGTGAGATCGGCCAGGAACGACGCGACCTGGCGCTCGGCGCCCGGCACGGTTGGGGAGCCCATGACAGGAACCCTAGAGATTCCCGGCGCGGCGGATCAATGCGCCCCGCCTCCACAGTTGGGTTCGGTTCACGTGGGCCGGAAGTCCTTCTTGATCCGCAGCGACCGCGCCGGGAGCAGTTGCTGGGCGTCTGGGAAGTCGACCGCGGCGATCACTCCGGCGGACAGCAGGAAGCTCGTGCCGACCAGGCCCATCGCGAAGGGCCCGGCCACGTGCCGCCAGGCGGTGTCGAAGGCGGTTCGCAGGCCCCCGACGACGGAGGTGAGGACCCAGAGTCCGGCGAGCCATAACAACAGATCAACAAATTCCATGGCGGGTGATCATATCGGCGAAACCATCGGAGCATACGGAATTTTCGAACATTTACGCGGATATCAAGATTCGATCAGCCGGGCCTTCAGCCGGGAGTACTCGTCCTCGCTGATCGCGCCGGAGCGGCGCAGCTCGTCCAGACGGGCGATCCGGTCGACGATGTCCACGGCCTCGCCGCCGCTCCCGGCGTCCTGCGGCTCCGGGGGCGCGTCCCGGAGGACGAGGGGCTGGTGCGGCCGGTAGGACGGCTGGGGCGGCTGGGGCGGGTTGCCGTACAGGATGACGTTGCGCACCAGAGCGGCGATGTCGTCCAGCACCACCGCGTCACCGGGAGAGGCCGGGTCATAGGCGACCGCGAGCCGGGTGCCGGGCGGGACGGTGTGGAAGCCCCGCTGCTGGAAGCGGACCTGGGGCATGCCGGGGACCTCGCCGCTGATCTTGAACAGCAGGCGGCCGTTGATCCGCGTGCCGGTCGGCGCCACCTCGGTGACCACCCCCGTGGCCCGCGCACCGTGCTCGCGCAGGTGCCGCTCGCGCTGGGCGCGGCGCCACCACACCACGCCGAGCGTCACGATGACGGCGGTCATCACCAGGCCGATGCCGGTGAAGGCCAGCCCGAGGGGCATGTAGGGCGTCTCGGGGAACAAGGAATCGGGCTCGGGCTCGGCTAGGAGCCACTGCGTCAGGAACCCGATTCCCAGGGGCAGGCTCCAGGCGACCTGGATACCGAGAACGATGAAGGTGATGACCTTCGCACTGCGCGGCATGCATCAAAGCGTAGAACTCCGGCGAACCCACCGGAAGCGGATCGGCCGTCAGGGCAGCTCGGTGAAACGCTCGACGTCCTCGGTCCGGCCGGACACCACGATGATGTCGTCGAAGGCCAGCACGGTGGCGGCCGTCGCGTACGTGAACTCCTCGCCGCGCCGCTTGACCGCCACCACCGTCACGCCGTACTTGCGCCGCAGCCCCGACTCCCCGAGCTGCACGCCCACGTAGTCGCCCGGCGGCCTGGACTTGACCAGCGCGAAGTTCTCGTCCACGGCGAGGTAGTCGAGCATCCGCCCGGAGACCAGGTGCGCGACCCGCTCCCCCATGTCGTGCTCGGGCAGCACCACGTGGTGGACGCCGATGCGGCTCAGGATGCGCCCGTGCTGCCGGTTGACGGCCTTGGCCCAGATGTCGTCGATCTCCATCTCCACCAGCAGCGACGCGGTGAGGATGCTGGCCTCGATGTCGCTGCCGATGCCGACCACCGCACGGTAGAAGTCGGGCACGCCGAGCTGGCGCAGCGCCTCGGCGTCGGTGGAGTCGGCGACGGCGAGCTGGGTGATCTGGCCGGAGAGCCCCTGCACGATCTTCTGCCTGCTGTCGATGGCCAGCACCTCGGTACCGCGCCTGACCAGTTCCAGGGCGAGCGAGCTGCCGAACCTGCCGAGCCCGATCACGGCGATCGGGTCGTTCCTGGTGTCAGCCAACGATGATCCGCTCCTCGGGGAGTTCGTAGCGGCGGGTACGTTCCCTCAGCGCGAGGGCGGAACCCAGGGTCAGGGGGCCGACCCTGCCGATGAACATCAGCAGGACCAGCAGGACGTGGCCCGCCGAGCCCGCGTCGGCCGTGATGCCGGTGGACAGGCCGTTGGTGGCGAAGGCCGAGATCACCTCGAACAGCACCTCGTCCAGGCTGTGCGGGGTGAGCACGAGCAGCACGTAGGTGGAGACCGCCACCAGGGAGACACCCATCAGGGTGATCGCGACGGCCTGGCGCTGCAGCGACTCGGGCAGCCGCCGGTGGCCGACGTTGACCCGGCTCTCACCGCGCAGCTCGGCCCACACCACCAGGGCCAGGACGCCGAACGTGGTCACCTTGATGCCGCCCGCGGTGCCCGCGCTGCCGCCGCCGATGAACATCAGCACGTCGGTGGCGAGCCAGCTCGACGGGTTCATCTGGGAGATGTCCACGGTGTTGAAGCCACCAGAGCGGGGCATCACGGCGGCGAAGAAGGCGGCCATCATCCGCTCGGCGTCGCCGAGCGGCCCGAACGTGCGCGGGTTGCGCCCCTCGGTCGCCAGGAAGACCAGCGTGCCCAGCAGGATCAGGCCGGCGGACACGGTGATTGTGATCTTCGTGAGCACCGACCACCGCGCCGGCCGCCGCCAGGAGCGCCACAGGTCGAACATCACCGGGAAGCCCATCCCGCCGACCACCACGGCCAGCGCGATGGTGACGCAGATCCAGGGGTCGCCGACGAAACGCATGAGGTTGTCCGGCCACAGCGCGAACCCGGCGTTGTTGAAGGCGGAGACGGCGTGGAACCAGCCGAGGTAGAGGGCCTCGCCGAACGGCCTGCCGTACCCGGTCACGAACCGGGTGGTCAGCACGGCCGTGATCACCGCCTCGCAGGCCAGGCTGAACAGCACCACCTTGCGCACCAGGGCGCGCAGGTCCGACATGCTGGGGGTCTTGGTCTCGACCTGGGCCGACAGGCGGGCGCGCAGGCCGAGCCGTCCGGCCACCAGCACGGTGAACAGCGTGGCCAGCGTCATGATACCCAGCCCGCCCACCTGGATCAGCCCGGCGATCACGACCTCGCCGAAGACCGACCAGTGCGTCGCGGTGTCCACCGCGATCAGCCCGGTCACGCAGACCGCCGAGGTCGCCGTGAACAGCGCGGTCACCGGCCCGGCCGCGACGCCCGTGGCGGTGGCGGCCGGAAGGGACAGCAGCGCCGTGCCGATCATGATCACGACACCGAATCCGGTCACCACGACCTGCGCGGGGTGGTGGAACCGATCGAGCAGGGCCTGTCCGCGCGCCCGCCTCATCGATCTGGGCATCTGCCTTTCCCGTTCCCCATCGTCCTCACATCAGGTAGCGCAGCCACAGATAGGGCGTGCACAGCGCGATCATTACGAACGTGACAACCATGCCGTACTTCGTGAACTCCCAGAAACTCACCGGAGTTCGGTTGCGGACGGCGATACCGAGGATCACCACATTGGCCGCCGCCCCGACCGCCGTGGCGTTGCCGCCGAGATCCGCCCCGAGGGCCAGCGCCCACCACAGCACCCCGCCGTCCGGTCCACCAGCGCCCCCACCATGACGAACAGCCCCGCGAAGAACACCAGCGCGGGCCACTCGACCTCGGCCGGCGCCTCCTCGGTGGTGACCTTCGTGGCCGCCACCAGGAACCCCGCGCCTAGGACGACCACGACCGAGGGCTCGTACCCCAGCACCGGATGCAGCACGAACCCCGCCAGCACCACGACCAGCACCGCGAGGCTCTGCCACAGCAGCCGGCTCACCCCTTCGGTCGGCATCGGTGGGGACACGCGGAACGAGGACGCCGACCAGACTTCCCGGCACACCGTAGGCAACCTATCAAGAGGCGTAGGCGGGCCACCGGCTCCCCGGGATGGCCGATTCTTGCAAGTCACATGACCTGCGCCGATGCGACGATGGGGGCATGCCAATCGATCTCGACGCCGCCGCGGACTTCATGACCGCCAACGCCCGGCTGCTGGACCGCCGCCGGTTCGATCTGATCACCGGGCGGGGCGACGCCGCCGACGCCGTCTCCGCGCTCGACGCCTACGCCAACGCCGGAGGCGGGTACGGCTGGGCCCTGGAACCCGACCTGCGGACCAGGGACAGCCAGCCGGTGTGCGCGCTGCACGCCTTCGAGGTGTTCGAGGACATCGCCCCCGCCACCAGCCCGCGCGCGGCCGAGTTGTGCGACTGGCTGTGGTCGGTGACGCTCCCCGACGGCGGCCTGCCGTTCGCGCTGCCCGTCACCGGCGAGACCGCGGGCACCGCGCCGTTCTGGCTGGGCGACGACGGCAAGATCTCCTCACTGCACATGACCGCCATGCTGGCCGGGATCGCGCACCGGGTCGGCGCGCACGACCCGGCCGTGGCGCGGCACTCATGGCTGGCCCGTGCCACCGAGTACGTGCTGGGCGAGGTCGCCCGGCTGGACGAACCGGGCGGCGCGCTGGAGCTCAAGTACGTGCTGCAGTTCCTGGACGCGGTGCACGACACCCTCCCCGAGGCCGTCGGCCACCTGGCGCGGCTCGGCAAGCTCCTGCCCGACTCCGGCACGATGCCGGTCGAGGGCGGGGCCGAGGACGAGGGGATGCGTCCGCTGGACTTCTCCCCCGCCCCCGGCCGTCCGTTGCGCGACCTGCTGGCCCCCGGCCCGATCGAGGCGGATCTGGAGCGCCTCACGGGCGAGCAGCGGCAGGACGGCGGATGGACCGTCGACTGGGCGGCCCGCTCCCCGGCGGGGGCGCTGGAATGGCGCGGCTGGGCCACCGTGCGCGCGGTCGGCGTGCTGCGGGCTCACGGCCTCGTCTGACGCGCCTCCTCACACCTGGGTGGGCGGTTCCCACCCCTCGTCGCCGCCGTAGACCCGTCTGCGGGGGTCGCCCTTCGGGCGGCCGTCCGGGTCGGTCGCGGACGGCGTCGCCTCCTCACCGAAATCGGGTACGTCGTGCACCTCCGGATCACTCCTGCGATCCGCGAGCGGCACGTTCTCCTCGTCATGTCCCCGCTCATCGGGGGACGATCTGTCGTCACGGCGCATACCGGACTCCTCTCATCGTCCCTCCCGACCGGCTACCCCCAGGTGCCCGCCTAATACCGGCCCCGCCTAATACCGGCAGGGCCTCGTGGGCACGGATCGGCACCGCGCACCGCCGGCACAACGCATGATGGTGGCAGTCCCCTACCCAGCGAGGTGCCGTATGGCCGCCGAACCGGCCGCCCCGACATCAACCGGCGACCCGACGTCCACCGGCGAACTCCACTATCCGCCCGGTTCCCTGGTCGTGCTGGCGGGCCTTCCCGGCGCCGGCAAGAGCACGCTGCTACGCCGCCTCTACGACCTGCGCGGCGACGAGACCGCGCCGGTGCCCGCCGGCGGCGCCCTGGTGATCGACACCTACCAGGCCCGCAACCGGTGGGCGCGCTTCTTACGCCCGCTCCCTTCCCGCCTGCACACCCCCGTCGTCTACGCCACCCACGTGTGGCGGATCTCCCGCGCCATCGGCGCGGGCCACGCCGTGGTCGCGCACAGCCGGGGCACCTGGCCGCACATCCTGCACGGCTTCGCCTGGCTCGCCCACCGCGCCGGCGCCACCATGCACCTGATCCTGCTCGACGTCGAACCGCGCACGGCCTGGGCCGGGCAGCACGACAGAGGGCGGGTCGTGTCCGCCGCCATCTTCGTGCGCCACTGCCGCCGCTGGCGCGACCTCGTCCGCCAGGCCCGCGCCGGGGCGGTACCGCCCGCCGACGGCGTCACCCTGCTCGACCGCCCGGCCGCCGGGCTGCTCCGCGCCATCCGCTTCGACGGAAACCGTCGGAGCGGCGTGGCACCCTGGAGCGGTGCTTGAGGATCAGCGTGGCCCGGCCATCCGGGCACTCGACGGCCTGGCCGAACCGCGCCGCTACTGGCACGGCCACGACGAGCAGGGCGGCGTCTGGCTGTTCGAGACCGTCGAGGAGACCGGCGAACAGTGGGCGGTCAAACAGATCGAGATCGGCCCCGACCGCCGTACGCACAAGTACTGGTGGCGCCATCTGCAAGACGCCCACGGCTTCCTCACCGACCAGGCGGTCGAGCTGTGGGAGTTCGGCATGACCGAGATCACGGCCGAGGCGTTCCAGCAGGTCTGGGACGCCACCGACTGTGCTTGCGGCGACTCCGGTCCAGATATGGTGCAGTGACGGCCGGAGCCCCCCGCCCCTTCGCGCGGCGGGCCGTCCCCGGCCCTGGGGCGCGGGCGAGCGGGGTGATCTGGTGCTGGTGGTGCACGGCCTGTGGGCCGGCGGGCGGCTGGGACTGTGGGCCGAGGACACCACGATGCCCGTGGAGGCCGCCTCGCGCGGGCGGCTGCGGGAGCACCCGTTCGGCGCGGCGGCCGCCACCCTGGCCGCCGCCCTCGGCGAGCACGCCGCCGGGGCCGAGGAGACCGAGCTGACCCTGGCGCTGCCGGGCTCGGCCAAGGGGCCGCTGCCCTCGCCCGAATCGGGCCTGGCGAGCGCGGCCCGCCGTCCGCGCCTGTCCTCCTGGCGGGTGCCCGCCCTGCTGCTGGCCCCCTCGGTGGCGCTCCCGCTGTTCGAACTGCTGGCCGACCCGCCGCCCGCCGAGCCCGACGCCCCCGAGTGGGGCCCCGGCGCGTCGCTGCGCTACCTCGCCCTGCTCGCCGACACGGCACGCGACCTGGTCGGCAAGGGCCGGGTGCTGCCGCGGCTCGTCACCGAGGACGGCATGCGCGCCGCCCGCTGGCGGCCGGTCGTCACCGGCCCCGACGCCGCCGCCTTCCGCGAACTGGCCCAGGCCATGCCCCCGGTCTGCCGGGCCGCCGCCGACCTGCACCCGCCGACCCCCGCCCGGCCCGGCGCCACCGACGGCGACGCCGCCTCGTCCGCCGATCTGCTCTACGCGGCCCTGGCGGGCCTGTGCGACGCGGTGACCCGTTCCCGGCTGCCCGACCGGATGCTCGCCGGGCAGCGGCCCGGCCCGAAGAGCGCCCTGCCCGACCGCTGGCTGCAGGCCCTGACCGGGGCCGACGCCACCCTCCCCGGCGCCAAGGAGACCGCCGCGCGGGAGCTGGAGGAGGCCCTCACCGCCTGGTTCGAGTCCGCGCACGAGCTGGAGGGCCCGGCCAGGGTCTGCTTCCGGCTGATGGAGCCGTCCGACGACGACGAGTCGTGGGAGATCGAGTTCGCGCTGCAGTCCACCGAAGATCCGAGCCTCTACGTACCGGCCGAACGGCTGTGGGACGGCGAGCGGCCCCACGGGCTGCCCCGCCGTCCCGACGAGACCCTGCTCGCGGGGCTCGGCCGGGCCGTGCGCCTGTGCCCCGAGCTGTACTCCGCGCTGCGCTCCCCCAAGCCCACCGGCATGACCGTCGACACATCCTGGGCCTTCACCTTCCTGCGCCACGCCGCGCCCCTCCTCCAGGCGGCGGGCTACGGCGTGCAGCTCCCCGCCTGGGCCGGTCGCAAGGGCCTGGGCCTGAAGCTCACCACCCGCGCCCGCACCGGCCCCAAGGCCGCCGCCGCCCAGGGCTTCGGCCTGACCGAACTGGTCGACTTCCGCCTCGACCTGGCCGTGGGCGACCACACCATCAGCGAGCGGGAACTTGAGGAACTGGCCCGGTTGAAGGTCCCCCTGGTCCGCATCAGGGGCCAGTGGGTGGAACTCGACGACCGCCAGCTCAAGGCCGCCCTGAAGGTGGTCGAACGCCGCCGCTCCGGCCAGATGACCGTCGCCGAGGTGCTCACCGAGGTCGTCGAGGGCGAGGACGAGGGCCTGCCCCTCCTCGACGTCGACGCCGACGGCCCCCTCGGCGACCTCCTCTCCGGCGAAGCCGACCGCCGCCTTGAGACCATCCCCACCCCCGCCTCCTTCCACGGCACCCTCCGCCCCTACCAGGAACGCGGCCTCTCCTGGCTCTCCTTCCTCTCCTCCCTCGGCCTCGGCGGCATCCTCGCCGACGACATGGGCCTGGGGAAGTGCGTCTTCCCGGACACGCCGGTCTTCGTCAACGGCACGCTGATCGAAGCGAAGGACATCTGGCTTCGGTCCGGCGGGCGGGCCACATCCGACGGCGAAGGCGAATGGTCCACTCCCGACGGACCGCTGATCACCAACTCCATCGACCACTCCGGGCGGATCGTGGAGTCCCGGATCACCCGGCTCTACCGGCAGCGGGTGCGCGAGCCGCTGCGGCGGATCCGCCTGGACGACGGCAGCGAGATCACCATCACCCGGCGGCACCGGCTGCTCGGCCTGAACGGCTGGACGACCGGAATCGAGCCCGGTGACCGCGTGTGCGTGCCCAGCCGCCTGGTGTGGCGGGGCGACGCCGTCGATCCCGACCTCACCGCCCTGCTGGCCTGGCAGATCAGCGAGGGACACGAGTCACGCGTCGGTGACCTGCGGATCTACCAGAAGGACCGTGCGGTCCTGGAATCGCTGCTCGTGCGGATCCACGCCATCGGGAAGCGGTTCGGCCTGGCGGTCAACGAGCCCGCCATTCGCCGCGAGAGAGACGTCCACGTGCTGCGCATGTGCTCGGCCGACTACGCGCGGTTCCTCGCCGGGCACGGCTATCGGTGGGGACGGCTGTCCGCCGAGAAGCGCATTCCTGACATGATCATGGCCGCGGATGATCAGACGGTCCGGCTGTTCCTCCGCGACTACTTCTCGGCGGAGGGGAGCGTCCACGCCAAGTCCGGCATGATCGAGATCACCTCGGCGTCACCTTGGCTGATGGCGCAGCTCTCCACCCTGCTCCGCCGCTTCGGCGTCTGGTTGCGGAGCGTGGAAAAGTGGAAAGCCGCGAGCAATGGAACCGGGATCAGGCGTCCGTACCGCATCGGCCTGATCGGCGGAACGAGCCTTCGGACTTTCCACGAGCTCATCGGCTTCTCCGACCCGGGCAAGCAGGCGAAGCTGGACACCGTCTGCGTGAAGCCGGCCAACGGCAACGTCGGAGGCGTGCCCGCGTCCGACCTGTTGTCGCTGGCGCATTCCGTCACCGGATTGCCGCAGCGGCATTTCGGCGTCGGAACCGTCTACTTCACCGGCACCCAGGAAATGTCCAGGAGCACGGCGGGCGCCGCCGTCACCGCCATGGACCGGATCCTGTGCGGGCGGTCGGAAGAGGAATACCTCGCACGTCCCCGCACCAAATGGACCGACAAGGTCCGCGCGGCCTACGCCACCCTCGATCATCTGCGCCTGCCGGCAATCCGTGACGGGCTGGACACCCGTGCCTCGAAGGAGGTCTTCTATGCGCGGGTCGTGTCGGTCGAGGAGATTGACTACGAGGGATACGTATACGACTTCGAGGTGGCCTCCGAGCAGAATTTTATCGCGGGCGGGATGCTGGCCCACAACACTGCCCAAACCCTGTCGTTGTTGCTTGAGGAGCGGGAGGGTGGGGAGGTGGCGCCGACGTTGTTGGTTTGTCCGATGTCGGTGGTGACGAACTGGCACAAGGAGGCGGCGCGGTTCGCGCCGTCGTTGCGGGTCTATGTGCATCACGGGGGGATCAGGAAGCGGGGGGAGGAACTGGGCGAGGCCGTGGCGGGGGCGGATCTGGTGATCACGACCTATGGCACGGCGTGGCGCGATCTCGACGCGTTGCGGGAGTTCGGGTGGGGCAGGGTGGTCTGCGACGAGGCGCAGGCGATCAAGAACAGTGCGGCGCGGCAGGCGCAGGCCGTGCGGTCGTTGCCCGCGCGGACCAGGCTGGCGCTGACCGGCACCCCGGTGGAGAACCACCTGGCCGAGCTGTGGTCGATCATGGAGTTCTGCAACCCGGGGCTGCTCGGCCCCGCGCGGCGATTCCGGCAGCGCTACCAGGAGCCGATCGAGGCGCGGCAGGACGAGGACGCGGCGAACGCGCTGCGGCGGGCGACCGCGCCGTTCGTGCTGCGCCGTCTGAAGACCGACCGGACGATCATCTCCGACCTGCCGGACAAGCAGGAGATGAAGGTCTGGTGCACGCTCACCCCCGAGCAGGCGAGCCTGTACCAGGCGGTGCTGGGCGACATGATGGCGCGGATCGACCAGAGCGAGGGCATCGAGCGGCGCGGCAACGTGCTGGCCACCATGACCCGGCTCAAGCAGGTCTGCAACCACCCCGCGCACCTGCTCAAGGACGGCTCGCGGCTGGCCGGCCGGTCCGGGAAGCTGGCCCGGCTTGAGGAGCTGGCCGCCGAGATCGTCGAGGAGGGCGACAAGGCGCTGGTGTTCACCCAGTACGCCGAGTGGGGGTCGCTGCTGCAGCCGTACCTGGCGGTGCACCTGGACCGGCCGGTGCTGTGGCTGCACGGCGGCCTGACCAAGAAGCGTCGTGACGAACTGGTGGAGCGGTTCCAGAACGATCCCGAGCCGATGCTGTTCCTGCTGTCGCTGAAGGCGGCGGGCACCGGCCTGAACCTGACCGCCGCGAACCACGTGATCCACGTGGACCGCTGGTGGAATCCGGCGGTCGAGGACCAGGCGACCGACCGGGCGTTCCGGATCGGGCAGACCAGGAACGTCCAGGTGCGCAAGTTCATCTGCGCGGGCACGCTTGAGGAGCGGATCGACGAGATGATCGAGCGGAAGAAGGCCCTGGCCGAGCGGGTCGTGGGCAGCGGCGAGGAGTGGATCTCCGAGTTGTCCACCGACCAGTTGCGCGACCTGTTCAGGCTCGACCCCGAGGCGGTGGGCTGACATGCCGTTCGGTCCCGACGGATGGTACGAGGCGACCACGCCAATCGAGGTCGAGGGCGGGCTGCGGGCGCGCAGCAGGCGGGGCACGATCGGTGAGCAGTGGTGGTCGCGGCGGTTCATCGACATCCTGGAGGAGATCTGCGACGCGGGCCGTCTCACCCGGGGCCGTTCCTACGCGCGCAAGGGGCAGGTGGTCTCGCTCGACCTGGGGCCCGGTGAGGTGCGGGCGGTGGTACAGGGGTCGCGGCCGGAGCCGTACGAGGTAACGGTCGAGATCGAGGCGTACGACGACGCGATGTGGGCGGACGTCGAACGCGCCCTCGCCGCGCAGGCGGTCTACCGGGCCAAGCTGCTGGCCGGGGAGATGCCGGTGGAGATCGTGGACGTCTTCGACGAGCTGGGCATCCCGCTCTTTCCCTCCGAGCTCGACATGGAGTGCACGTGCCCCGACTGGGGGTTTCCGTGCAAGCACCTGTCGGCGGCGCTCTACCTGCTGGCCGAGGCGTTCGACGACGATCCGTTCCTGGTGCTGGCCTGGCGCGGGCGGGCCAAGGCGGAGCTGCTCGAATCGCTGAGCGGGGCGGTGGAGGAGCGGGCGGCGTCCGATCCGCTGCGCGTGGACGACGTGCCGCTGTCGGAGTCCGTGGGCGACTTCTACTCGCCGGGGGCGCCGCTGGGGCGGCTGCGGACCCGGCCCGCCGCGACCACGACGCCGGACATCCTGCTGCGGGCGCTGGAGCCGCCGGCCGTCCGGGTACGGCACATTCCGCTGCTCGACATCCTGCGCCCGGTCTACCGGGGGTTCACCGAGCCCGCGGATCAGCCCCGCAGGTAGGCCAGGACGGCCAGTACCCGCCGGTGGTCGTCCTCGGCGGGCGGCAGGTCGAGTTTGGCCAGGATGCCGGCGATGTGCTTGGAGACCGCCGCCTCGGTGACCACCAGCGCGCGGGCGATGGCGGCGTTGGAGCGGCCCTCGGCGACCAGGCCGAGCACCTCGCGTTCGCGCGGGGTCAGGCGGGCCAGCGGGTCGCGGCGGCGGCCGAGGAGCTGGCGCACCACCTCGGGGTCGACGACCGTGTGCCCGTTCGCGACCCGCTCCACCGCGTCGGCGAACTCCTGGACGTCGCCGACGCGGTCTTTCAGCAGGTAGCCGGTTCCGCCGTGCTCCCCCGTGTCGAGCAGTTCGGCGGCGTAGGTCTGCTCGACGTACTGGCTGAGCACCAGGACGGCCAGCCGCGGCCGCTCGGCGCGCAGCGTGAGCGCGGCCCGCAGCCCCTCGTCGGAGTGGCCGGGCGGCATCCGCACGTCGGCCACCACGATGTCGGGTTCGTGCTCGCGGACGGCGAGCACCAGCGCGTCCGCGTCGCCGACCGACGCGACGACCTCGTGCCCGAAGCGGTCGAGCAGCGCGACGAGCCCTTCGCGGAGCAGCACGGCGTCCTCGGCCAGGACTATCCGGAGACGGCGCACGGGATCTCCACACGTAGCGCGGTGGGCCCGCCGGGCGGGCTGGTGAGGAACATGACGCCGTCGGCGACGGCGACGCGGTCGGCGAGCCCGGTGAGCCCCGATCCCGACTCCGGGTCGGCCCCGCCGACGCCGTCGTCGCGGACCTCCAGGACCAGGGTGTCTCCCACCATGCGCCCCTGGACGGCCCCGCGCCGCGCGCGGCTGTGCCTGGCCATGTTGGTCATGGCCTCGGCGGCGACGTAGTAGGCGGTGACCTCGACCAGCGACGGCAGCCTGCCGGGCAGGGCCACGTCGACGTCCACGGGCACGGGCGAGCGGCCGGCCACGTCGCGGACGGCGGCCTCAAGGCCCCGGTCGGTGAGGACCTGCGGGTGCACGCCGCGGATCAGTTCGCGCAGCTCGGCGAGCGCCTGTTTGGCCTCATCGTGGGCCTGGGCCAGTTGCGCCGCCACGGCCGAGTCAGGGGGGAGGTCCAGCCGGGCGAGGCCGAGCCGCATGCTGAGCGCGACCAGCCGTTGCTGCGCGCCGTCGTGCAGGTCGCGCTCGATGCGGCGGCGTTCGACCTCGAAGGCGTCCACGAGCCGGGCGCGGGAGCGGATGATCTCGGCTTCGCCGGGGGCGAGCACCGCGCGGGTGATCATCGCGCGGGCGCCGGCCCAGGCCGCCACCGGGTACGCCGACAGCGGGAGCAGCGACAGGCCGCCCACGGCCAGGAGCACCGAGGCGGGCGCTTCGGTGCCGGGCTGGAGCGGCGCCGACAGCAGCAGCATCGGCACCCAGGTGGCGAGGGAGATCACGCCGAGGTCGATCCACCACAGCGCGAACAGGGCGACCACGGTGAAGCCCAGGTCGCGCCACGTCGCCTGCTCGCGCAGGCGGACGGTGAACCAGGCGCGCGGCCCCCGCACCCGCCGGTGCGGGCCGGTCACGGGGTCCTGGTCGACGAGCCGCAGGCGCCACCGCTCGAACCTCGCCACCGGGAGGCCGAGCACCGCCACCGCGGCCAGGCCGAGCCCGCAGGCGACCGGGACGCCGAACCACACGGCCACGTTGAGCACGACGGCCGCGAGCACCGTGAAGATCCCGCTCAGCAGCAGGTAGGCGAGCGACCGCCACGGCCACGACGAGCGCAGGAACACCGAGGGCCTGCGGGTCAGGGCGGACAGGGCGGTACGCGGGAGCACGACATCGACGGTAGCCGACGGCCGGCCGCGGGACAGTAGTGCTGGGTATACCCCCGGTTATCGTCCCAGCGCCAATGTGATCGCCCGCCCCCGCCGGTTGGCTGGACGGCATGGACATCCAACAGGACAGGGAGACCGTGCGGCTGTGGTCGGTGCGCAGGCTGTACGGCACCGCCGCGCACACCGTGAAGGCGCTCGACGGTGTCAGCGCCGCCTTTCACGCCGGAACGCTCACCGCCGTCATGGGTCCGTCGGGATCGGGCAAGTCGACCCTGCTGCACTGCGCGGCCGGGCTCGACCGGCCCACCGACGGGAAGATCGTCATCGACGGCACCGACCTCGGTTCCCTCGACGAGAACGGCCTGACCCTGCTGCGGCGTCAGCGGGTCGGCTTCGTGTTCCAGGCGTTCAACCTGGTGTCCGCGCTCACGGCGGAGCAGAACGTGGCGCTGCCGCTGCGGCTGGCGGGCCGTCCGGCGCCGCCCGCCGAGGTGCGGGCCGCGCTGGCCGAGGTGGGGCTGGCCGACCGGGTGCGGCACCGGCCGAGCGGGCTGTCCGGCGGCGAGCAGCAGCGGGTGGCCATCGCCCGGGCGCTGATCACCCGGCCGGCCGTGATGTTCGCGGACGAGCCCACCGGACAGCTCGACATGAAGGCGTCGCGTCAGGTGCTCGGCATGCTGCGGAACCTGGTGGACAACCAGGCGCAGACCGTGATCATGGTGACGCACGACCCGGTCACCGCCTCCTATGCCGACCGGGTGCTGTTCCTCGCCGACGGGCGGGTCGTGGACGAGTTCACCTCCGGTGTGACGGCCGAGTCGGTCGCGCGGCGGATGGCGAACCTGGAAGAGGAGGCGGCGGGATGCTGAGCCTGGCCGCGGTGCGTGAGCGGTGGGCGTCCTTCGCCGGGGGGTTCGTGGCGCTGCTGCTCGGGGTGGCGATGGTCTCGATGACGGCGCTGGCCCTGGTGTCGGCGGTGCCGAAGGTGCCCGGACGGTACGCGGGGGCGCCGGTCATGGTGTCGGTGCACGTGATCGAGCGGGCGGAAGGGAACTTCACGCCGAGCAGGCCGTGGGCGCCGGAGACGGTGGAACGGCTGGTGGAGCGGCTGGAGGAGGTGCCGGGGGTGGCGCTGGCCGTACCGGATCGGTCGTTCTACGCGCAGCCGGTCATCGGCGGCAGGCCGGTCGAAGCGGACGATGGGCACGCCTGGTCAACGGCGGCGCTGGCGCCGTACCGGCTCGCCTCCGGGCGGGCTCCGGGCGCGGGCGAGGTGGTGCTGGACCGGGCGCTCGGGCTGTCACCCGGCGCGGAGGTCACGGTGCTGACCGCGCGCGGGCCTTCGGCGCACCGGGTGTCCGGCACGGTGGACGCGCCCGGCGTGTTCATGGCCGACGCCGATGTGGCCGGGCTGTCGGCGGGCGTCCGCGCGATCGGGCTGACCGTCGAGCCGGGCGCGGACGTGGCCGACGTCGCCACGGCGGCGCGGGCGGCGACCGGCGCCGACGGCGTGGTGTTCACCGGGGACGCCCGCACCGCGCTCGAACCCCGTGACGACGCCAGGTCCCGCTGGATCGGCATGCAGGTGCTCACCGCGATGGGCGTGCTGTCCGGGTTCGTAGCGATCTTCGTGGTGGCCTCGACGTTCGCGTTCGGCGTGGCGCAGCGGCGGCGCGAGTTCGGATTGCTGCGGGCCGTGGGCGCGACCCCGCGCCAGGTGCGCCGGATGGTGTACGGCGAGGCGCTGGCCATCGCGGTCGTCGCGGCGGCCGGTGGCGTCGCGTTGGGGGTGGCCCTCGGGCCGTGGCTCGGCGGCCTGCTGGTCACGGCAGGGTTCGAGCCCGCCGGGTTCACCGTCGAGGTCACGCCGCTGCCACTGCTCGGCGCGTTCGCCGTCGGGATCGTCGTGGCGCTGGCCGGGGCGTGGTCCGCGGCGCGCCGCGCGGCGGGGGTGCGCCCGCTCGAAGCGCTCCGCGAGGCCGCCGTGGACGACCGCCCGATGCCGCGCGGCCGGTGGATCGCCGGGGGCGTCTTCTGCGGCCTGGGTCTGCTGGCGGCGGTCGGCTCCGCCCTGTCCGGTTCCGAGGGGCTTGTCACGAACGGCCTGTACGCGGCGATGGCGCTGATCGTGGGCATGGCCCTGCTCGCCCCGGCGCTCGTCCCGCCGGTGGCCAGGCTGCTCACCTGGCCGCTCGCGCGCGGTCGCGGCGCGATCGGCACCCTGGTGCGGGAGAACGCGCTCACCTCGGTCCGGCGTACCGCCGCGACGGCCACGCCGGTGCTGGTCACCGTGGGCTTCGCGGTGCTGATCACCGGCATGGTGCAGACGACGGCGGCCAGCTACGCCGCCGAGCACGCGACGGAGATCAGGACGAGCTCGGTCATCATGCCGGACGGCGTGCCCGGCCTGTCCGAGGCGGCGGCCACGTCCTCGGGCGGCGAGTCGCCACTGTTCACCGCCCTGTACGAGGCGGACGGCGACGCCCTGAGCGGCCTCGGCGTCACCCCGGCCCTACTGGAGCGCGCGGGCAACGTGCGTCTGCTCTCGGGCGCGCCCGAAGCCCTGCGCGACGGCTCGATCTTCGTGTCCCCGCGGCTGGCCGCCCAGCGCGGCCTGCGCCCCGGATCGACCCTGCCGGGCACGTTCGAGGACGGCAGGCCGGTCTCCCTCACCGTCGCGGGCGTGGCCGAGAACCTCCCCTCCGACCTGCTTCTGCCCCGCGACCTGGTCAGAAGCCACGACCCCGTGGTCATGGCCGATGTGTCCTACGTCGCACAGCCCGACCCGTCCCACGACGTACCGGGCTCGCGCCTCGTGGACATACCCACCTTCGCGGCCGCGGCGGACGCCGACGAGGACCGCCTGGTCTGGATCTTCACGGTGCTGCTGGTCGTGGTGTCCACGGCGTACGCGGCGGTGGCCATCGCCAACACCCTGATGATGGCGGCGGCAGGCCGGGCCCGCGACTTCGCCGTCCTCCGCCTCTCCGGCGCCACCCCCCGCCAAATCCTCACCATGGTCACCGCCGAATCCGCCCTCGTGGTGATCCTCGGCACCGCCCTCGGCGCCCTGGTGGCCATCCCCGCCCTCCTCGGCATGCGCCACGGCTACCAGGAACTCCTCGGCTCCCCCGTCCCCCTGGTGATCCCCTGGCCCATCATCCTCACCATCATCACCACCTGCCTCCTCCTCGCCACCACCGCCTCCATCCTCACCACCCGCCCCGCCACATAGGGGAAGCCGGTGGCATGCGCGGCGCGGCACAGGTGGACTGGGATCGGATATCGGGCCCACGGTGGTACCGGCCCCAGGCCGCCCATCGCCCCGCCGTGCGGCGGCTGCTGGTCTGAGCTTGTCACCTCAAGTGTGTAAAGATCCTTCCCGGGTGATGAAGAACCTCTTTACCTGATCCGGCCTGGATAGGC
>NZ_JARLTC010000058.1 GCF_029382225.1 Spongiactinospora sp. TRM90649
CCGACCTCCCCTTCGACCGGCTCATCGAAGACCTCCAGCCCGCCCGCACCCTCACCCACCACCCCCTCATCCAGGTGTGCCTGACCGTGCAGAGCGAGCTGGACTCCGTCCCCGCGTTCGCCCTGCCCGGCCTGGACTGCACGCCCGAGGACGCCGTCCACGAGGTGTCGCGCTTCGAGCTGGAGGTGACCCTGCGGGACGACCGGCTCCAGCTCACCTACGCGACCGGCCTGTTCGAGCGCGGCACCGTCCGGGCGTTCGGGGAGCGGCTGCTCAAGGTGCTGGCCCAGGTCGCCGCCGCTCCGGACACCCGGGTCGGCGACCTCGACGTGCGCACGGCGGGGGAGCGCCGGCGGCTGGCCGTGTTCAACGCGACCGGCGGGCCGCCGCCGTCCCGCACGGTGACGGGGCTGTTCGCCGAGCGGGCCGCGCGGACACCGGACGCGCCCGCCGTCCTGCACGACGCCGGACGGCTCACCTACCGCGAGCTGGACGCACGCTCCGGACGGCTGGCCCGCGACCTGCTGCGCGCGGGAGTCCGGCCGGGCACGGCGGTGCCGCTGCTGATGCGGCGCTCGCCGGAGCTGATCGTGGCGATCCTGGCCGTGCTCAGGGCCGGCGCCTACTACCTGCCGCTGCACACGCAGCAGCCGGACGCGCAGTCGCGCGCGGTGCTCGCCACGGTGACCGGCCCGGTGCTGCTCACCGACGCCGCCTACCGGTTCCACGCGCTGACCGTCGAGCAGGCCGCCGAGGGCCGCCACGTCATCACGGTCCCGCAGGACGAACCGGCCCCACCCGCCGACGCCGATCCCGGCCGCCCGCTGCCCCGGGTGGATCCGGGGCAGCCCGCATACGTGATGTTCACCTCCGGCTCCACCGGCAGGCCCAAGGGCATCGTGGTCACCCACCAGAACGTCGCCGACCTGGCCCTTGACCAGTGCTGGGGCATCGGCGAGGGCGACCGGGTGCTGTTCCACGCCCCGCACGCCTTCGACGCGTCCGTCTACGAGATCTTCGCCCCGCTGACGCAGGGGGCGGCGGTGGCCGTGGCCGCCTCCGACCTCATCGACCCGACGGTCTTCGCCGCCGAACTGGCCCGCCACGAGGTGACCCACCTGTCGCTGACCGCCGGGCTGTTCCGCGTCCTGGCCGAGGACGCCACCGGGGCGTTCGGACGGCTGACCGAGGTGACCACCGGCGGCGACGTGATCGCCCCGCAGGCCGTGGACCGGCTGCTGCGCGAGCATCCGGGGCTGATCGTCCGCACCACCTACGGCCCGACCGAGGCCACCCTGTGCGTCACCCAGGCCCCGCACATCGTCCCGGCCCTGGACGGCTCGCCGGTGCCGCTGGGGCTCCCGCTGGACGCCACCCGGATCCACCTGCTCGACGACCGCCTGCGGCCGGTGCCGCACGGCGTCGAGGGCGAGGTCCACCTCGCGGGCGCGGGGCTGGCCATCGGCTACGCGGAACAGCCCGCGCTGACGGCGGAGCGCTTCGTCGCCGACCCGTACGGCCCGCCGGGCACCCGCATGTACCGCACCGGCGACCTGGCCCGCTGGAACGCCGACGGAGACCTGATCTTCACCGGCCGGGCCGACGACCAGGTCAAGATCCGCGGCCACCGGGTGGAGCCCGCCCAGGTCGAGGCCGCGCTGGCGGCGCTGCCCGGCGTCGGGCAGGCCGCGGTCGTCGCGGCCGACGACGGGTCGGGCGGCAAACGGCTGGTCGCCTACGTCACCCCGGTGCCGGGCGCGCCCGAGGAGCCCGATCCGGCCCTGCTGCGCGCCGAGGCGGCGCGGGTGCTCCCGGACTACATGGTCCCGGCCGCGATCGTCGCGCTGGCCGCGCTGCCGGTCACCCCGAACGGCAAGCTCGACCGCGCCGCGCTGCCCGTCCCCAGGCAGGACGGCACCGGCCGGGGCCCGCGCACGCCGCGCGAGGAGCTGCTGTGCGGCCTGTTCGCCGAGGTGCTGGGCCTGCCGGAGGTAGGCGCAGACGTCAGCTTCTTCGACCTCGGCGGGCACTCGCTGCAGGTGGGCCGCCTGGTCAACCGGATCCGCGCGGTGCTCAACGTGGAGGTGGGCATCCGCGCGGTCTTCGACGCCCCCACGGTGGCGAGGCTCGCGGAACGACTCGACGAGGCCCGCCCTGCCAGACCGATGCTGCGCCGCAGGGCGCGGCCCGGACCAGCGTGACGGCACGCCGTCCATCGACCGACGAATCAGGGAGCGAGACAGTGGCAGTACCCCCTGTGCTTCTCAAGGAAGACGAGCTGCTCCAGGACGAGGCAGACGGCTCGGCCTACGAGACGGCCCGCGACATATCGAAGTACCTGCTCATGCACTACGGGACCGTGGAGGACGCGTTCGAGCGCCCGCATCATCCGCTGGCCCCCTCGCACGGCTATCCCGCGCGCCTGTCGGAACTGCTGGAGCTGGTCGCGCTGCGCACCGGCACGCTCGTGCGGACCGCGCTGGACGCCGGGTGCAGCGTCGGAGGCATCTCGCACGCGCTGAGCACGTGGGTGCAGGACGTGGTGGTCGGCATCGACGCTAGCCCCCGGTCCATCGAGATCGCCCAGTCGCTGACGCGCCACGGCGGCGGGACCTTCAGCGTGGTGCAGCTCGGGCCGTTCTCCAGGGAGATCCAGGTGACCCTGCCCGAGGCCGAGCGGCGGGCCCGCGTGGAGTTCGACGTGGACGACGCGTGCTCGCTCGCCGTGCCGTCCCGCCCGTACGACGCGGTGGTGCTCTCCAACGTGCTGGACCGCGTCCGCGACCCCGAGGTGTGCCTGCGTCAGTTCACCGACTCCACGGCCCTGCTGCGCCGGGGCGGGCTGCTCATGGTCGCCTGCCCATGGTCCTGGTACCCGGAGTTCAGCCCCCCGGAGACCTGGCTCGGGTCCTCAGGCGACTGCGTCACGAGCGAGCAGGGCCTGAAGAACGTGCTGTCCGGCGGCCTGGACCTGATGCTGGAGAAGGACGAGGCGGGCGTGCTGCGCCAGAATCCGCGCGAGTACGACTACTTCGAGGCCCACGTCACGGTGTGGAAGAAGCGCTGATGCTCCCCGTCACACGTTAGGCGGGGTCACCGGGGTCCTCGCCTGGCGGCTTTCCCGGGGGGCCGGGGTGGTGGACGATGTCGCCGTTGATCACCCCGAAGGCGGTGGAGCCGGGGCCCGAAGCGGTGATGCGCTGGTCGATGCGGGCGCTCCCGGAAGACGGCCGCGCCGCCGGTTCCGGCTCGGGCTCCGGTTCCGGCTGGGGCTTCGGCGGGACGACCAGCACGACGACGGTCAGCACGAGCCCGGCGACCCCCGCCGTCCCGCCGACGACGCCGGCGATCTGGTCGGCCTGTTGCAGGTCCACCCACGCCACGGTCGCGAGCACGGTGCCCGTGCCCGCGAGCAGCAGCGACAGGCCCAGCCAGATCAATGCGCGGCGTGACATGTCATAACCATCCACCTACGGCCGGTGAACGTCCAGGAGGTGGGTCACCGGGCGTGCAGGCCGCGGCGGCGGAGGGTGAGGCCGGTGCCCGCGGCGAGGATGACGACGGCTCCGACCAGTACCAGCACGCGTCCGTCGGGGCCCGCGTCGCCGCCGCCTCCGGTGCTCGCCCCGCCGATCGGGGTCTTGGCCACGCTGCCGTTGCCGTCCGACTCGGTGAGGTCGGTGTCGTCGTCTTCGGACGCGGACGGGCTGGGGCTCGGGCTAGTGCTCGTACTGGCGCTCGGGCTGGGGCTGGGGCTCGGGCTGGAGCCGCCGCCCGTGCCGCCGGTGCCGACGGTGAGGGGATAGGTGGTCAGCGCGTCCTTGTTGGTGACCTCGCACTTGATCAGCAGGTTCTGCGTGCTGGTGCCGATGTTGATGTCGCCGGGCCGGACGGTTCCCGTGCCGTTGGCCCTGGGGGTGGTGCTGAGGGTCACCCCGCCGTCGGGCAGTTCGATGATCCCGTCCGCGTCGGTGGGGGCGAGGCTGGCGGTCCCGGTGGCCGAGGTGAGCTTGTCGATGCCGCTGATGCCCGCGTAGGCGAAGAGCTTGGCCCCCGCGGGGAGCCCAATGGCGGGGGCGAGGATGCCGGCGGAGGAGTAGCGGCCGGTCCAGGTGATGGTCATCGTCGCGTCCAGCGGGGCCGACGTCGGCATGGTCAGCTCGATGTTCAGGCTGACCGGCTGCGGAATGTTCGTCGCGGTGTCGGTGCAGGAGTACTCCACCACCGAGGTCGCTGAGGTCGCTGTCGTCGCGTGGGCCGGTTCCCCGGCGAGTGCGGGACCGGCGGCGAGTAAGAGGCCGAGTGACAGTCGGGCTAAGGGTGAGCGGACGCGCACAGTGGACTCCAGTTGCGACGGATGTGACACAAGTGGAGACGGGGGACCGGCACGTTCGGTTGACAGCACGCGCCGCCGTCGTGCTGGGATCTTACGACCGGGGAAGGGCGTATGTCCGGCGGCTATGGGCCTCCCGGCACGCTACGGCGGGCCGGACCCCGTCGTACCGTGCCGGGAGGGTTGTGCGGTGGAGCGAGACGCGGGCTTGGTCAGTGGGGACCACGCCTCGCACCACGTCTTCAGGCGTTCGTCGTGGCGCTCTGGCGGCGACGGTGCCAGAGATCGTCGAGGGCGAACGCGCCGCCGCGGCTGAAGGCCACGGCGAGGGCTCCCGCGCCGAGGGCGAGCACGAACTCGTAGCCGCCCTTGTCCACGGTGAAGCCGTTGGCGAAGTGGACGAAGAACATCGCGCCCACCATGTCGAGGGCGAGCAGGACGCCGAACACGGGGAGCGCCGCGCCGAGGATGAAGGCGACACCACCGATGATCTCCAGGAAGGTGATCGCGGGCGCGGCGATCATCGCCAGCGGCACCCCGGATCCCTCGAAGAACTGGGTCGTCATGCCGAGGCCCATCTGGGTCAGCTTCATCCAGCCGTGGACGAAGAAGACGGCGCCGATGGCCACCCTGGCGAGCAGCAACGCGATGGGCCGGGCGCGGTCGATCATGAACGCCTCCCTGACAACTGGTTCGAATTTGAACGACTGCTACTGTAGAGGTTCGTTCAAATCTAAACAACAGTAAACTGGGAAACGTGCCCGAAACCCGATGGCTGGACTCCGAGGAGTTTGCCGCCTGGTATGCGTTCCTGACCGCCTACCACCGGCTGGAGAAGCTGATAGAAGAGCAGCTCAAGTCCGACGCGGGGGTCACGCACCCGCAGTACGAGATCATGGTCGCGCTCTCCGCGGCCCCCGAGCGCCAGCTTCGGATGACCGAACTGGCCAGGCTGGTCGTGGTGTCGAAGAGCGCGCTGACCTACCAAATCGGGCAATTGGAGAAGTCCGGAATGGTGCGGCGGACCGACTGCCCCGACGACGAGCGCGGAGTCCTGGCGGTGCTCACCGAGCAGGGCCTGCACTGCCTGCGGCGACTCGCGCCCGGCCACGTCGATGTGGTGCGCAAGTACCTGATCGACACCCTGACCCGAGACGAGCTGGCCTCGCTCACCTCGGCCATGGGCAAGGCCAACCGGGCGATGGGCGCGCTCGGCTAGGCGGGCACGCCGAGCGCCAGCAGCGCGGCGTCGTCCTCCAGGCCGTCGCCGAACCCGTGCAGCAGGTCCACGATCGCGGCGACGGTCTCCCGCGCCGTGGCCGGGGCCAGCCGCCGGGCGAGGTCGAGCAGCGCCGCGTCGCCGAACCGCTCGTCGCCCTTCCCGGTGCGGGCCTCGGTGAGCCCGTCGGTGTAGAGCAGCAGCGTGTCGCCCGGCCGGAGCACGACCCCGGTCGAGATGAACGTCGCGGTGGGCAGCAGGCCCACGACGAGCCCGCCGGTGGTGGGCAGGTACGCGGCTTCGCCGTCCGCGCGCAGCAGCAGGGCGGGCGGATGCCCGCCGCTGGCCAGCTCGACGCCGAACGTGCCGTCGCCGGGGGAGAGCGACCCGGCGATGACCGTGCAGTAGCGGGGGTCCTCGCCGGTGTGGCGCTCGTTCAGGACGGTGTCCAGCGTGGCGAGCACCTTCGCCGGGGCCGGGTCGTGCATCGCCGCCGCCCGCAGCGTGTACCGGGCCAGCGAGGTCACCGCCGCCGCCTCCGGCCCCTTGCCGACCACGTCGCCCAGGAAGAAGGCCCAGCGCTCGCCGCCCAGCGAGAACAGGTCGTAGAAGTCGCCGCCCAGGTTGTCCGGCGAGGCCGCCTGGTAGTGGGCCACCGCCGTCAGCCCCGGTACGGCGGGCAGCGACGGCGGCAGCAGGCTGCTCTGCAGCGTGGCCACCACCTGCTGCAGCCGCGCCCGGTCCACCTCGGCCGCCCGGTGGGCCTCCTCCGCCTCGCGGCGGGCGCGCAGCAGCTCGGCCTCGTAGGCCCGCCGGGCGCGGGCGTCGGAGATCATGGTCCGGATCAGCGCCGGCGTGCCCTCGGCGGAGTGCTTCACCACCGAGGCGACCAGCACCGGCAGCCGTCCGCCCCCGGCCGTGGCCAGCTCCAGCGCGATCTCGCCGACCCGGCCCTGCATGTGCAGCAGCGGGGCGTAGTGCGTCTCGTGGTAGAGCCTGCCGCCGACCGTGAGCAGGTCGGTGAAGCGCAGCCGTCCGACCACGTCCTCGCGGCGACGGCCGAGCCAGTCCAGCAGGGTGCCGTTGATCTTGACGATGGTGCCGTCCGGCAGGGTGGACAGGTAGCCGCAGGGCGCGTTCTCGTACAGGTCGTCGGCGCTGTCCTCCAACGGCGGGGCGCACTCCTCGCGCTGGGGATCAGACACGGCGGGCGAAGTCGGCGATGGCCGCGGCGGTGACCTCCGGGGCGCTGAGCTGTGGGCAGTGGCCGGTGGCCCGCAGGGTGACCAGGCGGCTGCCCGGGATGGCGGCGTGCACGTACGCGCCGACCTCGCGGGGCGCGATCACGTCGTGCTCGCAGTCCACGACGAGGGTCGGCACGCGCACGCCGGGCAGGTCGGCCCGGTTGTCGGCGAGGAACGTGGCGCGGGCGAACACCCGCGCGATCGCCGGGTCGGTACGGCAGAAGGCGTTCGCCAGCTCCTCGCCCAGCTCGGGGCGCTCCGGGTTGCCCATGATCACCGGGGCCATCGCGGCCGACCAGCCCAGGTAGTTGGCCTCCAGCGAGTCCAGTAGCTCGTCGATGTCGGCGGCGGTGAACGCGCCCCGGTAGCCCTCCTCGTCGATGTAGCAGGGGGAGGGGACGAGCAGCACCAGCCCGCCGAACCGCTCAGGCTCGGCGGCGGCGGCCAGCACGCCGATCATCGCGCTGACCGAGTGGCCGACGAACACCGCCCCGCGCAGGTCGAGCGCGCCCGCGATGTCGAGCACGTCGCGGGCGTAGCCGTCCAGCGTGGCGTAGCGGTCCTCGCGCCACTGCGACAGGTCGGAGCCGCCGGAGCCCACGTAGTCGAACATGACCACCCGGAACTCCTTCGCCAGGACCGGGGCCACCAGCCGCCAGAGGTTCTGGTCACAGCCGAATCCGTGGGCCAGCATCACGACGGGAGCATCGGGAGGCCCGGTCATCACGACGTTGTTCCGGTCTCGCACGCCCATGCGGGACATCTTCCCGTTATGCGTGATCGTCCACCGTCTACGCGTAGAGAGTCCGCCCTGGTGAGAAGGGCTACTTGCTAAGAATCACCCGTTTGTCGGATCGTCCGGGGTAGGTCACGATCAGATGCTCGATGGGGTGCTCGCCGTCGTCCCTGACGTAGAGCCGCACGCGGTAGCGGCCGGGGCCGGCGGCGGCCAGGTTGGGCAGTTCGGTGGCGGACGGCCCGCCGAGTTCGCCCGACTGGGGGACGGCCAGCCGCCCGCTCCTGCTCCGCACGCCGACCTCGGAGACCAGGGCCCACCCCTTGGCGCGCAGCGGCGGGGCGGAGCGGAACGCCTTGGCGGTGACGCAGAGCGGCTCGTTCTCGATCCAGGTTTCCACGACCGCGCCGGTCTCGGTCACCTCCATGAACCCGTCCTTCCGATCCCTGGTGTCGGATTCGCCGGTGTCCTCCACGTCGGTCTTGTCGTCGTAGATGTAGTAGCCGCCGCCCTCGCCGAGGAAGTAGGCGACCGTCCCCTGCCGGTGGGCGCGCACGCGGGGCCAGGGGTCGGCGCAGCGCGCGTTCTCCTCGGCGATGAAGTCGCGCGTGTCCTGTCTGACCTGGGCGCTGCCGCGCAACAGGCCGGGCTGCTCGGCGCCGATGATCTCCGGGCACAGGAACACCAACCGGCTCGCGTCGTAGGCCCTGGACCTCCTGCCCCCGCCGGGCGCCGGGGGCAGGGCTTGCTCCGCTTCCACATCGCGGGCGGCGCACAGCGCTCTGCCGTACGCGAGGATCCGCTGGTCGGGCACCTCGTCCGGGAACGACGGATCCATGCCGTCCATGGTGGACCTGGCATGACATAGGAAGGCGCGCTCACGGTCCTCCGGGCGCGTGTCGCCGTAGGGGCGGTGCTCGGCCGTCCAGGCGAAGCACCCGTCGTCCATGCCGGTGTAGGTGAACCGGGGCGTCTCCTCGGCCTGGACCGCGAACAGGGCCGGAATGAGCACCCACACCGCTTTGAGCGTTCGCGGGAGACCCGCCCGGGGCGTCACCGCGCCACGCGGGTGGGCCAGTTCGTGGGCGCTGCGCGCGAGCCAGACCGCGGTGAGCAGGTCGAGTGCCTCGATGATCACGACCCAGGAGGAGAAACGAGAGGGGCCGATCATCCAGCCGGGGTCGGAGTAGGCGTCGGGGAGAAGTCGCAGCAGGGGCGGGGCGACGAGGGCCAGCCAGCCGATCCACACCGTTCCCGCGCTCCACCGCCCGTCGGCCCGCTGCGCCCAGAGGATCAACGCCGTCCAGACCAGAGTGGCGACGCCGAGCAGCAGCCTGAGATCGATGTCGAGCTCGAAGCCGGTGAACTCGTCCACCAGCCACAGGAGGGGCGTGGCGGTGTAGAGCACGCCGAACACCAGCGTGATCGCCCGGAGCGGACGGGGCGCCCGGTCGAGGACTCTGGCGAAGAGGCCGACCAAGGCGCCCCAGGTCAGCAGGGCGAGAAGCGGCTCCGCCGGGTCGTAGAGGTCATCGGCCACTTCGAGCAGGATCAGCTCGCCGACGACGGCGAAATAGAGCACCCGGCGTAACCAGACGACGGCCTTCTCCGGCCTCCCGGCGGGCTCGGCGACGACGAGGGGGCCGTGGAAGATCTGCCAGAACATCCAGGCCATGAGCACCACGGCCGCCGCGAACAGCAGGGGAGAAGTGAACCCCTCATCGGACTCGGCCCAGGCGATCTTCGCCCAGTCGGGCCAGTAACGCCCCCGGCGCAGTTCCAGCGCCGAGGCCACCGCGACGAAGACCAGATAGAGGCCGACGATGACGGCGGCGGCCCGCCCGAACCTGTACCGGCGCACGGCGCATCCCAATTCTCTTGTGAAGAAGCCCGGATCATCGCGAAATCCGGATGATCGTAGCGCCGTTCGGGGCGGGTCCGCCGCCTTTCCCGCCCTCACGTTCGGATGCCGTTACGTGCCCTGCCGGGGCAGGTACGGCCGGAGGTTCGCCGCGGCGATCCGGTCGAGGACCCGATCGGGAAGGAAGCGCGCCAGGCGGGTCAGCAGGGCCGCGTCGCGGCCGACGGTGTAGCGCGTGCGCGGTCGCCGCACGGTGGCGGCGTCGGCGATGACGGCCCCGGCCCTGGCCGACGGCAGGCCGTTCCGGGTGAACGCCAGCGAGTGGGCGACCACGGCCTCGATGAGCCCGCCGTACCGCCGTCGCTGTTCGGGGTTCATCATCGCGGCGAGATCGTTGGCGGTGGCCGCGCCGCGACCGGCCATCTCGGACCTCACCGCGCCGGGCTCGACGACGACGACCTGGACTCCATGTGGGGCGAGTTCACGGCGGAGCGAGTCGCTGACCGCCTCAAGGGCGAACTTCGCGCCCGCGTACGCGCCGTACGTGGCCATCGCGATCTTCCCGCCCACCGAGCTGATGTTCACGATCCTGCCGTGGCTCCGGTGGAGGAACGGCAGCAGCGCCTGCGTGATGGCGATGTGCCCGAACAGGTTGACGTCGAACAGCCGCCGCCACTCGTCCAGGGGGAGGACCTCGGCCGGCGCGTTGACCGAGATGGCCGCGTTGTTGACGAGGGCGCGGAGCGGGCGGTGGCGCGGGTCGGAGGCGATGCGGTCGGCGAGGGCCCGCACGTGCTCGGGCCGCGTGAGGTCGAGGATCACCGGTTCGACGCCGTCGCCCCGGATCGCGTCTCCGTCGCGTTCGCGCCGGACTCCGGCGAGGACGTGGAAGCCGCGAGCGGCCAGCTCGCGAGCCGTCGCGGCGCCGATGCCCGTTGAAGCGCCGGAGACGACCATGATCTCATTTCCATGTGACGCTGTCATATGAATTACCTTGGGGCACTCATATGACGCTGTCAACTAGAATCGGCGACGTGGTGACGCGAGCCGAGACCGCTGCGGCGACCCGGGACGCCCTGGTGCGCGCCGCGTCCGACCTGCTCGACGAAGGGGGGCCCGACGCGGTGACCCTCCGCGCGGTGGGGGCCCGTGCCGGGGTCTCGCGCGGCGCGCCCTACGGGCACTTCGAGCACAAGGCGCGTCTGCTGACCGAGCTGGCCGTCAACGCCTGGAACGCGGTGGCGGACGAGGTGGAACGACTGCGGGCCGACCCGGGCATGACCCCGGGCGCACGGCTTGAGCGGGCCCTGCTGACGCTCATCGAGGTCGGACGGCGGCAGCCGCACCGGTACGCGCTGATGTTCAGCACTCCGGCGGACGACCCGGACGCCGCCGGGGCCGCGAGCCGCCTGGAAGGTCGGTTCCTCGACATCGTCGCCGACGTGGTCGGCGAATCCGACGCCCGCCGGTACGGCGCTCTGCTGATGTCGAGCGCGCACGGGATCGCGGGACTGGAGCTCAGCGGCCACCTGGCGAAGGAGAAATGGCAGGTCGGCGGGGAGCAACTGGTCCGCATGCTGATCGACGCGATCCGATCCGGCCTCGGGGACGCCGAGGCGCGCGGCTGAGGATGGGGGAGCGTTGTGCGGGCGGGGTCGCCGCCTTTCCCGCCCGCACGTTCGTACGCCGTGGCCGTCAGGCCACGACGTGCGCCTCGGCGGTGAACTCGCGCCCGGCCACGATCTCGGACACGAACCCGTCCGGGCCGACCGGACGGTCACCGATGAGCGTCACCCGGTGCAGGGTGCGCTGCACGTCGAGATGGTCGAGGTCGGTCGGGGCCAGGTGGGCGGTGGCGCGGTTGTCCCAGAAGGCGACGCTCCCGGGCGCCCACCGGAACCGGACGGTGTACTCGGGCCGGGTGATCTGCTCGTACAGCAGTTCCAGGATGCGGCGGCTCTCCAACGCCGACACCCCGACGATCCGGTCCGTGAAGCCGGGGTTGACGAACAGCGCCCGCTCCCCGGTCTCGGGGTGGACGCGCACCACCGGGTGCACCGAGACCAGCAGGTTGTCGTTGATCCGCTTCTGTAGTTTGCCCTCCTCCGCCGGCTTGTAGCCCGCCAGGAAGCGGTGTTCGGCGCGCAGGCCGTCCACGAGGCGGCGCAGCGGCTCGGAGAGCCCCTCATAGGCGGCCACCAGGTTGGTCCACTGGGTGTCCCCGCCGAACTCCGGGACGGTCTCGGCGCGCAGGATGGAGGCCGCGGGAGGGTTGACGGCGGCGGTGACGTCGGTGTGCCAGCCGGAGTAGTAGGAGTAGCGGCGCTCCCGGTACTGCTCGCGGTAGCCCACGCCGTAGCGCTGCTCGTAGCGCCGTGGGTCGATGGTGAGGATCTGCGGGTGGTCCTCCGGCGGGGCGTCCTCGTGCGGGTGGGCGTGGGTCGGCTCGCCGAACTGCCGGGCGAAGTCGATCTGTGAGCCGTGGTCGAGCGTCTGGCCCCTGAAGAAGACGACCTTGTTGGCGAGCAGGGCTCTGCGGATCTCATCGACCGTGGACGGGTCGAGCGGACGGCTGAGATCGACCCCCTTGATCTCCGCGCCGATGTGCCCGGCGACGCGCCGGATGTCGAGGGTGCTGGTGGCAACTGGCATTCGGCTCTCCGTGGGTGTGCGGGGTAAGGCCACTTCGATGGTGCGCGGCGTTCCCGGTAAAATCAATAGGAAATACAGGGAATAGTGAGCGTCGGCGGGAACATCAGCCGGGCCCCCGACCGGCTGGGCAGCGCGAACGCCACGGCCTTGCCCGGCGCCCCCGTGCCGGACAGCGCCGTCGTGTACGCCCGGCAGTACCCCTCGGACAGCCCATGCACCAGCGCCAGCCCCCGGCCGTGCTCGGCGAGCGAGCCGCGCCCGTGACCCGTGCCCGCCAGGGCCAGCGCCGCCTCCACCCGGCCGGACGCGGGCTCGCCGTCCACGCACTCACACCAGGCCGGGATCCCCGCGACGGTGAACACCCGCACCTCGTACGGCGGGCGGGCATGCCGTACGGCGTTGGCCGCCAGCTCGGCCACGGCCACCTCGGCGTCGAAGATCGCGTCCTCGCCGAGCCCTTCCGTTTCGAGCGCCGCGCGCACCACGCGCCGGGCCTCGCGCACCGCCGTACCGGCCAGTAGCGCCTGGACGATCACGTCGATGGGCCCGCGCGGACGGCCGGGCGTCGGGGGGTTCGGCATGGGCGGCTGCTCCTTCACTCGTCGATGTGAGGAGCAGGAAACGGCACGCCGGATCGGGTCCGGCAGTTTCCGGCCGCGCCGTTGGCCGCGCGGAACGAGTGACACGGCGGCGGTGGTCGTTTCCCTGCCGTTTCCCGCGACGGGCGATCGCGCCTCAAGTCGGCCGGACACAATGAGTAGTCGATTGGATACAAGGAGGCATCATGGACGGCGGCGCCGGGATCCCGCGTGGGCGGCCCGAGCTGGCGCGGGCGCGCAAACGGCTCGGCATGAATCAGGACGACGCCGCCGAGGCGCTGCTCGTGGCCACCACCACGGTCAGCCGCTGGGAGCGCGGCAGGCAGGACATCCGCCCTGTGTACCGGGCGCGGATCGCCGCCGTCTTCGGGGTGACGGGGGAGGAGGTCGAGCGATGGGTGGAGGGGGGCGAGCCCGTCGAAACAGAGGTCTTCCCTTTGACGGACTTCAGTGACATGTCCATGGAATCTACGGTGAAAGTGGCCGAGAAGATCTGGAGGGCTGAAGTGGACCTCGAAAGGCGCCACCTTCTAGCGGCTCTGCCCTTCGTGCCGGCGGCGGTAGACGGCTGGCTGTCGGCCTGGAGCTACGGCCCGTCCGGCAGTGCGGCCTCGCAGGCGGCAGGACGCGCCGTGGGCATGCCCGACGTCGATCGGCTGCACCAGATGTGGCGAACGCTCAGCCGACTCGACCACCAGTACGGCAGCGCCATCGCCCGGCCCGCCGTGGTCGACTACCTGAACACCACCGTCGCCCCCATGCTGCGCGGCACCTACAACGAACGGGTCGGCGCGGCCCTCCTGCCCGCGGCGGCGGAGATCGTCTCACTCGTCGGCTGGACGGCCTTCGACCAGGGCAACCACGGTCAGGCCCAGCACTACTACGGCCAGGCGCTCAAACTGGCCAAGGTCGCCGACAACCCGCTGTTCGGCGCGCACGTGCTGACGAACATGAGCCTTCAGGCCATCTACACCGGGGAGCACAAACAGGCGGCACTGCTGGCCCGCGCCGCCGTGGACAGCGCCCGGCGAGGGGAGGCCCCGCCGCGTTTCATGGCGCTGCTGCTGGTGCGCGAGGCGTGGACGCGGGCACTGATCACCCGCCCAGGTCAGACCGGCGACGGCCACAGTGCCAAGGAGGTCGAAAAGCTGATCGGCGAGGGCGAGCGCGCCTTCGCTCAGGGGGCGAGCGACCGTGACCCCTACTGGAGCGTGCGATACGACGAGCACGAGCTGGGCGCGGAGACCGCCGTGAGCTGGCGGCTGCTCGGCCAGGCCGACCGGGCGGTCGAGAACGCGGAATCGGCGGCGCGCAGGTTCACGCTTCCCCGGCCCCGATCCGCGCAACTGACCTGGATCAGCGCGGCCCACGCGTACCTGGGCAAGCGCGAACTGGAACAGGCTCTGGACACGGCCCGGCGGTCCCTCTCCGACACCGGCCTGGCCCCGTCGCCGCGTGTCGTCGAACGCCTCAAGCAGTTCGACAAAAGACTCAAGCCCTATGAGAAGACCATCAAGGTGGCGGAATTCCGCGCCCACGTCGCCCAGCGGCTCGCCGTCTGAACCCCCTGGACAGCCGCTGATAAGGGCTTGCCGTCCGGCTGTGCGTAGCCATACCCTCACGCTTAGCAATCACTGGAGTGGAGGGAGAAACGAGGCAGATGGGCAAGCACAGCGGGCCTCCCAAGGACAAGCCGTCCGATCCCGCGCCGCAGCCGGAGCCCGACGGCGCCGGTTCCGCCCCCGGCGGTGACGACGAGGACGACGACGGCGCCCAGTAAGGTCCGACCGGCACGACGCCTGCTACCACCGGGTCGCCCCCGGGCGGCCCGGTAGGCGGACGCCGGATGATCGCCGAACCACGACCACCGCCCGCGACCGGCCCGCACGACAGGCCCGTCACGATCGGCGCTGAGCGCCTCCGTCCCCATGGTCCACGGCCCAGCGGGGACCCTCACCCGGAGGCAGCTCGACGAAGTCGGGCAGCTCGCGCAGGGCCGCCTCGGCGCCCCCTGGCGTGTAGGTGGCGATGATCCGCAGTGGCCGCCAGGTGGTGTTGAACGTGCTGTGCAGCACGCCGCGCGGGATCCAGACCGCGTCGCCGGCCTTGACCGGGAACTCCGGCTCGTCGCCGACGGTCTGGCGTCCCTCGCCCTCGATGATGTACAGGATCTCGTCGGACTCGGGGTGCAGATGCCGTTCGTGCCCCTTGCCGGGGTTGATGATGACCTCGCCGAGCGTGGACGACGCCCCGGCCACGCTGCCGGGCGTCACATGCCACTTGATCGACCCCCAGCCGAAGACCATCGTCGGTACGGCGTGCGGCTCGCGGCGCATCACATGCTCCTTCACCGGTCGGAGACCTCGGCGAACGCGCGGACCTGCTCGGCGATGGCGCGCTCGGTGGGCAGTCGTTCCATCGACGAGGCCCCGAAGAACCCCGCGACTCCCTCAGTGTGCCGCTGGATGAACCGCACGTCCTGCGGTTCGGCGATCGGGCCACCGTGGCACAGCACGATCACGTCTGGATTGACCGAGACTGCAGCATCTCGCATCTCCTGTACCCGGCGCGCGGCCTCCTCCAGCGTGATCGCGGTCTTCGCGCCGATGGTGCCCTTGGTGGTCAGGCCCATGTGCGGGACCAGGATGTCGGCCCCGGCCCGCGTCATCGCCGTGGCCTGGTCGGCGTCGAAGACGTAGGGGGCGGTCAGCAGGCCCCGGTCGGCGGCCTGGCGGATCATCTCGACTTCCAGGCCGTAGCCCATCCCGGTCTCTTCCAGGTTGGCGCGGAACACGCCGTCGATCAGGCCGACGGTCGGGAAGTTCTGCACGCCGGTGAAACCGGTCGCGGTCAGCTCGTCCAGGAACCTCGGCATCAGGCGGAAGGGGTCGGTGCCGCAGACCCCGGCCAGCACGGGGGTGTCCCTGACGACGGGGAGCACCTCCGAGGCCATCTCCAGCACGATGGCGTTGGCGTCGCCGTACGGCATGAGCCCGGCGAGTGAGCCCCGCCCCGCCATCCGGAACCGGCCCGAGTTGTAGATGATCAGCAGGTCGGCCCCGCCCTGCTCGGCGGCCTTGGCCGACAGGCCGGTGCCCGCGCCCGCGCCGATGATGAGCCGCCCGGACTCCAGCCGGGCGCGGAACCTGGCCAGCGCCGTGTCGCGATTCACGATGCCTTCTCCTCCTGGATCAGCCGGTGCAGGTGGTCGGCGGCGGCGGTGGCGAAGGCGGCGGCGTTGATGTCGTCATCGCTCTCCACCAGCTCTACGGACGTGTCGGCCACGGCTTGCCGTACCGCCTCGAACAGGGCCGCGTCGGCCGGCGGATCCCAGAACGGGCCGCCCTCCACATCGACGGCCGACACGCCGCCGCGTGAGACGTACAGGGCGACGGGGCCGGTCGCGGCGGCGAGCTTGCCGCCGAGCAGCGCGCCGAGCTCGGCGTTCTCGGCGGGGGTGGTGCGCATCAGCGTGACCGCCTCGTTGTGCACCAGCAACCGACGGTCGCGGAACCGCTCGGGGACGGTGTCCATCGGGCCGAAGTTGACCATGTCCAGCGCGCCGAGGCCGACCACCTGCGGGATCCCGGCGCGCCCAGCGGCGGTGAGCCGCTCGGGCCCGGCCGACAGCACCCCGCCGACCAGCTCGTCCGCCAGCTCGGTCGTCGTAAGGTCGAGCACCCCGGCGAAGTAGCCGCTGGCCGCCAGCGCCTCCATGGCCCGCCCGCCCGAACCTGTGGCGTGGAAGACCAGCACCTCGTAACCGTGCCGCTCCAGCCGCGCGCGAGCCGTCTCGACGGCGGGCGTGGTGACCCCGAACATCGTGGCCGCCACCAACGGCCGATCGCTCACCTCGGCGGCCTCGCCGCGCGCCTCGTAGGCGGCGGCCATCGCGCCCATCGCGGCGGCGGCGTTGCCCAGGATCTGCCGGGAGATGGAGTTGATCCCGGCGATGTCCACGACGCTGTACATCAGCGTCACGTCGCTCTCACCGACATAGGCGGAAACGTCGCCGCTCGCCATCGTCGAGACCAGCAGCTTGGGCAGGCCGACCGGCAGGCCGCGCATCACGGCGGCGGCGATGGCCGAACCGCCACTGCCGCCCAGCGCCAGCACCCCGCTGAGCCGTCCGCCCGCCTGCAACTCCAACGCCACCGCACTCGCCCCGGCGGCCATCACCCGCAGCGCGGCTCCCCGATCCCGCGTCCGCCGCAGCTCGGCGAGGTCACCGCCCCCGGCCCCGGCGACGGTCTCGGCCGTGACGTCCACCTCCAGGGACGGCGTGCCCAGGACACCCGTGTCCAGCAGGATGACCTCCTGCCCGCCTTCGGCGATCAGATCCCGGACGAGCGTGTACTCCTCACCCTTGGTGTCAAAGGTCCCCAGCAACAGCACGGCCATGACCGGCACCCCTCCTCGGCGTCATGTGATCGCCATACCCGCCTCCAAGGGGAACGATGGCGGACCTCCGAAACAGGATGTACGATCCGGCGGGAGCCGACCCGAACGGCGCGGCTGTAGAGGGATTCGTCGAAGGCGGCGACGGCGGCGGCGTCAGGGGTGGCACCCCACTCGGATTGCTCGGACTGGATGGTGTCGCGGCGACGGCGGAGGTCCGGGCGGGTTTCGGCGATCCAGTTCTGTAACTCTCGCAGCGAATTCAGGCCGGAGGCTTCCAGGTCGAAACGCTGGAGGGTGCGGCGGATCGCGGGTTCGTTGCGGCCGATGGCTTCTTCGGCTTTGGCCAGGCCCTGTTCGAACCGGGTCATGGCGCCGGGGTCGATGCCCGAGAATTCCCCGTCCATGGTCGTCGTGGGGCTGGGGTGAGTCAGGAATCCGCTTCCTTCAGGGAGGGGAGGAGTCAAGAGGGCGCGCGGCTCCACAGGGGGCAGTAGCGGTAGGCGATCACGTTGGTGCAAGATTAATTATCTTTCGCCCATGCGTAAAGGATTTCTACCCATTTGTGAATGCCGAAGAACCGTTTAGCTGGTGATGGCCACCATGAGCTGGGCGGCGGTGGGGCGGCTGCGGGGGTTCTTGTCGAAGCAGGCCGTCAGCGGGGTGCGCAGGTGGGGCGGAAAGACGTGGAGATCCGGAGTGCGGCTGAGCACCGAGTGGAAGATCTGCATGGCCGTGGTGCCCGCGAAGGCGAGTTCGCCGGTGGCGCCGAAGTACATGGTGGCGGCCCAGCTGAAGATGTCGGTCTCGGGGCCGACCTGTTCGCCGTTGATCTGTTCGGGCGACATGTAGGGCGGAGTTCCTTTCGGGCCGCCCACGGTCATGGTGACCTGGTCCAATGCCTTGGCGATGCCGAAATCGATGACCCGTGGGCCGTCGGATCCGATGAGGACATTCGCCGGTTTGAAGTCGCGGTGAATGACGCCCGCGCTGTGAATGGCGTTGAGGGCCGCGGAGGTGGCGATGGCGATTCTGGTCAGGCCGTCGCCGTCGAGTGGGCCTTTTTCCCGGATGAGTTGTTGCAGGGAGGGGCCGGAAACGTACTCGCTGACGATGAAGGCGGTGTCGCCGACCAGGCCGATATCGATTATCCGGGCGGTGGAGAATTGCGGGACGCGCTGTGCCGCCGTGACCTCGCGCATGAAGTCGTCGCGTTCTTTGGAACCCGTGCGGAAGCGGTCGTGCAGGACCTTGACGGCCACCCGGCGGCCGTCGCGGGCCGTGCCGACGTAGACCTGGCCCTGGCCGCCCTCGCCGATCTTGTGGTCGAGCGAGTAGTCGCCGATCGTGCCGTGCCGGGGCGCGTTGGAGGGGATCCGGGACGGCGCGGTGCTCGGGGTGCCGTAGGCGGGCGGATGGGTCGGGTAGGAGACGGGCGGGGCCGTCGGCCCGGTCGGCCCCGGCGGTCCCGTCGGACCCATCGCCGGGTATCCCGGCATGGGGTAGCCCGGGGGCGGCGGCGGGTAGCCGGTCATGGGGTGGCCGGGCGGCGGCGGGTAGGGCATCGGGGCGTACATCTGGGGGCGCCGGGGACGGAAGACGTCGGCGCGGATGATGAACGCGTGCACGGTGCCGCCGAACAGCAGCCCCGCGAACCAGATCGTCATCGCGATGGTCTCGCTCGCGGTGTTCGCCGGTTCGTCCGGGCCGGGGATGAGGATCACGGCGATCACGAAGAGGGCCAGATAAACGGCGGTGGCCAGCCACTGCCCGCGCCGGGAGGTGCGGATCGCCGCGGATCCGATGACGGCGACCGTCGCGAATCCGAGCGTGAAGAGCGGGACGAGCGCCCAGATGACGCTGAACACCTGCCTGGTGGGGGAAAGCGGCATCTTGGGAGCCGGCGCGTAGGACACGCTGGCATGATACGGGGACGCCGTATCGCGGATTCGGCATTCGGCGACGCGGTGACCCTTCCGAAACGGCCGCTCGCGGCCCCGGCCGTCCACCCGAGAACCCGTGATTCTCAGGTGATTGTCGGCGCTGTGGCTAAGCTGCGGGAACATGAGCATGGGCGGGGCTGATGGCACGACAGGTGACGACGGTACGGCGGAGCCCGCGCGCGGAGCGCGCGTGAGCCGGCTCGATGAGCTGCGCGGGCCGGTGCCTCCCATCGACCACAACGCCCGCACGATCGCCGCCCTCGCCGCCAACCCCGGCTGCGAGCGCCGGGCCGTGACCGACGCCGCCGGGATCGACAAGGGCGCGGTGGTCAGGGGCCTCGGCCATCCCGCGCGGTTCGGGCTTTCGCCGTTCGCGCTGGTCCGTATCGAGCAGTTCCGGAGCATCGTCAACCAGGACGGCGGCGCGCACCTGCTGCGCCTGCTGAGCGAGGTGCTCGGCCTGCCGTCCGCCGACGCCGAGTGCCTGACCGTCGAGGGCGACGACCGTGCCGAGCGGCACCGCCGTACCGCCGACCTGCTGCGCCGGACCGCGCTGGACGCGTCCGCCGCCACCCTGCTGGACCGCCCGGTCCTGAAGCTCGCCATGACGGGCCACGACGTCTACCTGGAACCCGACGTGATCGCCTTCCAGGCCCGCGGCCGGTTCCACGTCGTGGCCGTGAAGGCGTTCGCGGTGATCGACGGCCAGGCCGACACCGCCAAGCTGTCCGCCGCGTCCCGCGAGGCCGCCGTCTACGTCCACGCCATGCGGTCGCTGTTCACCGCGCTCGGGCTCGACGCCGGTCAGATCGCCCACGATGTGGTGCTGGTCTGCCCGAAGGACTTCACCAACTTCCCCACGGCGACCCTCGTGGACGTCCGGCAGCAGCTCGCCATCCTGGAACGCCAGCTACGGCGGCTGACCCGCCTTGACGACGTCCTCGCCACCCTGCCGCCCGGCCTGACCCTCGACCCGGGAATCGTGGACGGCGTGCCCACCCGCCCCCGGGAGGAACTGGCCCAGGCCGTCTCCACCATCTCCGCCCGCTACGCCCCCGAGTGCCTGCGGGCCTGCGAGCTGGCCGCGTTCTGCCGGGCCGAGGCCCACGACCGGGGCTCACTCGCCGCGCTGGGCCGCGATGTCCGCGACGGCCTGGGCGGCATCGAGGCGACGGCCGACGTGATCGGCCTCGCCGACGGCAGCCTGCTGCCCACGGAGGAGCAGTCCGAGGTGGCCGCCCGGCTGCGCTACATCCACACGATCTACGACGAGGCGCTCGCATGAGCCTGCTCCGCTCCTACCTGAAGGCGCGCGCGCTGACCGCGGGACGCGCCCAGCCCGCGGCCACCGTCCGCCACTTCCACCTGGCACGCTCGCCGATGGTGTTCGTGCCGGTGCGGATGGCGGGCGAGGCCGCCGCCCCGCTCGGGGCGATGGTCGGCTGCGACCCGGCCGACCCGCACCTGCTGGTGGTGCCGCAGCCGCGCGACCGCGACCTGCGGTTCGCCTTCGCCGCCGAGCTGGCGTCGATCATGGTCCCCTACATCGAGGGGTTCGCGGCGGCGACCGAGGAGGTCGAGGCCAGGACCCCTTACGACCGGTGCCTCGACGCCCCGCAGATCCTCCTGCCCACGCCCGCCGGCATCGCGTTCACCCGCATGCTCGGCCGTTCCACCCGGTTCCGCCGCACCCACGGCCCCTACGCGGTCGATCCCGCCGTCCCGGTGCTCGGCCGCTGGCTGACCTTCCTGTGCGGGCGCGCCGAGCTGACCGGGTCGGCGATGCTGCTGCCGATGACGGCCGTGCTGGGCGACCACTGGGTCACCGGGCAGAGCGACGCCGAGGACGCCGAGCCCGCCGCGCTGCTCGGCTGGATCGACCCGCCGGACGGCATGACCGGCGCCGAGGCCGCCGCCGTCGCCGAGGACCGGCTGCGCACGCCGTCCGCCGGTCCAGACACCGACCCCGACTTCGACCGCCGGGTGCTGCAGCCGGCGATCGCCGCCTACGACGTCTCCGCGTCCCGCGAGCAGGTCCACGCCGCCCTCGACGACCTGCTCCGCCCCACGTGGGACCTGATGTGGCGGGGCGTGGAGCTGCTGCGGGGGCTGCCCGAGGCGGCCAGCGCGACAGTGCGCTGGGAACGCGACCGCGCGTCGCTGGCCAGGGAGAGCGCGAGGGTCGCCGAGGGCGGCCTGTCCCAGGGCCGATGGGACACCGCGGTGACCGCGGCGCGCCGGTTGGCCGCGATGGAGGGCGCCCAGCAGACCTACGAGGCGAACCGGGCGTTCGACGACCCGCTGGTGATGGCCGGGCACCGGGCCGAAGGGGTGGCCTTCGCCGGGGAGGTGGTCGCCGTGGACGCCGACCGCAAGATCATCCCGCCTGGCGGGAAGCGCGCGGTGGCGCGCCCGCTGGTCACCGTCAAGACCGACGATCCGCTGCGTCTGGCGCCGGGGCGGAAGGTGCTCTCGCCGTCGCGTCCCAAGCAGAAGGCGCACGTGGTGTCGATCGAGGACGACATCGTGGTGGTCCAGCTCAACAGCGGTATCAAACAGGGGGAGATCCCGGTGCTGGGGGAGACCGTCTGTTACGCCGACCTCGATCCGGAGGGGGGCCGCCGTCCGCCGCTGCCTCCCCTGGAGGAGACCCCGTGGACCCACGGCGGCCCCCCTGAGGAGTACGTCCCGACAGACCACGACGCCGAGGAGGAGTGGTCGTGACCGAACGCCTGGCGCTGGAGGGCCCGGCCGAGGCGGCCGGGGCCGCGACGGCGGCGATCCTGTCCGACTACACCGGTGGGTCGCACCGGGGCCTGGTCGTGGACTCCCCGCCCGGCGCGGGCAAGACCACGCTGGTCGTCGCCACCACCATGGAGCTGGCCTCGGCTGGCGAGCGGCTGATGATCGTCGCGCAGACCAACGAGCAGGTGGACGACCTGGTCGACAAGCTGGCGACCAAGTCGCCCGGCCTGAGCGTGGGACGGCTGCACGCCGACGGGTTCGAGCCGCCCGAGCGGGTGCTGCGGCACGCGGGCGTCACCGCGCACAACAAGATCGACCAGGTCGAGGGCTGCCAGGTGGTGGTCGCCACGGCCGACAAGTGGGCCTATGTCGCCGAACGCGCCTGGGAATGGGCGATCGTCGACGAGGCGTATCAGATGCGGTCCGACAAGCTGCTCGCCGTCGCGCCGCTGTTCGCGGCCGGGCACGCGCTGTTCGTCGGCGATCCGGGGCAGCTCGACCCGTTCTCGGTGGTCGAGAGCGAGCGCTGGACGGGCCTGGCGTGGGATCCCATGCAGAGCGCGGTGGCGGTCACCCAGCGGCTCAACGACCTGAAGGTGCACCGGCTGCCGGTGTCGTGGCGTCTGCCCGCGAGCGCCGCGCCGCTGGTGGCCCAGGCGTTCTATCCCAACGGGGGCTTCGTGTCGGGCACCGGCCCGGAGCGGCGCCGCCTGACGCTGACGAAGGGCGGTTCCGGCGGGGTGGGCGACCGGACCGTGGAGGAGGCGGCGTCGTACGGCTGGGCGCTGCGCGAACTGCCCGCGCGTCACACCGTCCGCACCGACCCTGAGGTGGCCGCCGCGTGCGCGGCCGTGGCCAGGGGGTTCCTGGAACGCGGCGCCGTCGCGCACGACGAGCACGGCGAGCACGAGGTGGACGCCACCCGGATCGCGATCGGCTGCGCGCACAACGACCAGGTCGCCGCCGTCCGCAGGGCGGGCGTCCCCGACGGCGTGACGGTCGACACCGCCAACCGCCTGCAAGGCCGGGAGTACGACGTCACCGTGGTATGGCACCCGCTGTCGGGGCGGCGCGACGCCACGGCGTTCCACCTGGAGTCCGGACGGCTGTGCGTGCTGACCTCGCGGCACCGGCACGCGTGCGTCGTGGTGGCCCGCGCCGGGATCGCCGAACTGCTGGACGACCATCCGTCCAGCCCGAGGACGCGCCTCAACGTGCCGGTCAAGTTCCCCGACGGCTGGGCGGCCAACCAGGCCGTCCTCGACCACCTGGCGGAGCACCGCGTCACCGGCTGACCGCCGCGAGCGCGTGCGAGGGCCAGGAGCGGACGTCCAACTCAATGGGCCGGAGCCGGACTCCGGCCGCGCCCGCCGCGACGGCTACGGCCGTCCGACAGACGGGGCCCGGCCGGGCCCGGCGGGTGCGCCGGGGCCGGCCGGGGTTGGTTCAGTGTGACGGCGTGACCGCGGGGTCAGCCCCGCGGACCCGGGTCAGTCCGCGCAGATCGCGTAGACGCTGATGCCCACGTCGGGGTGGGAGTTCTGGCGGCCGAGGCCGATCCAGCCACGTCCGTCGGGGGTGGGGAAGGAACCGACGAGGATCGCGTCGTTGCCCTGGGCCTCGGCGCCGCCGCCGAGCACCCTCTTGGCGCCGGGGCAGAAGACCGTGCGGCGCTGGAAGTTCGGGACGTTCGCGTTGGGCAGGGTGACGATCTGGTACCCGGGCGGGAGCGCGCTGGCCACCACCGGGGCGGCGGGGGCCGCCTGGCCGGTCGTGGCGGCGAGGGCGCTCGCCGGTGCGGCCGAGACCATGCCGACGGCGGCGACGGCGAGGGCGACGCGCGTGGTGCGACTGAGCTTCACTTACTGTCTCCCTTTTTCGGCCCCCTCCAGATCGGGACGCGGGCAGCACGAACACGCATGTGCTTCCCGTGATTCCTGCGTCGGGAGGGGGACGCGGTGTTTACACGATGAGTATCCACACCCTTACTCACCGTGTCGATGGGGAGTTGTGTTCGATTGATTACAGAAAGTGAGCGAAATTCACCGCGCCTTTCCGAGGAAAACCACGGGTCAAGAGCCGGTACAAAACGGGATCTTACCGACACTCAATGAGGTTTGGGACGAGACGACAACGGTAGGCGAGAGTCCGTAGGCACCATCGCGGCCGGGCATGGCCGGGCCGCCGAACAGGGCTCCGAGGAGGGCCCGTCGAATCGGGGGGGAAAATGCGTAGAACTCTCGCCGGCCTGGGGCTGATAGTCGGCCTCGGGCTCGCCCCGACCGCGGCGATCGCCGACGCCCCTGCGGCTTCGGTCTCGTCCACCCAGGTCACGCCCGCGCCGCAGCCCGGCACGACCGACGACGGCGGCGGCAACGCCGGCCTGTGGGGTCTTCTCGGACTCATCGGCCTCGTCGGGCTCGCGGGCCTGCGGAAGCAGACGAAGTCGTACGGCCGCGACCATGTGGGCGCCGGGGACATCCGGCACGACCGTCCGTGACGTCCATGGTCTGGGGGCGCCCCGCCCGCGCGGGGCGCCCCACGACCGACCAACGCCGATGAGCGACCAACGCCGGGGCCACGCGCTGGCCCCGGCGCTCGTGGCCCGCTAGCTTTTCAACACCTTGCGCAGGGTGTCCGCGAACTCCGCCGGGTGGCCGATGAACCCGCCGTGGTCGCCGGGGAACTCCACCGGCGGTTCGCCGAGCAGTTCGGCCAGCGCCGCGCTGGTCTGGTAGGTGACCAGGCCGCCCGACTCCACGCCGATCCCCACGACGACCCTGCTGGACGCGCTCACCAGCGCGGGCACCTCGGGCACGTACAGAGCGGTGCCTCGCAGCTCGTGCGCGAAGAACCGGGCGCTGTCGGCGAGGTCCTGCTCGGTGGTCTCGCCGGGCGGCGGCCCGGGGTTCTCGTCACCGGACATGTCGAAGCCGGACGTGACCATGAACTTCCACCACGCGGCCTCCACGCCGTCCCGGTGGAAGGTCGCGATGATGTCCTCGACCGCCGCCCGCCGTTCGGCGGCGTCGGGCAGCAGTTCGAGCACCGGGGGCTCGTGTGCGACGAGCGTCCGCACCAGCTCCGGGCGCCGCGCCACCAGCGCCAGCCCGGTCACCGCGCCGCCGCTGCTGCCGAACACGTCCGCCGGTCCGGCGTCCATGGCCTCGATCAGGGCCGCCGCGTCGCCGGCCCGCAGCTCGGGGGTGGAGTCCTGCTCCGGGTCCTCCAGGGTGCTGCCGGCGATCCCACGGGGATCGTGGGTCACCACGGTGTGGTCGGCGGCGAGCGCGTCCGCGAGCGGTGCGAACGCCGCCGCGTTCATCGGCGCCCCCATCACCAGCAGCAGCGGCCCCGAGCCGCGAACCTGGTAACTGATGCGCGCGCCCGGGACGTCGAGCGTACGGGTCGTGGTCATGTCAGATGGGTCCTTTCCAGTCCGACCGGCCGCGTCGGCGGTCTACCCCCTATGACTCACGAGGTGGGGCGAACTCATCGCTCCGCTGGAAACGCCGACTGGAAACGCCGATTCGCGCTGGTCGAGACGGGCGACGGCGGCGCGCTATGGTGAGCGAGGAGGCGTGCGGGTACCTGGTGGTCCTCCTGGTCTTCAAAACCATGGGGCGGCGCTCGGCGTCGCCGGCGGGTTCGATTCCCGTCCGCCTCCGCCAGGCGGGGCCCCTCGGGAGGCGGTACGACATGCACGTGATCGCGACCGCCGGGCACGTCGACCACGGCAAGTCCACCCTCGTGCGCGCGCTCACCGGCATCGAACCCGACCGGTGGGACGAAGAGCGCCGCCGGGGCATGACCATCGACCTCGGCTTCGCGTGGACCACCCTCGACGGCGGCGGCCAGGTCGCGTTCGTGGACGTGCCAGGCCATGCCAGGTTCGTCACCAACATGCTGGCCGGGCTGGGCCCGGTGCCCGCCGTGCTGTTCGTGGTGGCGGCCGACCAGGGGTGGCAGGCGCAGTCGCAGGAACACTGGGAGGCGGTCCGGGCGCTCGGCGTCGAGCACGGGCTGCTGGCGGTGACGCGCTGCGACCTGATGGACCCCGGCCCCGCGCTGGAGGAGGCGGGGGAGCGCGTGGGATGGCCTGCCGTCACGGTGAGCGGGGCCACCGGCGACGGGCTCGGCGAGCTGCGGCGGGCGTTGCTACGGCTGACCGCCGGGCTGCCCACGCCCGACCCGCGCGCCCCGGTGCGCCTGTGGATCGACCGGGCGTTCACCGTCAAGGGCGCGGGAACCGTGGTGACCGGCACGCTGACGGCAGGCACCCTGCGGGTCGGCGACCCACTGCTGCTCGCGGGGGAGCGGGTCAGGGTCAAGGCGCTGCAGGCGCTGGGCGAGCCGGTCGGCGAGGTGACGGCGACCGCGCGGGTCGCGGTCAATCTGCGCGGCGTCGAGCGTGCCCGCACCACCAGGGGCATGACCCTCCTCACCCCCGATTCCTGGCTGGAGACCGAGGTCGCCGACGTCCGGCTCGACGCCCGGTCCGACGTTGGTGACCGCCCGCCGCGCGAGTCGGTGCTGCACATCGGCTCGGCCTCGGTGCCCGCGCGGGTCCGCCCGCTCGGCCCCGGTACGGCGCGCCTGACGCTCGGCCGTCCCCTCCCGCTCCGCGTCGGCGACCGGGCGCTGCTGCGCACCTCTGGCCGTCCGATCGCGGGGGTGCGCGTGCTCGACGTGCGCCCTCCGGCCCTGCGCCGCGCGGGCGCCGCCGGGGCCCGGGCCGCGCAACTGGCCCCGTTCACCGCCGGAACGGGTGACCGGGTGCCAGAAGCCGAGACGGTCCTGCGCTGGCGCGGCGTCGTACGGCGGGCCGAGCTGGCCGCGATGGGCTGCGACCCGGACGCCGCGGAGGCGTCAGGGGCCGGTGAGTGGCTCGTGGACCCGGCGCGCTGGGCCGAGCTGTCGGAGCGGCTGGGGGAGCTGGTCGCCGGTCAGCCGGGCATCCCGGTGGACGCGGCCCGCACCGCGCTCGGCCTGCCGTCCCGTGAGCTGGTGGAGGCACTGGTCGCCGCCCGCCCGCCGCTGAGCGTGGCCGACGGGCGCGTCGACGCGGGCACCGGCCTGCCCGACTCGGTGCTGGCGGCCGTCGAACGGCTGCGCCCCGAACTGGCCGCCGCGCCGTACCAGGCCCCCGGCGCGGCACGGCTGGCCGAGCTGGGACTCACCACGCGGGCGGTGGCGCTCGCCGCGCGGGCCGGACTCCTGGTGCGCCTCGCCGACGGCGTGGTCCTGCTCGCGGGCGCCGACACCGCCGCCGCCCGCCTGCTGGCCGCCTTGGGCCGCCCCTTCACCGCCGCCGACGCCCGCACCGCACTCGACACCACCCGCCGAGTCGTCATCCCCCTCCTGGAACACCTCGACCGGCTCGGCCTCACCCGCCGCCTGGACGACCGCCTCCGCGTCGCCGACCCGCCGCCGTGACGCTCACGGGCTCAGCAGGCGCTCGGCGCGGCCCGCGTACCGCCGGGCGGCCCTTCGCCGTCCGGTGGCCTCCAGAGCGCGGGCGATTCCGGTCAGCGCGCGGGCCCGTTCGTACGGGTTAACCCGGAGCCGCGTGAGCGCGCGCCGGTGATGATCGACGGCCCGCGCGGGCGCGCCGGCCAGCAGGCACAGCTCCCCGAGCGCGTTGGACGCGATCCCCTCGCCCTTGGGATACTTGAAGATCCGGGACAGGTGCATCGCCTGGGCGTACTGCCGACCCGCCTCCCGCCGACGGCCCAGCAACTGACCGGTCAGCCCATGGTCGATCAGGGACAGCACGTAGTCCTTGCCGCCGATGCCCTCGGCCGCGGCCAGCGCCCGCTCCGAATGGCTCAGCGCCCCCGGCAGGTCTCCCATCGCCCGGTGCATCACCGCGAGGCAGTTCAGGATGGTCGTCTCCAGCGCCCGGTCGGTGCTCTGCCGGTTGAGTTCCAGGGCCCGCTCGCAGCACGCCCGAGCCCGCGCGATATGGCCGCGCATCAGGTACACCTCGCCGATGTTGCTCAGCACGTACGCCTGCGTGCTGACATGGCCGATCCGCCGCCCCAGCGACCACGCCTCGCCGAAGTGGACCATCGCCCGGTCCAGCAGGCCCGCCTCCTGACAGACCAGCCCCATGTTGTGCAGCACGGCGCCCTCGCGCGTGGCGTCGTCGGTCGCGCGAGCGAGGGCCAGCGCACGGCGCAGGTCGTCCAGTGCGCGGGGATGGCGGGTGTGCCCGGCGCAGACGGCCCGGAGGTTCAGCGCGCGCACCTGGCAGGTCAGGTCCTGGATCTCGCGTGCCAGGGCGAGGGCCCGGTCGGCGTGCGCGATGCCCTGGTCCAGGCTGCCCATGTCCCAGTGCGCCCAGCCCAGCACGATGTGGGCGTTGGCCTGCGCGGACGTGTCTTCCAGTTGTTCGGCGGCGCGCAGGGCGGAGGTGTGCAGGGTCAGCTTGGCCCGCTGGTGGCCGTACCAGTCCATGTGCCGCCACAGCAGCGCCGACAGGTCCACGGCGTGGCGGGGCCTGCCATGGGCGACAGCGTGGACGGCGATGGCGACCAGGTTGGCGTACTCGGCCTCCAGCCAGGCCACCGCCCGTTCCGGGTCACGCAGATCCGGCAGCGCCGCGTCGAGCGGGGGCAGGGCGGGTCGTTCGCCGGGAGGCGTGATGTGCTCGGCGGCGGCGGCCGTCGCGTGCCTGTAGTAGTCGCTGAGGCGATCCAGGGCCCGCCGCCCGTCGGAGTCGTCGTCCGTCTCCGCGCACAGGCCGCGGGCATGCCGGCGCAGCAGGTCGTGCAGGACGAAACGGCCGGCGGCGGGCTGCTGCACCAGATGCCCGTCCACCAGCGCCTCCAGCAGGTCCTCCGCCTGGGCGGGGGACAGGCCGGTCAGCGCGGCGGCGGCGAAGACGTCGATGTCGTCGCCCGGGACCAGCCCGAGCAGCCGGAACATCCGCCGCTGGTCGCCGGGGAGCTGTTCGTACGACAGAGTGAAGGCCGCCTCCACCCCTCGGTCGCCGATCCGCAGTTCGCGCAACCGGCCCCGCTGGTCGCGTAATCGGTCGGCCAGGTGCGCGATCGTCCAGGCCGGGCGGTGCAGCAGCCGGGCTCCGGCGATGCGCAGGGCCAGCGGCAGGTGCCCGCACAACGCGCCCACCTCGGCCAGCGCCTCCGGCTCGGCCGCCGCGCGATCCGCGCCGATGATGTGCGTCAGCAGGCTGACCGACTCGGCGGGGGTCAGCACGGCCAGGGAGATCACGGTGACGTCGTCCAGGTCGGTCAGGCGCCGCCTGCTGGTGATCATCACCCGGCACCCGGAGGTGCCCGGCAGCAGCGGCCGGACCTGGGCGCCGTCGGCGGCGTCGTCCAGCACGACGACCATCCGGCGCTCGGCCAGGACGCCCCGCCACAGCGCGGCGGCCTCCTCCACCGTGGGCGGGATGCTCTCTGCGCCGACCCCCGCCGTCCGCAGCAGCGTCGCCAGGGCGTCGGCCGCCTCCAGCGGCGCCCTGCCGGGGGTGTGCGCGTGCAGGTTCACGTAGAGCTGGCCGTCCGGGTAACGCCCGGCCAGCTCGTGGGCCGCGTGGACGGCCAGGGCCGTCTTGCCGACCCCGGCCATGCCGTCGATCGCGTCGATCAGCACCACGCCCGCGTCCGCCGTCTTCACCAGCCGGACGATCTCGGCCGCGCGGCCGGTGAAGTCGTTCAATCGCCTCGGCAGATGCCTGGGCGTCGCGGTGACCACCTCGTCGGGGGGTTCCACGGACGACATCGCGAGCAGCCGCCGGACCTCGACCCACTCGGCGACCTCCCCCTCGCCGAGCCCGCAGGCATGCGCGAAGTCGGACAGCAGCTCCTCCCGGGGCAGGCCGTCACGGCCGAGCGCCGCCGCCAGCGTGTTGTGCGGCAGCGACCGCCCGGCCGCCGCCGCCTGCCGGCTGACCTGCCGATAGGTCAGCCCGGACCAGGCCCGGAGCTGCCGCATCGCGGCGACGAACTCCGGCACGTTCCGCGCTTTACGCGGGTCAGGTGCCATATCGAAACACCGCCTTTATCGGCAAGATCATCAAAATCGGGGACCGTAGCCTATATTGCCGGCGGGGTGCATGGCCAGATATTCCTGCAACTCCTTATGGCGGAATTGATAGGAAATGCCGGCGATGCGGAGCAGCCCGGTGTCGTAGGCCCAGTGCAAGAACCGGCCCAGGCGCCATGGCAGCCATATCTTGTTCCATTTTCGGGTGCAGCAGAGCATGGCCAGGTACAGCACCGCGGTGAGACCGAGGCTGAAGCCGAAGCCGCAGCCCAATACGAGCCCCAGTGCGAGTCCGAGCGGTAACGCGTCCAGCGCTCCCAGGGAGAGGGCTTTGCTCACAAAGCCTACGTCGAACCCGGCGGCGAAGGTCGCGGCGAAGGTGAAAATGCATATGGGGACAAAGGCGAGATTGGCGCGTATGATGCTGTGCGGATCCCCGGTGCTGGCCGTGTTCGACGCCTGTAGTTCGACGATGGGGCCGAGCACGAGGGCGAACGACACGCAGAACCCGATTGTGAGGGCGAAACCGTACGGGCCTTTGAGCTCTTCGGAACTCATCGCCAACAGGGGAAGGCCGAGAATGGTTCCGATGACGGTCCCGACGACCGATCCGACCGCCATACCGAGCGCAGGGATGCCACGGACGACGGAGGTGTGAAGCTGACTCAGGTCGATCTGCCTGGGGCTAGGTCGGCGCGCACGCCACCCTCTCCATGCCAGTAGCAGGACGACCGTCGCCGGAATGGCCGCCCCGAACAGCAGTCTCGACGCTTCCATGGTGGAGAGGCTCGATTCCCAGGGGTGCGTGCGCGTAACGCGATCGTGGCTGGAACGAGCAGGCTCAGCAGGTGGTCCCGGACCCCACCGGATCGACGTCCCCCGCCTTCAAATCCGGTAGCAGCCCTGTGATGATCACCGCGGCGGTGACCGTCGTCAAACCAAGGCAGGCCAGTAGCCACGGCCTTCCACGCTTCATGGTCCAAATGATGACTGATCCGGCAGGACCGGCCACAGATCGGGAACAAGGTCGGAGCCTAGCTGTGACCGTGGCGGCCGGAAGCGGACTCTATGGCCTGGCGATCTCCACGGGGCCCGGTGAACGACCGGGCCCCCGCTCCGGAGAGCGAGGGCGAAGGGTCAGGCGATGCCGAAGCGGGGGATGGGGAGGTCCTCGGTGGCGACGTGGACGATGTGGGGTTCGGTGAACATCTCGATGCTGTGCCGGCCGCCCTCGCGGCCGACGCCGCTGGCCTTGACGCCGCCGAAGGGGGTGCGGAGGTCGCGGACGTTCTGGGAGTTCACCCAGAGCATCCCCGCCTCGATCGACTGGGCCAGACGGTGGGCGCGGCGCAGGTCGTTGGTCCACAGGTAGGCGGCGAGGCCGTACCTCGTGTCGTTGGCCAGTTCCACGGCCTCGGCCTCGGTGGTGAACGGGGTGACGGACACGACCGGGCCGAAGATCTCCTCCTGGAAGATCCGCATGCTCGGGGTGACGTCGGCGAACACGGTGGCCGAGAGGAAGTTGCCCTCGGGCAGGTGGTCGGGGCGGGAGCCGCCGGCGACGAGACGTGCGCCCTCGGCGGAGCCGATCCGGACGTAGTCCATGACCCGCTCGTAGTGCTCGGGGTGGATCAGCGCGCCCAGCTCGGTCGTGGGGTCGCTCGGGGCGCCGACGCGCACCCGGGAGGCGCGTTCGGCAAGACGGGCGACGAAGTCGTCGTAGACGGTGTCCTGCACCAGCACGCGGGAGCTGGCCGTGCAGCGCTCGCCGTTCAGGGAGAACACGCCGAACACGGCGGCGTCCAGGGCGCGGTCCAGGTCGGCGTCGTCGAAGACCAGCATGGGCGACTTACCGCCCAGTTCCATGGACAGGGTCTTCAGGTGGTCGCTCGCCGAGCGCATGATGGTCTGCCCGGTCGTGGTCTCTCCGGTGAAGGAGATGACCGGCACGTCGGGGTGCGCCACCAGGGCCGCGCCCGCCTCCTCGCCGATGCCGTGCACCAGGTTGAACACCCCGGTGGGCAGTCCGCCCTCCTCCATGATCTCCGGCAGCACGCTCGCCGACGCGGGGGACCACTCGGCGGGCTTGAGGACCACGGGGCAGCCCGCCGCGAGGGCGGGGGCGAGCTTCCAGGTCTCCAGCATGAAGGGGGTGTTCCAGGGGGTGATCAGCCCGGCCACGCCGATCGGCTTGCGGACGACGTAGTTGAGCTGCGCCTCCCCGACCCGGAAGACGTCCTCGTTGAGCGTGGTGATCACGTCGGCGAAGAAGCGGAAGTTCTGCGCGGCGCGGTGCGCCTGGCCCCTGGCCTGGGTGATGGGCAGGCCGGTGTCGGCGCACTCGATCTCGGCGATCATGTCGTCGCGCGACTCGATGGCGGCGGCGATGCCGCGCAGGATCACCGCGCGCTGCTCGCCGGTGAGCCGGGGCCACGGGCCGTCGGTGAACGCCTTGCGGGCCGCCCGCACGGCCGCGTCGATGTCGGCGGCCCCGCCGGACGCCACGGTCAGCGACACGTTGTTGGTGGCCGGCTCAAGGGCGTGGAAGGTGGCGCCGGAGGCGCTGGGCACATGGGCCCCGTCGATGTAGTGCTCCAGCTTCATCCGACGATCTCCTTGCTCTGCGCCAGCAGCTCCTCGATCCGGCGGACGCCCGTGTCGGTTGGGGTGATCAGGGGTGGGCGGACGTGGCCGGAGGCGATCAGGCCGCGTTGTTCCAGCACCCATTTGGCCG
>NZ_JARLTC010000059.1 GCF_029382225.1 Spongiactinospora sp. TRM90649
GGACATGCCGGTCAGCTCGGCGATCTGCGCGCGCTCGCAGTCGGCCGCGGTCATCGCTCCTCACCCCTCTCTCGGGCGCGTTCGATGCGGCGGGCGATGCGGTAGCCGTGGACGACGCTGACGGCCAGGAGCGACACCGCGAACGCGACGGGCAGGGGCAGCACGATGACGAGGATCGCCGTGGAGACGGCGATCGAGGCGAAGTATGCGAGCGCGTCGAGCAGGTCCAGGACGACGCCGACCGCGATGGCCAGCAGCATGCGGGGGAGGCGGGCGATCATGGGGTGCCTCCGGCGATGAGCTTCTGTACTTCGGTGGCCTTGTCGGAGCCGACGCCGAGCGCCTTGCGGATCTTGTGGACGCTGGGGTTGGGGTCCATCTGGCCGGTGTCGATCAAGCTGCGGATGTGGTCGGCCAGGACTCGTACCGGGGCCGTACTGACGTCGTACTGATCTTGAGCGTTTCCGCTGTACTGAGGCCGTACCGGGGTCGTACCGGGGGCCGTACTGAGCCAGGGCGCCGGGAGGTCGGAAAGGATCTTCCAGAGGGTCGGCAGAACCCAGACGGCGAGCACTGCGGCGACCGGTCCGAGGCTGTGGACGATCAGGGTGAGGGGGTCGAATCCGACCGTGAACGCGGGCCAGCAGTTGAGCGTGAGCGTGAGGCCGAGCAGCGCCAGCTCGACACGGAACAGCTTGCGTCCTTCCGGGCTCTTGCGGTCCACGACCCGGCCGCGCATCGCGCTGTACGCCTGCACACCGACTGCGGCGAGCAGCGGCAGCGACAGGATGACCTCGACACCGAACGCCCCCCACCACCCCGCGGAGTACTCCTCCAGCTTCAGGGCCTTGTCGACGGACGCCTGAACGCCGATCGAGCTGACGGCCAGGGCGATCCCGGCGGCGGCCATGGTCATGCCGGTGGTGAGCCGCCGCACGCGGGCATCGCGGTAGGCGAGCGCGGCGGGATGCTGGGCGAGCTGGTACAGCCGCGCCGCCTCGTAGGTGCGCCGGCGGAGCTTCCCGACGCGCTTGGTGTCGAGGGTGAAGGGCGTCTCGTCTTCCTGGAGCTCGGCGAGCAGGTGCGCCTCGGCGACCCGCTCGCGCAGCTCAAGGACGCGCTTGGTCTCGCCGGACACCTCGGGCACGGCCGGCTCGGTCTCGACGGCCAGGTCTTCCTCCATCGCGGCCAGGACCTGGTCGACCTCGGCAGGCGTCGGCTCGCGCGGCGGCTCCGGCGGCGGGAGCGCGGTGGTCATCGGTCTGTCCTTCCGGTCTCGTGGGTGACTGCTGGTCGGGCCGCCGGGGCTAGGTGAGGTGGGTGTGGATGCGTCCGCTGCAGCAGTCGGGACATGACGTGTCGAAACGGTCGCCGGGGTAGGCGTCGCCGTTGGTGCGGCGGAGGGCGGCCGGGATGGGCTTGTCGCACATGCAGCAGCGGGTGCCGGTGCCGCGGCCTATGCAGCCGGGGCAGCTGGTCTGGTCGGTGGTGGTCATGTCGGCCTTTCGGGTGTGGTCGCGGGGTGGGTGCTGCCGGGCCGGGGGTGGGTGGGTGTGGGGCCCGGCCCGGCAGCGGCTCAGCGGTGGTGGACGTAGGCGAGCGCGGCCTCAAGGGCGCCCGGCTCGCACGCGGCCATGTAGGACACGAGCGTCGCGGTCTGCTCAGCGGTCAGCTCCGCGAGGACGTCCCGCAGCGCGGCGACCTCCGGCGCGCTCACTGCACGCTCGCGTGGGTCCGGCCGCGGTAGAACGCGGTCACCGCGTGCTCGGCGCTGATGCCGTCCCGCAGCGCCAGCAGCCGGCCGAGCCCGATCGTGAGCCCCTGCACGTGGCGGGTGGCACAGGTGATCGCGTAGGCCGACGCGTCCTGAGAGCGCATCTGTTCCCGGTTGCGGATCGCGGCGTGGATGTCGGCCAGCGCTGTGGTGATCGCCGCGTCGATGCCGGGCCGGCCAATCGCCGCCTCCGACCGGTAGAGGGCGTCCTCCCGGCGGGTGCGTTCCTCGATCTCGGCCTCGCTCGGGCCGGGGCGCTCGGGGAACGCCTCGGCCCAGTACGCGTCCTGGTCGCCCGTGGTGGCGGTCACTTCGCACCGCCCTTCGCCTGCCCGGCGTCGTAGGCGGCACGGACGCCGGGGCTCTCCCCGCCGGGCCAGATGCCGGGCTCACCGTCGGTGCTGCGGGTCTCCAACTGGCCGAACGCGACCAGGGCGGCGACGCGCCGCTCTTCGGGGCTCATCGCTTGCCCTTCTTGGTGGTCGGGATGGGGCTGGAGGACTGCAAGGGCAGGCGGGCATCCTCGCGCGAGCGGGCACGACCGGAGACGTACAGCGGCGCAGTGGGCTGCTCGGGCGGAGCGACGTCGCCCTCGGTGAGGCCGTGGGCGGCGAGGAGCTTCGCGCAGCGGGTCACGCCGTCACCCCCGCGAGGGCGAGCTGCGCCTGCAGCACGCGGATCAGGTGGGCGGCCTGGGCGGGCGTGTAGCCGGTGTCGCCGACCCACACCAGCGGGCCGGATGCGGGCGAGGTGGTCAGGCCGACGCTGTCGCCGGCGGTGGGGATCTCGGCGGCGTGGCAGATGTCGCCGTCCGAGTCGTGGTCTCGACACCAAGTCCGGCACGTGAGGCCGGTCGTGGGCATGGCGATACCCTGGGACATGGATCTTCCTCCTGTTTGGGCAGGGTGGGGATCAAGGGCCTGCGGGTGCTGAAGACACCTGCGGGCCCGCTTACTTGGACAGGGCGAACAGTGGGTTGACGATGTGCTGGTTGCCGGTCAGCCCTTCGGCGACGAGCTGGGCCTTGAAGCTCAGCTCGGGATCGCCGGGGCGGACGAGGGTCTTGAAACGGCGTTTTCCGCCGTAAATTCCGGCCTCGTGGAGGTAGAGGAACGGCTTGCCTCGGTACGAGGGCTCGAAGTGCTGGGGGCCGTCCTTGTGGGTCTGGCGGCGCTCGTCCCACGCCCCTCGCCCGCGCTGGTCGATGAGGTAGCCCTTCGCGTACAGGTGCTCGAAGAACCTGCGCTCGGAGACCTCGGAGAAGTACTTCTTGTGGAACTTTGTGAGGGTGATGCCAGGTCCGCCCTCGAACTCGGCGAACTTCTTCTCGGCGGTCTCGGCGCGGTGCTCGGCCTTGTCGGCGCGGGCCGCCTCCAGTTCGGCGCGTTCCTCCGCCTCGATCACCCACTGGGCCAGCTCGCGGCGGGACGGTTCACGGACGGCGGGCGCGTCCTTTCCCTGTGCTCGGTCCAGCAGTCGCGTGCGGATGGCGCGAGCCTTCGCCGAGTCGCGGAGCAGCATCGCCACGAGGAGCACGGTCCGCTCGGTGAACAGCGCGAAGGACCGGGCGCGGGGGCCAGCTCCACTCAGGTCCTTGAAGGACCTCAGTTCGTCGCCACTGATGACGCGGTACTCGTTCGCCTCCAGTTCGGGGCGGTTGTCCTTGATCAGGCTCTTGATCGCCTCGATCCCCACGCCGAAGTACGCGGCGACCATCCCCGTGGAGACGTGCGTACCGTCGGCGAGCAGGGTCACGGGGTCAATCTCGGCGAGGACTTCGACCTGCCCGGCGCACGCAGCGCGCAGGCTGGGGGACTCGGTCAGGGCCAGCTCGTTCACGCCGCACCGGCCTCAGCGATGGCCAGGTCCACGGGGTGGGACATATGGGCTTCCACGTCGGAGGCGTAGACCCTCCAGTGACCGCCGGGTGTTTTGGTGGATCGGATGCGACCGGCACGCGCCCATCGACTGACCGTCACGGGTTCGACTTTGTAGATCCTGCCCACCTCCTCCGGTGTGAGCAGACGCTCGGCAGACGACATGGAGTGACCTCCGAATCGGACAGATAGAGCAGGAGCGGCTGCGCCCTAGGGCGATCGCCCTAGGGCGGCATCTAGACAATGCAACCGCCCTAGGGCAGTTGTCAACCCCAACGCCTGAAGCGAGGCCATGTTTCGCGCGCCCTGCCTAAACTCCCCTAGGCTGATTGCACTAGGGAAGTGGACACCGGGAGCAGGTAGTGAGAGGGGTGCCCAGAGATGACTGAAAGACCGTCGATCGGTCAGAAGATCGCGGCCGATCTCCGGGCCGCCATCCAGGCGGGAGAACTTCGCCCTGGCGACACCATCGACTCTGAGCGAACCCTCGTTGAGCGCTACAACACCAGCAAAGCCACCGTGCGAAAGGTCATCGAGACCCTGAAGTCCGAAGGCCTGCTGATCAGTGAGCCAGGTAGCCGGATTCGAGTCCGGCAAGTCAGACGGCTGGACCGGTTCGGCTCCACCCGGCACCTGACCTCAGAGCGCCCCGACGGTACCGCTCCCCTTGAGGCCGAAGCGTCATCACAAGCGATCCGCAAAAAAACTACTCTCATTGAGGTCACCACCACTCGGGCCCCAGGTGGGGTCGCCGCCCGGCTGCAGATCGAACCACTCTCGCCAGTTATCGTGCGTCGGCATCTCATCCACCTCGACGGCCATCCCGCTGCGGCAGCAGAGTCGTACTTCCTCCCTGAAGTGGTGGCGGAGAGCCGGATTATGCTTCCTGAGACGATCTCCGGGGGCGTGCATGCCGAACTGGCGAGAATCCTCGGCACGCCGCTTACGGAAGCGGTTGAGGAACTCGTGGCCCGCATGCCAAACAGTGCCGAGACCGAGTACTTCCGACTTCCGCCAGGTACGCCCGTGGTGGAGCTGATCCGTACCATCCACGCTGGTGAGAGACCAGTAGAGGTCACGGAGTGGCTCTTTGATGCATCTCGACACCGGTTCATTTACCGAGTCCCTATGGACTGACGCCCCGGTCGCCGTTGCCTATGGCGTTCCTCGTGACGCTGGGCGGTGACCGGCGTACCGTGAGTGCGTGGCTGACGACGACAGCAAACCCGAGCAGAAGCTCTGCGTGGCCTGCCTGGGTGAGGGCGGCAACTGGGAGGACCACAACGGCACCGAGGACAACAAGGGCCGCAGGTGGGTCACGTGCCGGGCCTGCGGAGGGTCCGGAGGACAGGGGTGAGCGAACAGATCACCTGCCCACAGTGCGAAGGCCGGACATGGGAATGGTTCGGCCCGCTCCGCTTCGCATGCGGATTCTGCCTCGGTCGGGGGGCAGTGGGCGGCTCCGACGACCCGCAGGACACCCCCAAGCCGCCGCCCACCGAGCCGCCCCCGGTGTGGGAGGACCGACGCTGGGCCGACCCCCGGTTCGCCGGGATCTGCCGCTACTGCCTCGGCTCGGGCAAGGTCAGTCACCTCGACACGGCGACGCGGACGCTGGTCACCGTCGCCTGCCGGTGCGCCGGCGAGCGTGAGTCGGCTTGACCGGCCAGCCCCTCCAACCTGCGGTGGCCGCAGCCATCATCGTTCAGCACGGCCGGGTGCTCCTGATCCGTCGCGCCGTCAGCGAAGGCAAGCTCTCGTGGCAGTTCCCGGCCGGCGTCATCGAGCCGGGTGAGTCTGGCGAGCAGGCCGCCGTACGGGAGACCCGCGAAGAGGTCGGACTCGACGTCACCGCAGTGAAGACGCTCGGCGACCGCATCCACCCCGCCACCGGCCGCCGCATGATCTATGTCGTGTGCGAGACGATTTCCGGAACGGCGCACGTCGCCGACACTGAGGAACTGGCCGAGGTCGAGTGGTGCGACCGTAGGCGCGTCGGCGAGTTGGTCCCGTTCCCGTTCTTCGCGCCTGTACAGGATCATCTCGACGAGCACCTGGCATGACCGAGCCGGACAGGTCGTGCTTCGCTTGCCCGCTCCGGCAGGTGACTATCCCGACGGAAGCATCTCAACGCCCCGTTGCGGACGGTGTCGGTGTGACACCTACGGGATCATCTACCCGAATCTCAGGCGGTTGCGTTGGCGAAGCGGCGCCTTCCTGAATCTTGTCGACCACGGGGGCGATCGCGTTGTACATCCGCAGAGATAGGGGGTCGCCATCGCCTCCCCATGGGAAGGACCTGGCTCCGAGGACCTCGAGGTAGTCCACCAACTGTGAGCCAGTAAGCTCCACCCTTACCAGACCGCCTTCGCCGGTTACCTTTCCTTTGACTTCACGAAATCGCGTATCTGGGTGCTTTGTGGATGTTCGCTCCCACAAGTCCTTGGCACAGACGATTCGGAACGTTGTGACACCTGCCGCCTTGCGTAGACGAGTCTCGTGCTGGCCAGGGTAAGCACTGCTGCATCCTGCAATGGAGGCGATCAGGAACCCTATGACCAGCAGTTGAGCACTGCCTCGCGTTCGCGTCACAGTTCATCTCCCTCGTGATCGGCAGAGAAATCTGTGACTGAGAGTAGGGATGCGGCTCGGTTCCGTCTTCTCGCGGGATCGTCAGAATGGGCTCGCGATCGGACACACTGAGTGATCCTCGACGGTGCTGGCTGCCACGCAACGACTGTGGTACGTCACACGTACGAGCCCACTACCGCCAAGGCCTCACGTACTTGATATTCATCCAGGCCAAGCGCGCGTACCCCCGCACGAGCAGCCGTGCCCGATCCCAACGCCCCTTGGGTAGGGGGGCGTAGGGGTGCCACTCTCTCGCGTCGCTCATCCGCAGCGCACCCTTCCTCGCACCTCGGGTATCTCGAACCGGTACTCCGCGCCCCTACTGTCCTGCCCGGTCACCACCGTACGCAACGACCATCGGCCGGGGATGCACTCCTGGTAGGTGATCGTGTAAAGCCGACCAGCCGCCGTGGGGAGCCGCTCGTACTCGCCGACGTTCCGCTCCCGCCATACCTGGGATTCCTCCTCCTGCTGGCGCAGAGTGAGCCGCAGGTTGTGGCTACGGGGCTGCACGTCACAACGGGCTTCCACGATCGCGTGCACCCACAGCGCGTCCGTCCCCTCCGGGCGGAACTCCTCCGGGACCGTATGCACCCGCATCACGCACCCGTAGTCGGGCAGCCCTGTCGGTTGGCATCCGCCCGCCGGCGAGGCGAGCACCAGGGCAGCACCGACCACGGTTCGTAGTAAGGCCATGACGCCATAGTGACGACGTGGCGGGCGGGTGCAAGCGGAATGGCAGACGCCATCATGGGAGTCCAGGGGAGACCGTGGGGAGACCGGCAGTCGCGGACAGTCGCGATTCAACGCGGTGATCCCGGCACAGCGCGAACATGGTTCGGCGCTCTCACCTGCATCGAGACCTCTACTCGACAAATCCCGTCACGGCGCGACATCGCTCATCAGTGACTCATAATCCGTGGGTCGTGGGTTCAAGTCCCACCCGCCCTACTCACCAACACCGCGTCCGACCTGAGGTTTCTCGATCCTCGCCACCCTCGGATCTTGTTGTTGACCATGGTTGGTTGCTCCATGGTCACTCTTGTGTGCGGACCGCGCGGACCAGCGCGTCAAAGGGATCACCTACCTGCGGGGACAACTACTGGACGGCCGGCGCAAGTCGATGCAGCCGATGGCCGAGCGGCCGGGAACCGATCACCAAGCGCTGCAACAGTTCCTCACCTCCTCCACCTGGGACTTCTCCGCCGTGCGGGAAGGCCCGAGCTGGGATGAGGCCGGCGCGGCCGATCCGAGCGCCGCCGAGCGGATCGGCCTGCGCCGCCGCCGCTGCGCCATCCCCGCCGGGCAAGGCCACCGGCCCACATGGCAGCCGGCGATCGACATGCTGGACGAACTCACCGGCTGGACGACAGGAACGCCGTGGCCATCGCCGCCTCCGGTGATCGTGGCCGATGCCGCCTACGGCGACAACGCGCACCTGCGCGCCGCCTTGAACGACCGCGGCCTCGTCACGCGCGACCTGCTGCTGAAGCCGGGCGGTGCGGAGCTCAAGACCGAACAGGGCAGAGCCGTGGGCTCTCCTCGCCGCCGAACGGCGGTGTGAGGAGTGCGCGGCGGCGAGCACACGACGCCAGGCCGGATGAGCGAGGACTGGGATGCGACGTCGGACTTCACCCTGACGCACCGCCGAGCGGCCGGATCCCGCCTTGGGGCCACGGTGCAAGAGTCATAGCCGCGAACGTATGCGGCCAGGACGTTTCGGATCGTCGCCTTATCACGCGGCGAGTCACTGGCAAGGCGTTGCAGAGCGTAAATGCCCCCAGGCGCACCTCTTCCTTTGGCGAGCCGCGTTGTTCGACTGACTTGGTACAGCGAGATGACCACGGCGCAGGCCACTGCCATGGCCGTACCGGCCAGTGCCCAGCGGGCCCACTGCGGCCCCGGAAGCACTGCCGCCGCCCAACTTGCCGCCCCATCCGGTGATCTGCATGTTGACCGTGCTGGATACCACCGTGCTCCAGTCCGAGACGCCGGGGTACTCCCACGACGCCCGGATCCGGCGGATCAGCCCGCCTTACCGATCCACAGCGCCCAATCGTGTGTCGCACAGCAGCGCGAGAAGCCAGGCGAGAGTGTCGGACACGCCACAAGACGTGACCTGGCCGGCAACCTACGGTCGAGATGAGGGACGTAGTCGAACTCGGCGAGGGAGCCTGTCCGCATGCGCCACATGACGGTGTCCGATTCTGGACTGGTACCGCCTCCCCGTGACACGGTTGAACGTATGTTCGATCCAGATCGGTATGGGGCTAACCCGGCGCAGGCCACCGCCGAACCCTATGCTGAGCCCATGCCCGCCTCAGCTCAAGCCATCGCCTCGGTGCTCCGCCGACGGCGTCCCGGCATGGGTGTGAAGAAACTCCACAAGCTGCTCTATTACGCCCAGGGATACCACCTGGCCGCGTTCGGACATCCGCTCTTCAAAGAGTCGATCTCCGCATGGGACATGGGGCCGGTCGTCGGTCAACTCTGGAAGTCGGAGAATGATGGCGATGTCGTCGAACCGGGCGATGCGGGAGAACTTGATGAGGCCGCGCTCAACACGATCGGCTACGTCCTGAGCCGATACGGCAACCTGTCCGCCAAGGACCTGGAGAACCTCACGCGCGGCGAGGAACCCTGGCTGCGCGCCGACAAGGCCCGCCCGCCCGGCGGCAGCGTCCGCATCGAGCAGGAATGGATGCAGGACTTCTTCGCCGACCAGGATGACGAAGAGGACGGCCCCTCGCCGGACCCCGCCGAGGTCGCCCGCATGCTGGAAGGGATCGAGGAGCGCCGCCGACGGCCGGCGCGGCCCGACAGCATCGACGACATCCGCGCGTGGCTGGCGGCCCGTGCCTGACGCTGACGGATACCGATTTACCAATCTGCGCGAGGCCCTGGGGATCTGGGAGTACAACGAGCCCGCCTCCGCAGCGATCAAAGAGGTCCGCGAGCGGGTCGTGAACTGGGCGCTGGATCGGCATACGGACCCGTACCAAGGGGCCAAGCGCGTGGACGGCCTGCCCAACGTGTGGTTCAGCAGGATTCCGGGAACTCAGCACGATGGTCAGATGGTGTGCTGTCAGTTCTGGATCATGGAGACCACTCGCACGGTCCGGTTCGACATGTTCTCCACGCTGAGTCTGCCCATCTAACGGAAGACCGCAAGTGACAGGCGGTCGCGGATTCCCCCGGTTCGATCCTGCCAAGGAAACCGCGCGGCTCCTTCATGTATGCGCTGCGGACAGGCAGCGGGTCGAGCACGGAAAGCGACTTGATCAAGAGATCGCCGAAGAACTTGGCCATGATGGCGTACCTTCAGGGTGCTGATCGGCAAGCCTTGAAGAGCCGGCTGAACTCCGCGTGAATCCCGCCCGGAGGATGCCGGAACAGTACGTTGCCCACCCCCGGACGCCGCGAGCGCGGGCCCCCACCGGGGACCCGCGCTCAAGGGAAGGACGGCACCGCCGCCCAGAGTCGGCCTAGCCCGTTGGTGGCGTCGTCTCCAACGACACCAGGCCAGGACGTGCTCAGTGCCATTCGAAGTGGTAGCGATTCGCTGCGCGGTCGAATGATTCGGTGATCTGCCGCGCTGGTAGGCCGAAGGCGTCTTCGGCCCACCGGCAGATGGCTACCGAAAGACCCTCGATCTGAAAGTCCGATTCAACGTACGAGACTTCCTCGACTGTCACCGTGACGGGTTTCCCGGGCACGCTCTTCGAAATCTCTGCAGCAACCTCGGACAACCCTTGAGTCAGCCTTTCCTTATCGACGGAAGGCAGCCGGGAAGCCGATCCTGTAAATGCGATCCAAACAGGAGAGGCCGTGGTCACACGTCCGCCTGTTTGTCCTGACCGAAACTGCACTCCTGCCGTGATGGAGATCCTGATCCCCCACGCGGATTTCAGGAGCTGGTACACGTATGTGCTCGACTGCTTCATTGGGCGAATCTGAGGAGATGGAAGACCTGTGAGGAGAAGAAGTGCTCTGTACCGCGAGCCGTTGGCCTGGAGATGTAGCTCAGGCCATGACTTGCGTCCCCGCCCCATAGGAGGCTGAACCTTTCCATGAATTCCGTCGCCGCTTCATCTGACATTCTTCCGATGTGCGCCTGCGGGAGACCCGCAAGATCATCATTTCGAATCGAGAACTTCATGATCTGCTGTGTTCCCTGCAGAATTCCAGCATATGCGATGGCTTCGTCCTCGGTTGCCCATGAATAGACTCCCGGGCCGAGGTGAGCTCGGTTCGGTGCGGTGGGGAATGGCTCTCCACCAGAACTGAGCCGAGCTGCGTCATCCGCTCCCTGAACGGTGTAGAAGGTTGTCTCACCACAGTTGTGGGCGAGGACCGGGGCCGCCCCCGCCAGCACATAGTACGTGTGGACATCGGCGACCCTGAGGTCGTAAGCCACAGGATGGTCCTGGAGCGTGGACGATCCGATGACCGAGACTGTGGCCCCCTCGGGGGTACGAAGGCGGTCAGCACTGGTCAGGTTGTCCGCCCGGACCCATACGCGGTCCTGGGTGTCCCAGAAGAGGTGGTGCTCGGTGGCGAGGATGACACCGGTGGCTTCGCCCTTCTTGCCGTCGACATCCACTGTGATCTGGACGAGGCTGAGGTAGGCGACGCCCGAGAAGGCGGCCAGCACCGGTTTCGGCGTGGTCTTGCCCGTCCGCGGGTCGGTGGCGAGGACCATGTCGCCGGGCCTGATCCGCTCGATCGCCTTGCTGGTGCCGTCCGCCAGCTTCACCATGGTGCCTGCGGCGAAGCTGTTGCAGCCGGGGCGTGCCCCGGATGCGCCGCGAGCCTTACCCGCTGCCTTGGTCGCCACCGCTTTGCCCGCTGCGGCGCCGGCGGATTCGCCGCCTCCGGCCGCCGCGCCGCCGCCACGGCCCAAAGCGCTTTTGACTTTACTGGCGGCCTTGCCTGCTGCCGCGGCGACGACTTTGCCGGTTGCGGTGGTGGCGAGTTTGCCGAGGACGACACCTACGCCCTTGCCGACGGCGCCACCGGCCGCGCCGACGATGGCGCCGACCGCGGCGGCCTTGACGGCACCGTTGGCGCTCCATTCGTCGCGGGGAGTGGAGACCAGGTAGCCGGCCAGGTTGCCGGCGGCTCCGCCCGCGGCGGCGCAGCCGACGCTGCCGGCGCCTCCCGTGGCCACCAGGCAGCCGCCCGTGACGGCGATCGAGACGGTGACGTTGACGATGGTGGCCTTGTGCTCCTGCCAGATCTTCTTGGCCTTGCAGCCGAAGCTCCAGCGACCGCAGTGCGGCGGGTTGCTCGGCGGAGGAGCTGACGAGTAGCCGCCACCCCCGCCACCACCACCCCCACCCCCGCCACCGCCACCGCCACCGGAACGCGGGTTGCACGGGTTCTCGGGGATGATGCCGCACTGGCCGCCGCCGTCGCGCAGCAGGCCGGTGGGGTCGGAGCTGGTGACCGGGTTGTTGTTGGCGTAGGCGTAGCCGTTCCAGCTCTGCGGATCCGAGGTGTCGAAGACGGGATCGACGGAAATGAAGCGGCCGGTCTCGGGGTCGTACTCGCGGGCGCCCAGGTGGGTCAGGGCCGTGGCCTCGTCAATGATGCCGCCGACGAAGCCCTTCTGGCCGGGCCAGTACGTCGGTGCCGCGCCGCGTTCCTGACCGAACGGTGTGAAGCGGCGGCGGCTCATCGCTTGGATGGAGGTGTCGTCGATCGAGGTGTCGGCGGTGCCGTGGTGGTCGGCGCCCAGCCAGGTCACGCCCCTGGCGGTCCGGGTGGCGATGGTCTGCCCGCCGAACTCGTAGTAGCGGGTCGCGCTCTTGACACCGGTCTTGGTGTCGAGCCGGATCTCCATGCCCGCGATGTAGAGGGTGGTGGAGGTGGGGTCGCGGCGGACGATCCGTTGGCCCCCGGCGTCGTAGACGAAAGTGCTGACGCCGGAGGGGTCGGTGGACTTGGCCAGGCGGCCTTCGACGTCCCAGTCCAGCAGCCGGCCCGAGCCGCGTTCGGTGGTGTTGCCGGCCTTGTCGTAGGCGTAGGTGTCGATCTGGCCGTCGCGCGGGCCGCCGTCATACTCGACGGAGGTCAGCGTGTGCGGCTGCGGCTTGCCCGGCCCGGCGTAGGTGTAGGACTTGGTGAGGTCGCCGGACGCCCGGTGGTCGGTCTCCTTCGTGCGGTTGCCGACGACGTCGTAGGCGAAGGACTGCCAGTAGGGCGCGGGCCCGCCGATGACGCTCTGCGTGGGGTCGGCGGTGCAGTCGCCGGTCCCGATCGTCCATGCCTCGGTCAGGCGCTGCAGGTGGTCCTGGCGGAAGCACTGCACGTCGGACGCCTGGCCGGCCGGCGTGTCGGCGATCTTGGTGATGTTGCCGGCCGGGTCGTAGGTGTAGTTGGTGTCGGCCACCGAGATCGGGGCGGTCTCCCGCTCGAACACCGAGCGGGTGAGCCGGTTGGTGCCCTCCTCATAGAAGTTGGTCTCCTTGACCCGCTTCAGGCCGGTGGTCATCGTCATGTCGAGGACCTGGCCGAGCTTGCCGTAGGTCGTCGAGGTGACGTAGTTGGTCAGGCCCCGCATCGTGGTCGGGTTGCCGAGCTGGTCATAGTCGTAGAGCAGGGTTTCGCCGGGCAGGTCGCCGGCGGCGGGCAGCACGGTGCGGTGGACGGTGCCGTCGGGGTTGTAGTCGGTCGCCGTCTTGTACGTGCCGGCCAGCGCGCCTTCGGACGCGGGGATCACGGTCTGGGTCCCGGTGGGCCGGTAGGCGTTGTCGAAGCCGGTGACGGCGCTGGCGTAGGCGTCCATGACACCGGTGGCGGCGTTCTTGACATACCGGGTGGCGCCGGTCGGCTGGCCCTTGACCACGGTGCCGTCGGGCAGCTTGTCGAACGTCCACTCGGCGAGTTTGGTCCCAGAGGCGGAGGTGCCCTCGTACTCGGCGGTCTTACGAGCCAGCGCGTCGTAGGTGAAGAACAGGCTCTTGCCGCGCGCGTCGGTGAGCGTCGTGACGAGGTCGTTCTTGTCGTCGTAGGTGAGTTCGGCGGTGCCCTTGTCCGGGTCGTCCAGCTGGATCAGGCGACCGCGCAGGTCGTACCGGTAGGACCAGGAGTTGCCCGCGGCGTCGGTGATGGTGGCGGGCTGCCCGGCGCGCGTGTACTCGTACTTGACGGCGTCGTAGTCGCCGGTCGGGGCGTCGCCCCTGTACTGGCGGACCTCGACGGTCTCACCCTGCCCGTTGACGATCGTGGTGGTGGGGGTCGCACCCGGCGGCGGGTCCACGCTGATGCGGTCGCCGCCGTAGGTGGTGGTCGTCCGCCACTGCTCGGTGCCGCGCTTGCGGAAGATCTGCGCGGTCGGCCACTCCATGCCGTTGAAGACGGTGACGTTCTGGCCGGGCACGTCATCGTCGCTGCCCGGGACCCACAGCGTGCTGCCGGGGTCGCCTTCGGTGTAGTAGTCGGCGTTGGTCTTGTAGACCAGGCCACGGGTGTCGTAGAAGGTGTCGTTGATCAGCCGGCCGCCGCCGGGGGCGGGCTCCTGCTTCTGCCGGGCGCGCAACAGGCCGTCATAGAGGGCGTAGCCGGTCGTGTAGGTGGCGTTGTCGGCGCGCAGGGTGGAGGTGGTGATGGTGGTCGGCCCGTTGGCGCGGATCTGGTAGCCGAACTTCATGTTCGGCGTCGCGGCGTAGCCGGTCTTGGCGTGGCCGGGCAGCCAGACGCCGACCAGGCGGCCGAGCGGGTCGTAGGCCAGGTCGGCGCGTTTGCCGTTGGCATCGGTGGTGGCGGTGGCCAGGCCCCAGGCCGGCTCGAACTCGGTGGTGGTGACGTGCCCGAGCGCGTTGGTCTCCTGCTTGGCGGTGACCAGCCCGGTGGCCGGGGTGTAGACCGACTTGGTGGTGGTGCCGTTGGGGTCGGTGACCACCAGGGGACGGCCGTAGGCGTCGAAGGTGGTGGAACCGACGGTGACGTACCGGGGGCCGCCGTCCCAGGAGCCGAGCTTTTCGGTCTTGGTGACGTCGCCCTTGGACGGCGCCGCGCCGAACGCCTTGCCGTCGTAGTACTTGCGCACGTCGGAGACCACGTCATCGGGACGTTCGGGGGTGGCATTGCACGCCTTGGTGACGGTCTCCACACGGGCGGCGTAGGAGATCAGCCACCGGGCGGTGTCGCGGGCGGCGTATTCGGTGCGGATGCACTGGTCGTCATCGGCGGTGGCGTCGTCGCCGAGGTCGTTGACCTGGATGGGCAGGCCGTCACCGTTGTAGTCGGTGTCGCTGGTGTCATACCGCCACCCGCCGGAGGCCAGCGCGGTGCGGGCGCGGGTCTTGTCAGTACGCACCATGTGCGCGGTGGTGGTGGCCCACTTACGCACCCGTTTGCCGGTCTGCTTGGACCAGTACCCGGTGATGGTGCCGGTCAGGGCCTGCCCGGCGGGGCCGTCGTAGTGGATCTCCTCCCGGACGCGGCCCTGCAGGTGATCCGCGTCCTCCACGGCGGCGCCGGTGGAGTCGGTCACCTTGACGTCGCGCTTGCCGCCGCCGGACAACTCATCGCCGTCCATGCCTCGGAAGTAGGTGAACTCGGCCTTGGACCGCTGCTCGCCGGGTGCGCCGCGCAACACGCGCACCTTGCCGTAGCCACGCCACTGCGACCAGGTCTTGTACTTCTCCTTGGTCAGCCCGTCGTCGTCATCGTGGTGCCAGGCCCCGCCGCCGAGGTACTCGTAGGTCTCCAGCGTGTCGGGGGCGCCACCGGTGCGGTCGATCTGCTGGACCTGGGTGACCACGTACTTGTGGAACCAGTCGGGCTTGGGTGAGGTGGCGCCTTCTGGGGACCAGTACTGCGGGTAGCAGCGGCGGGTGTTGGCGTCCGCCTCGGGGGTGTGCCCGGCGATGCAGTCCTCATCGGAGTAGGAGACCGACAGCGCGCCGCCGGTCTCGTTGTCGATCGCCGAGACGCGCCACTTGGTCAGCGGCGGGCGTCCCTCCAGGGCGTCCACCCGGTTGGGGCGCTGCACGCCGGCGAACTTCACCGGCGGCAGCGACTCCGAGCCGCCGACCTTGCCGGTGTGCTGGATGCCGGCCAGCCACAGCGCCGCCGCCGTGCCGTCGCCGGGGGCGCGCATCTGCTGGTCGAGCGTCCAGGTGTCCACGTTCTTGTACGTGCTGCCGGACTGCACCTGGGTGGTGACGGCGGCCAGCCGCTTGCGGGTCCAGAAGGTGGGCGAGTACCGGTCGAGGCATTTGTCGCCGGAGTCGCAGTTCTGGTCGTAGGGGACCTCGGGCCAGTACTTGGCGTTGTCCTTGGTGAACTTGCCCTCCGCGCAGTCGAAGGCCGAGGTGGGGATGCAGCGTTCCTTGACGTCGAAGACCACGCGGGCCGGGGCGGAGGTCGTGAAGATGGCGTCCGAGCGCTGGCCGTAGTCGATGCGCTTGAGGTAGCCGCTCCGGTCGTAGGAGGTGGGGGTGCCGTTCGGGACGCCGTCGGTCAGGGTGGTGACGTCACGCCGGTAGTAGTTGGTCTCCTTGCCGTACCAGAAGGTGCTGACGGTGCCGTGCGGGTCCACGACGTAGTCCAGGTTCCACCGCCACGCCTGGTTGCACCAGGAGGCGGAGAAGGTGTCCTTGTGGCAGGGTTCGGTTTCATCGTCGCCGAACACCGGGACGGTCCAGGTGGACTGGGTCTCGGCCTTTCCGTCGGCCCACTTGGGCAGGCGGTTCAGGCCGAAGTAGTACTGGGTGCCGTCCGGGGTGGTGACGCGCCAATGCTCACCGTCCTTGGCGCCGTTGCCGGCCCCGCTCAGCTTCTCGATCTTGGAGCCGTCGTCCTCCTTCGGCTGCCAGGTGCCGGTTTCGTCGTCCCGGATCAGTTCGGTTGCCTGGCCGTTCAGTGACAGGGTGGCGTTGTCGGTGCCCCAGCACTGGTCGTTGCGCTTGGGGGTCACGCCGTCGTCGGCGCACGGCTTGTACCGGCGCTCGACGAAGCCCGGCCAGTAGTCGAAGCCCTCGCCGATCCACGACGCCTGGTTGTTGGTGGCGACCGTGCGGCCGTCCACGCTGCCGGAGGAGTAGACGAAGCCGATGTTGGGCGTCGGGCCGCCCGGCGTCGGGGGCAGCCGGAGTGGATAGGACCAGGAGAACGCGCCGCTCTGGTTGCTGACGCTCCAGGTCGCCGACGGCGACAGCGACGTGGCCTCGTACGTGCCCGCGGATCCGGACGGCGCGGCCTCGGCGGCCAGCGTGGTCGCCCCCGCGGTGAGGGTGACGCCGGCGGCCAGCCGTCCGGTCTTGACGTCGTTGCGGGTGGGCAGCGGCGTGCGGGCCTGGCAGGACGGCAGGTCGGGGGTGGTGGCCGCGCACGCGGGCAACTGCACCAGGCGCAGGCGGGAGGCCCAGTCGCCGCCGTAGGCGTAGCGGAACCCGGAATAGTCGATCTCGACGTTCAGGCGGGCCCGGGCCGCTGTCGCCGGGGCCTGTTGGGTGAGCTGGATGCCGAGCCCGGTGATGCGGGATCGGCCGGCGGTGGCCGCGTCCAGGGTGCGCACCTGGACACCGGTGACGGCGGCGGGCGGGGTCGCCTTCTCGGCTGTCGCGGTTGGGGTGGACGTCGCCTGGCTCAGCCAGATCGGCTGCCCGCCGACCCGCACCTTGCCGGTGCCTGCAGCGCTTCGCGCGGCACCGGCGGGTGCGGCCGGAAGGGTCACCGCCAGTGTGCCCGGCGCCGGCCAGGACACCGGCGGCGCGCCCTTGAGGTCATAGGCCGCGCCCGGATCCGGTAAAGGCACGCGTGCCTTCACCGCGTGACCGGGAACCGAACGTTGTTCCTGGGCCTGCTGCCAGGCCGGATCGCCGCCGGTGGCCTGGGCGGCGATCGGCGCGGCCAGCGTGGCCGGCACCGTCACCGCCAGGATGGCTGCGATCAGGGTCCAGCCTCGCCTTGAACCGGGCACGGCTTTCCTCCGAGGGGGCGTTGGTAAAGGGGGGTTTAGGAGTCGGTGGGGAGGTTCATCGCGATGTTGAGGACCTGGCGGTCGGTCAGCGTGCCGGTGTAGGCACGGACGTCGTCGACCTCACCACCGAAGTAGTCCACGGCGGCGCTCTTGTACCTGGCACGGCCGATCTGCAACGCGCCCGCCGACCAACCGCCGGTGACCGTCCGCTGGTCGTTGAGCTGGCCGTTGACGTAGAGGCGGATCTGCTTGGCCTGTTCGTCGTACACCCCGGCCAGGTGCGTCCAGGTGTTCAGCGCCGAGCAGTCAACGGGCTCGGCCGAGGAGGTGTGCGTCAGGACGCCGCTGGTGGCATCCGGCGCCACGCTCGTCGAGAACGACCAGCGCGGCACCAGCACGCCGTTCTCGCTGAACATCCGGTAGCTGAGATAGAACGAGCTGTGGATGCTTCCGTCCTGGGCCAGCACGGTCATCACCCGGTTCGGTAGCACGCAGGTGTCGTCGCCGGACAGGCGCACCCACGCGGTCACCGCGTAGCTGTGATCGGTCCGCAGCGGCGCCGACGGCGTGGCCGCGTATCCGGTGGTGCCGTTGAGCGCCAGCGCGCCACCACCGTCGAAGCCGTCACCCGCCCAGGTGGCCCCGCCGGCGAGCGCCGCGGGCCAGCGGCTGTCGATCGTGTTGACCGCGGTGGTGCCCGAGGTCTCCTCGAACCTCCACAAGCCGCGCTGGATGGGCGGCTGCTTGGCCATGGCCGCGATCTCGTTGCCGAGCGAGGGATCGTTGACGGTACGCGGGTCGTCCGACAACTCCCGCTTCCAGATCTTCACATCGTCGATGTCACCGGCGAAGTTCTCGATGTAGGTGCCGTGCCAGCGCACCCGCCCGATCTGCAGCGGGCCGGTCGCGTCGAAGGGCGTATAGGGGTAACTCGCCGTGGCCGACAGCAGCCCGTTGACATACAGCCGCAGCTGCTTGCGCGGGGCGTCGTACACACCGGTCAGATGGGTCCAGATGCCGGTCATCGCCTCGGTGTCACCGATCGCCCACACGGTGGTCTTGTCATCGACGTCCGCGTTGAACTTGCTGAACACCCACCGCTTGGAACCGGCGGCGTAGTAAAGCTGGAAACCCGTGCTGCGGACGGCGTCCTGACCGGCCACCGTGTAGTTCTTGCTCTTGTCGTTCAGCAGCACCCAGGCCGAGACGCTCATGCTCCGGTCAGTGTGCACCACCGGGCCGTCCGTGCTGGCATAGCCGGTGCTGCCGTTCAGGCGCAGCCCGCCGGCCACCCGGGCACCGGCCCACCCAGCACCGCCCGCGACCGTCGCCGGGTGCGTCGTCGCTCCCGAGTCGGCCGCCGTGGTGCCAGAGGTCTCATCCAGCTTCCAATGCCCTTCCGGGCCGAACCCGGCATTGACATAGAAGCCGTACACGGCCGGGGTCTTGCCGACGTTGCCCGCCCGGTCCACAGGAAACACGTACAGGGCGTTCAGCCAGTCATGGCGGGGCGCCAGCCGTATGTTCACGGTGGTCTGTCCGGCCGGGATGGCCACCTGGGTGGCGGCGGTGGCCAGCGCCGGATCGTCCAAGGCCCAGCGGAAGGCCGTGACGTCGCTCTCGCCGTCGCCGGGGGCCAGCGTGAATCCGCCCGCCCAGCCCACACTGCCCTGCCACGCGTCAGGGGTGTCGGCCGGATAGTCGAGCGAGGTCACCTTGGGCAACGTGGCCGGATCGACGGTGTCCACGGTGAACTCACACCATTTGCTCCACGCGCTGGAGTCGGTGCCGTCGTAGGCCTTGACCTTGTAGGAGTAGCTGTGCCCGTTGACCAGAGCGGACAGCTTGACCGAGTGGTCGGTGGCCGAGGTGGTGTTCTTGTAGGCGGTCTTGCCGCCGCCCGGCATGGTCGCGGTGATGTCGTCCCATACGCCGGTGGCAGTGTTGTAGTGGTGCAGGATGAACTCGGCCCGCACCCCGTCGTTGGCCTTGTCCGGGTCGTAGATCTTGGCCTTGAGCTGGAGCGGACTGTCCGCATCGCCCGCGTTGACCGACGGCCGGGCCGCCCCGGTGACGCACGGGGTGGCGGGATAGGTGCCGATGCCCGACGGCGCCGCGGGCGGGGTGTTGTAGTCGATGACCAGCTTCGGCGCGTTGCTGAAGCCCTTCCACCCCCACACGCCGCTGCTGGTGTCGTTGGAGTCCTTCAGCCCGAACGTGGTGTTCGGCCAGCCCGACTTGGCGGCCCGGACGATCGCACTGGTCACGTTGAACTCGATGCCCTTGTCCGGGCAGGAGGAGCTGTAACCGGCGTCGGTGGCCACGCTGTCCTGATGGTCGCTCCACGACGGCTGACGGCTCCAGTTCGTCGAGGTGGAGATGCCACCGGTGAGCCACAGCTGCACGGCCTGCGGGCTGGAGGTGCAACCCCACGACTTGACCTGGGTGATCCGGAAGGTGGCCTTCAGGATGTGCTTGCCGTTCACGTTGTCGGAGTCCATCCGGAAGAACGACCGCTTCAGGCCGCTGCCGTAGTTACCGGCCTCCGGCATGTGGCTGGAGTTCCAGTACTCCTGGGACGGGAAGGCCCGATCCACCATCGCCCAGGCCAGCTTCGACCCCGACCACTGCGGGTCCAGGTAGACCGGATACGTCGTCTCCGGGCCGGTTAGCAGGGCCTTGTCCGGTGTGATCACGATCCGGTCCTTGGCCACCTCGACGCCCATGACGGCCTGCCGGCCCCTGCTGGGCGGCCCGCCGTTCAACGACGCCGTGGCCTTCGGCTCGGCTGTCGGTGTGGCCGAGGAGTCCCACATTCGCGGTGCGGGCGCGTGGAACACCTCGGTCCCGGACTCGGTGACCGCGCTCAGGCCGCCGCTGTCCGTCTTGCGCACGGACAGGCCGTCCGCGCGCAGGCCGAAGTCGAGTTCGCGCAGCGCCGGGTCGGCGGCGGCCTCCCGGGACTTGACCACGAGCACCTCGGAGAAACCGAGCACCGACGCGGTCACCTTCAAATCCACCCCCGGCAGCACCTCGGCGTAGGTCGCGGTGTCCCCCGCCAAAGACGGCTTGGGCAGGCTGCCCGGCCAGGTCATCGCCACCGAACGGCCCTCCTCGCCGATGACGGCCAGCGGAGCCGCCCCACCACCGGAGAAGGTCAGCTCCAGCGGGGTGGCCACGGTCCGTACGCTCCCGTCGGCGGCGAAGACCAGGCTCGGATCGACATCGGCCCAGCCGTCGCCGCGCCGTACCCGCTCGGGCAGGGCGGAGGTCTCGGAGGTGAACGTGCCGTCGGGGTTGGCGAACACCTGACGGGCCTCGGTGCGCAGGGCCAGGGCCTCGACGCGTTGCTTGGTCTGGCGGGCGCGGTCAAGGGCTTCGCGTTCCGTCCGCGGGGGCGGCTTCGCCGTCACCGCCTGGGCGACGGCTGCGGTCTGCGGGACGCCGGCCGCCGTCAGGCAACCGGCCAGCAGCGATAGGACCACGGTCAGGAGACCGCGGGGGGTGCGGCGCATCAAGCCTCCAAAAGATCGGCGTGGTGGTTTGCCACGGAGTACTCAGCCGCCGGCCGCCCGGCTGAACGATGGGATGAGCGACCGGCGAGCGCCTAGCTGGTTCTGTCCGGTGCCGAGTGCGGACGGCCCGCCGCCGCGGGCCCGCGGCTCCTCTCGCGGGCCCACGCGGCGGGTCACTCACCGCCGGGCGAGTCAGACCGGCGGCCTGAGGGGAACGAATTCCCCGTGTGGTCACAGACGCCTGAAGGAAGTCATATTCCATCTCGGCGAGTGATCAGAGACCCGGTTTTACCCTGACTTCCTCCACTCCCGCGGGGTCAGCGCGCCTCGCCGGAAGGATTCCCGCTATTTCGACCGGCAGCACACCGCCAGTCTGCACCCAGGTTGCCGAACAGGCACAGCGGGCCGTCAGCCAAATAATCAGAACTCACCGACCCGCATACCGGCTGGGCTAGAGTCTGCACCGCGACGACGCGTCTGTCATCAGCAGAAAGTGCACACTGCCCTACGCATTGAGCGCACGAGCGCGATCGGGGAGGTCTCGTGTGGAAGATCTTTGACAGCGCCGATTTTCCTGGTCATGAGCGGGTGGATGCTTGGCAACACGTCGCTTCGTCCACATTGTTGGCCACGCGGTACCACACCGCGGAACCCTCCGCGTTCGCCGCGCGACTCGAAGTGATGCCATTAGGAGAGGCGCATATAGGAGCGTTGGCTTATACCGCGCTTTCCTCTTGCCGGCCCGCCGAGTTGGTTCGGCGTTCAGATCCGGAGAATTACTACGTCGCCTTCATTCGCTCCGGGCGGCAGGGAATCGAGCAAAACCGCACGCGCTCCCTCGCGTACCCCGGCGAACTGGTTCTCTATGACAGTTCCCGGCCGTTCGAGGCGTCGTGCCGCAACGGGTCCGCAGGGGCAACGACGGTCCTGCAGTTCCCCAAACGCCTGCTGCGGCTGCCCGAGGCCCAGGTGGCCCGGCTGCACGCGATCCCGCTCCCGGCGGCCCATGGCATCGGCCGCCTGCTGGCCCGATTCGTGATCGCACTGACCGAGGAGCGGATCGAGCTCAGCGAGTCCGACGCGATCCGCCTGGGGCACACTGCGATCGATCTCACCGCCGCGGTGCTGGCCCACCGCCTGGACGGCGACGCGCCCAAGCCGGCTTCGCAGTCCCACGTGCTGTACGTGCGCATCCTCTCCTACATCAACGAGAACCTGCACAGCCCGGACCTCGACCCGGCGGTCATCGCCGCCGCGCACCACATCTCCGTGCGCTACCTCCACCGGATCTTCCAGCGGCACCACGGCACGGGGGTCAGCGCCTACATCCGGGCCCAGCGGCTGGACCACTGCCGGCGCGACCTGGCCGACCCCACCTTGAACCATGTGACCATCGCCGCGACCGCCGTTCGCTGGGGCTTCGCCAGGCCCGCGGATTTCAGCCGCGCGTTCCGGCGCGAGACGGGTCTGTCACCCAGCGACTATCGCACCGCCGCCCACGCAGGAAGCCTTTGATCATGTTCGGGGCGGAGGGTCACCAGGCGTCGGTGGGGATGCGGTAGAAGGTGCGGGGGCGGGCGAGCCAGGGCTCGTCGATGAAGGCGCCGGTGTCCAGCGGTTCCCCGGGGTGGTCAGCGCTTGTTGGTGCGGATGGAGATGATCGTGCCCGGCGGGATATAGGCGGAGGAGACGGCTCCGGCGGAGAGCCAGGGCCCGGTGTTGTAGACGTACCCGACCGAGGGGCGTCAAGCCCCGTTTCGGGTGACCTGTCCAACACGACCGGAATACCCGCCATGATGGGCGGGTGCCGGTTGAAGTTTCCGAGCGTGAGGCCGAAGTGCTCGCCGCCATCGGGGCCCACCTGTCGAACGCGCAGATCGCCAGCAGGCTGCACATCTCCGTGCGAACCGTCGAAAGTCACGTGTCCTCCCTCCTGCGCAAGTTCGGGGTGCCGGACCGCCGCTCGCTGGCCGCCGTCACCACCACCGGCGCCCCTTCGGCGGCCCCGCCCGGCCGGCTCACCGGGCTGCCCGCGGCGCGCACGTCGTTCGTGGGGCGGGTGACGGAACGGCAGGCCGTCCGGGCCGCGTTCGACGACTCCCGGCTGGTGACGCTGGTGGGGCCGGGCGGCGTCGGCAAGACCAGGCTCGCGACGGTGGCCGCGCCGGACCTCCCCTACGGCGGGGTGTTCGTGGATCTCGCCCCGGTGCGCACCGGATTCGTCACGCAGGCGGTGGCCGCCGCGCTCGGCGTGGCCGAGGGTCCGCAGCAGCCGTTGCGGGAGGCCGTGACCGAGCGGATCGGCGGCGAGCGGTCGCTGCTGGTGCTGGACAACTGCGAGCACCTGCTCGACGAGGTGGCCGGGCTCGCCGACCGGCTGCTGGCCGCGTGCCCGGGATGCCGGATCCTGGCCACCAGCCGCGAGCGGATCGGGCTGCCGGGCGAGCGGATCGTCCAGGTCGAACCACTGCCGACGGCCTCCGACGCGCCCGCGCTGTTCGCCGACCGGGCGTGCGCGGCCGACCCCGGGTTCGCCGCCGACCCGGCGGCGGTCGCGGAGATCTGCGCCAGGCTGGACGGCATGCCGCTGGCCATCGAGCTGGCCGCCGCGCGCAGCGCGGCCCTGGGCGTGGACGGCCTGCTGACCGCGCTCGAAGACCGGCTGCGCCTGCTGACCGGCGGCCGTGGCGTCGACGAACGCCACCGATCGCTGCGCGCGGTGGTCGGCTGGAGCCACGATCTGCTCGACGACGAGGAGCGCGCCCTGCTGCACCGGCTCGCCGTGTTCGCGGGCGGTTTCGACCTGTCCGCGGTGGCGGCCGTGAACCCCGGCGCCGGGGCGGGCGCGACGGCGGACGTCCTGGGCAGGCTGGTGGACAAGAGCCTCGCCGTCAGGGTCGTGCCGGGACGCTGGCGGTTGCTGGAGACCGTCCGCGACTTCGCCGCCGAGCGGCTGCGCGAGTCCGGCGAACTGCCCGAGACGCGCGAACTCCACCTGCGGTGGGCCGCCGACACGGCCTCGGCCCTGGAGAGCACACGAACCGACGGCTGGCAGGACGCCTTCGACGCTGTCGCCGACGATCTGCGGGCCGCGCTGGCGGGCGTGCCAGGTCCCGGCGAGGCGCAGCACCGGCTGGCCAGGTCGCTGGCGGCGCTGTGTTACGCCCGCCGCTTCCTGGTGGAGTCGCTGGCGACGTACCGGGAGGCGGCGCGCAGGGCCGTCGACCCGGCGGCGTCGTGCCGGGATCTGCGTGACGCCGCCGCCTGCACCTACCTGGTGGCCGACGGCGGCGGCCAGGTCATCGAGCTGCTGACGGCGGCGGCCGAATGCGCCGCCGCGACCGGCGACGGCGACCTGGCGGCGCTGTCGCTGGCCGAGGCCGTGGTGACGGCGGCGCGCAACCCCGGCTGGCAGGGGGTGGAGCTGCCGCACGAGCGGCGGCTGGAGCTGATCGACCGCGCGCGGGCGGCGGGGAACCCGGCCGATCCGGTCGTGGCCGCCTGGCTGGCCATGGCCGAAGCCTGGACGGCGTCCGCCGCCGGATACCGCGCCGAGCCGGATCTGGCGCGGGCCGCCGTGACGGCGGCGCGGGCGACCGGCGACCCCGTGCTCACCAGCTCCGCCATGGACACGCTGATCTCCGCCCTCGGCTCTACCGGACGGCTGCACGAGGCCCAGCGGGTCAGCGAGGAACGGCTCACCCTGCCCGCGTCGATGTCACGGCGCGACCCGCGAGCCGCTCCCGAGATCGTGGACGCCTTCCACATGGCCGCGCGGTGCGCGATCGACACCGGCGACCTGCCCGCCGCGCTCGCGGTGGCCAGGCGCGCGGAGGCCGACGAGTTGGTGGGCGCCGACCAGTACTTCGTCTCGACCGGTCACCTGATGCTCACGCTGGCGCTCATGGGGGACTTCGACGAGGCCCTGCGGCACGCGGACACCGCATGGGACGCCTGGCGGCGGGTGGGCGAGCCGGTCATCGACATGACGGCGCCGCTCCTGGCCGTCCCGGCGCTGGTCCACGGATTGCGCGGCGACGATCGGAGCCACCGCGTGTGGCGCGCCCGAACCGAGCGGATCGGGGACGGAAGGCTGGCGCGATCCGGGGCCGCGTACTTCGCCGAGGCCCGCGTGGCACTCCACTCGGGCCAGATGGCACAGGCGGAGGCCACGGTCGCGCGGCTCTTCTCGGGGGACGGCACCGCGTTCCTCCACGCCTACGCGCGGGCTGTCGGCGCGGAGCTCGCCGTCGCGGCGGGCCTGCCGGACGCGGAGGCGCGGGTGTCCGAGGCGTCCCGCGCCGCCGGGGAGAACGCGTGGGCGGCGGCCTGCCTGGCCCGGGCCAGGGGGCGGCTGCACGGTGATCGCGGCCAGGTGGAGGCGGCGGCAGAGGGGTGGGAACGCATCGGGGCCCGATTCGAGCTGGCCTGCACGCTGCTGTTGCTGCCCGATCGCGCCGACGAGGGCCGGACGGCGCTGGCCGGCCTTGGCTGCGAAGCAGCCCCCTCCATCGGAGGGGGCTGACTCGGCGGGGCCGCCAGTCGAGTCAATCGAGGAAGAACTCCGCGAGCACGTCGGCGAGCGATCGCGGGCCGAGCTGCCCGTGCGCCTGCTCAGTCGGCTGCCCTTCTGAAGGGGGTGAGGAGGATGACGAACATGAGGACGGCCGTGAGGCCGAAGGCCGCGGGGTAGCCGGTGTGGCCGATGACCAGGCCGAGGCCCATGGCCCCCGCGCCCAGTCCGACGTCGTAGGCGACGCACCACAGCGCGTTGACCGCGCCGTAGGAGGAGGACGGGACGCGCTCCAGCATCGCGGCGAGACTGGCGTTCTGGGTGATGCCGAACCCGATGCCGAACAGGAGCATGCCCGCGAACACCGCCACGGGGCTCGACGTCAGCACCAGGGCGAGCATGCCGGCCGCCGAGACCACCAGTCCGGGGACCAGCAGGCGGGATGGGCCGTGGCGGTCGCCGTGCCGTCCGGCCCACCACCGGCTCAGGTTCGCCGACGCGCTCTGGACGAGCAGCGCGGGGGCGGCGACGTCCGTGACGGCGAGCGGCAGGAACGTGGCGACCACCCCGGCCGCCACGGTGGTGGCGGCGAACAGGATCGACGGCCTGACCAGCGTGCCGGTGCGCAGCGCGGCGACCATTCCGAGCGATTCGTCCGGCGTGGGCTCCCGGCCGGGCAGCCCTTTCACCGCCACCAGTCCGGCGAGCGCGGCGAACCCGCCGATGAGGAAGACCACGGGATACCCGGCGTGCTCGGCCAGCCAGACGCCGAGCGGCAACGCCGCCAGGGACGGAATCCCGCAGACGACGGCGTACGCTCCCAGCCCTTCCCCGCGCCGTTCCTCGGGTACGGCCCTGGCCACCAGCGTGCCGCTCAGCACGACCACGATGCCGAACCCGATCCCGCGGACCACACAGACCGCCAGGATGGCGATCATGTCAGTACAAAGGCTCAACACCAGGGCCGGTACGCCGAGGAGCACCAGGCCGGTGCCGAACACGACGCGGTAGCCGTACCTGGCCACCAGCCGTGGGGTGGCCAGTTCGGCGGCCACGGTCGCGATCATCATCGCCCCGGTCGTCAGCCCCGCCCCGGCGTCCCCGGCCCCGGCCACGACGGCGGCGTACATCGGCACCGCCGAGAAGAGCAGATAGAAACCGACCGACGAACCGCAACCGGCCACGAGCGCCAGCAGCAGTTCACGGCTCCACAGCCGGGGCCGTACGGCCGGCGGCGGCGTCACCGTCGACATCGCGGTCATCTTCATCTCCTCCTCGGCGGGTCGGCCATGCCGAGAAGACTGCTTGGCGGCGCTACGGACTCACATCCGTGCCCACCACGGATCCACCACGGAGCGGGGCGCGGACGGGAAGCTCGAACCACACGCCCCGGCCGACTCCCCGTCTCGCGACACCCCATTGGACGGCGGTCGCGTCCACGATTCGCAGGCCACGGCCGCCCGATCCGGTGGGGGCGGCGCGCAGCCGCGGCCTCGTCAGCGCGCCCTGATCGGTCACCTCGACCCGGACCCTGCGGGTGCCGAGCCACATGCGGACTCGGAAGGACCCGTACCGCCAGCGGCCGGAGACGGTGTGTTTGACGGCGTTGCCGGCGAGTTCGGTGACCAGGAGGCGTACGTCGTAGAGGAGATCGCCGTTTTCTGCTGATTCAGGGTTTGCGATGACGAGCCATTGAGCTACGTAAATACGTACATCGCTCATGATGTCGGTACGGCCGGGAAAGCGCATATCGCCGATTACGCACATGCCTCGCACTGCCATCTTCACCACCTAGCTTGTCGCGTGCCCGATAACCACGCCACAGACTGGCGGCAACGGGTTAACTTGATTGCGCAAACGCCACAGAACAAATCCCAGAGTTCTGCTGGCACGCAGCCAGAAGAGCTGGAATGACCCTGACCACGGGGAGCAGTGATGCCAGCACCCAAGAAGCTCGATCCCACCGCCAGCCCTGCGGCACGTTTTGGTGCAGCACTGCGTAAATACCGAATCGACGCACAACTAACCCAAGTCCAACTCGCGGAGCGTACCGGCTACAGCAAGAGCCGCATCGGCAACGTGGAGCGCGGCGATGAGAATCCCACGCGGCAGTTGATCGAGGTCTGCGAAAAGGCCCTCGGCCTGGAGGGCACGCTGCTCACCCACTGGCCCGCGATCTGCAGCAGGGGAACGCCCGAGTGGTACCGGCAGTGGCCGCCGGTCGAGCGCGCGGCCGACCAGATCATCAGTGTCGCCCCGCTGATCGTTCCTGGACTCGTGCAGACAGAAGAGTATGCTCGTGCGATCTTCGCGGGCAGGCCCCACTTGACGCCACAGAAGATAGAAGAGGCCGTCCAGGCCCGCATGGAACGGCAGTCCATCTTCACCAGACCTATGCCTCCGCAATATCTTGCTGTCATCGACGAGGGCATCCTGTATCGTCCAATTGGGGATAGTTCAGTAACTCTCCGACAGTTGGAACACCTGATCGCCATGGCCGAGAACGCCTGGTTCAGCCTCCAGCTCATTCCCTACGAGGCCGTGTGCACGGCCGTGCTGGCGGGGCCGGTCGTCCTGGCACAGGAGAACGGAGCGCCGATCGCCGCCTACGTCGAATCAGCCCTGCACGGTCGCGTCGTTGACAAGCCGGATGAGATCAAGCGACTGGTGGCCCGGCTCGAATGCGTTCGCAAGGCGGCGCTCCCCGAGTACCTGTCAGTGCAACGCATCAAAGAGAGAGTGACAGCGTGGACCTGAGCGAGGAAATCGCGGACCCGACGGGATGGATCACCGCATCCAGCGACCTAGGCGGCGAATGCCTGGAGGCCAAGCACCTGTCCGACGGACGAGTCGCCCTCCGCGACACCGAACAACCCGACGTCCAGCCCTGGATCCTCCGCCGAGCCGTATGGGACACCTTCATCACCGGTGCGAAGAACGGCCTCTTCGACTGACCACAACGCGGCCCCGGTGACACACCGGGGCCGTCCGGTACCACTTACCCTGCCAGCCGCATGGCCCTCTGCAGACGCGTGTCCCTATAGACCCCGAGCAGCTCGAATGGATCATTCGCCTGCAGAGTTGCCGATGGACTCCACCGTCTTCCAGACCGAGGTGGACGGGTTTCGCAAGTGGTGGGTTCCTCCTGATTCGATGGCTTTTGCGCGCAGGCAAGCTTTCTCAACGCCGGCCTGAAAGTCCGAGAACCGGGTACTACCCTTCTCCCACCCTGGCAGCGCTGCTTTCAATGCCTTCTCAACATCTCCAGCTCTCTGAAACGGAGCTCGGTGATCCCTGCAGTGAACCTTTTTCATCCTCTGGCGAGCTCGTAGTTCTGGAGGACAGCGATCGCCTTGCATATCCGTCCGGCCTTGTGCGGGCAGCAGCGTAGTTTGCGGAGGATGCGCCAGGTCTTGAGCTGCGCGTTCGCGCGTTCCCCGGGGCCACGCAGACGGGCGTGAGCGCGATTGGCCTGCTTTTGCGACTCGGGCTTGTTACTGCCCTTGTACGGCGTGACGATCGGCTCCTCGGCGCCCTGGTAGCCCTTGTCGGCCAGGGTGAGGATGCCGGCTCGCTCCAGCGCTCGCTGGATTCCCCAGATGCGGGCGGCGGTCAGGTCGTGGCTCCTGCCGGGCAAACTCCCGGAAGTCCAGATGATCGTGCCGTCCGGGGAGGCGAGGACCTGGATGTTCATGCCGTGCACCCGGTGCTTGCCGGAGAAGAACGGCCGGTCGGCCTTGACCCGGTCGGTGTGGACGAGCATGCCGTCCAGCACCAGGTAGTGCAGCCTCGCCTGCCCGGCCTTGCGCAATGCCTGGCCGAGCCTGGGTGCGCGAGCCTTCAGCAAGGCCACGGTCTCCTCTACGTATCGCCACGCCGTGGCCACCGATATCCCGAATCCGGCGCTCAGCTCGGCGAACGTCTCGCCTTTGCGTAGGTGGACCAGGACGAGCAGGGCTTGGCGGCCGGGGGTGAGGCGTCGCCAGATCGAGCCGATCGTCTTGCGGTGCCGCCGGATGATCCCGGCCACGTAGGTCAGCGTTGAGCGCGACAAATCGACCGCAGCACGGTAGAACAGCATCCGAGGCCCCTGGTGTCGGCGGATGGATTGTGGTGATCAACCCGTCTACCAGGGGTTTCTCTATGCGGTCAGGCGAAC
>NZ_JARLTC010000006.1 GCF_029382225.1 Spongiactinospora sp. TRM90649
TCCCGGGTCACACTGCTGGCGGGCACCACGGCGGCGGTCGTGGTGCTCATCGCGACACGCGGCCGGCTGGGTCACCGACCCGCCGGAGACCCCTGACGAGGAAATGAAGGCCCAGCCCCTGTGGCGCCGCCCCCGACGCCGGGAGGTGCTCGCCCACGGCCGCTCAGCGCTCAACGCGCTCGAACACGTCGTCCTTTCGCGCGGTGAAACGGACCTTAAGAACGGCCCCGGGGTGAAGGGTGCACGGGTGATCGACAGGCGCAGCCTGTCGGACATACGCCGATCGGGTGTTGATCACGCCCTCGTACTGGGCTGTCATGAGTCGGCGGCCTCGTATCACCTGGTCGGCACACTTGATCGGTCCGCCCCGGCAAGAACCGTCAGGTCGAGGTCTCGGATTCCCCCGGGTCGTCAGGGCCGTACCGCAACGCCTTCGATTGGAGGACCCATGAATCGGCTCCGAACCTGCACCACCGCTGCCGCGGCCATCATCGCCCTGGTGGGCATCACATCCACCGGGACGGCGAACACAGCGAGGGCATCCCTCTCCCAACCTGGGAGCGGAATTCCGTAGACGGGCACCGAACTGGCCTCGTGAACGTATCGCTCGCGCCGGCATCATGCGCCCTGCCGACTCAGGCGCCGACATACCAGCCGTTCGGGCTAACACCCACCCGAGCCCTTCACATCGGTGATCGTGATCACGCTCACCACTGTCATCACCGTTGTGAGGGCCGCCGGACCGGCCGTCACATTCAGCATGTCCCGCCATGATTTGCGCTGTCGCTCGCACATTTGAAGAGCGCTATCGGAAATGGAGATCATGTCTCTTTTATCGCCCACTATGGGGTCCTGCCCGGCCGTGCGACCACCTTTGCGGAGATGGCGACGCCGGATGGCCGACCTGCTGGCATTGACGCTCGTCGCCGGGCTCCTCGCAATCGTACCGGCGCCGTCCGCCCAGGCGGCCATCGCGCAGGGCGCGATGACCTGGAACCTTCAGGGCAAAGGGCAGAACGCCTGGGAAGTGCCCGATTTGATGGAGACCAATGACGTCACCGTCGCCGCCCTACAGGAAGTGGCCAACGGGCCCTTCATGGGACTCACTCCCACGAATCACAGGGTGAACTACGTCGACCCGGACGGTACGCCGTCGAGCCCGCCAACGTGGCAGGTCGAGCAATACACGCTTTCGGACGACTATGGAACCGCCTTTGTGATCCAGACCGGCTCCAACAATCGACGTTTGGCGATCGTCACCACCTTGGACGTCGCCAACGTCGCCACGGACGTGCATGTCCTCAACGTTCGGGAAGACTGGAAAGGCAAGCAGGGTTTTCCCGCCCTGGGAGTGAAGGTGGACGGCGCCTGGTACTACTCCATCCACGCCACCACGCAGCCGAGACGCGCCGACAACAACGCGAACACGCTGGTCGAGGACATCTCCAGTCTGCACGACAACACCGACAAAGGCGACTGGGCCGCGATGGGCGACTGGAACAGATATCCCAGCGAGGAGTCGGACGCCTACAAGGCTGCGGAGCGGAAACTCACCGGTAGCGCGAAGACCAATTTCCCCGGCCATCAGGCGGCCCTGGACACCGTCACGGACCTCGAAGACGACGAACGCATCATTTGGCAGGGCGCGAGGACCCACGATCACGGTGCCGAACTCGATTACATGGTGGCCAAGGGCGCGGATGACGGCTATGTCGCCACGCGAGCGACGTCCAAGTCGGGCTCCGATCATTGGCCGGTGTTCTTCAATCCTGCGGGCGATGACGATTCCGATACCTGTATGGGCGGTACATCACCGGCTCCGGCGAACGCGCCGCGCGCGGCCGCGTTGGAGGCGTGTCCCATCAACGACCTGCCGACCGCGGCCTTCTCGATGGGAGACAGCTACATCTCCGGTGAGGCGGGGCGCTGGCAGGGCAATGCCAACACCAGCTTGGGGGGTGATTCCTGGGGCACCGACCGGGCCGCCGGCGGCAGCCAGATCTATGAGAAGAACCGCGACGGCAGTGACGCCTGTCACCGCTCGGACGTCGCGGAGATCAAGGGCGCCGAGATCGCCGGGATCCCGCGCGATCGCATGTTCAACATCGCGTGCTCGGGTGCCGAGACCAAGCACCTGCTCTCGGAGTCCTTCAAGGGGGAGGCGCCGCAGATCGAGCAACTCGCCGGCTTCGCCGAAGAACTCGACGTGAACACGATCGCGGTGTCCATCGGCGGAAACGACCTCGGGTTCGCCGACATCGTGGAGAAGTGCGCGAAGGCCTTCATGCTCGGCCAAGGGGCCTGTCGTGACAGCGCCGACAGGTCTCTGCGCGACCAACTCGACGACGTGGGCGACGACGTCGGTCGTGTCCTGGCCGCGATCCGTGACACGATGGCCGAGGCCGGGCAGGACGAGACCTCCTACCGGCTCATCGTCCAGGGCTACCCGGCCCCGTTGCCTCCCGCCGATGAGATGCGGTATCCGGGCGACCACTACGACCGGTACACCCAAGGCGGCTGCCCCTTCTACGACGACGACCTGAGATGGACGCGCGACGGCGCCATCGACGGGATCAGCGCCATGCTGCGGAAGGCGGCCGATGACACGGGCGCGGCCTTCCTGGATCTGAAGGACGCGTTCGCCGGGCACGAACTGTGCGCGAAGACCGCCAGGCAGGCGAAGTCCGGCGAAACGTTGGGCAACCCGATGCCGAAGAACGAGGCCGAATGGGTCAGATTCGTCAACGGTTACACCACGCCGGGCGACAAGGCGGAGGGCATCCATCCGAACGCGCACGGCCAGGCCGCCCTCAGCGGCTGCCTCTCGGACGCCCTCCAGAGGATGGGAGTCTCGGAAGACACGCACCTCTCATGCGCAGGGCGGCGAGACTTTAAGATCCGCTCAATGGCTCTGGGCTCGTCCACCACCTGGGGCCAGGGCAGTTCACACGGCAACGGCTACCGGGAGGTCGCCGGCTTCGGGCTTCAGTGGATCGTCGACCACCAGAGCGGAGGCGGCGGCTCCACCTCTCTGGTGGACTGGGTCGGTTCGGTGAAGGTCGGCACGATGGCCGACCGGGACGTGGAAGGCTGGCGCGGGTTCCGGATCCACGAGATCGCCAAGAAGGCGGAGTGCGCCGTCAAGACCTACCAGCCCAACCTCATCACGTTGATCGCCGGAGGCAACGACGTCACCCAGGACTATGAGATGGGCGGCGCGATCGGGCGGCTGGAGTCGCTGATCGAGCAGATCAGCCGCGACGCTCCCGGCACCGTCGTGCTGGTGGCCGGGATCCAGCCCTACCACGACGCCGCCACCAACGCCCGTGGCAAGGCCTACAGCGCCCAGATCCCCGGCCTGGTGAACCGGCTGGCCGGGCGCGGCCTGCGCGTGGTCTACACCGACATCACCGCCCTGACCGGCACCGACACCGGCCCCGACGGCGTCCATCCCAACGACCAGGGCTATGAGAAGATCGGTGAGGCGTTCGCCAAGGCCGCGGTGGAGGCGAGGGACCGGAACTGGATCCGGCCGCCCAACCCCCAGGCGCCGGACGCCGGTTCCAACCCGTGTGGGTCCTGGGACGACGGCAGCGGCGGTCCGGAGACGGATCCGTACGACCTGGGCCAGTACTGGGAGGGCCGCGGCATCATCCAGTCTCAGGTACGGCCGGACGCGGTCAAGCTGTGGATGGTCGACATCGACCGCGACCGCAAGGCCGAGCAGGTGGTCGTCAAGCGCGACGGGTCATTCAAGTTCTACTGGAACGGCGGCCCCGATGGCGACGACTGGAAGCCGTTCACCGAAGGCGAGCACCCCTTCCGGCCGCACGCCGGCGCCAACGGCGACCTGTTGCGCTTCCCCGACCTGGACGGCGACGGGCACCCCGACTGCGCGTTCGTCAACACCGACGGCACGATGACGGTCTATCGGTGGGACTGGTCCAAACCGAAGGGCCAGCGGATGTGCGCGATCCGCTATGTGGGCGACCCTCACGTCCAGAACGACGGCAAGACGGGCGGCAAACTGACGCCCCCGGCAGGGGTGAAGGTCCGCTTCGCCGACGTCACCGGCGGAGGCCGCGACGACTTCGTGATCATCCGTCCCGACGGCACCACCACCGCGTGGTTCAACGAGAACTTCAAGACCGACCGCACCCTGCCGTACCTGGACTGGCAGCCGCTCAACCGGGTCGCCGCCAGTCGCGGCGAGTCCAGCGAGATCAGGAACGCCGACCTCAACGGCGATGAGCGCGACGACCGGATCCTGATCACCCCCGGTGGCGGCGCCAGAGCCTGGATCAACGAAGGCCCGCGGGGAGGGTTCTCCCACTATCGCGACATCGGCAAGATCGCCGACGATTCCGGAATCTCGCCTTTCGACGTCCACTTCCCCGACGTCGACGGCGACGGCAAGGCCGACTTCGTCCGCATGACCTCCGACGGCAGGATCAGCGCCTGGATCAACAAACTCCCGGCGGACTACTTCGACGCCTTCCACGGTTCGGGCGAACCCATGAACGAGCCGCGCAAACTCGGCCCGCACTGGGATCCCCGCGGTGTCATCCAGCCTGATACGCGTGCTGACGCGGTGAAGCTGTGGATGACCGACATCGACCGGGACCGTAAGGCCGAGCAGGTGGTGGTCAAGCGGGACGGGTCGTTCCAGTTCTACTGGAACAACGGTTCTTCCGGCGGGAACTGGAAGCCGTTCACGCCGGGTGAGCATCCGTTCCGGCCGCATGCCGGTGCCGACGGGGACAAGCTGCGTTTCCCGGACCTGGACGGTGACGGGCACCCAGACTGCGCGTTCGTCGAAACGGACGGCACCATGAAGGTCTACCGATGGGACTGGTCCAAACCCAAGGGCCAGCGGATGTGCGCCATCCCCTACGACGGCGACGCCAACGTCTACAACGAGGGCAAGACAGGAGGCAAGCTGGCACCTCCGCCAGGGTCGAAGGTTCGCTTCGCCGACATCACCGGCAGGGGCCGGGACGACTATCTGATCATCCGGCCGGACGGCACCACCGCCGTCTGGATCAACCAGAACTTCCAGAACAACGGCGAGCTGGCCTGGTTCGAGCCCATGCGCATCTTCGACGGCGGCGATGGCGACCGCGAGATCAGGCACGCCGACCTCAACGGCGACAACCTCGACGACCGGATCCTGGTCACCCCCGGCGGCGGCGCCAGAGCCTGGATCAGCGTACCCGGGGAACTCTTCTCCGCCTTCCGTGACATCGGCAAGATCGCGGAGGACTCCGGCGCCTCCCGCTTCGACGTCCACTTCCCCGACATCGACGGCGACGGCAAGGCCGACTTCGCCCGCATGACCTCCAACGGCCAGGTCACCGCCTGGCTCAACAAACTCCCCGACAACTACTTCGACACGTTCCATCCCTGATCCGCACCCGGCGACAGTAGAACCCTCGGCCCTCGGCGCTCCCCGCGCCGAGGGCCGAGCCCGGTCTGGATTCGCACGCCCTGCTCATCGGTGGAGCGGGTCGATGACGGCGTATCCGATCGGAGCGGGCTCGTCGGACGGACATAGGCCGAGGTCGTCCCCCGCCTCCGGTCGCCGGGGCTATCCGATCGGATGCTCAGGGGTGTCCAGCCAGATCCGCTGCCCGTCCTGGGTCACCATCATGCCGAACCGCTCTCGGCCGGCTCGCCCCATGCCACCCACCGGAAGTAGGCGTCGGTGACCTCGTCCCACACCGCCCGGTCGCCAAGCTGGTACACCTCGAACTCGTCGGCCCCGGTCTGGTAGGTGACCGCCGCCCATCGGCTCGGCGTCTCGGTGTCGACCACCCACAGCCGATACCCGTAGTCGTCCTCGGCGAAGGCGCGAAGCCCGCTGATCGCCGCCCTGGCCAGATCCGCCCCGGCCGGGGCGTCGCCGATGGTTCGGGGGTCGATCCTGGTGGTGGACCGGTGTCCGGTGCGGTCGTCGGCGTGCCAGGCGGGCATGCGCTGGGAGCGTATGGGCATGTAGGAGGCGAAGCCGGGGAACCGGCCGTGTGCGGTGCCGTCGGGCATGACGGTGAGGCGCAGCGCGTGGTCGGTGCCGAACTCCGGGCACCACGGGAGGACGATGATCCCGCCCGGCCGGGTCTGCTCGACCCAGGTGTAAGGGACGCGGCGGATGCCGCAGGTGACATGCACACGGTCGAACAACGCGCGGCCGGGGCAGCCGTCGGCGCCGTCTCCGATGACCAGGTGCGCCTGCCGTACGACGGGCTGGCCTATCTCGGGGGTCTGTGATCTCGGAGGTTCGAGGAAGCCGTGGGTGGGGTGCGGGGCCGGGGCCGCTGGCGACGAACCGGGGGTGAGCGGCCGTGGGCTCGCGATCGTGAAGGAACTCGCAGTGGACTTCGCCCATAACGAGCACCCCGTGACCGGGTACACCGTTTGGGTTCACCTGGACCTCACGGTGGCGCGGATTGGGTCAGACGCCACCGGAGATTGAGGGGCGTGATCGATCGGAGGTGGGTTCCGGAACCAGTGGTCTGTCTTCGGATGTCGGGCTCGTATATCTCTTGAACTGGCCGCTGAGGATGATCCAGGCGCTGAGCGCGGCGAGTGGGGCGGTGACGAGCAGGGTGACCGTGTTGATGTCGATGTTGTACAGAAGCATGCCGGTCAGTAGGAACAGCACCATGTTGTTGCCCGCGTGGGCCAGGCTCGCCGCCCAGATGGTGCCGCTGCGCAGTCGTAGCCAGGCGAGGATGATCTCCTGGAAGAGAAAGGAGATGGTCCAGACGAACAACCCGAGGGGGATGTTCCCGAACTCGATGTAGCCGACGAAGGCCAGCGGGTAGTGCCACACCGCCCAGATGAGCCCGGTGACGGTCACGGACAGAAGCGGGCGGTCGGTGAATACGCGCAACCTGAGATAGCTGGTCCAGCCGAATTCCTCTCCCCAATAGACTGGGATGAGGAGGACGACGACGGCCATCAGCAGGGAAAGCGATGCCCAGGCGGGCAGCCCCGCCACCATGGTGTTCAGTGGCGACAGATCCGGACGCCACAACCCCAAGGCCGCCGCCAGCCCGGCGGTCGCCATGACAAGGAGCAGCGGGCCTGCCCAGGCGGCGAGATAGTACGGCCACCCCGCGCGGAGCCGGAGCGCCAGTCCGGCGTCGCGGAACCCCTCTCTGGTGACCCAACGGCGGACGATGATCGCCGCGATGGCTGGAAAGAACCCCATCGGTAGTTGCACCAGGGGATTTACCAGGGACAGGTCCAAGAGGTATCGGGCCCCGAAGATGTAGGCCCAAGTCGCCCCGAAGCAGATGATAAGAAACGCCGCGATTCCTCTATTTTTCGTGCTCATTCGCAACCCTTTCGGCGCCTGGTATACAACGAGCACAGATCGTTTCAGGGGGGATTGTGTACCCGACTCGGCTTTTCGACCGAGAGTTGTCGGGGATGCATCGACCGTTCGGCCAAGTGTCGTGCCGGTGGCGCGAGCGTCGGGCGCAGCCCGACATAAGAAAGGCTGTCCGAGCGGAGCGAGGGCGATTGCGCGCGGAGCGCGTCCTCCCGCCGTCAGGCGGGGTGGGGGGGACCACAGAGCGTGTGCCTCCGGAGGTATGGCAGAACGCGTCCTCTCCGCCATCAGGTGAGGGAACGGGGAGCCTATCGCCGTCAGACGGGCCGGGAGGTGTGGGCCGCCCCTGGGGTGGGGCGGCCCGGGTGTGGTTGGGGCGGGGGAATCAGCAGTCGCGGGCGGCGAAGGCGAGGAAGCGGGTGGTCTCCGTGGGATCGAAGTTGTCGTCGGAGCCGAGCACCAGGGAGCATTCGCCGCTCGCCAGGCGGGGGCCGAAGGCGAGGGATTCCATGTTCTGCGCGGGCGGGCGGAACCGCGTGAGGTCGAGGACCAGGCGCTTGGTGACCGGCCGGTAGGCGGGACCCGTGGACAGCGAGTCGCGGGCCAGTACGTTGGTCGCGCCGCGCAGGTCGATCTCGTAGAGCCGCGCCGCGTAGCCCGCGCCCTCGATCCAGGAGCGTTCGAGGGCCAGGTAGCGGTGGGAGTCGAGGGCCAGGATCTCCGAGACCCCGGAGTCGCTCAGGCGTGCGGGCGGGACGGGCGCGGCGGGCAGCGGGTCGAGCGGGTAGGCGTACTGGGCGCGCGGGGAGCCGCCGCGGTTCCAGACGGTGATCCGGGCGGGTGCGCCGTGCTCGGCGGTCACCGGCTCGCCGTCCTGGTAGAGAGGGCCCTCGACGATCGCCGCGATGCCGTCAGGTGTGAACGTCAGGCCCTCGAAGCCGAAGTTGCGGCGCGGACCCCGGTCGGTGTCGGTCATGGTCAGATTGCGCGGCACCCGCAGTTCGCCGGCCTCACGGCCGTCCCGGCCCGCCCAGCGCACGGTGAGCCGGGACACCGGCACGGTGGTGCGCTCGTCGGGACGGTCGCCCTCACTGCCCCACAGCACCCGCCCGCTGGCCGGGTCGAAGCGGATCGTCTCCGGGTCGGGTGAGCCGGGCTTGCCGTACTCGGGGTAGGAGGACCCGTCAGGTGGCCGCAGGATGGCGACGCCGGTGAGGCGGACGCCGTCGAACCGGCCGGTCCTGCGATCGATGTCGAGCGCGCCGGTGTAGAAGCGCGGGGGCTGGTAGCGCCAGCGGTCGTCGGAGATGAAGTACCAGGTGCCGGTACGCGGGTCGCGATCGATGCCGGACAGCCCGCCGACGGTGGTGTCCTGGAACGGCATCTTGTGGGGGAGGGTCTGCTCGCCGAGGAACCGGGTGACGCGGAGGGCCGGACGGGTGTCCTCGGCGGGTACGGCCGCGCCGGTGGTCGCCAGCAGTACGGGCAGCAGGGCGAGGACCACTACCCTCCGCTTTGTTGACCGAATTCTCATTCTTCTCCTCGTGTCTTGGGAGACGGCGAAGACGATGAGATCGCACGGTTGGGAAGAAGTCCACGAAGCCATGCCGTCCGTTTGCGGAAATCGGCTCTGGCCTGTGGTTTCGCACCCCCAGAATCCCCGACCTAAAATGAAATAGCCGACAAATCCCATAAATGGGGGATTGTGTCATCCCGTCATTCGTCCGCCACCACCATGCCGGTGCGTACGAGACCGCGGCCCCCAACCGGGCGCGAGCGGCGGGACGCCGCCCGCGTACGCCGGTCATGGCGAGCGACGTCATGAGTGCGGTGATGTCGTTAGTGCGGTGATCGTGATCGGCGGGCGGAGCGGCCGGAGCCGCTGGTGTAGTCGAACGTGGCCACGAAACCGGGATCGACGGCCGGCGGATGCCGCCGGCCGATCTCCTCGGCCAGTTCACGCCCGAGCGCCCGCAGAAGATCCCCTCCGGCTTCGACGCCACCAGAGGGCAGTTCCTCGATGCCGCCCATGAAGTCGTCGGCACTTCGGCGCAGAATGAGCACCCGTCCACCGGAGTGGACGACAGCGCCGACCACGAGTTCGCCGATGCCATCACGGCGGGCATCGTCGATCAACAGCTCCAGCCGGATCACCACCTCACCCTGGTGCGGCAGTGGCGGCTGGTCCGGGGAAACGGTCACTGTGTCGCCGAGCATGGGGTGAATTGGGGCCTTGTTGGCCCTGACAGTGCCGGTTACGATGCGCAAAAGATTAGTAAAGTTTCCTAACGGAAAAGCCCTTTCGCTCTCTGTGAGGCCGCTCCACTCCGCGTTCCCCCTCCCAGGCGGCCTTGCCGTTCGACCAGCGGGTCACGCGATGCCGACCAGGACCTCGGCATGGCGGCGGCCCGGTGGTGCATACGACCCGGCCCGTGGCCGCCCGCCTGTGCACGGGGGGACGGCCGTGCGGGCGGGCATCGGCGCACTCCACCCCCCCTCTCCCAGGGAGTGTCACGTGAGATTACGTGTACTCATCCTCACGGTCCTGGCCGTCCTCGTGACGGGCCTGGGCCCTCCCGCGCCGGCGGAGGCCGACGCGGCACCGCAGACGAGCGTTCAAGGCGCCGCGGTCGAATGGGCGCCCTGGATCGCCTACACCGCCGGCACGATCGTCACCTACAACGGCGTCCAGTACCGGTGCCTGGTCAACCACACCTCCCTGCCCGGCTGGGAACCCCCCAACAACACGGCGATGTGGGAATCCCTCCTGCCCACGGCTCCGGCGAACCCGCGCGTCACCGGTGTCACCGCCGGCAGCGTCTCGCTGGCCTGGGACGCCTCCACCGGCACCGTCACCGGATACCGGGTCTACGAGGGCGGCACGCAGCGGGCGCAGGTCACCGCCACCACCCTCACCGCCACCTTCTCCGGCCTCGGCAAGTGCGAGACCCACAACTACACGATCAAGGCCTACAACGCCTACGGGGAGTCCGTGGGCGGTTACGTGAGCGCCACCACGCTCGGCTGCGTCCGGGTGCCCTGGGATCCCGCGACCGCCTATACCGCCGGGACGGTCGTCATCTACGACGGCGTCGTCTACCAGTGCCAGCTGAGCCACACCTCCATGCCGGGCTGGGAGCCTCCCAACGCCAGTCCGCTGTGGAAGGCCGTCCGCGCCTGGGAGCTCGCGGTCGCCTACGCCGCCGGGACGGTGGTCACCTACAACGGTTTCATCTATCAGGCCCTGCAGAACCACACTTCCGCCCCGGCCGGTAGGCCCGACGCCGAGCCGTCGCTGTGGCAGCGCGTCCCCCACAGCGACGACGTCGATCCCTCGTTCCCGGCGAACCTGCGCGTCACCGGCACCACCTTGAGCAGCGTCTCGCTGGCCTGGGACGCCTCCACCGACAACGTCCGCCTCGCCGGATACGAGGTCTACCGCAATGCCGCACTGGTGACCACCGTGACCGGCACCGGCTACACCGACTCGGGCCTGACCCCCTCCACCGCCTACACCTATATGCTGCGCGCCCGCGACAGCTCCGGTAATCGCTCGGCCGCCTCCTGGCTCACCGCGACCACCGCGCCGGTGGCGCCCGGCCAGCCCGGCAACCCCTGGGCGACCGCGACCGCCACCGGCATCACGCTGAACTGGAGCACGGCCGGCGGCGTCGTGGCCGGGTATCGGGTCTATGAGGGCGCCACGCAGCGCGCGCAGGTCACCGCCACCACCCTCACCGCCACCCTTGCCGGACTCAGCCCGTGTGAGACCCGCAAGTACACGATCAAGGCCTACAACGTCAGCGGGGAGTCGCCGGGCCGTGACTTGAGCGCCATCACGACCGGCTGCACCGGCCCCAACCCGAACCCCGCCAAGCTGCCCGGCGCCCCCTACCTGTCCATGGGCGTGACGTCCCCGTCCTACGTGCCCGCGATCATGGGCACCACCGGCGTCAAGTCGTTCACGATGGCCTTCATCCAGTCCGCGGGCGGCAACTGCTCGCCGGCATGGGACGGCGCGCGCCCGCTGACCGGCGGCCCCGACGCCGCCGCGATCAGCGCGATCACGTCCAGGGGCGGCCGAGTGGAGATCTCCTTCGGCGGCCCGTACGGCAACAAGCTCGGCCCGAACTGCTCGACCCCGACGGCCTATGCCAACGCGGTCCAGCAGGTCATCAGCGTTTTCGGCCCGGCCGTGACCGTGGTCGACTTCGACATGGAAGACATCGAGTGGGGGGACTACCTCGTCCAGGACCTCATCCTCAACGCCCTGAAGATCGTCAAGACGAGGAACCCGAACGTCAAGATCTCCGTCACCATCCCGACGCTCAAGACCGGCCTGCATGTCCAGGGCCTTCGCCTGGTCAACCAGGCCAAGGCGCTGGGCGTTCCGATCGACGTCTACACGATCATGGCGTACGACTTCGGCGGGAAGGACATGTACCAGGACACCGTCAACGCCTCCGAGGGGCTCAAGAGCACTCTGAAGAGCGTGTTCGGCTGGAGCGACGCCGAGGCCTACGCCCACATGGGCATCTCGGGCATGAACACGATGTCCAATAGGGGAGAGCCCACGACCCCGGCCATGTGGACCCAGATCCGCGACTGGGCCAGGGTCAAGGGCCTGGCCCGGCTCAGCTTCTGGGCGGTCCACCGCGAGCCGTCCGGATGGCCGTTCTCCAAGATCACCGCCGACTTCTGACGGCACGACCACACCACGACACGACACCGGGGGGCGGGCACTCACCCGCCCCCCGCCGAGCCGTCAGGGTCCGGTGGGCGGGGAGCGCATCCGCCTGCCGGAAGGCGGGTGTTCGGGGAGCGCGTCATGCCTGCCGGGGGCGACGCGTGTGGGCGCGTGGTGCAACCGGGCGCGGGCGGCGTTCGATTCCCCTACGGTTGGACAACGTGGACATGTCCGAGGGCGCGCTCGAACGGCTCGACGCCTACGCGTACCTCAGCGTGCCCGACCACGCGTCCAGGGCCGCCTACATCGCGATCATGCGCGTGTTCACCTCCAGCCTGCTGGCCGACCTCGCCGCTCCCGAGGTGGCCGCGCGGGTCGCCGAGCGCGGCGTCGTCCTCGACGCCGACGGCGCGGCCGATCGTCTCGCCCAGCTCGCCCGGTGGGGCAACCTCGCGCCCAGCGGCCACGCGGTGCGGGTCACGAGCATCGCGGAGTACCACAGGTCCCGTTCCCGCTACCAGGTGACGCAACTCGGCGAGCGCATCCAGCGGCACGCCGACGAGGTGATGGCCGGGGCCGACGCCGCCCGCGAGGTCAGCAGGGAACTGCTCGGCCTGGTGGCGAGGGGGCTGGCCGAACTGGCCGGGCTGGTCGCCGCCCCGGGCGGCGCGGAGGCCCAGGAGGCGCTTGAGCGGATCTCGACGCTCTTCGCCCAGTTCGCCGGGTTCGCCGACTCGGTGCGCGACTTCTACGCCTACCTTGGCCAGGTGCTGTTCCGGTACGACCTCGACGGCGCCGAGTACATCGGTTTCAAGGAACTGCTGCTCGACTACGTCGAGTCGCTCACCGACGACGTCGGGCACCACGCCCCGCGCATCGCGGCGAGCATCGAGGAGCTGTGGCCCGCCCTGCCCGCGCTGCTGGCCCGGGTCGACGCCGCCGACCGCGGTCTGTCCGGGCTGGCCGAGGCGGGCGGCACGCAGGTGCTGCGCAGCCGGGGACGAGCGCTCGACGACTGGCGGGAGCTGCGCGCCTGGTTCCTGGACGACGGCACGGAGATCAGCCAGGTCGCCCAGCTCCGCGACGCCACCCTCAAGGCCCTGCAGGCGCTGCTGGCCAACGCCAAGCGGATGATCCGCTCCTCGACCGGCGAGCTGTCCCGCAGGAAGGACCTGCTGCGCCTGGCCAGGTGGTTCGACGAGGCCGACGACGCCACCGCGCACGACCTGATGGTGGCCGCGTTCGGCCTGTACGGCTCGCGCCACCTCGGCGTCGTCGGCGACCTCGACGCCCCCGCCACCGCGAGCTGGTGGCACGCCGCCCCGGTAGAGGTCCCCGTCTCGCTGCGCGAACGCGGCAGCCGGGGCGTGCGCGGGCGCACCTCCGGTGTCGAGGACCACTCCCGGCAGAAGGAACGCCTGCGGGCGCGCGCCGAGCAGGAGGCGAACGCGCGCCAGGCCGCCGCCGCCGAGCTGCGGCGGCTGCACTCCGTACGGCTGTCGCCCGCCGCCACCGGACTGCTGCTGGAACTCCTCGCCAAGGCGATGTCCGCCGCGGCTCCCGGCTTCAGCGAGGCCGAGGCGGGCGACCTCGATCTCGACCTGATCCTGCGGCTCCGCCGCGCGGCCCACGACACCACCGTGCCCGGCGCGGACGGCGACCTGGTGCTGCACGACCTGGCCGTCGAAGTGGCCGCGCTGAGCGCCGCCGGTGACACCGGATGAGTGCGGATCATGACGTGGCGCTGGCCGCCGAGCGACGCGCGGCCGTGCGTCTGCTGCTGGCCGAACCACTGGTCACCGCGCGCTCGCATCCGGACCGGTTCCCGCTCGTGCGGCGGCACGCCGAGTGGCTGTCCGCGCAGTTCACCCAGGTGCTCGGCTACCGCCTGGTGGTGGAGGCGGGCTTCGCGCGGCTCTACAAGGCGGGGCTGGGGGCCGGCTCAGGCCGCCGCCTGACCCGGCGCAGCGGCGCGCCGTTCACCCCGCGCGCCTACGCCTACCTGGCGCTCACCCTGTCGGTGCTGGTCACCGCGTCCGAGCAGCTCCTGCTCAGCGAGCTGGTCGCGCGGGTCAGGTCGGCGGCGGCGGAGGCGGGCATCGATCCCGGCGAGCCGAACCGCGCGGCCGAACGGCGTGCGCTGGTCGCGGCGCTGCGCCGTCTCGTCGCCTGGGAGGTGCTGGCCGAGGACGACGGCACCGTCAACTCCTACGCCGACGACGACCGCGCCGAAGCGCTGGTCACCGTGGACCGGGAACTGGCACGCCGGATGGTCGCGGGCCCGATCGGCCGGGCGTCGGGCGCGGCCGGCCTGATCGAGCTGGCCGCCGACCCCGGGTACGGCGAGGCGCGGCACCGCGTGCGCCGCCTGCTCGTGGAGACCCCCGTCGTCTACCAGCACGACCTGACCGAGGCCGAATGGGCCTGGCTGCGCCGCAACCAGCGGCGCGAGGCCACGGTGATGGCGGGCTTCTGCGGGCTGGAGGCGGAGATCCGGGCCGAGGGGGTGGCGCTGGTCGATCCCGAGGAGGAGCTGACCGACGTGGAGTTCCCCGGCGGCGGGACGGTCGCCTGGGCCGCGCTGCTCCTGGCGGGACGCCTGGCCGACGAGCTGCGCCCGCCGTCCGGGGAACCGGTGACCGGGGTGCCGATCCCGCCGGACCTGATCCGGCGGGTGCTGGCCGAACTGACCGCCAGGTACGGCACCGCGTGGAGCGGCGCCCACGTCGGCGACCCCGACCTGCTGGCCCGCGAGACCCTCGACCTGCTCGCCCGGATGCGGCTCGTCGGGCGAGGTGACCCGCCCGTGCTGCTGCCCGCCGCGGCGCGCTACTCACCGAAAGTGGGGGAGAAGCAGTGACCGACCAGCCCGCTGACCGTTCCGAGCCGGCCCCGGCCCAGGGCCGCTACCGGCTCTCCCGGGCGGGCATCCTGAACGTCTGGCAGTACGACCACCAGGAGTTCGAGTTCGGCGGCGGACGGCTGCTGCTGCGCGGCAAGAACGGCGCGGGCAAGTCCAAGGCGCTGGAGATGCTGCTGCCGTACCTGCTGGACGGCGACGCCCGCCGCATCGACGCCGCCGCGACCGGCCGCACCACGCTCAAGTGGCTGATGCTCGACGGCTGGTCCGGCACCAACAAGCTGGGCTACCTGTGGGTCGAGTTCCTCATGGACGGCGGGACGCGGGTGACCCTCGGTGCGGGGATCAAGGCGTCGGCGGCGTCGGGGCAGGCCAAGGCGACGTTCTTCGTCACCGGCAAGGTGGTGGGCACGGACCTCGCGCTGGTGCGCGACGGCCGTCCGCTGCCGCTGGACACGCTGCGGTCCGAGGTCGGCTCCGACAACTGCTTCGACTCCGTCGCCGAGTACCGGGCGCGGGTGGCGAAGGAACTGTTCGGGCTGACCGACGCGGGGCGCTACCGCAACCTCACGCACCTGCTCTACCGGCTGCGCCAGCCGACGATCGGCGACCGCATCGAGGACGGCAGGCTGGAGGCGGTGCTCGCGGACGCGCTGCCCCCGGTGGACGACGACGTGATCGACAAGGTCGCCCGCAACCTGGACGACCTCGACGACGTGCGCGACCAGCTCGGACGCCTGGAACAGACCGACACGGCGCTCGCGGCGTTCCTCACCTCCTATCGCGGCTACCTGCACGGGGTGCTGCGGCGCAGGGCGGGCGTGGTGCGCGAGCACCTGTCGGCGCTGAGCGCGGCCCGGCGGCGGGCGGGCGACGCCGAGCGCGAGCTGACCAGGCGGGCCGAGGAGGAGCGCGAGGCGGAGACGGCCCACGCTGAACTGCTCAGGGGGCGGGAGGAGGCCGAGGCCGACCTGCGCGCCCTGCACGACAGCGCGGCCTATCGGGGGCTCTCCGAGCTGCGCGAGCGCCGCGCGACGGTGCGGGCGCTGTCGGCGGGGGCCAGTGCGGCCTGGGCCACGGCGGCCCTGGCCAGGGACGGCGAGGCCGCCGCCGCGTCGCGCCTGGCGGACGAGACCGAACGCGCCGCCGCCCAGCTCGGCGAACTGCGCGGCCTCCTCCGCGAGACCCGCGCCACCGCCCGCCGCGCGGGCATCGAGGACGCCCACTTCGGCACCGTCCCCGACCCCCTCCCCGCGCAGCACGGCACGGCCGGGAGGCGCGCGAGCGGCGCGACGGCCCCGCCGCCGGCAGACGACCCCACCGACGGCCCGGCGCATGGCTCGGCCGATGGGGCGGATGGTCCGGTCGGTCGGGTGGCCTCCGCGTCTGCGGGCGGGCCCGTAGACCGTGGCGTGCGTAGAGCGGGCGCGGGGATGCGGGGGCGGCGGTTGGTGGACGTCGAGGGGGAGGTGCATGAGTTCGCGGAGCATCCGGTGCGGGCGTTGGACGGCGCGGCCGTGCGGGGTGGGCTGGGGGAATGGCGGCGGGCGCTCGGAGACGCCGGGCGCATCGTCAGGCAGCGCGACCGGCTGGCCGCCGAGCTGGCGGAACTGCTGGGAAAGGCGGCGCGGGCCGAGGCGGACGCCCGCGAGCTGACCGCCGACGCCGAACGGCTGGGCGGCCAGCTCGAAGAGGCCCAGGACCGGCGGCTCGCGCGGGAGGAGGAGGCGTCCACCGCCGCCTCCGCCTACCGTGACGCCGTCCTCACCTGGGCCCTACGGCTGGACGCGATGACCTCCGGCCTGGGCGGCGAGGTGCGGGAGCTGGTCGCCGACGAACCTCCGCGCGACGTCGCCGGGCACGTACGGCGCGCCGCCCGCGCCGCCGTGGACCCCCTGCTGGCCCGGCTCGACCAGGACCGCGACGCCGTCCGCGACCAGGAGCGCCGGCTCGTCGACCAGCTCGCCGGGCTGCGCGCCGAACGCGCCCACATCGAGGCGGTGGCCGACCCCGAGCCGCCCCGCTCGCGCTACTCGACCGCCGCCCGCGACACCGGCGGTCTGCCGTTCTTTCTGGCCGTCGACTTCCAGCCGGGTGTCTCCGACGACCACAGGGCCGGGATCGAGGCCGCACTCGAAGCGTCCGGCCTGCTGTCCGGCTGGCTCACCGCCGAGGGTGTGACGCCCGACCCCGATACCCCTGACCTGCTGGTCGGGGCGGTCCCTGCGGCGGAGCGGGTGGACGGCCCGACGCTGGCGGGCGTGCTGCGCCCGCTGACCCCGGCCGCCGCACGCGTGCTGGAGGCCGTCGGTCTCGGCGAGTCCGACGACGCCGAGGAGCAACTCGCCGTGACCGGTCTGGGCGACCGCACGGTGAACCACGCCGCCCCTGACGTGTCGGTGTGGCCTGCGGGCGGCCCGGCGCGGCGGCCCGCGAGCTGGATGGGCATCGACGGCCGGTGGCGTCTCGGAGTGGCGAGCGGACGGCACGCCAAGCCCGCCGCCGAGTACATCGGCGCGGCGGTGCGGGCCGAGACCCGCCGCAGGCGGCTGGCCGAGCTGGCGGAGCGGATCGCCACCGTGGAGGCCGAGGTCGAGGGGCTGCGCGCCCGCCGTACGTCGGTGGAGCGGCAGCGGGCCGACGCCGCAGAGGCTCTGGCCGCCCAGCCGGACGCCCGGGGCCTGGAGGCGGCTTGGATCCGCCTGGACGAGGCCCTTCAGCAGGCCGTACGCCTGGCCGCCCAAGCCGAGAAGGCCCGTCGCGAGGCCGAGCGGGCCAGGTCAGGGGCGGGGGCGCTGCGGATGCGGGCCGAGGCCGACGCTTCGGCGAACGAGCTGCCCGCCGACGAGGGGCCGCTGCGGGCGTTGCGCGGCCTGCTCGACCGCCTGTCGGGCGCGGTGGGCCTGCTCGACCGTGACGCCGCCCGCACGCTCGCCCAGCTCGACCGGCATGACGCCGAGCTGGCGGCCTTCTCCGCGGCGGTGGAGACCCGCGACCGCAGCGAGGACGCCTATACCGTGGCGCACGGCGAGTTGACCACCGCCGCCAGGGAACTGGACCAGCTTGAGCGAACCGTCGGCGCGGGCGAGCGGGAGCTGCTGGCCCGGGAGGCCGACGCGCGGGGACGCCTGGAGCGCGCCGTGCGCGAGCTGCCCGAGCTGGACCGGCGCACCCGCCGATCGCGTGATGACCGGGTGGCCGCCGTGGTGCTGCGCGACACGCGGATCACCGAGCTGCGCGACCAGGAGCAGGCGGTGATCGCCGGGGGCTCCCAGTTGCGCGACCCGCTCGGCGCGTCCGGTCTGGCGTTGGCGGCGGGGCTGGAAGAGGGCGGCCCAGAAGGCGGCCCAGAAGGCGGCATGGAGTTCGTCGAGGAGTACGACCGGGCGCAGGAGGGCGAGGTCAGGTCGCGGGTGCAGGCGTTGCGGGCGTTGGCCGACGCCGTGGAGGGCAGGCTCGGCAGAGCCGCCGACGACGTCGGCGACACGCTGATCCTGCGGCGGGCAGAGGAACTGCGCGACGGCCTGGCCGGGGGCTACGACGCCGAGGCCGCAGAGCACGACGGGATCAAGCGGTTCACCCTCAACGACGACACCGGCGCGCACGACGTGGCGATCGTGGGCCGCCGGATCCGGGTCGCGGCGGCCGAGGCCCGTGACAAGCTGGCGGTGCGCGAACAGGAGGCGTTCGAGCGGTTCCTGCTGGGCGAGCTGGGCGACCACCTGTCCCGCCAGGTGCTGGCTGCCGAGCAGCTCATCGCGGCGATGAACGACACGCTGCGCGAGGTCCGCACCTCGCACGGGCTGGGCGCGCGGCTGGTGTGGCGGCTGGCCGAGAGCGCGGACGCCGACGTGCGGGTGGCGTCGGAGCTGCTGCGGCGCGCGTCGGCGCTGCGCACGAGGGGGGAGTCGGAGCGGCTCCGCGACGCGCTGCGCCGCCGGATCGAGGACTTCCGCCGCGCCGATCCGACGGCGGGCTACGCCGTCCACCTGAAGGGCGCGCTGGACTACCGGTCGTGGTTCGAGTTCTCCGTCTTCGTGACGGACGCCGCCCACCCGGACCGCGAGCGCAAGCTGGGCCGCCGCACCGCGATGAGCCAGGGCGAGCAGCGGGTGATGGCCTACCTGGTGCTGTTCGCCGCGGCCGCCGCGCACTTCTCCTCGCTCGGCAGGCACGCTCCGCACACCCCCAGGCTGATCCTGCTGGACGACGCGTTCGCCAAGGTGGACGAGCCGACCCACGGGCGGCTGCTCGGCCTGCTCGTCGATCTCGACCTGGACTTCGTGCTGACCAGTGAGCGGCTGTGGGGCTGTTTCGCGACCGTCCCGGCGCTGCACGTCTATGAGGTGCTGCGCGACCCGTCGGCGCGCGGGGTGGCCGCGCTGCACTACCACTGGGACGGCAGGCGCAAGCATCTGATGGGGGAGTGAGCCGGTGGAGCCGCTGGCGTTCCTGGCGCAGCCCGCGTTCGCCAGGATGTGGACGGCGGTGCGCCACCGTCTGGAGCGGGAGGGCCTGGCCGTCCGGGGCAGGGTACGGCTGGCGGACCCGGCCCCCGAGGAGCGGGAGGCGATCGGGCTGCTGCTCGGCCCGGTGCGGCACCGTGGCGACCTTTGGGTGTCGCTGCCCGACCTCGACGCCCGGCTGCGGGTGTCGGCGGCGGGGGCGGGGCTGCTCGATGTGGTGCCGCTGCTGGGCGGCGGCCCGTTGGTCGATCGCCCGGGGCTGCGCGCGGCGAAGGCGTCGGCGCGGGAACAGGCCTGGGCGGAGGTGGAGGCGGCGCTCGCGCCGTCCGGACTGGGGGAGTGGGCCGGGGAGTGGATCGCCGAGGTGCGCCGCGCGGGCGTGGTGGCGAGGCTCACCCCCGAGAACGCCGTGCGGCTGCTCCACCAGGCGGTCGCGGTCCTGGCCGAGCTGGAACTCGCTCAAGACGCCCGGCGGGGGCGGGCGGAGCTGGCCGCACGGTACACGGGCACCGCGCACGGCCTGGACGACGACACCCCGCTGTCACGGGTGGTGCTGCGCGGGCTGGCCGCGCGTGCGGGCCGGGCCGTGCCCACGGGCGCGGCCGAACGGCGGGCGTTGTGGGCGGAGGCGGGCGTGGCGGTGGACGCCGTCTCACAGACCGTGCTGACCTACGGCCTGCGCCCCACCGGCCGGGATCTGCGCTCCCGGCAGCTCGCCGAACGCTCGCGTGCCTGCGCCGAGACCCACCTGACCGCCCGTGACCTGCGCGTCCAGCCGATCGCGCTGCCGCCGGGCACGCTGGTCCGGATCTGCGAGAACCCCAGGGTCGTCGAGGCCGCCGCCGACGCGGCGTGCGCGGCCCCGCTCGTCTGCGTCAACGGCAACCCGGCGACCGTCGTGTTCACCCTGCTCGACGCCCTGGCCGCGACCGGCGCGCTCTTCGCCTACCACGGCGACTTCGACTGGCCGGGCATCGCCATCGCCGCCCGCGTGCTGGCCCGCTACCAGGCCGTACCGTGGCGTTTCCGCGCGCGGGACTACGAGGACGCCGTGGCCGAGGTCCGTGAGCGGGACGCCCCGGAGCGTGCCCTGTCCGGCCCGGCGGCCCCGACCCCCTGGGATCCGGCGCTCGCCACCGCGATGGAGGCGGCCGGGGTCGCCGTCCACGAGGAGTCCGTCCTCGCGACGCTACTCGCCGACCTGGCCGAGGGCGAACGCGAGGGTCTTGGCCGTGCCGACGTCCATGGCCGGTGACTTGGCCACGACCAGGTTCCCCCCGGCGTTTCGGCGGCGGCGGGCGTCAGCGTCAGGCGCTCGGGCGGCCCGCCGTCCTCGGCCCACTCGCACACCACCGACCGCACCCGCGCCGACGCGCGCACCCGCAGCTCGACGTCCTGGCCGTCCATGGGCAGCGCGGGGACGCGCTGGTCGCCGGTCTCGGCGTAGGGATGGCCCGACCCGAACGGGCGGTGCCGGATCATCCGCGTACCCCCAGCTCGGCGGCGAGGATCAGGTACATGCCGTGCGACCAGAGCAGCGGCGTGCCCACCGGCCCCCAGCGCTCCTCCCACTCGGCGATCATGCCGGGGGCGAGCGGCAGGTCGGTCACCTGCTCGGGCAGCTCGCCGTCCGGGGTGGCCTGGGCGGCGATCCAGTCCAGGCAGCGGGCCGCCTCGGCGGCGCGGCCCGCCGCCGCGTGGTTCCAGCCGAGGAACCCGGTCAGCAGCGGCCACCGGCCGCCGCCGTAGAAGGTGTCGGCCGCGTACCGGTAAACGCCGCGGTCCTCGCTCAGCGACTCCTCCACGGCGGCCACCGTGGCCGCGCCCAGCGGGTCGTCCGGCGGGACCATCCCGAACGGCTCGACGCAGGCCAGCAGGCTCGCGTCCACCGCGCCGGAGCCGAGCCACTTGGCCAGGTGGCCGCCTGTCGTGCCCTCGGCGCGGACCAGCTCGCCGATGCCCCGGACGGCCCCGCGCGCGGCCTCGGCCTCCGCCGGGGACAGCGCGCCACTGTCAACGGCGGCGCGCAGCCCCGCGTGCAGCGACCCGAGTGTGGAGACGTGCCGCTGTTCGACGTGCTCCTCCCACCAGTCGTAGCAGGGGGTGTCCCAGAAGGCGGTCAGGTAGCGCGCGGCGACCCGGATCGCCCGGTCCGCGCCGGGCACCGCCTCGCCGTGCCTGGCCGTGTGCGCGGCCAGTGCCCACAGCCAGGTGCCGTAGCCGTCGAGCTGGAAGTCCCACCACTCGTCGCTGCCCTCGGCGCCGTCCAGGGTGAACCTGGTCGGCAGCATGTCCCCTGGCGGGATCGCCTCGCCCCGCCCGGCCCGTTCGACCAGCGCGTCCACCCGGCCCTCGTGACTCGCGATCACGTGGGCGCACCACGCGTGGAACGCGCCCGCCGCACGCGCCTGCCCGTGCCTGCTCACCCCCTCGGCGATGAACGATCCGTCGCGCAGCCAGCAATACCCGCGGTAGGCGGAGAACGTCGGCGACGCCGGATACGCCCCGCTGGGGGACTGGTGGCGGGCGATGAGGTCGATGCTGCGCCGTACCAGCGCGGCGTGGGACATGCTCACAGGGATCCTTCCGTCGTCAGCCGAGCAACTCGTTGACCTTGCGTTCCGCGGCGGCCGGCGCGTCCTTGACGGACTTGCGGACCCCCGCGGCGTTCGCCGGCTCCTCGGTCACCGCGTCCTGCATCTCCTGCTGGCGGGCGATGACCGGGGCAGCGCGATCGACTCCAGCGAGTCGAAGACGGCCTGCCGGTTGGCGGGCTTCGCCTCCTTGAGATATCCGGCGAGCGGGGTCATGGGGTCGCGCCGATCAGGCGGGCGCGGACGAGGCGGCCCTGTTCGCCCGCCGTACCGGCCTCGTCGAACGGGGTGGCCAGCACCAGCGCCGCCGCGCCCTGCGCCCAGCTCGTATCGTCCCAGCTCTCCACCTCGATGGGGATGTCGCGGCGGCCGGGCAGCAGGTGCCGGCGCACGGTGGCGTCGAACCCGGCCCGCCAGTACGGCCAGGCCGCGATGCCCTCGCCGAGCAGCACGACGACCTCCGGGTCCACCACGTTGACCAGCCCGGCGGCGGCCCGCCCCAGGATCTCCCCGGCCTCGGCGAAGATCGCGCGCGCCGTCTCGTCGCCCGAGGCCGCCGCGCGGCGCAGCTCCTCGACGGCCGCCTGCGGGTCCTGCCCGGCCGGGAGGGCGATCTCCGTGGCGCGGGCGGCGGCGAGCAGGCCCGCCGACCCGACCAGCGCCTCCAGGCAGCCGGGGGTGCCGCAGCCGCACACCGGGCCCGCGGGATCGATCGGCGTGTGGCCGAACTCGCCCGCGCCGCCCCTGGCGCCCCGGTAGATGCGCCCGTCGGAGACGATGGCCGCGCCGATGCCGCGCCCGATGGTGACCACCAGGAAGTCGCGGTGGGTGCGGCCGGTGCCGTACAGGCGCTCGGCGGCGGCCAGCGCGTTCACGTCGTTCTCCACCAGCACCGGCAGGCCCAGCCTGCGGCGCAGCCGATCGCCGACGGGCATCGCCTGCCAGCCGAGGGTGGGCGCGTTCACCGTGCCGACGGCCTGGTCGTCGGTGTTGCCGGGGACGCCCACGCCCACGCCGAGCAGCGGCGGGCCGTCGGCGCTCTGCTCGCGCAGCGTGCCCTCGACGGCCGCGCCGAGGTCGCCGAGCGCGTCCGGCGCGGTGGGGTCGAAGGGCCGCTCCCACGACCCGAGGACCTCGCCGTCGAGCCGGACCTCCACGATGACCAGGTGGTCGGCGGTGACCTTGACGCCGATGGCGCGCCCGGCGCCGCCGACCAGGCCGAGCCGCTGCGCGGGCCGTCCGCCCCGGGAGGGGGTGAGGTCCAGCTCCTCCAGCAGCCCGTGCCCGATCAGCTCCTTGGTGAGCTGGGTGACGGTGGCCGGGCTGAGGTCGAGGCGGCGGGCCACCTCGGTACGGCTGAGCGGCCCCACCGTGCCCAGCACGGCGAGGATCGCCGTCCTGGTGAGGTCTCCCCGATCCGTGCCGGCCATGCTCCTACTTTCTTCGGGAATAAAGTTAGTGGTGAAAATATGAGCCGGCGCGGGGCCGTTGTCAACACCCACGAGGCCCCGAGGGCTCCCGGCGCACACGAAGACGGCCGCCGGATGGCGTCCGGCGGCCGTCGAGTCGGTTCCGCGTCACAGCGGGCGCGGGCCCGTCCGCCCTCCCCCAAGGGCGTCCGGGACGATCAGTTGGCAGGTGCGTACGGTGTGCTCCCCTCGGTCAGGATCTCGTGCTGGATGCGGCGGGCGTCCGCGGACGGCTCCAGCCCCAGTTCCCGGTCCAGCAGGCGGCGCAGGTTGTGGAACGCCATCAGCGCCTCGCCCCGCCGCCCGGAGCGGTGCAGCACGTCGATGAGCTGGATGTGGTACCACTCGTTGAGCGGGCTCACCGCGATCAGGCTGCGCAGCTCCGCGACCAGCTCCCGGTGGTTGCCGAGCAGCATGTCGGCCTCCAGCCGCAGCTCGACCGCCCGGTTGCGCAGCTCGTCGAGGTAGGTCAGGTGCCGGGAGAGCACCGGCCCGGGCGACACGTTGGCCAGCGCCCGGCCCCGCCACATGCCCAGGGCCTCACGGAGCACCCGCGCGGACTCGCCGATCCTTCCGGTGTTGAAGAGATCGCGTCCCTCCTCCACCCGGGAGGCGAACTCCGTGGCGTCGAGCTGCCCGGGCTCCAGGCGCAGCATGTAGCCGGTGGACTCGGTGACCAGCATGTCGGCCGCCTTACGGGTGACCTTGTCGGCGGCCAGCGCCGAGCGAAGGTTGTACACGTGGGTGCGGATGGCGCCCACCCCGCTCCGTGAGCGGTTGAGGTCCCAGAGTTCCTCCGCGAGCGTATCGACATCGACCACCTCGTTGGCCCGGAGCAGCAGGAGCGACATGACCTGCCGCGCCTTGGGGCCCTTGAGGGTGCGGGCTCCGGCAGTGGTCCGTAATTCGAGGGAACCGAGAACGCCGAACTGGATCATTACTCCCCCATTTCTTCAATTGTAATAACAATCCAGAAAAGTTGCCCTCCAGCGGCAAATGGTAAGCGGCCTGTTCGCATCCCGTGTCGCGGCACCGGGGGAAGACTGGCCCAAAGCGGTATGTCCATGCCTCTTTTGCGACATTGGGTGCCCTCTTTAGGGGCACGACCTCGTGTCATTGGAGACACGCAACGTCCTACTTTGGCGGGAATGAGCAGGTCGTGCCACGCGACTAGTCTGCCAGGCGAGACCCCCGTCACCAACGCTTGTCGTGCCTGAACGGAGTTGAGATCGTGCGGAATCCCTTACCCGTTCTGGTGGTCGGGGCCGGTCCCACGGGGCTCGCCCTCGCCACCGAACTTCGCCGTCAGGGCGTGGAATGCCGGATAATCGACCAGTCCGGAGGAAGGCCCGCCGATCAGGCGCGGGCGCTCACCCTCTGGCCCGGCGCGCTCGACGTCCTTTCCCGGCAGGGAACGGCGGCGGCCGTGATCGCCGCCGGCGCGCGGATGAGCGCCGCCCGTTACTGGTCCAAGGGCAAGAACGTGGCCACCGTGCGGCTGCCCGAGGAGTGGAACGGCGTGCCCACCATGCTGGGCATCACCCAGCCGGTGGTCGAGGGCATCATGTCGCGGCGGCTCGCCGAACTCGGCGTGGACGTCGGCTGGCACACCCGCCTGGAGTCCGTGGCCGACCACGGCGACCGGGTGACCGCCCGGCTGAGCGGCCCCGGCGGCGACGAGGAGTTCGCCGCGAGCTGGGTCGTCGGCTGCGACGGCGCGCACAGCAGCGTCCGCGAGCTGGCGGGCATCCCGTTCGGCGGGCGCACCTACTCCCGCAGCTTCGTCCTCGGCGACGGCGACGTGGACAGCCCGGTGCCGCTCGGCGAGGCGCACTACCACCTGCACCCGGACGGCGTGCTCGTCCTGGTGTCCCTCCCCGGCGGCGGCCTGCGGGTGTTCGCCGACGCCACCACCGTGGGCTCCCACGACACGGCCCCGACCATGGAGGAGCTGCAGCGGCTCGCCGACGAGCGCGCGCCGTACCCGGTCAGGATCCGCGCGCTTGGGTGGAGCACCCGGTTCCTGGTGCACATGCGCCAGGCCGCCCGCTATCGGTCCGGACGCCTGCTGCTCGCGGGCGACGCCGCCCACGTGCACAGCCCGGCGGGCGGGCAGGGCCTCAACACCGGCATCCAGGACGCCGCCAACCTCGCCTGGAAGCTCGCGCTGATCCAGGCGGGCAGCGCGCACACCGAGCGGCTGCTGGACAGCTACCAGGCCGAGCGGTCGCCGGTGGCCGCCGAGGTGCTGCGCGGCGCGCACACGCAGACCCGCCTGTGGACCATGCGGTCGCAGGTCAGCCGCCTGCTGCGGGACACGCTGCTCGGCGTGCTCGACCGCGCGGGGGCGCTGGAGCGCCGGTTCGTGCCCCCGCTGACCCAGGACGACCTGGACTACCGCCGCAGCCCCGCCGTCGGCCCGCGCGGCGGTCGCCGGGCGCTCGGCCCGCGCGGGATGCCCGACGCCGAGGTCGTCCCGGCCTCGGGCGGCCCGCCGGTCCGCCTGCGCCGCCTGCTGTCCGGGCCGAAGCACACGCTGCTGGTCCTGCCCGGCCCCGGCGACGCCACCCGCGTCGCGGGCGTGCTGTCCGACGTGGCCCCGCTGTCCGACCGGCTGCGCACGCACGTGCTGCTGCCCGCCGACGGCGGGCACTCCGCCGACCGCTACCCCGAGGACGCCCACGTGCTGCCCGCGGGCTGGGCCCCAGGCGGACGGCTCGCCGGATGCACGCTGGTCCTGGTCCGGCCGGACGGCTACGTCGCCGACGCCGCCACCACGTTCGAGGCGGGCCCGCTGGTCGACCTGCTGCGCCCGGCGGCACGCCGCGCCGGGGAGATCCCCGCCGACACCCGAGCGGAAAGCTGAACGGGAGCCCGAGCGATGTGCTCACCTGAAACGATCATGGCGGCCCTGGAGGGCGAACCCGGGCGGCACACGTGCCCGCAGGAGCCGCCGGCCGCGCCGATGGGCCGCAGGCAGGCCGTCCGGGCGGCGCTGGCCGCCGTCGCGGGCGGCCTCGGCGTGGCGGCGTTCCCGGCCGGGCGGGCGGAGGCCGCCGCGGTCGCACCCCCGCCGCACGCCAGTCGCGTGCTCGACCTCACCCACCCGCTCAGCCCGGACTTCCCGGTCTTCCAGCTCTACGTGCGCAGGCCGGAGCGCAGGCAGGTGATGTTCGAGCGGGTCGCCGGGTTCAACACCGCCGAGTGGACCTTCAACGAGCACACCGGCACCCACATGGACGTCCCCGCCCACTCCAGGGCGGGGCTGCGCACCGCCGACCTCATCCCCCCGCAGGACCTGGTGGTCCCGCTGTGCGTGGTCCGCATCGCCGAGCGCGCCGCCCGGGACAACATCACCGAGCTGACGGTCAAGGACATCAAGGACTGGGAACGCCGCCACGGCCCGCTCCCCGAGCGGGCCTTCGTCGCGTCCGACAGCGGCTGGTACAAGCGGGTCGCCGACCCGCGCGCCTACCTGCAGTTCGACCCGCGCGCCCAGGTGATGCGGTTCCCCGGGGTGAGCCCCGAGGCGGCGGAGTTCCTGATCGAGCGGCGGTCCATCGTCGGCTTCGGCACCGACACCAGCAGCCTCGACGTGGGCACCAGGCGCGAGCCGCTGGTGCACCGGATGCTGCTGACCACCGGCCGGTACGGGCTGGAGAACCTGGCCGCGCTGGACACCGTCCCCGAGCGCGGGGCGACCCTGGTGGTCGGCGCGGCCAAGCTGCGCGGCGGGTTCGGCGCCCCGGTGCGGGCGCTCGCCCTGCTCTAGCGGGGATCAGGCGGGGACCAGGACGGGGACGGTGATCACTTCCTCCCCGTCCGTCCCGCGCACCCGCACGGCCAGCTCCCACACCCCGCTCATGCCGAACAGGGCGCCGGTGGCCGTGAACCGGTCCTCGCCCCGGCGCGCGGCGACCTCCGGGGTCACGTGCCCCATCTGCGGCATCCGCCCGGACACCGACACCGAGACGGCCGCGCCCCGCTCGACCCGGACGGCGGCGGTGACCGGACGCGCCGCCGGGTCCTCGATCGTCACCGCGATCGCGTAGAGCCGCCCCGCGCGCCGCTCCTCCACCCGGTCGGGCGCCAGACGGCCCGCGGCGAAGACCGTCACGGCCGCCGCCGCCAGCAGGATCATGATCACGACTCGTCTCATCGCGTGCGGTCCTCCTCGGTCACCGTGACCTCGAACGGCACGGTCTCGATCCGGAAGCCCCTGGCGTACTGCACCCACGCGAGGTAGCGGCCGGGCTTGGGGAAGGCGTAGGTGAACCGCAGCACCGGCGATCCGGTGGCGGTCCCCTCGCCGGGCGGGGGGACGCCCGGCGTAGCCGGGATCATCGAGCCCATCTCGTGCGCGTGGCCGAGCAGCGTCCCCGGCAGGTCGCGCACGACCAGGTGCCCGGCCATGCCGAGCCAGGTCTGGACGCCGCCGCCCGCCGCGAAGGCGAAGGTCGTGGGGCGTCCGGCCACCGGCCGGGCCGGGGTGATCGTCAGCCCAGGGACGGCGGCCGGGGCGTGGACGGGCTCGCCCGCCGTGCCGGTCCGGCCCGCCACGGTGAAGGCGGCCCGAACGCTCTGCCGGCCGGCCCCCTCCCGCTCGATCTCCGCGTACGCCAGGTAGCGGCCGGGGGCCCCGGCCCGCAGCCGCACGGCCAGCCGTCCGGGGGCCGCGCGCAGCGGATGGGCGTGCCGGAAGTACGCGCCGTCCGCGCCGGTCACCACCAGGTGCGCGAGCGCGGCGTGATGGACGGTCAGGTCGTCCGCCGGGAGCCCGGTCGAGCCGTCGAACAGGTCCATCACCAGGGTAAACTCCTGCTCGGGACGCGGGTTCGCGGGCTCGGTGACGGCCAGCGCCGTCACGTAGGGACGGCCCGTCGGCACCGCCGGGCCGACGGGCGGCGCGGCGCCCTCTGCGACGGGCAGGGGCAGCCACGACGACAGCAGCGCGGTGGTGAGCGCCGCGACCCCGAGCACCGCGCCGCTCACCACCGCCACTCCCGAGGGCCGCCTGGACAGCCCACCGGTGAGCAGGCCGCCCACCAGCAGGATCCCCGCCGCGTACAGGCCGCCGTGGATGACGAACTCCCACGGCGACGAGGAGGCCACCAGCACCCGGAACGGCAGCGTCGAGACCTGCCCCCCGGCCCGCAGTTCGAGTTCGTGCGGACCGGCGTGGGAGGCCCGCAGGGCCGTGGCCCGGTACACGCCGGGACGGCCGGGCAGCAGCCGCACCACGTCCCGCGTGACCGCGCCGCTCTCGGCCGACCGCACCGCGAGCGCCAGGTCGAGCCGGGGCACCGGCGCGTAGGCGATCACCTCCACCCCCAGCACCGCGGGCACCCTCGTCGGCGTACTGACCACCACCGTGACGTCCGCGCCGCCGATGCTCTGGGCGAACCTGGCATCCGCCCCGCCCGCGACGGGGTCCGCCGCCGCGGGGGCGGCGGACCCCGTCATGATCAGGAGCAGCAGCAGGGCGGCCAGGAGGCGTGCGACCACGCCGATCAGACCAGGTAGCGCCGCAGGTAGGCGCGCTCGTCGGTGGTGAACCTGCGGGGCCGCTGGGTGTCGAGGTCGAACGCCACGACGGTGGAACGCGCCTCGGCGAACACCTCGTGGTCGTCGCGGATCTCCGCGGCCAGCTCGGTCCGCACGTGGCCGATCTTGGTCACCCAGGACTCGATCCGGACCTCGTCGTGGCGGAACCGGAGCGGCCTGCGGTAGTTCACCTCGTGCCGGGCGATGGCCACGCCGGGCAGCGGGCTTCCCGGGTCGATGTCGCCGTCGGAGTCGCGCACGTAGTCGAAGAAGAACGAGATCCGCGCGTCCTCCAGGTATTCGACGAGACGGACGTTGTTCACGTGGCCCTGGGCGTCGATGTCGGCGAACCGCACCGGCCGGTGGTAGACGTGCCGCCCGGTCACCTGGGGAATCGGGACCGGCTGGGGCAGTTCCGCCGCCGGGGCGGTGGCCGCCGGCTGCGGCAGCGGACGGGGGTACGGCATGGCGGGCGCCGGGGCCGACTGGAACCACGGCCGGGTCACCGCCTCGGCCAGCAGGTCCTTTATGGTCTGGTTGCTCATTGTTCTCCTCGTGACGTTGGGATGGGGACCAGGGCGGCGAGCGCCAGCAGCGCCGTGGCGGCGCACGGCAGCAGCGCGGTGCCCAGTCCGTTACGTGAGAAGTAGCCCGACGCCTCCCACACCGAGGCGGCGAGAATCGGGCCGAGCGTGAATCCGGCGACGCGGGCCGCCTGCACCCGCCAGGCGGCGCCGGCCGCGAGCCCGCGCAGCGCGACTGCCTGCGCCCCGCCGCACGCCAGCCCCAGCCCGGCCCCGGCCACCAGCAACCGGACCGCCACCTCTGGGGCCGACCATCCGCCGGAGACCGGCAGCGTCAGCGACACCCCGGCAGCGGCCACGACCACCCCGCCGAGCGCCGCCCAGCGTGGGTTGAGGCGGTCGGACAGGCGGCCTCCGGCCACGGCCGCGGCCAGCAGGCCGATGGGGAGGGCCACCGCGACCAGGCCGACCAGGGGGAGCGGGGCCTGCTGGACCTCTCCCTGGAACAGGAAGAACGGGTACAGGGTGATGAGCGTCCCCTCGCAGGTGGCGAGGGCGAGGGGGGCGAGCAGCGGGCGGAGCGAGGGGCGGCCGGGGAGGGGACTGGGCAGGAAACGGGGGAGGGCGCGTACGCCCAGGAGGGCGGTCACGGCGACCAAGGGGAGCAGGGCGAGCAGGATGCCGCGCCAGCCCAGTGGGGCGACCAGCCCGCCGCTCGCCAGGGTGCCGGTCAGGCAGCCCAGCGAGCCGCACACGCCCGTGACGGCGAGCGCGGTGGCCGGGCGCCTGCCGTACAGGGCGAGCAGCGGCACCGGCGCGGTCAGCAGCCCGGCGAACGCCCCCTGCACGACCCGCGCGGCGATGAGCGCGGCGATACCCGGCGCGACGGCGGCGAGCCCGGTGGCGACGGCGAACCCCACCGCCCCGGCAAGCACCATCCGCCGCGGGCCGTCCGGCCGCCGCGACATCCAGCGGCCCGCCGGGTAGAGCGCCGCGATCCAGCCGAGCGCGTACCCGAGGACCACCCACCGGCTCGCCCCCGGCCCGGTGCCCAGGCCGCGCTCCACGTCCGGAAGCATCGGATCCGCCACGAAGAGGGCGAGCCCGGTGACGAAGACGGCGAGAGCCGCCGTCACCACCCGCCCGGAACGCGCCTTGACCGGGTCGCCCACCGGCACGGTGGAAGCGGCCCGCACGGTGCCGGTCACGGTGCCGGTCACGGTGCCGGCCACGTCGTCCCCCCGCTCGCGGTGGGGCGGGGGCGGTGCTGGTCGCCGGGGCATGGGGTCAGGCCGCCGGGTGAGGGGTCAGCTCGACGGTGGCCTCGGCGAGGCGGCGGCCGTACTGGTGGAGGCCGAGGTCCACGGAGACACGGCCGTCGGGGGTACGGTCGCCGACCTCGGTGGAGCACTCAAGGAGGCCGCCGAACTCGCCGAATCCGGCGAAGACCGTCGAACACGCGGTCACCGCGGCACGCGGGGACGGCAGCGCCCCGCTCTCCACCGCCGCCACCAGGGACGCCTGCCGGAACCCCTCCACGATGAACGGTCCGGGCACATGGTCATACGCATGGTCGAAGTACGAAGGATGTGTGGTGTCAATGACATACGGGAAACGGTCCCCGGACGGTTCGCCGATCACCACGTTGCGCCGGTCCAGGCGGCCCACCCGGGCCGCGGCCAGCGGCTCGGGGCGCGGCTGCGACGGGTCCGCCGTCGGCTTGGCCGCCTGCTGGTACTCGCGCAGCACCCGGTAGTCGTCGCGGTCGAAGAAGACGACGTCCCCCGAGAGGGTCATCGCCGTGACCCCGCCGATGTCCAGCGTGCCGGTGAGGGTCATGTCGCCGAAGCCCGCGCCCGCCCGCCCCTTGTCCTCCACGCGGTAGCGCAGCACGCCCTGCAGCGGGGTGGCGCGGTCGTCGCGGTAGGCGTCCAGGTCCTCGATCCGGAACCGCCAGCGCAGCAGGCTGAACGGCAGGCCGACCGGCACGTCGAAGTAGCGGTGCAGGACCACGAAGGAACCCTGGCGGGCCGCCTCGGCGGTGGAGAACGTGTCGTGGAACGGCACGTCGCGGTCGTGCCACAGGCTGTGCGCCCGGGGGAGCTGGACGGCCACCAGATAGTCGCCGTCCCTGCCCCTGGCGGAGTCGGTGACGAACACCTCGCCCACCGCCTGCCGATGGGCGATCGCGCGCGGCACGGTCCGCTCGAACTCGACCCGCACGTCCACTTCGACCTTGACCTGTTCGGGGATCAACGCACACCTCCGTAGGTGACATGGGTGGTTCGCCGCCAGATGGCGTCCAGCACTTCCCGTTCGGCCGCCTCCAGGTAGAAGTGGCGGCCGGGGAATCGCTGCCCGGCGAAGTCGGCGGCGGTGTAGCGGGCCCAGCCGTCCAGCTCGGCGGCCGGGACGGTGGGGTCGTCCACGCCGCCGAGCGCCGTGATCGGGCACGGCAGCGGCGGGCCTGGACGGAACTCGTAGGAGATGGCCAGCTCCAGATCCGCCCGCAGGATCGGGGCGAAGTGGGCGACCAGATCGGGGGAGTCCCGGACGATGCCGGGCACGCCCTCGTAGAGGCGGTCCACCGCGTCCAGCAGTTCGCGGTCGCCGTCCGGGAGGAACAGCGGGGACGGCGTGGGCGGCGTGGCCCGTGCCGACACCACCAGGTGTGCGGGCGGCTCGCCCGCCCTGGTCATCCCCCTGGCCACCTCGTAGGCGAGCAGCCCGCCGAGGCTGTGCCCGAACAGCACGACCGGGGGGCGCACCTCGTCCAGCACGGCCCGGGTGACCTCGGCGACCAGGGGGGCCCAGTCGCGGGCGAACGGTTCGTCCGCCCGCGCGGCGCGGCCGGGGAGAGTGACGCCCCAGACCTCGGCGTCGGGGGCCAGCCCGGCCGTCCAGCGGCGGAACATCGCGGGGGTGCCGCCCGAGTGCGGGAAGCAGACCAGTCGCCAGGACGCGGCCCACTGGTCGCCCAGCGGGGCCAGCGCCGCCGACGCGCGTACGGTGCTCACTGGTTCGCCTCCTGCCTCAGCCGCCGGCCACGGCGGTTCGGATCCGTTCGCCCGCCGCCGGTTCCACCCGGCCGGACTCGGCGGCGGCGATGGCCGTCGCCAGGTCGAGCGCGGTGCCGCCGGTGAGCGCGCCCAGCAGGACCTGCAGCGGCACGGTGATCCCCAGCTCGCCCTCCACCTGGTTCTTCAGCTCCACGATCACCAGGGAGTCCAGCGAGAAGTCGCGCAGCGGCCGGTCGGCGGGGACCTCGTCCACGTCGGCGGCGTTCAGCGCGGCGGCGATGCGCTGCCGTACGTACAGGGCCAGGGCCTCCACGCGCTCGCCCTCGTCCGGCAGGGGGACCGCCGACTCCCCAGACGTAGACGCAGACGAGGGCGCGGTCTCGGTCGCGGGCCGTTCGGTGAGGTCCGGCGTGCGGACGGACGGCAGCCAGTGCCGGGCGTGCCGCCACGGGTAGGAGGGCAGCGGCACCTCGCCCGCCGGAGCGCCGAGCACCCCCTCCCACGTGACCTCCACGCCCGCCTGCCACACGTCGCCCAGGGCGCGGTCCAGGCTCTCGGCCAGCGGCCGGTCCCGGCGCGGGCCTCCGGCGGCCACGTGGCGGACGCCCGCCCGCTCCAGGGTCTCGCCGATGTCCCGCAGCAGCACCGGATGCGGGCCAAGCTCCACGAAGACCGTCGCGCCGGTGGCGGCCAGGGCCTCGACGGCGGGCGCGAACAGCACCGCCTCGCGCAGGTTCCGCCCCCAGTGGCCGCCGTCCAGCTCGTGCCCGGCGATCCGCCGCCCGGTCACCGTCGAGACGAGCGGTACGTCGCCGCGCGCGGCGGTGATGTGCCCCACCTCGGCGGCGAGCAGGTCGTCGGATCCGTCGAGCAGCGGGCTGTGGAAGCCGTACCCGACGGGCAGCCGCCTGGTCCGCGCGCCGAGCCGTTCGGCGGCCTCGGCGACGCGATCCACCGACGCCCGCTCGCCGGACACCACGGTGCTCTCGGGGCCGTTGACCGCGCCGATCCCGATGGCCGGGTCGTCGCCGATCAGCTCCTCGACCCGTTCGCGGGGCAGCCCGACACTGCACATGGCGCCGCCGCGCGCACCCCGCTCGGTGAGCCGCGCCCGGCGCAGCAGCAGCTCCAGCGCCTGCTCCCGCGTCAGCGTCCCGGCCGCGCGGGCCGCGGTGATCTCGCCCATGCTGTGCCCGGCGACCGCGTGCGGGCGGACGCCCCAAGACCGCCACAGGGCGTCCAGGGCGAGCTGCACCGAGGCGATGCAGACCTGCGCCACCTCGGTCTCGTGCAGCCGGTCGTCCTCGGCCGTGAGCTGTTCGAGCACCGACCAGCCGGCCAGGTCGCGGACCACGGCGTCGCACGCCTCGATCTCGGCCCGCGCCACCGGCTCGCGCGCCAGTAGCTCCGCGCCCATGCCGGTCCACTGCGAGCCCTGGCCGCCGAACACGAACGCGACGCGCGGCGGGCGCGGCGGTACTGGGCGGGCGCCCGCCGTCCTGGCCTCGCGGAGCCTGCGGACCAGTTCGGACGGCTCGGCGGCGGTGACGCACAGCCGGTGGGACAGGTGGGAGCGCCGGGTCGCGGCGGCCGCCGCGACCCGCGAGACCTGGGCCGCGTCCGCGCCCTCCAGCAGGTCCGCGTACGCGCGGGTCATCGCCTGGAGCGCGGGACCGCCCCTGGCCGAAAGCGGCAGTACCAACCGCCCGCTACCGCCGGAACCCGGCTCGCCGCCGACCGAGATCGGTGCGGTCGCTGGTTCGCCGCCGACGGTGGTCGTGGCCGATTCCGCGCCGGTCGTGGCCGGTTCGGTGGCGGCCTCCACTATTACGTGAACGTTGGCCCCGCCGAATCCGAACGAGCTGACCGCCGCCAGCGGGGGCCCTTCGGAGTCCGGTAGCGGAGCCGGACGGCCGGTCGCCAGGCGCAGCCGGCTCGCGGTGAGGTCGATCTCCGGGTTCGGCTTGCGCAGCAGCGGGTTGGGCGGGACCTCCCGGTGCTCCACCACCAGCAGCGCCTTGATCAGCCCGGCGATGCCCGCCGCCGCCTCCTGGTGCCCGAAGTTGCTCTTGACCGAGCCGACCTCGCACGGAAGGTCGCCCTCGCCGTAGACCTCGTCCAGGGCCTCCATCTCGATCGGGTCGCCGAGCGGCGTACCGGTGCCGTGCGCCTCGACGTAGGTGACCTCGCCGGGCTTGGCCCCCGCGTCGTCCAGCGCCCGCCGCAGCAGCGCGGCCTGGGCCCGGGGGTTGGGCGCGGTCAGGCCGTTGGTGCGGCCGTCGTGGTTGGCGGCCGTGCCCCGGATGACGCCGCGCCCGCGCCTGCCGGGCGCCAGCTCGGTGGCCAGTGACTCGCGGGTCAGCACCAGCACGCCGCACCCTTCGGCGCGGACGATGCCGTCGGCGGCGGCGTCGAAGCTGCGGCACCGCCCGCCGGGCGCGATCGGCAGCACCTTCCCGGTCACCAGCGTGGACAGCGGCGACAGCACCAGGTTCACCCCGCCGGCCAGCGCGATGTCGCACTCGCCCTGGCGCAGCGCGCGCACCGCGAGGTGCACGGCCATCAGCGAGGAGGAGCAGGCGGTGTCCACGGCCATGCTGGGGCCGTCCAGGTCGAGCAGGTAGGACAGCCGGTTGGCGAGGATGCTGTGCGCGCCGCCCGGCGCGGTGTAGGCGGTGATCGAGCCGGGGTCGGCGAACTGCATGCTCAGGTAGTCGCTGCCGTATACGCCGAGGAACACCCCGGTGCCGCGCCGCTGGAGCAGCGGGAGCGGCAGCCCCGCATCCTCGATGGCCTCCCAGGCGACCTCCAGCGTCAGCCGCTGCTGGGGGTCCATCCGGTCGGCCTCGCCGGAGGAGATGCCCCAGAACCCGGCGTCGAAGCGGTCCACCTCGCGCAGCAGCCCGGCCCAGTGGCCGTCGTGCGGACGGTCGCCCGGCGGCGGGCGGTGGCCGTCGGGCCGGTCGGTCATCGGCGTGACGGCGTCCACGCCGCCGCGCAGCAGCGACCAGTAGGCGTCGAGATCGGTGACGTCCTCACCGCCCGCCGGGTCGCCGGGCAGGCGCACCCCGGCGCCGAGCACGGTGATCGGCTCCCGCAGCGCCCGTTCGGCCCCGGCCAGCCGGGCGCGGGTGTCGCGAAGCTGGCGCAGCGCCTGTTCGAGTAACGCGCGCTGGTCGGTCATGTGTCCATCTCCCGGTGCAGGTCGAGTTCGGCGGACAGCAGCGCGGCGAGTTCCGCGTCGTCCACGTCGTGCAGCGGATCGGCGTCCACCGGCGGAGCCTCCTCGGCCGCCTGGGACGGCCGGGCCCCGCCGATCCGGTCGAGCAGCCCCTCGGCCAGCGCCTCCACGGTGGGGAAGGTGTAGACGACGGTCGCCGACAGCCGGATGTCCAGGCCGGACTCCAGCCGGGTGCGCAGCTCCATCGCCATCAGCGAGTCGAAGCCGAGCTCCTGCAGCGGCACCGAGGTGTCCACCTCGGCGGCGGGCCTGCCCAGGACGGCCGCGGTCTCGCCGAGCAGGAAGGCGCGCAGCGCGTCCAGCCGTTCGGCCCCGGTGGCGGCGGTCAGGACGGCGTGCCGTACGGCGCCGCGCTCGGCGGCCGTGCCGTCCGGCCGGGCGGCGAACCCGCGCACCAGCCGGCGCGCGCCGGAGCCGAGCCCGGCCCCGCCGAACTCCGCCCAGTCGAAGGCCGCCGCCGCCACCTGGGTCTCGCCCGTGGCGAGGGCCGCGTCCAGCAGTTCGACCGCGACGCCAGGATCCAGCGGCGGCATCCCGCGCGCGGCCATCCGGTCGGCCCCGCCGCCGTCGGCCGCCAGGCCGGAACCGGCCCACGTGCCCCAGGCGATGCTCTGCGCGGGCAGCCCCTCGGCCACGCGGGACTCGGCCAGCGCGTCGATGAAGGTGTTGGCCGCCGCGTACGCGCCCTGACCGGGCGCACCGAACAGCCCGGCCAGCGAGGAGAACAGCACGAAGTGCTCGATCGGCCGGTCCAGGGTGAGCCGGTGCAGGTTCCAGGCCCCGGCGGCCTTCCCGGAGAGCGCCCGGCGCAGGGCGTCCTCGTCCAGCGTGCCGATCAGCGCGTCCTCCAGCGTCCCGGCCAGGTGGAACACGCCGGTCAGGTCGGGGGAGGACGCGATCACCTCGGCCAGCCGGTCCGCGTCGGCCACGTCGCCCCGTTCGCCGCGCACCAGCGCGCCCGCCGCGCGCAGCTCGCGCATGGTCCGCTCCGCCGCCGGTCCGGGCGCGCCCCGGCCGAGCAGCAGCAGGCGGCGGGCCCCTCTGGACACCAGCCATCTGGCCACGTGCAGGCCGAGCGCGCCGTGGCCGCCGGTGATCAGGTACTCGCCGTGCGGGCCGATGGGCGTGCCGCCACCGCCGCCGTTCGGGGCGGCGGCGAGCCGGGGTTCGAGCACCGTCCCCGCGCGGATCGAGAACCGGCCGGGTTCGGCGACCGTCCGCAGCGCACGCGCGACGGCGTCGGTCTGGCCCGGCTCGGCGTCGATGACCGAGCAGGCCAGCTCGGGGTGCTCGTTGGCGATCGTCTGGCCGAGCCCCCACAGCACGGACCCGGTCCGTGCGCGGGCGGCGGAGGTGGCCAGCCACAGCCGGGGCGGCTCGGTGGCCCAGTCCCTGCCGGTCAGGGCACGGGCGAGGTCGAGCGCGGCGGCGGCCCGGCCGGACAGGGCGGCGGTGTCCGGTTCGCCGTCGTCCGTCATGGCCCGCAGGTCCACCACGCCGCGCAGCGCGCCGAGCCTCGCCTCGGCCTCCGCGAGCACGGCGCCGTGGCCCCGCGCCAGGGACAGCGCGTCGCCGGAGGCGTCGGGGGCGGCGACCACGCAGGTCTCGCCGTCGGCGGCGAGGCGGGCGGCCAGGTCCCGGCCGGCGCCCTCGTCGGCCGTGACGACCAGCCAGCCACCGGGGGCGTCGCTCTCGGCGGGTGACGGCTCGACCGGATCCCAGCGCACCGCGTACAGGCGGCCCTGCTCGGCCGGACGTCGGGCGACCAGGCCGACCCGCAGCCCGATCACCGAGCACACCGGCTCGCCGCGCTCGTCCAGCACGGTCACGTCGGCGGACAGCTCGCGCGGGCCCGCCGACCTGATGACCGCGTGGCAGTGGCCCTCGCGCAGCGGGGCCGTCCCGGTGCGCGCCCACACCCGGTCGGCCCCGGCGGGCAGCGGCAGCACGCCGTCGCCCAGCCGGTCGCCCGCGGCGGCGGCCACCGTGTGGAAGCACACGTCGAGCAGCGCGGGGTGCAGCGGCGCGCAGCCGGTGTCCAGGCCCCTGGGCAGGCGGATCGCGGCCACCGCCGCGCCTCCGCCGGCGCGCGGCCCGGCCAGGCCGCGGAACCGCTCGCCGTACGTCAGCCCGGCGGTCTCCAGCCGCGCGTACGGCTCGCCGGGCGCGACGGCGGCGAGCGGCGCGGTGGTCAGGTCCTCCACCGACGGGTGCGGCCCGGCGGGACCCCCGTCGGCGACGGCGACGCCGTGCGCGTGGGCCACGGTGCCGCCGCCCCGGTCGGAGGTGATCAGGAACGACGACCGTCCCGGCCCGAGCGGGCGCAGCGCGATCTGCAGGTCCGGGTCAGTGTCGTCCACCACGCTGGGGCGGGCGAACACCACGCCCTCCAGTGCCACCGACCCGGATCCCCGGGCGTCGGGGGAGTCGGCCGCCGCGTCCAGGGCGGCCGACAGCCAGTACGCGCCCGGTACGAGCGGCGTGCCGTCCACCAGGTGGTCGGCCAGCTCCGGGGCGGTGGCCAGGTCGCCGGGCAGCGGCCACAGCCGCACGTCCGCCTCACCGCCGACCCGGATTCGGCGGCCGAGCAGCGTGCCGCGCCACGGGCGGCCCGCGCCCCCGGCCTTTTCGCCGCCCGCCGGGTCCAGCAGCGGAAACCGCCTGCGGTCCCAGCCCTGGGCGGGCACGCCGAGGTGCGGGGCCCGCGGGTACATCGCCGCCCAGGCCACGGAACCGCCCCGCGTGTACAGCTCGGCGAGGGCCAGGAGCAGCCCGCGTGCCTCGTCCTCGTCCCGGCGGACGGAGGAGATCACGGTCGCCGGACGGCCCGTGTGGTCGGCCAGTTCCGCCACCGACCTGGTGAGCACCGGATGCGGGGCCAGCTCGACGAACGTCTCGTAGCCCTCGGCGAGCAGCCGTTCCAGGGTGGGGGAGAACAGTACCGTCTCGCGCACGTTGCGGGCCCAGTAGTCCGGCCCGAGGTCCGTGCCCGCCACGGCCTCCGAGGTGACCGTGGAGTAGATCATGGTATCGGCCGTGCGCGGCTCGATCCCCGCCAGCGCGGCCCGCAGCCTCGGCCGTAGCGGCTCGACGTGCGGGCTGTGCGCGGCGAAGTCCACCGCCACGCGCCGGGCGAACCCGCCGCGCGCCTCCAGCGCGGCCACCACCTCGCCGAGCGCGTCCGGGTCGCCGGACAGCACCGTCGCGCGCGGGCCGTTGACGGCCGCGATCGACAGTTCGTCCTCCCGGCCGCCGATCGCCCTGGACGCCTCTCCCGCGTCCAGCTCGACCAGGGCCAGGCCGCCCCGTCCGGAGATCTCGGTGAGCAGCGCGCTGCGCTCGCACACGACGCGGGCTGCGTCGGCCAGGGACAGCGCCCCGGCGACATGGGCCGCCGCGATCTCGCCCATGCTGTGGCCGATCACCGCGGCGGGCTCCAGGCCGAGCGCCCGCCACGTCTCGGCCAGCGCCACCTGGTAGGCGAACAGCGCGGGCTGCACGTTCGCGGTGCCCTCGGCCACCAGGCCGTCCGCGTCGCTCCACACCGAACGGCCGAGCAGGCGGGAGATCTCGGCGTCGCATCGGCGGATGGCGTCGCGGAACGCGGGGAACGCGTCCGCCAGGCCCTTGCCCATGCCCGCCCACTGCGCGCCCTGCCCGGGGAACACCAGCGCCGGCCGCTGGGCGCGGCGCGCGGCCTCGTGCGGCCCGGACAGTCCGGGCGCGCGGTGGCCCTCGGCGAGGGCGTCCATGGCGGCGGCCAGTTCGGCGGCGTCGGCCACCACGGCGGCGGCCCGGTGCCGGTCATGGTCGGCCCGGCGCGCGGCCGCTGCGGCGGCCCTGGGCAGCCAGGCGGGATCGTCCGCGTTCGCGCGAGCCGCCCGCGCCCATCCCGCCGCCCGCCGCCGCAGCCCGCTCGCCGTCCGCCCCGAGACCGCGAACAGCCAGGGGCCTCGTCCGGCCTCGCTCTCCAGCGCGTCCTCCTCGGGGCGGGAGGTGAGGACGAGGTGGGCGTTGGTGCCGCCGAAGCCGAAGGAGCTGACGCCGGCGGTGGCGAGGGCGGCGTCGGAGCGTTCGGGCCAGGAGGCGGCCTCGGCCTGGACGGCGATCGGCAGGCGGTCCAGGCCGAGCAGCGGGTTGGGCTTCTCGAAGTGGACCGTCGGGGGCAGCTCGCCGTGGTGCAGCGCGAGCGCCGTCTTGATGAGCCCGGACACGCCCGCCGCCGCCTCGGTGTGGCCGATGTTCGACTTGGCCGAGCCGACGCGCAGCGGGCGATCGGGGGAGCGGTCCCGGCCGAGGACGGTCGCCAGCGCGCCCACCTCGATCGGGTCGCCGACCGCTGTGCCCGTGCCGTGCGCCTCGACGTAGTCCACCGTGCCCGGCTCGACCCCGGCGGCGGCGTAGGCGGCGCGGAGCACCGCCTCCTGGGCGGGCCGGTTCGGCGCGGCCAGGCCGTTCGTCCGGCCGTCCTGGTTGACCGCGCCGCCCCGGATCACCGCGTAGACCCGGTCGCCGTCGGCCAGCGCCGCGGGCAGGGGCTTGAGCACCACGACGCCCGCGCCCTCGCTGCGCACGTAGCCGTCGGCCCGGTGGTCGAACGGCTTGCACCGCCCGTCGGGGGCCATCAGCCGCCCCCTGCTGAAGCTCAGCGCGATGCGTGGGCTGGTGATCACGTTGATCCCGCCCGCCAGCGCCAGGTCGGCCTCGCCGTTGCGCAGCGCCTGGCAGGCGTAGTGCACCGCGACCAGCGAGGACGAGCACGCGGTGTCGATGACCAGGCTCGGCCCCCGCAGGTTCAGGCAGTAGGAGAGCCGGTTGGCGATGACGCTCAGCGCCGCCCCGGTCCCGTCGTACGCCTCGGCGGGGACGCCGGAGCCGAGCAGCCCCGCCCCGTGGTCGAAGGTGGACGCGCCGACGAAGACGCCGGTGCGGGAGCCCGACAGTCCGCCGGGCGCGATGCCCGCGTCCTCCAGGGCCTCCCAGGCGACTTCGAGCGCGATCCGCTGCTGCGGGTCCATCCGCGCCGCCTCCCGGGCGGAGATCGCGAAGAAGTCCGCGTCGAAGCCTTCGACGTCGTCCAGGAACCCGCCCCAGCGGGTGTTCATCTTGCCGGGGGCGTCCGGGTCGGGGTCGTACAGGGCCTCGCCGTCCCAGCGGTTGGCGGGGACCTCGCGGATGGCGTCCACGCCCTCGCGCAGCACGTTCCAGAACCGTTCGACGCCGTCGCCGCCGGGCAGCCGGCAGCCGATGCCGACGATCGCGATGGGAGTCGCGGCGGTGACCTCCGGCGTCGCCGGGCGCGTCTCGCCTTTCGTTCCGGTGGCGGGCGGGGCGAGGTGGCGGGCCGCGTCCGTGATCGTCGGATGGTCGTAGGCCAGGGTCGGGGAGATCGGCACGCCCGCCCACCGTTCGAGATAACCGGATAACTCCACGGCCTGCATCGACGAGAGCCCCAGCTCGGTGAACGGCTCGTCGGGGGACAGCGAGCCCGGCTCGACCGCGAGCAGCTCGGCGGTCCGGGAGATCAGCCACTCGGCGATCTCCCGTTCCGAGCGCCGGGGACGGCCGTCCTCGTGCCCCAGGGAATCGCCGCCGCTCATCGGACCGCCTCCGCCTCTCGCGCGGACGCCGGGGTCAGCTCGCCGCGCTCCCAGGCGGCGGCGCACGCGCGGCGCTGGAGCTTGCCGCTCGACGTCTTGGGGATCGTCCCGGCCTCGGTCAGGAGCAGCTCGCCGACCTGGGCGCCGTGCGCCGCCGCGACGGCCGAGCCCAGCGCCCGCCGGATGGCCGTCAGCTCGCCGGCCGTGGAGACCGGCTTGATCTCGGCCACCACGACCAGCCGTTCCGCGCCCTGGGCGGTGGATCCGAAGGCCACCACGCAGCCCCGCCTGACCAGCGGGTGGGCGGACTCCACGGTGGCCTCGATGTCCTGGGGGTAGTGGTTGCGCCCGCCGACGATGACGAGGTCCTTCAGCCGTCCGACCACGAACAGCTCGCCGTCGTCCAGCACGCCCAGGTCGCCGGTGCGCAGGAACGGGCCCTCGCCGGTGTCCGCGATCCGCGCGCCGAACGTCTGCTCGCTCTCCTGCGGGCGGTTCCAGTAGCCGTCGGCCATGTCGGGGCCCGCCACCCAGATCTCGCCGACCCGGCCCTCGGGCAGGCGGAGCGAGGTCTCCGGGTCGACGATCGCCAGTTTCCGGTGGCCCTCCATGGCGCGGCCCGAGCCGACCGCGCGGTGGTCGCCGCCGTGGACCAGGCGGCCCTCCTGGAGGGCGTCGAGCCGGATGGAACGGACGACGGAGCCGGTGCCGATCGGCGAGCCGGTGGCCATCAGGGTCAGCTCGGCCAGGCCGTAGCAGGGGTAGAGGACCTGCTCGCCGAGGCCGTACGGCCGGTAGGCGTGGGTGAACGCGTCGAGCGTGGCGGCGCGGACCGGCTCGGCCCCGTTGAAGGCCAGGACCAGGCTGCTGAGGTCCAGCCCGGCGCGGTCCTCCGGTGGAATCCGCCGCACGCTCAGCTCGTAGGCGAAGTTGGGGCCGCCGGAGATCGTCGCCCGGTAGCGGCTGATCGCCCGCAGCCACCTGACCGGCCGCTGCACGAACGCCGGCGGCGGCATCAGCACGGCCTGGCACCCGTTGTAGAGGGCGGCCAGCACGTTGCCGATCAGTCCCATGTCGTGGAAGAGCGGCAGCCAGCTCACCACGACCGAGTCGGTGCTGAACCGCCCGACCTGGCGCAGCAGCTCCTCCTGGTGCATCAGCGCGCGGTGGCTGATCATGACGCCCTTGGGCAGCGCGGTGGATCCCGAGGTGTACTGCAGGAACGACAGGTCGTCCGGCGACACCGGGACGGGCTCGAAGCCGTCGCCGTCGTCGCCGGGCTCGGTGGCGTCCAGCCAGTACGGCGCGGCCAGCTCGGGCGTGCGAGCGAGGATCAGCTCCCGGTACTCCTCGGGCGCCGCGTAGATCACCGTGGTGGGCGCGCAGTCCCGGGTGATCGCCCGCAGCGTGTCGCTGTTCCTGCGGGTCTCGAACGGCATCGGCGGGTAGACCGGAACGGCGATGACGCCCGCGTACTGGCACGCCAGGAACGCCCGGATGAAAGCGTCCGCGTCCGGGGCCAGGATGATGGCCCGGTCACCGGGCGAGGTGTGCCGGGCCAGCCGCGCGGCGAGCCCGCGCACCCCGCGCTCCAGTTCGGCGAACGTCAGCGCGTGCGACTCGTTCTCGCCATCGGGAAGAAACCGGTAGGCCACCGAAGAACCGTTCTCGGCAGCCCGCAGCGAGATTGTTTCGGTAAGTGTTGGCGCTAGTGGGATTGTCCGCACCTTACCCGCCTCTGATTGATTGAATAAATAGCCGTCGGAGCCGACGGTGTGGAAATCTATACATCCGATCGAAGCTTGGGCAACCAGTTTGACCTGTGGGTAAGTTCATACTCAGAGCGCCGTTACGCGTCGGTGATATACGGCTGATCAGGGCTGGATCGCAAACTGACAGTACTTTGATCGGGTTGTGCGATGGTGTGAGACGCCGATTATCCGTGAAGCGGGGAGCCGGAAATGATCAAAGCAGTCTGGACTGATTTCGGGGGCGTTCTGACGCCACCGGTGAGCCATACGTTCAGCGCGTTCTGCGAGAAGACCGGGCTGCCGCCCGAGGGGCTGCTCACCGCCGTGGCCGAGGTCACGGCGAGCTACGGCACGGACGACGTGATGCTGCCGCTGGACACCCCGCTCGTCACCGAGGAGGAGTGGATCCGGCAGGTCGCCGACGCGCTTGCGGCGATCCTGGGCCGGAGCGTGCCGATGGTCAGCCTCGCCGACACCTGGTTCGACGGCCGGGAGACCAACCGGCAGTGGGCCGACGAGCTGCGGCGCACCCGCGACCGGGGGGTGTTCGTCGGGCTGCTGACGAACATGCCGCCCGCGTGGGACGCGCACTGGCGGCGGATGGTCCCGCCGGAGGGGCTGTTCGCCGAGGTGGTCTCCTCCGCCGAGGTCGGCTGCCGCAAGCCGGACCCGGAGATCTACGCGCTGGCCGCCGCGCGGGCGGGCGTCCGGCCGGAGGAGTGCGTGCTCGTGGACGACCTGGAGAAGAACTGCGCGGGCGCGGAGCGCGCCGGCTGGCGGGCCGTCCGCTTCACCGACACGGCCGTCGCCATCCAGGAGCTGACCGACCTGCTCGCCGGCCGCCCCGCCAGTGGGGCCACCAATCGGGCCGCCGACGGCATCACAAACAGGGCCGCCGACGGGGCCGAGGCGGGAACGGCCGGCGCGCCTGCCCCGGCGGCCTAGCCGGGGGCGGTCAGTCCGTGTCCTGGGCGGAGGGCTCGGGGGCGGGCGCGGAGGCGCCGTAGGCGACGTCCTCGTGGGCGAATCTGCGCAGGGCGCTGAAGACGCTGTCGCCGAGCGCCGTCCAGACCACCGCCGTCTCCAGCAGGGCGTCCTGGTCGGGTTCCTGGACCAGCAGGGCCAGTTCGGCCTCGGCGACCCGGCGGGCCGCCCTGGCGTACTCTTCGAGCAACTGGAGCTGCCCGGTCTGGCCGAGCCGGTAGAGGGTGGCCAGTGCGGAGGTCAGGGTGCGCCTGGCCGGGTTGGTCTCGCGGATGTGCCAGCCGAGCCGTTCGAGCAGCGCCTCGGTCTCGCGGCAGCCCGCCTCCCACGCGGCGTCCTCGACCACCGGGCGCGGGGTGACCATGGCGAACTGGGCCTTGCCCGCCGAGTCGAGCACGCTCATCCCGGGGGCGTACATCTTCTCCAGCACGTCGCGGGTGGCGGCCACGCTCAGGCCGCCCACCTCGACCAGCGCTCTGATCATCCGGAGCCTGCGCACGTGGCCCTCGGTGTACTGGGCCTGATTGTGGCTCGTGCGCTCGCCGGGGGACAGCAGTCCTTCGCGCAGATAGAACTTGATCGTCGGCACCGGCACATCGGTGCGGCGGCTCAGCTCCGCGATCCGCATAGATCCTCCTCGGCGTACCTTGCCACTCTAACAAAGAGATAGTAGAAAGTGCTTGTATCTATTTACACGTGGAGATGATCACGATGGAACTGCGCCTGTTCGGCCGGACAGGAGTCAAGGTGAGCCCGCTCTGTCTGGGCGGGATGATGTTCGGCTGGTGGGGGGAGAACGGCTACGAAGACTCCGCGAAGATCATTCAACGCGCCGTGGACGCCGGGATCAACTTCATCGACACCGCCGATGTGTATTCCAGCGGCGAGTCCGAGGAACTGATCGGCAGATTCCTCGCCGAAAGCGGCCTGCGCGACCAGATCGTGCTGGCCACCAAGGTGCACGGATCGATGGGGGAGGACCCCAACCGGGGCGGCAACAGCCGTCGCTGGATCACCCGCTCGGTCGATGAGAGCCTGCGCCGGCTCCGCACCGACTGGATCGACGTCTACCAGGTCCACCGTCCAGATCCCGCCGTGGACATCGACGAGACCCTGGGCGCGCTCACCGACCTGGTGCGGGCGGGCAAGGTGCGCTACATCGGCACCTCGACCTTCCCCGCGACCCACATCGTGGAGGCCCAGTGGGCGGCCGAGCGCCGGGGCCGGGAGCGGTTCGCGAGCGAGCAGCCGCCGTACTCGATGCTGGTGCGGGGAGCGGAGGCGGAGGTTCTGCCGTCCTGCCAGCGGTACGGCATCGGCGTGCTCTCCTGGAGCCCGCTCGCGGGCGGCTGGCTCAGCGGACGCTACCGCGAGGGCGCCGCCACGCCGGAGAGCAGGCGGTCCGTCATGCTCCCCGCCCGGTACGACATGGCGATGCCGGAGAACCAGCGCAAGCTCTACGCCGCCGAGGCGCTCGCCCGCCTGGCGGAGGAGAGCGGCCTGACGCTGGTCGAGATGGCCCTGGCGTTCGTGATCGGGCACCCGGGGGTGACCTCGGCGATCATCGGGCCGCGCACCATGGAGCACCTGGAGAGCCAGCTCGGGTCCGCGTCCGTGCGCCTGTCCGACGACGTCCTGGACCGGATCGACGAGATCGTGCCGCCCGGCGTGACGATCAACCCGGCCGACGCCGGCTGGCGTCCGTCCGCCCTTACCGACGCCACTCTGCGGCGCAGGGCCGTCTGACCTCGGGGGAGAGTCATGGCGATCAGTGGAATCCTGGACTGGGCCCGGCCCGGCGTGGACGTGGACCGCGGCGAGATCGCCACGGTCCGGGAAGACCTGGTGACGGTGCTGTGCGGCGCGGTGATGATCGCCGGGCTGGCGATCGACGGCTGGGCGCACAAGAACGTCATAACCACCCTTGAGGGATTTTTCACCCCTTATCACGCGGTCATGTACGCCGGCTACGGCCTGACCGCCGTGTGGATCTTCTGGCTGGCGTACCGCAGGCGGCACCGGTTCCCGGTGTGGTGGCGGGACGGCTTCCCGCGCGGCTACCGGCTGGGTGCGCTGGGCGCGCTGATCTTCGCCGTCGGCGGCTTCGGCGACATGATCTGGCACCAGACCATCGGCATCGAGGTCGGCCTGCTGCCGTCGTTCAGCCCCACCCACATCGTCGCCTCCGTCGGCGGGATCATCATCGGCACCAGCCCGCTGCGGTCCTGGTGGGCGTCGGGGGAGGGCGGGGCCCGATCGTTCGCCGGAGTCGTCTCGATGACGTACGCGGCGATGGGCGCGCTGGTGATGCTCAACTACGGGGCGTCCATGATGACGCTCGCGCCCACCCGGCCGTACGAGCCGGTCCTCGGTCGCGACTACGGCGGGATCATCGACACGCCCGACGAGTTCTGGGCGGTCCAGGGCGTGTCCAGCTACATCATCACCACCCTGCTGCTGACCGTCCCGCTGCTGCTGATGCACCGCAGGCGGGCCACACTCGGCGCGGGCACCGCGCTGGTGACGGGCATCGCGGTGCGGCTGATGGTGATCAATGAGTTCCCCGGCGTCTACCTGACGGTCTGCCTGGCCGCGATCGCCGCCGCCGTGCTCGCCGACCTGGCCATCGTACGGCTGGACGCCGTCCGGGGCCCGGACGCGGCGCTGCGCCTGCCGATCGCGGGCGCGCTGTACGCGGGGCTCGTCTGCGCCGGGCAGCTCGCCGGCCTGCACCTGGCGGTCGGCCTGCGCTGGCCGCCCGAGCTGTGGACGGGGGTCGTGGTCCTCGTCGCCGGGCTCGGCGCGATGCTGGGCGGCCTCGCCGCACGACCGGTGTCTTCGGCCACCGGCTCACCCGTTGCTGTTGATAATAGATAGCGGACATCGCTACTATACGTGTACCTGCTCGCCGTTGCCGCGTGATCGGCCGGACGCCGACGGAGAGTGACGTCCGCACCACATCCGGAATTGAAAGCCACTCCTAGGGAGATGGAGATGTTCGCGGCAATTGGGCGATTCACCGCTAGACGTCGTATTTGGGTGTACGTAGCCGCCTTCCTGTTCGTCATTCTCGGCGGCCTGTGGGGTTCGGGCGCGGGCGGCATCCTGGGCGGCGGCGCCGGGCTGGACAACCCCAACGGCGAGTCCGCCGAGGCCAACCGGCTCCTCGCGGGCACCCTCGGCCGCCACGTCGCCGACGTGGTGGTCATCTATGACAGCCCCGACATGACCGTGGACGATCCGCGGTTCCGGCAGAGCGTCGAGCAGACCGTCGCGAAACTGCCCAAGGAGACGTACGCCTGGCTGGAGACCTTCTGGACCACCGATTCGGCGGACTTCGTCTCCAAGGACCGGCACAAGACCTACGTCACCATCCAGTTGCCGGGGGCGGTGGAGGAAGAGCAGGTCGTTGTGTACCGGCAGGTACGCGAACTGCTCGACGCCCCCGGGCTCACCGAGCGTTTCGGCGGCCTGACGGCGGTCGGGGTCGAGTTCAACGAGATCAGCAACCGGGACCTGGCCAGGGCCGAGCTGCTCTCCTTCCCGCTGCTGCTCATCCTGCTGCTACTGGTCTTCCGCAGCGTGGTCGCAGCGCTGCTGCCGCTGACCATCGCGGTGCTCGTCGCGGTGGGCTCGCTCGGCGTGCTGCGCGTCGTCGGCGGCATCGTGGACCTGTCCACCGCGGCCATCAACGTGGTGGTGATCCTGGGGCTGGGGCTGGCGACCGACTACGCGTTGCTCATCGTCAACAGATTCCGGGAGGAACTGGCGGCGGGCCGGGACGTGGAGGACGCGGTGGTGCGCTCCACCGCGACGGCGGGCCGTACGGTGGTGGTCTCCGGCATCACGGTCGCGGTGACCCTCGGCGGCCTGGTGGTGTTCCCCTCCCGCTTCCTCACCTCGCTCGCCTACGCGGGCGTCAGCGTGGTGCTGTTCGCGGTGATCAGCGCGCTCACCGTGCTGCCCGCGCTGCTGCGCACGGTGGGCACCAGGATCGACGCGCTGCGCATCCCGCTGCCCTGGGGACGCAACCGCCAGGAGATGGGATCCCGCTGGTACCGCACCGCCCACGCGGTGATGCGCCGGCCGGTCGCCGTGACGGTGACCATCGGCGCGCTGCTGCTCGCGCTCGGCGCGCCGCTGCTCAGCGCGGTCTGGACGCGGCCCGCGGAGTGGGCGCTGCCGGCCACGGCCGACAGCGTGATGGTCACCAGGCAACTGGCGGCCGAGTTCTCCCACGACCCCACCAAGGTGATCAGCACCGTCGTCCGGATGCCGGGGCCGGCGGACACGCCGGAGGCCAAGGCCGCCCTGGAGGACTTCGCCACCCGCCTGGGGCAGGTCGAGGGCATCGACCGCGCGGCGGTCACCGGCACGGAGGGCGACCTGGCCCGGATCACGCTGGGATACTCCCTCAGCCCGTACGGCCAGGAGATCAGGGACGTGGTGCACAAGATCCGCGATCTCCCGCCGCCACCGGGCGCGACCGCGCTGTTCGCCAACCGCCCGGCGGCGATCGTGGACATGCTCGAAATGTTCGCCCAGGGGCTGCCATGGATGATGCTCATCGTCGCGCTGGTGACGTTCGTGGTCCTCTTCCTGGCGTTCGGCTCGGTCATCCTGCCGATCAAGACGGTGCTGATGAACCTGCTGTCGCTGTCGGCGGCGTTCGGCGCGATGGTGCTGATCTTCCAGGACGGTTTCCTGGCCGGCCCGCTGAACTTCGAGGCGCCGGGGTTCCTGGACGCCAACATGCCCCTCATGATCGCGGCCATCGCCTTCGGCCTGGCGATGGACTACGAGGTGTTCATGCTGGCCAGGATGCGCGAGCACTACGTCCAGACCGGCGACACGGTGGAGTCGGTGGCGGTGGGCGTGCAGCACACGGCCAGGATCGTCACCGCCGCCGCGCTGCTGCTCGGCGTCGTGGTGGGCGCGTTCGTGATCACCAACGTGACGGTGCTGAAGATGATCGGCGTCGGCGTGGTGGTCGCGCTGGTCGTGGACGCCACGGTGGTCCGGGGACTGCTGGTCCCGGCGACCATGCGGCTGCTCGGCCGCTGGGCCTGGTGGTCGCCCGGCCCGCTGGCCAGATGGTGGAGCCGCCACGGGCTGCCGGAGGAGGGCGGCCCCACTCCCGTCGTGCCCAGGGAGGCGCCGAACCCGATCGTGCGGGCTTGACCGCTCCGACTTGACGGGCTCCCTGACAGGCACGCTCGGGGAGAACCGCCCGCCGTGCGGGCCGGCCTGATGCCATTCGCTTGACCGGAGGTTGACTGAGCCCGATTCCCACCCCCACGCAAACCGCAGCCGTGTTGACGGCTGCGGTTTGCGGCATGTATTGGGCCGTCTCGCATGTTGCGCGTTGGTCGGCGAATGTAAAGGGCGATGGACTGTGAGGTTAAATACAGAATAAAGGCAGAATAGAACGTTACAGGATGTCGCGGCCTTTATCATTGTTGCACGTCAGAGGGTTATGGCATGGCCCAATTGATCTGTTCCGGTTATCCAAATAATCGGGTAAATGCGACAGATGGGGCGTTAGTGTATTACCAAAAGTAAGCATTAACGGGTTCTTGGGTAGATTTTCTAGACAACCCCTATTACGATTGAGGTCATTGGCATCCGTGATGCTTTCCGGGGTTCTATCCACAGCCACGCACCACAGATCGGTAACTGGGGCAATCGGGGGCGAAGTGAGTAGAAAGGCCTCTATGACCAAACTGTCGACGAAGGTGATGCCACCGAGGGAGTGGAGGCCCGTCACCGTCTACAAGGGTCATACGCGGGACTGCATCAAGATTCTGGTCGTCGACGAGCACAAGCTGATGCGGGAGGTGCTGTGCGAGGTCCTGCACGCCGAGGACGACTTCTGCGTGCTGGACGACTCCTCGGATCCGAAGTCGATCGTCGAACTGGTGGCCCGGGTCCGGCCGGACATCGTGCTCTTCGACATCGACAAACCGCACAGCGGGCCCATGGACATCGTCCGCCGGGTCCGCGAGGTCTCTCCGGAGACCATCGTGGCCGTGCTCAGCATGTACGACGACATCGAGCAGATCCGCGCCATGCTGCGGGTCGGCGTCCGTTGCTACCTGCACAAGGGCATCAGCAGGCACGACCTGGTGGCCGCGCTGCGCGGGGTCATCGAGGCGGACGGGAGGGTGACGCTGGCCGTCTCCCCCGAGTCGTTCGTCAACGAGGAGGGCCGCCTCTCCGGGCCGCTGTCCGAACGTGAGCAGGAGGTCCTGGCCCTGGTGGCGGAGGCGATGAGCAACCGCCAGATCGCGACCAGGCTCTCCGTTACGGAAGGCACGGTGAAGCGGCACCTGCGCAACATCTTCAACAAGCTGGGCGCGGTCTCCCGGATCGACGCGGTCAACAAGTACAAGGCGATCGCGAATGCCACGGGCGGCGGCTACCGGCGCGAGCTCATCCCCAGGGTTCCGGGCGGCTGAGGGAGACGCATCGGCACGCGTCCGTGACAGGACCGAATGTCGGCCACGAGGGATAGCAACGCTTATCACTATCCATTTCCCATCGGTACGGCGGGGGGGGGGGGCCCCCCCCCCCCCCCCCCCCCGCGAGGAGGCGTCCGTGCGAACGAAGGCCACGTTCCTGATCACCGGCGCGGCCGCCTTCATGGCCGCGCTCGACACACTCGTCGTCACCACCGCGCTGCCCACCATCCGGGCCGGCCTGGGCGCGTCCCTGGAAAGCCTGGAATGGACGGTGAACGCCTACACCCTCGTCTACGCCGTCTTCCTGCTCGCCGCGGCGGCGCTCGGCGACCGGTTCGGCCGCCGCCGCGTCTTCGTGGCCGGGCTCACCGTGTTCACGCTCGCCTCGGCCGCCGCCGCGCTGGCCGGTTCGGCGAGCGCCCTCATCGTGGCCAGGACCATCCAGGGCCTGGGCGCGTCGGTGATCGTCCCGCTGGCCCTCACGCTCGTCGTGGTGACCAGCCCGGCACGGCTGCGCGGCCGGGTCATCGCCGGGTTCGGCGGCATGATCGGCCTGGGCATCGCGCTCGGCCCGTGGATCGGCGGCGCGGTGATCAGGCTGGGGAACTGGGAGGCGGTCTTCTGGATCAACGTCCCGGTGGGCCTGCTGCTCATCCCGCTCGCCGTGTGGTTCCTGCCGGAGAGCCGGGGCCCGTACGGCGGGCTCGACGTGCGCGGGCTGGCGCTCGTCGTGACCGGCCTGTTCGGCGTCGTCTTCGGCCTGATCCGGGGCACGTCACTGAGCTGGACGCATCCCCAGGCGCTCGGCCCGCTGCTGGCCGGGGCGCTGGTGCTGGCCTGCTTCGCCCGGTGGGAACGCCGGGCCGCCCACCCGGTGCTGCCGCCGCACCTGTTCCGCGACCGGGGCTTCGCGCTGTCGAACCTGCTCGCCATGTTCGTCCAGGGCGGGGTGATGGGCGCGGTGTTCCTGCTCACCCAGTTCCTGCAGAACGTACTCGGCTACCAGCCGCTGGAGGCCGGGGTGCGCACCCTGCCGTGGACCCTCATGCCCGTGCTCGTGGCGCCGCTGGCCGGGGTGCTCGGTGACCGGATGGGGGTGCGCCGCCTGATGACGGCGGGCGCCCTGCTCCAAGGCATCGCGCTGGCCTGGTTCGCCGTCGTCGCCTCGCCTTCGGTGGGGTATCCGGTGCTGCTGCCCGCGATGCTGGTCGCCGGGATCGGGATGGGCGTGTTCTTCGGCCTGGCCGCCCGGCAGGCCATGGACTTCGTCTCCGCCTCTGAGGAGGGCGTCGCCTCCGGGGTCAACAACGCCATGCGCCAGGTCGGCATCGTGCTCGGCGTGGCCGTGCTGTCCAGCGTGTTCGCCGCCGCGGGCGGCTACGGCTCGCCCGCGGCGTTCGTCTCCGGGCTGCGCCCGGCGCTGTGGACCGCGACGGGCGTGCTGGCCGTCGCCGTGGTCGTCGCCCTGCTCGTGCCCGCCAGGCCGGCGACCGGCGGCTCACCCGGGACGAGAGACGCGGCGGACGGCGAGCAGCAGCGCCAGCACCCCGATGAGGGCGGTCACGGCCATCTCGCGGGCGACCGTCGAGCCCGCCGCTGACAGGCTCGCCCGCGTCTCCAGATAGGGGGCGATCGTCTGGCGCAGCGGCTCGACCACGTAGGTCAGCGGGTCGGCCCGCGCCGGCGCGGCCAGCCACGACGGCAGCCCGGACATTGGGAACAGCGCCCCGGAAAGGAAGATCATCGGGGTCAGCGTGAGCCCCAGGGCGGCGTGCAGCGTCTGCGCGCGGGTGACCGTCACCGCCAGGAGGGTCACCAGCGCGGTCATGGTGAACGCGATCAACCCCAGTTCGATCACCAGCTTGGCCAGCAGCGCCGGATGGTAGGGGACGTCCGCCACGCCCGCCAGGGCGAGCACCATCGCGCCCTGGCAGGTGGCGATGGTGGCGCCCCCGGCGATGCGCCCGGACAGCAGCGCCGCGCGATGCACCGGTGCGACCAGCATCTCGCGGAGCACGCCCGCCTCGCGGTCGCCCGCGAGCGACGCCCCGGCCGCCGCGGCCGGCACGGACAGCGCGATCACCAGTACCCCCGGGAACAGGTAGGTGCGGTAGTCGCCCGCCCCCGGCGAACTCGGGATGAGCGCTCCGAGCCCGGTGCCCAGGACCGTCAGGTAGAGCACGGGCTGCGCGACGAGCAGCAGCAGCCGTGCGGGGTCGCGCAGGAAGTGGAGCAGCTCCCGGCGCCACATCGCGACGGCGGCGCGGGCCTCCCAGGCCAGCCGCCGCCTGGCCGCCGTGTGGAACGCGATCTGGCTCATGTCCGCGCACTCCCCGCCGCCCGGCCCGTGTAGTGCAGGAAGACGTCGTCCATGCTCGGCCGCCTGACCTCGATGGACAGCACGGGGACGCGCAGCTCCGCGCACAGGCGTGGGATGGTGCCCGCGGCGTCGGGCACCCGAAGGTGCAGGCCGTCGGGGCCGCGGGTGGCCGACAGCCCCATCCGCTGGGCCAGCATCATCGCGGCGGTGCGGTCGTCGGCGGTGCGCAGGTGGACGCGGTCGGCGCCGAGCACCGTCTTCAGCGCGGCCGGGCTGTCGTGGGCGATGAGCCGCCCCCGGTCGAGGATGCCGACGCGGTCGCAGTGCTCGGCCTCCTCCAGGTGCCGGGTGGTGAGGAAGACGGTGACCGCGCGGCGGCTGCGCAACTGGAGCAGGTGGTCCCAGATCCGGCCGCGCGCGGTGGGGTCGAGGCCGAGGCTGGGTTCGTCCAGGAAGAGCACCTGCGGATTGGTGAGCAGGCCCCGGGCGAGCGCCAGCCCGCGCCGCTGACCTGCCGACAGCCGCCGCGCCCGCGTGTCGCGCTCGTCGTACAGGCCGGTGAGGTCGAGGGCCTCGGCGACGCGGCGGCGGGCGTCGTGGCGGCCCATGCCGTACATGGTGGCGTGCAGGCGGAGGTTCTCGGTGACGGTGAGGTCGCCGTCGGCGGCGGAGTCCTGGAAGACCACGCCGATCCGGCGGCGCACCCCGGCGGGGTCGGCGAGGACGTCGACCCCCGCCACCCGCGCCTGGCCCGCCGTGGGGCGCAGCAGTGTGCACAGCATCGCGATGGCGGTGCTCTTGCCCGCGCCGTTCGGGCCGAGGAACGCGAACAGCTCCCCGGCCTCGACGGTAAGGTCCATTCCGGCCACGGCGGGCACGCCGCGATACGACTTGGCCAGCGCGCGGGTGTGGATCGCGGGCGACGCCCCCCAGGGGGCGTTGCGCCGGTGCAGCCCGGTTCGCCGGTGATGCGTGGTGTCGGCGGCCATCACGCCCCCGGCCGGGTAGGAATGATCATGGTGGGCTGGTAGTAGCCGGGCGGGAACGGCTCGCCGATCGGGCGGCCGTCCACCTGGACCCAGGCGTGCGCGCGGAACGGATCGGTGCGCACGCCGGTGCACCAGGTCGGCCAGGCACCGTGCAACCGGCACAGCAGCGCGGGGGCCCAGCGCCGCAGCGGCGGCCGGTGCCGTCGTTCCGGGGTCATCGGATGGCTCATGCGGCCACCGGCCTTCGGCACGGCCGGGCGCTTGGGTCGATCGGCTGGTTCATGGTGTGGTCACTGGTTCCAGGATTCGTGCGAGCGGGGGTTCGTTCGGTGGCCGTGGCGTCCGTCAGGTGTGCGGGCCGGGGGAGGAGGTCACGGCGAGGCCACCAGGCGGGCGGTGCGCAGGTCGGCCAGCAGGTTCTCGACGTCGCCGCCGGCGCGCTCGCGGGTCAGGCCCGGGTGCCGGCGGACCAGGCGCCTGGCCGCCTCCTCGGGCGTGTCGCCGTCGAGCAGCGCGCGCAGGATCAGCGCGCCGGTGGCGTTGAGCTGCCGGTAGCGCCCGGCCCGCTCGTCGAGCAGCACGGTGCCGCCTGGGGCGTGGCTGAGCGACACGCCCCCGCACAGGATGACGGCCATCAGTATCCTCCGTTCGCCATCGCGGGCATGCGTTCCCGGCCCGCCAGCGAGCGCAGCCAGACCTCGCAGGCCAGGGTCTGCGACAGCGGCGCCATGGCGTGCGGCCGGGGATGCGGCCCGACCAGGACGGCCCGCATCGCGCCGGTGTCGATCAGCCCGAGCCTGCCGAGCAGCGACGAGCCGAACAGTTCGAGCAGCTCCGCCCGGTGACGGCGCAGCCCCGCGTAGAAGTCGGCGTCGTACTCGCCCTTCGTGGAGCGGGCCAGGATCGTGCGCGGCACGACGTCGGTCATCGCCGCCCCGAGCAGCGGCTTGTAGCGCTCCGGCGTGCCCCGTTCGTGCGGGCGCACCGACAGCACGGCCTCGACCACGGCGTCGTCCAGGTAGGGCGCGGCGTGGGGCAGGCCGAGCCGGGAGGTGGCCTGGTCGATCTGGCGCAGGCCCGCCCCGGCGGTGCGCGCGCGCAGCAGCGCGGCGTGCTGGGCGCGATGCCCGGCCAGCGGCGGGGGATCGCCGGCGGCGACCTCGGCGAGCACGCTCTTGGCCGCGCGCACCGCGTCGGGCGTGGCCCAGGCGGGCATGCGCGGCGACGGCCCCCAGGCCATGGAGTACGGCGGGCCGTCGGCCTGGCCGGCGCTCAGCCCGCCCGCGCACCTGGCCAGCCACGCGCCGTGCGTGTCGCGGTCGGCGAGCGCGCGCAGCACCGGCCACCACGGGCGCCGCCACCGGGCCCGGCGGGCCCGCAGGTGCGCCAGCGCGGTCAGCGGGTGCCGCCGGATCAGGTCGTGCAGATATGACGGCTGGACGGTGAACAGCTCGTCGCCCCCCACGCCCGTCAGGTGCAGATGCGACCCGGCGGCGATCAGCCGGTCGGTGAGGTAGGCCATCCGGGCGGTGTCGCGGACCCAGCCGGAGGGCTCCTCGATGGCGTGGCGCGGTTCGGCCAGGCCGCCGAACCACAGCGGGATCTCGTCGCGGTCGACCGACAGGTGCCGGGCGTTGGGCAGCGCCGCCGCGGCACTGCGCGCCCACGCGGAGTCGTCGTTGCCGGGGTCGATGCCCTGGCAGTGCAGGGTGACCAGGCGGGCCGGGCCGTGCCCGGCCAGGAAGCACAGCGCGGTGGAGTCGAGCCCGCCTGAGAGGTCGGCGCTGATGGTGTCGCCGTGGTGGGCGCCGCCCTTGGCGCAGGAACCCACCGCGGCGGCCAGCGTGTCGCGCAGGATCTCCGCGCCCTCGGCCAGCGGCAGCGCGGGCTCGGGCGGCGACCACCAGCGGCGCAGGACCGGCGTGCCGTCGGGTTCGAGGATCAGGCAGTGGTCGGGGGGCACGCCCTGCACCCCGCGCCAGACCGAGAGCTCCTGCAAGGGGTAGGCGGTGCCGCGGGGCAGCAGGCGCGCGGCGAGGACGCGTTCGTCCACGGTCGCGCCGATCGCCGTGGCCAGCACGTCGGAACGGCTGGCGGCGACGGTCGCGCCCGCGAGACGGGCGTGGAAGACGCGCCGCACGGCCGAGGCCGCGCCGCGGATCCGCACCCGGCCGCCGACCGAGGCGATCAGGTGGAAGCTGCCGGGCAGCCCGGCCACCACGCGTTCGACGTCGTCGAGGTCGCGTATCCGGTCGAGCCGCCTGGCCAGGTCGGCGGCGGACACCGGGCACCGCCCGATCACCGCCACCTGCGCCGTGCCCGCCCGGGCATGGCGGATCTGGTCGCCGGGCCACTCGCCGACCAGCCACGGCCGGCCCGAGGCGTGGTCGATCACCCCGCCCGCCCACGGGCGCAGCGAGCCTGCGGCGGCGAGACCGGCCTCGCCGTCGGGCAGGACGGCGAACCACAGCTCGCCTCGCACGGGTTGCTCGCCGCCCGTCAGGCTTGGTGGGAGCAGAACGGGAACGGCCGTGGCGGCCGGCCGGGGACGTCACCTGGAGGGGCGCCGAGCGTCAGATCGGCGTAGCCCCCCACCTCGGCAAGCGCCGGCGGCTCGTACACCTCTGTCGCGTTCATGGACCGCACTCCTCTCAGCGATAGACCTCCGGTCACCCGCCATGTCTATCGATCAGATGGCGATCACCAAAAGTATCCGAACGGTTACGCTCCGCAAACAATCTTGGCATGCGGTCGTGCTCGCGCCGGGTATCGACAGAGTTCGGGCGTGTGGGCTTCGCTAGGAGGCGGCGTTCCTCAGGGGTTCGCCGGGGGGGGGTTCGCCAGGGGGCTCGTCAGGGGGTGAGCCAGCCGGCGGTGGGCCAGGTCTCCTTGCGCCAGGCGCTGTCCCAGAACATCCACTCGTACTCTGCGGCGCGGACGTACGCGCTGGTCATCTCCACACGGGTCGCCGCGCCGGCGGTCTCCGCGAGCCGGTCGGCGATGTCCCTGGCCTGCCTGACCGACTCGGCGAACCCGGGGGCGGCGTAGGTGGAGATCCATGCGCGGTACGGGTGGTCTCTGACGCCCGCCGTCCGCGCGAGGAGCGCGGTGCCGACGTCCTGATAGATCCAGAAGCACGGCAGCACCGCCGCGGCCAGCACCGGGTACGGCGCGGCCAGCGCCGCCGCCTGGAGGAAGGACGAGTACCCGAGGCAGGTCGGGGAGGTCTCGATGGCCGCCAGGTCCTCCTCGGTCAGCCCATAGTCCTTGACGTAGCCTGCGTGCAGCGCGCTCTCCGCCTCCAGGGCGGTGTGCGCGCTCAGGGCGTAGAAGGCGGCGTCGCCCGGGTCGTCCGCCCGCGCCGAGGCGGTGGCCAGCACTTTGGAGTACGCCCGCAGATATCGGGCGTCCTGCACGATGTAGAAGGAGAACCGGTCGCGGTCGAGCGTGCCGTCGCCGAGCGCGGTGTTGAACGGGTGGTCGTGTACGGCGCGGACGAGCCGCGCGGTGCGGTCCCAGACCTCGTCACAGAACGTGCGACGCTCACTCAAGGTGACGTCCCTTCGCTAGTCCGAACTAGAGCAGGTTCTTCGGGTGTGATCTCAGCCCGGAACAATTCGGGCACCCCGCGTCGCGGTCACCATAGCAGACGGGCTCCGGGCGTCCGGGTGGTGGGAGCCGGTCAGGAATTCCCGTTTTTCGGGCATCGTTCACAGACCTAAACCGAGGGGGCCCGAAGAAGGGGCTCGAAACGAAAACAAAACAAAGTTCGTTTCGGGGGAGGCGCGGGAAACGTTTTCCGCCCTTGCCGGAGAGGGGCGCCACGCGGCCGGGCGATGCGGCGCCCGGGGCAGCGGGGGCGCGGGAGGCGCCGCGCGGACGGCCCGCGTAGGGAGCCGCGGGCCGGGGTCGGGCCCGCGGAGTCAGGCTCAGGCCCCGGCCACCTGGTCACAGCGCTCTACGGCCGCCAGGCGCACGTCCCACGGGGTCTTGGACTTGGCCGAGATCATCATCCCGATGGCGGAGGGGTTCAGCCGCTCGGCGAACGCGAGGGCGGCGGCCAGGTCGAGCGGGGTGCGGTCCCAGCGGTTGTGGCAGATCGAGGTGTTGGACGGCGGGCGCTCGGCGGTCGCGCCGACGATCTCGTCCACGTAGACGCCGTAAAGGATGAACTCCGATATGTGGAGCTGGGCGTTGAAGGCGTCCATCCACGGCCGCCCGGTCACCTCCGTGATGCGCTGCTGCATCGCCCGCACGACGGCCGGGTCCCAGAAGTTGAGCGAGCTGACGTAGTCGTCCAGCGGCAACTCGGTGACGGGAGGCAGGCCAAGAAGGTCGCGGGCCACCTGGTGCCAGCGGACGTGCCGTTCCATTCCGGCGTGCACGCCGTCGGCGACCCGGTAAAGGCACAGTTTTCCGTCGGAGGTGAAACTCTTCACGTCGGTCGGCCGGACCAGTACGACGTCGGAGTCGAGTAGCAGCACCACGTCGGCGTCCACGATTCCGGCCGCCGCGATTTTCAGCGCCTGCTGGATGACCCACCCGCGGACAGGCGGCCACGGCCTGCGCAGGTTCACCCACAGTCCGGTACCAGGAATGCGTGCGTAGCGCCCTGAAAGGAGTTCCGGCTCGGTCCAGATTCGGCATCTGGGACTTTCGAATCGGCTGAAGACCGTCTTGTCGGCGGTCGGCACTATGACGTGGTGAACGGTGTCGTCTGAGGTGTGGCGGAGCACGGACCGGTGGAGTTCGGTGAAAAGCTCCGAGTCCGGTCCGTAGCTCGGCGTGATGACGGCTAATTTACTCACGGTGACACGCTCCATCCCTTGCCCGAGGATCCGAATAACCCCCGAATCACTGCCGCCACTCCTTCTACCGCCTGCGAGAGTTTTCGGCAATGGCCTTCTTGGAACGTGACACCCTTTTGCGCTTCCCGCGCGGTTTTCAGGCCTTCGCGGAGTACCGGCTGGGCGGACGATCGAGCCCGTAGTGCTCACGGAGAGTGCTGCCTGAGCGAGTATTCCGGGGCAGCACCTTCACCTGGTCGGGGTCGCGGCCCTCGGCCTTGACCCTGGACTTGATGTCGGCGTAGAAGTCGCGGGCGTCGCCGAGGGTCTGGTGCGCGGTGAAGATCGCCTCGGCGTACGCGGCGGCGAAGGACCTGCCGTCCTGGGAGGACCGGCCTGCACGTATACCGGGCGGCCCTGCGGGCCGCGCGGGGTGTTCAGCGGGCCGCGCACGCGTAGCCGCTCGCCCTCGTGGTCGATGGGATGGATCTTCTCGGTGTCGGCGAAGACACCGCTCGCCGGATCGATGACCAGCGCGCCGTCCGCGAGGAAGATCGCGTCCAGCTTCGCCGCCTCCGCCCGGCGGGCCAGCTCCTGGTAATAGGTGATGTCGAGAACGCGTCGCGGCGCGGAGCCGGAATACCGCCACGCCGCCTCGTGGTGGCCGCCCGGATAGATGAAGAGGTTCAGGTTCAACCGGCGGCCGGCCGGGGCGCTCATGCCTTGTCCGCTTTCGTGTCCGTTTCCGTCGTCACGCCCAGCGCGGCCAGCAACGCGGACCGGATCTCGGCGAACCTCGGGTCGGCGGAGTCCCTCGGCTGGTCGATGTCGATGTCCCGCTCGGCCGCGATCCGCCCCTCGGCGAGCACCAGCACCCGGTCGGCGAGCACGATCGCCTCGTCCACGTCGTGGGTGACCAGCAGGACGGCGGGCCGGTGCCGGTCGCACAGGCGGCGCAGCAGCTCGTGCATCCGGATCCTGGTGAGCGCGTCGAGCGCCCCGAACGGCTCGTCGGCCAGCAGCAGCTCCGGCTCGCGGACCAGCGATCTGGCCAGCGCCACGCGCTGCTGCTCCCCGCCGGAGAGCTGGTTCGGCCAGGCCGGCTCGCGACCGGCCAGCCCTACCTCGCTCAGGCTGGCCATGCCGTGCTCGGCCTGGTCGCCGGGCAGCCCGAGGGTCACGTTGGCGAGCACCCGCTGCCAGGGCAGCAGGCGCGCGTCCTGGAAGACCACCGAGACCTTGGCAGGCACGCTCACCCGGCCCTCGCCGTCCACGTCCTGGTCGAGCCCGGCCAGGGCGCGCAGCAGGGTGCTCTTGCCCGAGCCGCTCTGCCCGAGCAGCGCGACGAACTCGCCGGGGGCGATGTCGAGGTCGAGATCGTGCAACACGGTGCGCTCGCCGTAGACCCGCCGCAGGCCGGAGACCCGTACGGCAGGCGCGAGCGCCGTCACCCCGCCAGCGTACGTCGCCACTGCAGGGCCCTCCTTTCCACGAGCCGGACGGTGGCGTCGGAGAACAGGCCGAGCAGCCCGTACAGGACGATGCCGACGATGATGATGTCGGTCTGCCCGTACGTGCGCGCCAGGTCCATCATGTAGCCGATGCCACTGGTGGAGTTGATCAGTTCGGCCACCACGAGGTGCAGCCACGAGACGGTGACCGCGAACCTCATGCCGAGCAGGAAGCCGGGCAGCGCGCCCGGCAGCACGACCTGCCGGATGAACGCCGCGCGCCCCAGCCCGACCGTGGAGGCCAGCTCCACGTAGCGGCTGTCGATGGCGCGCAGCCCGTTGTGGGTGTGCACGTAGATCGGTACCAGCACGCCGAGCGCGATCACGGAGACCTTCATGACCTCGCCGATGCCGAGCCAGAGGATCAGCAGCGGCATCAGCGCCAGCGCGGGGATCGCCCGCTTGATCTGGACGGGGCCGTCGATCAGCGCCTCGCCGAACCTGCTGAGGCCGGACAGCAGGGCGAGGAGCACGCCGCCGGGCACGCCGATGGCCAGGCCCAGGGCGACCCGCTGGACCGAGGCCAGCAGGTTCTCCTGGAGCCGGCCGCTCTCGATCAGCTCGGCGGTGGTGGTGACGACGGTCCAGGGGGCCGACAGGGTGCGGGGGTCCAGCAGGCCGGTGGCCGATCCGGCGCTCCAGAGCGCCAGCAGGGCCAGCGGGCCGATGAGGAAGCCGAACTTGATGCGGGGGCCGGGGCCGAGCCGTCGTCCGGCCGTCCGGCGGTGGGGCGCCGGTCGCGCGGCGGCCGGGGCGGGCTGGGTGGTGGTGATCAGCGAGGTGGCCATCGGATCAGGCCCCTTCCTTCAGCGCGTCCGCGCCCACCGGCTGGTAGCGCGGGTCGTAGAGATCCTTCGCGTTCAGCACCTTGTTGCCGGTGTCGGCGGCGAGCAGTTCGATCGTCTCCTGGTGGCGGGCGATGGCCTCGGTCCAGTCGGCCGGGATCTCCGGCTCTCCGGCCTGCTTGACCAGGTAGCGGCCGTCGGCCGGGGTGAGGCCCTGATCCTTGACGTAGTAGCCCGCGACCCACTCCTCGGGGTGCTCATAGATCCAGCGCTGGGCCTTCGCCCAGGCCGCGACGTACTCCCGGATGGCCGCGGCCTTGCCGGGGTCGTGCAGGGTCTCGGTCCGGACGTACAGGTGCGAGGGGTCGTCCCGGATGCCGTGCGGGATCGTCGTCGCGCCCTCCCTGCCGAACTTGGCGACGTAGTGCTTGATGTAGACGCCGCCGAGCGGGGCCGCGTCCACCTGCTTGCTGGCGAGCGCGTTGGGGTAGACATCGCCGGTGCTCGGCAGTTCCACCAGCGTGACGTCGTTCTTGGTCAGGCCCGCCTTCCGCAGCACCCGCAGCACCAGCGCGCCCTGCGCCTGGCCGGGGCTGTACGCGATCCGCTTGCCGCGCAGGTCGGTGAGGGCCTTGATGCCCGAGCCCGGCGCGACGCCGATCTCGTAGGTGGGGTGCGCGATCGGGTCCTTGCGGAACTTGGATGCGACGATCTTGACCGGCAGGCCGGTCCAGGTCGCGTGGATGGCCGGGATCTCCGCGACTGCCCCGATGTCGAGCGCGTCGGCGCGGAACGCCTCGGTGGTCTTCGGGCCGCCGCTGATGTTGGCCCACTCGATGGGGAAGGAGAACTTGTCGATCTGCCCGGAGAGCTGGAAGGCCACCTTGCCGACGGGGTCGCCGACGATCAGCTTGGTCCCCTGCGGGACCACGGTTGGCAGCGGGGCGTCCGCGGCGAGCCCGGCGGCGGCCTGCCCGGCCTGGCCGGTCGCGCCGCACCCGGCCACGGCGAGCGTGGCCAGTACGGCTAGGGCCACGGCGGCGAGTCGTCCGCCCCGGGGTCTGGTGGGAGTTGCAGGCATGCGTCATCGCCCTTCGACACACGGATGAACAGGTGGAGAGAGGTCCGGGCACGTCGTCGCGCCCGGCGGACAGGGCCGGAGATCGCTAACGCGGGTGACATTGGGCGCTGGCGACGTGGCAGTTGTCGACGTGCGCGCGACGGGTCAAGCGGATGCCTTGACTCATGTCGTTCACGCTAGGCGCGGCCCGATCTTAAGTCAACATTTCCTACTTGATTTCCATGAAATCTTCCGTGTCCGTAATGACAGAAGGACGCGGTGTGAGCGGTCAGCCGAAAAGCCGCAGCCGGTGGGCGGTCGCGGCGGCCTCGCCACGGGAGGAGACGCCGAGCTTGCCGAGGATGTTGGACACGTGCACGCTGACGGTCTTCACCGAGATGAACAGCTCCCCGGCCAGCTCGCGGTTGCTCATCCCGCCTGCCAGCAGGCGCAGCACCTCCAGCTCGCGGGGCGTCAGGCCGAGCCGGTCGTCCGCCGCGCGGGCCGGGTCGCCGTTCGCCACGCCGACCCGCCGCGCCAGGCGGTCGATCTCCTCGGCCATGGGGAGCGCGCGCAGCTCGCGGGCCAGCTCGGCGGCACGGGCCAGCCGGGCCGCAGCGCCGTCCCGGTCCCCGGCGGCGGCGACCCCTTCGGCGGCACGGACGAGCGCCCCGGCCAACGGGTACGGCTCACCCGTCGCCTCCCACCCCGCCACCGCGGCCTCCCACGCCTCCCGATCATCCGGCGCCGCCTCGGCGTCGACCTCGGCCCGCCGGGCCGCGAAGTACGGCCCATGGGCGGGCAGCTCCCGCGCGATCTCGACCAGAGCGCCCCGCACCTGCCCGGCCCGCTCCCGGGACGGCGGGCGGTCCGCCAGGCCGCAGGCGCGCATCCCGGCCACCAGCAGCGGCCACAGGTACCACGGGTTGGCCGTCGGGCCGAAGCGGGCGAGGGCGGCCTCGGTCTCGTCGAGGGCGCCGCTCGGATCGTCCTCGGCGCCCCGCCACCTGATGAGCAACTGGGCGTGCTCGGCCGCGCCGAACCTGCTCAGCCGCGCCGCCAGCTTCCTGGCCGCCGCGACGAGCCCGGCCGCCACCTGCCGTTCCCCCCTGGCCAGCGCCACCTCGGCCCGATAGGCCAGCAGCGACCCGCGCTGCGGCGGGCTGGGGTTCAGCGTCATGGTCTGCTCGTAGGTGGCGATCATGTCGTCCCAGCGGCCGAGCCGGAACTCCGCCTCGATCTGGTTGAGCGCGATGTACACGCCCCCCGGCCGTGCGTGCCCCAGCCGCCGCGCCAGTGCCACCCCCTCCCGCGCCGTCTCCACCGCCTCCCCGTGACGCGCCTGGAGGATCTGCGCGGCGGACAGGTTGACGAACGCCCGCACCAGCCTGCGGGCCGACCCGCCGCGTTCGGCGGTGCTGCGCGACCCTTCGAGCGCGACATGGGCGGCGGGCAGGTCGCCGGCGAGCGCCGCGGCCAGCCCGCTGGTGGTGAGCGCGTCCGACTCGGCGGAGGCGTCGCCGAGCGTGCGGGCCAGCGCGACCGCCTCCTCGATCATCGCCCGGCCCTGCTCGTTCTCGCCGGTCTCCAGCAGCTCGCCGCCGAGGATGGCGAGCACCGAAGCCCGCACCGGCCCCGGCTCCCGCGCGATGCGCTCGGCGGCCAGCAGGTCGTCCGTCCCGCCCGGCGTTCCGCTGGTGGCGCGCAGGCGGGCCCGCTCCAGATAGGCCAGGGCGGTGCGCTCCGGCTCGGCCGCAGGGTCGAGGGCGGACAGCGCGGCGGTGATCAGCCGCAGCCCCCGGTCGGACTCGCCGCAGGTGTGCGCGCACTCAGCGGCGAGTTCCAGCACGGCGGTGTGGTCGGCGCCGATTCGCGCGGCGGCGTCCGGCACGCGTTCCCACAGTTCCAGGACCAGTTCGAGCATCTGGAACCGCTCGCCGTACGACAGCGCGGCGGCGGCTTCGGCGGCGGCGTCCCAGGCCGCCGCCAGCGCGCGTTCGTTGTCGTGCGCCGCCGCCCAGTGCGCGGCCAGTTCCGCGTTCGGCCGCGCGCTCTCGCTCAGCTCCGGCGAGCGGGTCAGGGCCTCGGCGTAACGGCGGTGCAGCGCCGTCCGCTCGCCGGGCAGCAGGTCGCCGCGCACCGCCTCGCGGATCAGCGCGTGCCGGAAGGCGTAGCCGCGCTCGTCGGGGATGAGCACGTTGGCGGCGACGGCGGGCCGTACGGTCTCCGACAGCGCGTCGTCGTCCAGGCCGGTGGTCTCGGCCAGCAGGGCGTGCCCGACCCGGTCCCCGGCCACGGTCGCCACGAGCAGTGCCCGCTGGGTCCCGTCGGGCAGCCGCTGGACGCTCGCCATCAGCAGGTCGCGCAGCGACTCCGGCAGGTCTCCGGCGGCCGTGCCGTCCGTGCCGAGGACGGCCTCGACGAACAGCGGGATGCCCTCGCTGCGGCTGTGCACCAGCTCCACCAGCGCGGGGTCGGCGGGCCGTCCGAGAATGCCGCCGAGCTGGGTGGCGACCTCCTCCCGGCTCAGCCGGGGCAGGTCCAGCCGGGTCACGATCGGCAGGCGGGACAGCTCGGCCAGCAGCGGGCGCAGCGGGTGGCGGCGGTGCAGGTCGTCGGCGCGGTAGGTGACCACCAGCAGCACGGACGCGCGGCGCAGGTTGCGGGTCAGGAAGGTGAGCAGGTCCCTGGTGGAGTGGTCGGCCCAGTGCGCGTCCTCGACCACGAGGACGGCGGGCCGTCCGGCGGCCAGCCGTTCCAGCAGCGCGAGCACCTGCTCGAACAGCCGCATGTGCGCGAGGTCGGGATCGGCGTCCGGGGCCGGGGCGCCCAGCTCGGGCAGCAGCCGCGCCAGGTCTCCCGCCGCCTCGGGCGGCACCAGCGCGGCGACCTCGGCGGGGTCCCCGTCGGAGACCAGCTCGCGCAGCGCGGCGGTGAACGGCGCGTACGGCAGGCCCGCCGAGCTGAGCTCCAGGCAGCCGCCCACGAGCACCCGCGCCCCGGCCTCCCGGGCGCGCTGGGCGAACTCGCCGATCAGCCGGGTCTTGCCCACCCCCGCCTCGCCCCCCGCCAGGACCACCCGGGGCGTGCCGGCGCGGACCTGGCCGAGCGCGTCGAGGAGCGCGTTCAGCTCATGCTCGCGCCCGGCGAAGACGGGGCTGACGGCTTGTCGGGTCACAAGCCCAAGAATGTCACCAAATTGCGTACTTTTGCGTTAGGTGCAGCCTCTGTGCTGACTACAGCCAGTCTCTCCGCTTGAAGGCCTTGTACAGCACCAGTCCCGTACCGATCAGTACGAGCGTGGACATCCAGAACCCCCACGGCTCGTCCGACCCGGGGTAGGGCACGTTCTGACCATAGAACCCGGTGATCAGCGTCGGCACCGCGATGATCGCGGCCCAGCCCGTCACCCGCTTCATGATGTCGTTGAGCCGGTAGCCCTGGAGCGTCAGGTGCGTCTCGCGGATGTTGCCGACCAGCTCGCGCAGCGACTCGGTCCACTCGCCCACCCGCAGCACGTGATCGTGGACGTCCTGGTAGTAGGGCGCCATCTCCGGTCCCACGATGCGCAGGTCGCAGCGGATCACGCCGCCGATCACCTCCCGCATCGGGATGATCATGCGGCGCAGCGTCACCAGGTTCTTGCGCAGGTCGAACGTACGGCGCTGCAGCTCGTGCCGGTCGGCGACGGGCGTCTCCACGAAGAGCTGGTCCTCCAGATCTTCGACCTCCTCGTCCAGCCGCTCGACGACGGCGAAGTGGCCGTCCACGACGTAGTCGAGCAGCCCGTGCAGCAGGAAGGCGACGCCGTGCCCGGCCCGCTCGACGGTGGCGTCCCAGCGCCTGGCCACCTGGTCGATGTCGAAGTGGTCGTTCTCGCGGACGGTGACCAGCGCGTTCTTGGTGACGAAGATGGAGATCTCGACCAGTTCGAGCTGGCCGTTCGGGATCAGCGTGCCGTACGTGGTCAGGAACAGGTGGCTCGCGTAGGTGTCGATCTTCGGTCGCTGATGCTCGGACAGCACGTCCTCGACGGCCAGCTCGTGCAGCCCCAGTTCCTCGCGGATGATGTGGAGCTCGGCGGGCTCCGGCGCGCAGAGGTCGAACCACACGACGGCCGACGGGTCGGCGAGATGCTCGGACACGTCGGCCACGGGGAACCCCTGGGCCGCCAGCGCGCCGTCGCGATAGAGCCGGGTGTGCGACATATCCGTCAACGATAGTCCCGCCCGGTGAACGTCCCCCCGGTACTCGGCCAGTTTCATAAATCGTGATGATGTGGACACTGTGCGTGATGGAGTCCTGGTGCGGGTACGACGGGGCCGATGTTCCCCCCGCCCCCTGGAGCGCCCCCATGCAGCCGACCGTTCTCGCCGCCGTCACCGAACGCCCCGACGCCGACACCGCGCTCGCCGAACAGCTCCGCCGGGTCCGCGCGGCCATGGAGGGCCTGGGCCTCGCGGTGCGCTGGACCCACCGGACCGAGGACGCGCTGGCCGTCATCGGATCCGACGCCTCACTCGCGGCGGTGCTGGCGGCCTGGGACGCGCCGGAGGCGGACAGCGTGCTCGGCGCGGTCGCCGGACGGTTCCGCGGCCTGCCCGTGTTCCTGATGAGCGACGAGCAGGAACTGCCGCTGTGGGTCTACGAGGTCATCCAGGGATACGTGTTCCCGCTGGAGGACACCCCCGACTTCATCGCGGGCCGGATCGCCCACGCGGCCGAGCACTACTCCGAGCGCATCCTCCCGCCGTTCTTCGCCGCGCTGCGCAGGCTTGAGGACCACCACCGGTACTCCTGGCACACCCCGGCCCACGCCGGAGGGGTCGCCTTCCTGAAATCCCCGGTGGGGCGCGCCTTCTTCGACTTCTACGGCGAGCGGCTGCTGCGCACCGACCTGTCCATCTCCGTCCCCGAACTCGGCTCGCCGCTCGACCACACCGGGCCGATCGGCGAGGCCGAGCGCAACGCCGCCCGCGTGTTCGGCGCCGACCGCACCTTCTTCGTGGTGAACGGCAACTCCACGGCCAACCGCATCGTCGGGCACCACGCGGTGGCCCGCGACGACACGGTGCTAGTGGACCGGAACTGCCACAAGTCGGTCCAGCACGCGCTGACCGTCAGCGGCGCGCGGCCGGTGTACCTGGTGCCCGAGCGCAACGGGCTCGGACTGGCCGGGCCGATCCCGCCCGCCGTCCTCGCACCGGACGCCGTGCGCCGGCGGCTGACCGGCCATCCGCTCGCCGAGGGCGAACCGGCCCTGGCGGTGATCACCAACTCGACCTACGACGGCGTGTGCCACGACGCCGTCCGGGTCGCCGAGTTGCTCGGGGCCACCGCGCCACGGATCCACTTCGACGAGGCGTGGTTCGCCTACGCCCGCTTCAACCCGCTCTACGCCCGCAGATACGCCATGGCGATCGACGAGGACAGCCTGCCGGGGCCCGGCCGTCCCACCGTGTTCGCCACGCAGTCCACCCACAAGCTGCTCGCGGCGCTGTCCCAGGCGGCGATGCTGCACGTCCGTCCCGCCGAGCGGGCCCCCGTCGACTACGACAGGTTCAACGAGACCTACCTGATGCACGCCTCCACCTCGCCGCTCTACCCGATGATCGCCTCGCTCGACGTCGCGGCGGCGATGATGGACGGTCCCTCCGGGCCGTTCCTGACCGGCGAGGCGATCGTCGAGGCGGTGCGGTTCCGGCAGGCGATGGCCCGGCTGGCCGCGCGGGTCCGCGACGACGGCCGCCGCCCCGGCTGGTTCTTCGGCGTCTGGCAGCCGCCCCAGATCACCGATCCGCGCACCGGCCGCGCCACCGCGTTCGCGGACGCCGACCCCGCCGTGCTGTCCGCCGAGCCCGCCTGCTGGACCCTTGAGCCCGGCGCCGCCTGGCACGGCTTCACCGGCCTCACCGACGGATACGCCCTGCTCGACCCGATCAAGGTGACCATCACCTGCCCGGGCGCCGACGCCGTCCGGGGCGCCCTCGACTGGGGCATCCCCGCCCGGATCGTCGCCGCCTACCTGGAACGGCGCGGGATCGTGGTGGAGAAGACCGGCGACCACACGCTGCTCGTGCTGTTCTCGATGGGCATCACCAAGGGCAAGTGGGGCACCCTGATCGACGCGCTCACCGACTTCAAGAACGCCTACGACGACGGCCTGGCGCTGGCCGAACCGCTCCCCGGCTTCGGCCCGCCCGGCGTCACGCTGCGCGACCACTGCGCCCGGGCCCACCGGCGGCTCCGCGATTCCGGCGTGGGAGCCCTGCTCGACGAGATCTTCACGACCCTGCCCGAGCCGGTCATGACCCCCGCCGACGCCTACCAGGCGCTGATCCGCGCCCGCACCGAACGCGTCCCGCTGCGCGACCTGCCTGGCCGGATCGCCGCCGCCACGGTCGTCGTCACCCCACCGGGCATCCCGATGCTGATGCCCGGCGAGTCCACCGGCCCGGCGGGCGGCCCGCTGATGGCGTACCTGCGGGCCCTGGAGGAGTTCGACCTGTCGTTCCCGGAGATGGCGACCGACATCCACGGCGTCCACCGCGACTCCTCCGGCCGCTACCAGGTGGAGGTCATGCTCTAGTTCTCGCGCTTCTCAGCGCGGCTCGTCCATCGGGGCGCGGACGGCCAGCGTCCCGGTGGCCGCCAGGATGACGGCGCTGAGCGCGAACACGCCGAGCACGCTGGTGACCCCCGCGGCGGCCGGGAGGACCACCTGGCCGAGCCGGTTCCCGGTCAGCCGCAGGGCCAGGGCGGTGCCGCGCTCGCCGGGGCGGGCCCGGCCCGCCACCCACGACAGGGTGAGCGGCTGGCCGAGGCCCAGGACGAACCCCATCACCGCGATCACCGGTATGGAGGCGGGCAGGCCGCAGAAGGGGAGCGCGGCCAGCGTCACGGCGGCGGTGAACGTGCTGACCAGCAGGACCGCGGCGCCTGCCGTACCGGATGACGTGCCCGTCCATGATCAGCCTGCTGGCCATGGTGGTGCAAGCCCGCAGCGCCAGGAGCCAGCCCACCGCGACCACGCCCACGTTCCGCTCCTGGCCCCAGGCGGGCAGGTAGGCCACCACGAGATCGACCGTGGTGATCGTCGCGAGGCTGGTCATGACGGACGGTCGCCAGGGTCGCCCTGGTGACTTCGCGGAGGTTCGCCGCTTCGCGACGAACCGTCGAGATACGAGGCGCGGACGCCCGTTTCCGAAAGGCGCCTCGGCCGGCGGCACCTACCTCGCCGGTCCCACTGGAACATCATGCGCGGCGGGTGACAATACCGCCGCCCATACGGAAAGAACACATCAAGGATTCAGGAACTGCTATACATCTTTATATCGTGGACCTTTTGTGGCGCAACGTTCCGCGCATCACCCACAGTGGGTGATCTTCCCGGGAGGAGACCTGCCGAGGGATACCCTATCGGGCCCCGTGTCCGCGAGTGGGCGTCTCCAGGTCAAAAGCCACATCGGGTATAGGCTTTGTTCGCGTGCCCGCCCCGGACAAGCAGAAACCCCCTCCGGTGGGGGAGGGGGTAACCGCTACGTTCTGTTCACCATCGCCGCCCCGGCATCGCCATTACGCTGCCAGGACGGTGTCTTCCAGTGGAGTCGCGGCGTTCGTGCCGAACGCTTTCAACCAGACGCTGCCGGCCGCCCGGTCGCCGGAGCCCGGCGAATCCGCAGGTCCACGGTGAGCGCCGTGGAGCGGCCAGGTAGATCTTGGCGGAAGGCGGTCAGTGTGCCGCTTCGTACTGCTCGACCACGTTGGAGGCGATACGCCCCCGCTCGCTCACCGAGAGTCCGTGCTGCTTGGCCCACTCCCGGATCTCCTTGGACCTCTGCCGGGTCAGCGCGGGAGTGAGGACGCCGCTACCCTTGACCTTGCGCCCCACACGCTCGCGCCGTACCGGCCGCGCCGCGTTGATATAAGGGGCCAGAGCCTTGCGCAGGGTTTCCTCGTTCCGCTCCGACAGGTCGATCTCGTACTCGTCGCCGTCGAGGCCGAACTTTGTCGTACTAGTGGCCTCGCCACCGTCGAGGTCGTCGATGAAGATCTCTTTAATCTGCTTAGCCATGACTACTAACTCCACGGATGTCTGTCTGGTGTCGCGGGTACTATAGCACCCTTGCGATCTGTTGCTCGTTTTTTTGCTCACAGTTGCGCGTGCGACGGTTCCGGTAGGGCCGCGATCCCCTATAGAAGGGTCTCACCCATGCTACGGAACTGTCGATAGAACTGCTTGTCCGATACCGTGCCATTCTGCTCGCGAGCTAATGTGGGAGGTCTTCGTCACAGTTTCGCGCCATTGCGGTCTCACTTGAACGCCGTTCCCCTGTCAACCCCCCACCCCCAACATCACCCATCCATCACCCCCACCCACTCCCTGACCACCCATCTAGCCCCCACCTCGCCCCGCCTCCCGATGGCCACCCACCCTCCCCCTCACCCACTCCACACCGTCGCTTCCGGGCCGCATGGGCCACCTCGCGCTTGGATCAATGAACCTGCGGCAGGACACGGCGAGATTGAGTGGCATTCACCAGAACCCCTGCGGATCGCTCCGTTACGACGAAGGTCTCTATACCCCCACCCGGTATTATGGCGCTCTCCCGTTGTTGTGAACCGATCGGCGGACCCAAGGGGCAGTCCACCGGTGCGCCAGAGGGCCTGCTGCCAGGCGGCCTTCTCGCCGACCCGGCGGAAAGGCGACTGTCGTCCCACTGCCCGCACAAGAGGGGCTTCCACAGCGCTCGTGATCTTCGGCTGGTCACGGGACGCCAGCACGGTCGGCCATCTGGCACCCGCAGGTGTAGAGCACAGCATCGTCATCACAACCCAGGGCGGGTGTTCCGCCGTCGAGGGCATAGCGGTTAAGGACGATACGTTCACGCAGGTCACACCACTCAGCGTCAGCCTCAGTAGAGCCACTGGCACTTGGGTACTGGCGAGCCGACCGAAGCACAGGCCGGCCAAGACGCAGAGACTTCCGCAGTCGTGATACCTCTGGCCACGGTGCCCTCAAAGGTGGGCACGCCCCAGTACTTGACGTCCTCCCACGGCTGGAGCCGACAGGATTCCAACTCTCGCAGGCTGATCCTCCTACTTCACCGGCGACCGCCCACAGCACCCGTAGGTACGCGACCTGGACTTACGTAGCCTCCTCCGGCTTCGCATCCCGCCTGCCCGGCGGTAGGTCCGTCCAGATCAGCTCGGTCATCGCCCGCCCCTTCGAACACTAGAAGGTTCACCGGCAGGGGGCCGAGAGACGAAAAACGCGAGGTCACCGCCCAAGCGGCTGGACTGATCATCCGCAGCCACGTGTGCCTGCCGTCGGTATCCATGCGATCAAGCCGGTGGCGCTGGCGGCGGGCGGGAGTTCGGGGGAGGTGTGGGGGAAAGTTGGAGCCGTCGCGTGGGGGGATCACGCGACGGCTCCTGGGGGTTGGCGCAGGGAATGGTCGTGGCGAGAAAGGTGGTTCTCGGCGTCGTTCGAGACTTTTATCGCCGTCATTTCCAATTTCAGGCTAGAACGTTTCCGATGTCGCCTCGACCCCTAAGCGCCCTTACCGTTCACGCCGTCGCGAGAAGTGCGGGGGCAGGTACGACGATCGCCGTGAGAATGAGGTCGTTGCGTACCAGCCAGCGTCCGGTGAAACCGGTCAGTTTTCCGGTGGAAAGGCGTGGGCCGGCGACCAGTAAGCGGGCCGTGAAGGTGCCGCGGGCCGGGTCTATGGTCACGTGGGCGTCTTCGAAGTCGAGCCAGCGCTTGGCGATCGGGAACCACGCCTTGTAGACGGACTCCTTGGCGCTGAAGAGCATGCGGTCCCAGTGGATGTCGGGGCGGGCCGTCGTGAGCCTGCGCAGGGAGTCGCGCTCTTCGGGCAGGGAGATGGCGGTGAGCACGCCGTTCGCCAGCCCGTCGTTGGGTTCGGCGTCGATGCCCACGGTCATGACCTTGGCGGAGGCGCCGAGGACGGCGGCCCGGTATCCGGCGCAGTGGGTGATGCTGCCGACCACGCCTTGCGGCCACTGTGGTTCGCCGCGCAGGCCGGGCAGGATGGGGACCACGGGCCTGCCCAGTTTCCGTAGGGCGCTGCGCGCGCACACCCGCGCCGTGGTGAATTCCTTGCGCCGTTTGTCGACGGCCTGCAGGATCACCTCTTCCTCCTGCGGGAACAGCTTCGCGTCCGGAGGGTCCTCGAATACGTCGGTGGCGACGACGTAATCCGGAAGAATGGCCTCGATCACGATGCCCCTCCTTCCAGGAGTAATCTCCTACGGCACTGCGGTGAATCGTCCGCGCGGACCACTTCTGCGTTGGCGACGAGGTGTCCGCTTTGCTCGGTGGTCATATGAGGAGGGTATCCGCGGGGCCGATCCGCAGGAATGCGCGGGTCGATTTTCTCGGGGCGGGCGGCTGGTCGGACGGGGCTGGGAAGGGGGTCTCAGGGGTGGGATTCGGCGGGTCCTGGCGGGTACGGCGCAGGGCACGCGCCGCGGGGGCCGTCCCGCGCCGCGCGTCCTGCCGGTACCGGAGGGAGGGCTCGTCCGGAAATGGAGACCAGAAGAGTCCAGAACCGTTCCGGTGCCGGTCACCCCATGGTCCCCGACCGGGGCCCCGCGTACATATCCCTTAGCCACCCCTGTCTCTAGGGGGCCGCTGTTTAGGGGCGAGGGCCGTCAAACGACCGCCGACCAGCGCGAAACCGGCGGCGGACCCCTTTCAGGGCCCGCCGCCGGTCGCCGCCGGTCTCAGCGGAAGCTCCGCAGCCGCAGGCTGTTGCCGACCACGAAGACCGAGGAGAACGCCATCGCCGCGCCCGCGATCATCGGGTTGAGCAGCCCGAGGGCCGCCAGCGGCAGGGCCGCCACGTTGTAGGCGAACGCCCAGAACAGGTTGCCCTTGATGGTCCGCAGCGTGCGCCGGGACAGCCGGATCGCGTCGGCGGCCACCCGCAGGTCGCCCCGGACCAGGGTCAGGTCGGACGCCTCGATGGCGGCGTCGGTGCCGGTGCCCATCGAGAGCCCCAGGTCGGCCTGGGCCAGCGCGGCGGCGTCGTTGACGCCGTCGCCCACCATGGCGACGACCTTGCCCTCGGCCTGGAGTCGCTTGACCACGTCCACCTTGTCGGCGGGCAGCACCTCGGCGATGACCTCGTCGATCCCGACCTCGGTCGCGACCGTCCTGGCGACCGCCTCGTTGTCGCCGGTCAGCAGGATGGGGGTCAGGCCCAGGCCGCGCAGCTCGCGGATCGCCTGCGCGCTGGTCGCCTTGACGGTGTCGGCCACGACCAGTACGGCACGCGCCTTGCCGTCCCACCCCACGGCGACCGCCGTGCGGCCGGCCGCCTGGGCGGCCTCGAACTCCCGCTCCAGCTCCACCGGAAGGTGCTGGGACCACTCGGCGAGCAGCCGGGGCCTTCCGACGAGCACGGCGTGCCCGTCCACGATGCCCTGCACCCCGAGCCCTTCGACGTTGGCGAAGTCCTCGACGACGGCGTCGGACTCGGCGGCGCGGGCGACGGCCTGGGCGATGGGGTGCTCGGAGGCGTTCTCCAGCGCCCCGGCCAGCCGCAGCACCTCGTCGCGGTCCTCGCCTTCGGCGGTGTGGACCTCGGCCAGCGTCATCCGGCCCTCGGTGACGGTGCCGGTCTTGTCCAGCACGATCGTGTCGATCTCGCGGGTGGACTCCAGCGCCTCCGGACCCTTGATCAGGATGCCGAGCTGGGCGCCCCGGCCCGTGCCGACCAGCAGCGCGGTGGGGGTGGCCAGGCCGAGCGCGCAGGGGCAGGCGATGATCAGTACGGCCACCGCCGCGGTGAACGCCGCGCCCACGCCGTCGCCGGTGCCCAGCCAGTAGCCGAGCGTGCCCACGGCCAGCGCGATCACGATCGGTACGAACACGCCCGAGATCCGGTCGGCCAGGCGTTGCACCTGGGCCTTGCCGGTCTGCGCCTCCTCGACCAGGCGGGCCATCTGGGCGAGCCTGGTGTCGTCGCCGACGCGAGTGGCGCGGACGATGAGGCGTCCGCCCGCGTTGACGGTGGCGCCGGTGACGGCGTCGCCGGGCCGTACCTCGACGGGGACCGATTCACCGGTCAGCATCGAGGCGTCCACGGCGGAGGAACCCTCCTCCACCACGCCGTCGGTGGCGATCTTCTCGCCGGGCCGCACCACGAACAGGTCGCCGACCGCGAGGGTGGCGGCGGGCACGCGGGTCTCGACGCCGTCGCGGAGCACCGCGACCTCCTTGGCGCCCAGGTCGAGCAGCGCCCGCAGGGCGGCTCCGGCCCGGCGCTTGGCGCGGGCCTCGAAGTAGCGCCCGGCCAGGATGAACGCGGTCACCCCGGCGGCGGCCTCCAGGTAGATGTTGCCCGACCCGTCGGTGCGCTCGATGGCGAACGAGAACGGGTGGGTCATGCCGGGAGCGCCCGCGGTGCCGAAGAACAGCGCCCACAGCGACCAGCCGAGCGCGGCCAGCGTGCCCATGGACACCAGGGTGTCCATGGTCGCGGTGCCGTGCCGCAGGTTGGTCCAGGCGGCCCGGTGGAACGGCCAGCCCGCGTAGACGACGACGGGGGCGGCGAGCACCAGCGACAGCCACTGCCAGTTGGTGAACTGCAGCGGGGGGACCATCGCCATGGCGATCACCGGTACGGCGAGCACCAGCGAGGTCACCAGCCGCTGGTGCAGCGGGCGCAGCCCGTCGTCCTCCTCGGCCTCGCCGCCGCCGGCCGCCGCCTCCGTGCCCGGGGCGGGCTTGGGGGCGGGGAGGGTCGCGCCGTAACCGGCCTTCTCCACTTCGGCGACCAGTTCGGCGGGCTCGATGCCCGAGGGGAAGCTGACCTTGGCCTTCTCGGTGGCGTAGTTGACCGTGGCGGTCACGCCGTCCATCTTGTTGAGCTTGCGTTCGATCCGGTTGGCGCAGGAGGCGCAGGTCATGCCCGAGATCGAGAGTTCGACGGTGCCACCGGGCAGGTCGCCGCCCACCGGTGTCCTGTCTTCGGTGACGGAGGACATCATGCTCTCCTCTCAGTGGTCATGGCCTGGGGCTCGGTGCTGACCGCCGGGGGCCGATCCTCAGTGTTCATGGCCAGGGGCCTCGGATTCGGCCTGGGGGGTCATGGGCGTGGCCGCCCCGACCACCTGTGCGGTGAAGTCGGCCGTGCGGACCTCGCCTTCGTGCTTGAAGTCTAGGAACAACCGGTAGTCACCGGCGCTCGGCACCTCCGTGTGGAAGGTAATGTCCGGGCCGGGCTTGGCCGACTCGTCGGGGTGGACGTGCAGGTAGGCCAGGTCTCCGTTGCGCAGCGCGACCAGGTGGCCGAACGCGCCGAGGTAGGGTTCGAGGTCGGTGACCGGCTTGCCGTCCTTGGCCACGCTGAGGGTGAAACGGGCGGGCTTGCCGGGTGCCAGGTCACCGTCGAGGGTGACGGTGTAGCCGTCCACCTCGGAGGTGATACCGGCGGGGGGTAGCGGCCTGGGCTGGTAGTCGCCCGGCGCGTGCAGATCGACGCCGAGGGTCAGGCCCTTGTGGCCGGCCGGCGCGAAGTCGGCGAACGCGCGGTACGCCCCGGGCCGCGGCAGGTTCAGCTTGACCGACCATTCGCCATTGCCCGCCTCTACCGGGTGCAGGTGCAGGAAGTCGCCGAGGTCACGGGAGACCACGATGAAGTGCAACTTCTTCTCGTGGCTGACCTCGTAGTCGGTGAGCGGGCGTCCGTCGGGCGCGGTGACGGTGAAGCGGAAGTCGGTCTCCGCGTCGGGCTTCACCGTGGTGGTGACGGGAGTAAGGGTGTATCCGTCCTGAGACACTTGGAGCCCCCCAGGGGTATCGTTCTTCGCCGCCGCCGCCTTTGTCTCGGTCTTCTCGGCGGGGGCGCTGTGGCCGTGTGTCGTTTCGGCGGGCTGTTTGGCTGGCGGTTCGGCCGGTCCGGCGAGGCTCCCGAGTCCGAGAGCCCCGCCGAAGACGACCGCCAGGCCGGCCGCGTAGACGCCGAGCTTGGCGGCGGCGTTCACGGCTGTTCCACCACCGTGTAGCCGGCCTCCTTGACGGCCGCGCCGACGGCCGCCGGGTCCACGGGGCCGTCGCCGGTGACCGTCACCCGGCCGGTGGCCAGATCCACCTCTACTCCGGTGACACCCTGGACGCCCCCGACCTCCTCCTTGACGGAGCTGACGCAGTGGCCGCAGGTCATGCCGGAAACGGTGTAGGTAGCGGTGCTCATATCGGTTCGCTCCTCGCTGAGTGCCACAGTGTGTCTTGCTGTGCGTGTCGGAATTCAGGTGTTCACGAGCGGACGAGGCGGGCGATCGCGTCGGACGCCTCCTTGACCTTGGCCTCCGCCTCCGCGCCGCCTTCGGCGACCGCGTCGGCGACACAGTGCGCCAGGTGCTCGTCCAGCAGTGACAAGGCGAAGGACTGGAGTGCCGAGTTGGCCGCCGACACCTGGGTGAGGATGTCGATGCAGTACTTGTCGTCCTCCACCATCCGGGCCAGGCCGCGAATCTGTCCTTCGATTCGCCGCAGACGCCGGAGATGGTCGTCCTTACGCTCGGTGTATCCGGCCATGTCTCCTCCTCCCGTTCCGTTCGCCCATAACAACACCTTACCCCCCTAGGGTATTCCTCGCGCAAGTCCCATCTTGGGTGTTCCACATCACGATCCCGCCGTGACCGCCGTGACCCCCTTGAGCCGGACGGGCATCGCGGCGACACTCCGGGCATGCAGAGCATCCTGCGCATCGCGCGATCGGCACGATCAACGGCTCTCGTCATCGCGCTTCTCATGATCCCCACACTCGGGGCGGCGGCGGAGGAGGCACGGCCCACCGACCCCTACGAGGTCTGGCTGATCGACCAGTCCGACACCAACGGCGTCGCCTACGGCGGCACCGTGCACATCTACCGGGGCTCGCGGGGCCACCCGGCGGGCACCATCGACCTGGGCGGGGCCACCGCCGAGCTGTGCCTGGCCGGCACCGGCCGCACGCCGGTCCGTCCGCACATGATCGCCTTCAACGGCCGGGAATCGCACGCCGCGATCTCCTTCGTGGCCAGCGGCCACGTGGTCTTCCTGGACGCCCGCGCGCGGCGGCCGGTGGCCTGTCTCAGCACCGAGATCGGCGCGGGAGGCGCCCGCCAGGCGCACGCCATCTGGCCCACCAAGGACGACAGGTACCTGATCGTGGCCAACCAGAACGGCAAGCGGCTGGAACGCGTCCGCACCGACTACGCCACGAACACCTTCGTCCAGGAACCCGCGGCGACCCTCGACCTGGCCGGCTGCACCACGCCGAACGGCGCGCCCTGCCAGAGCACCGAACTGCGCCCGGACAACGCCCCGATCTGCCCGTTCATCGCGGACGACAACGGCCCGGTGTTCGTCAGCCTGCGCGGCGGCGGGATGCTGGTGGCCGACTGGCGCACCACCCCGATGTCGATCGTGGCCGAGTACGACCACCGGGTGATCCCGCCCAACGGCTGCGGCTTCGCGGAGGCCAAGGGGGCGATCTACGGCGACGGCGGTGGCGGCACCACGACGCACATGGACGGCTTCAGCGTGTTCCGGATGCAGAAGTCCGGCTATTCCCCTGCCAACCCCCCGAACCTTCCCCCCGTGCAGCGGCTCTTCGACGACACCTCGCCCGACCGGGACGCGCACGGCACCGCGGTGACGGCCGGTCAGCGCTACGTCTGGTTCGGCGACCGGGACGCCAACGTGATCGAGGTCTTCGACGCGCTGTCCGGCGCGCGGGTGAACACCATCGACCTGGTGTCGCGATTCAGCACCGACCCCACCGTGGACCTCTTCGCGGTATCCCCGGACGCCCGGTGGATCTTCGCCTCCACCCGTGGGCCGAACCCGCTGTCCGGCGACCCGCACTCCTCACAGGGCACCGACCCCGGCCTGCTGATCATCGAGGTCACGGCGGGAGGGCGGTCCGGGAAGGTGCGCGGGCTCGTACCGATAAGCAACGTGGACGCCGGGGGAGTGCAGCGCGCCGACGGCCACGGCATCCGGCTGCGACGCCTCCGCTAGCCCGTTCCCGCGCGATCGCGGGCGGCGATATTCGATGGCGCCCGGATCGGCGGGCCGTTACCGTGGTGGCACGGCACGGATGCGAAGGGAGATGGTGGTGAGCAGGGAGATCGCGCTTTCAGCGGCACCGGCGGCACCGGCGGCGCTGTCCGCACGGTCGGCGGTGTCCTCAGCGTCAGCATCGTCTTTCAGCCGTGCCCCCGGTTTCCGGAGCGGCATCGGGTGAGCCGTCGCGAACCCGCGGCCGCCCGGAAAAGTGGACCACGGGCGGCTTTTCCATGTTTCATCTCTTTCACCTGTTCCACATGTTCCAACCCGGCCGAGTGTCCGGCCTGCCCGACGGGAATGGCGCCCCCCGGGCGGACACGGATGCGGCCATGCCCCGGGCCCGGTCCTACGCCAGGCCGGGCCCAGGGCGTACACCCCTGCCCTGCGCCGATCAGCCGGTTCAGCCCGTTCAGCCGGTTCAGCTCGCGCGCAGCGGCGGGCGCGAGCCCCAGGTGGCCCAGCGCCAGAGCCATTCCAGCGGCCCGAACCGGTAGGCGCGCAGCCACAGCGCCGACCACGCCCACTGCAGGACGAGGACGGCGGCGGCGATCGCCAGTACGGTCCCGTCCGTCCAGGCGTCCGGGGTCCGGCCGATGGCCAGGCCGATCGCCAGGACCAGCGCGCTGGCGGACACGTAGTTGGTGAGGGCCATCCGGCCCAGCGGCGCGAAGACGGCCCGCAGCACCGCCCGCAGCGGGGTCCGCAGCAGGAGCAGCAGCCCGCACACGTAAGCGCCCGCCGTCAGCAGCCCGGCCGTGCCCATGACGCCGGCGAAGCCGGGCGCGGACTCCATCCGCAGTTGCCAGATCGTCACCGGGACGGCCCCGGCCGCGAAAACCACCGCGAGCACGGCGAGCACGGCGGTTCCCCGTCCGGTCGCTTCGAGCCGGGCGATCACGCCGTACCTGGTGAGCGCCGACCCCAGCAGGAACAGGCCGGGCAGCAACGCGAGATGCCCGGCGGAGGTCAGCAGCGCGGCGGCCATGAGGACCACGGCGAGCGCCGCCACCGCCCATCTGGGCAGCCAGGTCGAGGGCAGCAGCACCACCACACCGACGACCGCGTAGAACACCAGGATGTCGCCCTCCCACAGCAGGAAGTGGTGGGCGAGCCCGATGACCAGCAGCACGGCCAGGCGGCGCAGCAGCAGTGGCCGCGCGCGTGCGCCCCGCCGTCCGGCCGACTCCAGCAGGAGCGAGAAGCCGACGCCGAAGAGCAGCGAGAAGATCACGAAGAAGCGCTGGTCGACGAGCAGGTGCGGCCACGGGATCCGCGCGTCCGGCGGCGGGGCGTGCACCACGGGAGGGCCGCCGAGGGCGGAGATCGGCCGGACGTTGGCCACCAGGACCCCGCACAGCGCGAACCCGCGCACGACATCGAGCGCCGCGATCCTAGGCGCGGCGTGATCGGACGTTCGGGAGGAGTGGACTTGGAATGTCATAGGCACATGCTGGGGAAGCGCCATCCGGCCCGGATCAGGCGAAAGCCCGACTCCATCGACGGCGGTCGGTACTTTCGGCCGGTACGGCGGGCCCCTGCCCCTTCCTAGCGTGGAAGGCGTGAACCTTTCCGCCCGTTCCGCCCGGATCGCCGCAGACGCGGCCCTCGCCGTCATGTTCGCGGCGGCGCTCGCACGACGTGGGCGCCCACCACATCACCGGGATCGTGCTCGCCGCGCAGGCGGGGCAGATCCTCAACCGCAAGCGGCCGGAGGAGGTGGGTGATTCCCTGGCCGGGATCGAGGCGGTCGGCTCGGAGGCCCTGGCGGCGACGCGCCGCATGGTCGGGCTGCTGCGCGAGCCGGGCGGGGAGGCGCCGCCCGTCGCTCCCGCCGACCGCCAGGGAGGCGGAGGTGGATGCGGGCCATCGCCAGGGGCCGGGAGAACCAGGAGATCGCCGCAGGGCTGTTCATCTCACTGAGCACCGTCAAGGGCCACGTGGCGAGCGTCATGGCCAGGCTGGAGATGCGCAACCGGGTCGAGATCGCCGCCTGGGCCTGGGAACACGGCCTCCCGCACGAAGCCCCTGACCTCCGGCAGGGGCGTTCAGGCGTGCAGGTCGGTCGCGTCGGCGTCGTGGGCGAGGGTGATGATGCCGAGGCCGGGGGCGGTGGCGGGGATGACGTTCGGGCCCTGGTATGCGACGCCGCCCTGCACGGGGGAGCCGGTGGTCCACAGGCCGGAGTCGAGGTCCTGGGGGGCGGTGGCGGGCCCGAGGGCGGCCGCGAGGGCGGCGGAGGCGGCGACGCCGACGTGGCTTTCCAGCATGCAGCCGATCATCACGCCGACGCCGGAGTCCTCGGCGAGCGCGATCATCCGCCGGGCCTCGGTGAGGCCGCCGGACTTGGCCAGTTTCACGTTGACCCGGTCGGCCGCGCCGTATCGGATGAGCTGGTGCAGGTCGCGGGTGTTCCACACGGACTCGTCGGCCATCACGGGGGTGTCGACCGCGGCGCGGACGGCGGTCAGCCCGTCGATGTCGGCGGCGGGCACCGGCTGCTCCACGAATTCGAGCCCGACGCCCGCCTCCTCCCAGCGCCGGATCGCGGCGATCGCCTCCTCGGAGTTCCACGCCTGGTTGGCGTCGACCCGCAGGCCGATCTCGGATCCGAGTTCGCGCCGCAGCAGTTCGACGCCCGCGATGCCGTCCTCGCCCGGGGCGACCTTGACCTTGAGGGTGCGGAAGCCCTCGGCGACGTGCTCGACGGCCCGGTCCAGCAGTTCGGACGGCGGGCCGGCGGACAGCGTCATGTCGGTCCGCACCGGTTCCTCGTGCCCGCCGAGGAACTCGGCGAGCGACCGGTCGGCCCGCCGCGCCGCGAGGTCCCACAGCGCGCAGTCCACGGCCGAGCGCGCCGCCGGGTTGCCGACCACGCTGCCCACGACGGCCCGGCCCCAGGAGTCGTGGTCGTCGGCGGACAGGCCGGTCACCGCGTCGGCGATCGGGCCGAGGACGGCCGCCGCGACGCTCTGTGGACTCTCCCCGGTGGTCCGCCAGTTCACCGCGGCCTCGCCCCAGCCGCGCCCGCCGTTCTCGCCGGAGACCTCGACCAGCACGGTCCGCAGCCGGTCTGCCCTGCGCACGGCCGTGACGAACGGCCGCACCAGCGGCACGTCCACCTGGATCACCCGCACCCGCTCGATTCGAGCACTCACGCAGGGCCCCTCCCCGGCGAACAGGCGGCCGACACGTACGGTGACGAAAATTCGCGGAAAGCGATGGATCAGCTGGCTGCGGAGCCGAGGTGACGATCCACCTGGCCGGGGGCCAGGACGTGTTCGATGACCGCCAGGGCGTTGCCCGAGATCCCGGCGCGGCGGCCGAGGGAGCTGTTGACGATCTCCAGGTCGCGGGTGGTGTAGGGGAGCGAGCGCCGGTAGATCATCTCCCGCACGCCGGTCAGGTGGTGCTCCCGCGTCTCGGCCATGTCGCCGGCCAGCACCAGCACGCCGGGGTTGAGCAGGCTGACGGCGGTGGCCAGCACGATGCCGAGGGTGCGCCCCGCCTCTTGGACGGCGGCGATGGCGTCGGGGTCGCCCGCCTGGACCAGGCGCACCACGCCGCGGCTGCCGGTCACCTCACGCCCCGGCCGGGACAGGTCGCGGGCGATGGCCCGGCCGCCGGCCAGCGCGGCGACGCAGCCGCGCGAGCCGCACGTGCACACCCGTTCGTCGTCCTCGCGGATCCGCACGTGGCCGATGCTGCCCGCGGCGTTCTCGACGCCCCGGTAGATCCGCCCGTCCAGCACGATGCCCGCGCCGATCGCGGTGGAGACCTTGACCAGCATCAGGGAGCGGGTCGCGCGCCACGAGCCCCACCACTCGCCGAGGGCCATGGCCGTCGCGTCGTTCTCCACCAGGACGGGCACGTCGAACGAGCCGCGCAGAACGTCGGCGATCGGGTAGTCGTCCCAGCCGGGCATCAGGAAGGACCGCAGGACGCGGCCCGAGTCGTGATCGACCGACCCCGGCACCGCGATCCCGACGCCGCACACCTCGGACGGCAGGCGCCCGGCCTTGTCCAGCAGCCGGTGGAACACCTCGCACACCCAGCCCAGCACCCGTTCCGGGCCGCTGCCGATGTCGATCTCGGCGTGCTCCTCCGCGATGGGCTCGGCCCACATGTCGCAGAGCGCGACCGTCGCGTGCTCGGCGCCGAGGTCGGCGACCAGCACGAGCCGGGCGGCCGGGTCGATCTCCAGCACGGACGGCGGGCGCCCGCCGCCGGAGTGGCCGGTGCCGGACTCGCGGATGTAGCGGGCGGCGATGAGCCGGTCCACCCGGTCGCTGATCGTCGAGCGGGACAGGCCGGTGTACTCGATCAGCTCCCGGCGGGTCCGGCATCTGCCGTCCCGGATCAGCCGCAGGATCTGGCCAGGTGACAGCCTCTCTCACCCCTTCTCGGCGCCGGCGGTCAGGCCCTCGGTGAGCAGCCGCTCACCGGCGAAGAACAGAATCACGATCGGGAGGGTCAGCACCACGGACCCCGCCATCAGTACGGTAGTCGGAATCTCGATACTCCCGGCAAGTTGGGACAGACCCAGAGAAACCGTCCAACTCTCCCGCCGCTCCACCAAGAACAGCAGGGCGAACAGGAACTCGTTCCAGGCGATCATGAAGATGTAGAGGGCGGTCGCCATCAGCGCGGGAGTGGACAGCGGGAGCGTCACCCGCCAGATCGTGGCCAGCCGTCCGCACCCGTCGATCGCCGCGGCCTCCTCGACGCTCGCGGGCACCGTCTCGAAGTGAGAGCGCAGCATGTAGACCGTCACCGGCACGGTCTGCGAGATGTATACCAGCACCAGCCCGGGCAGCGACCCGCGCAGCCCGGCCATGGTGAAGAAGACGAACAGCGGGATCGCCGTGACGATCGCCGGGAACAGGTAGACCGCCAGGAACAGGAAGTGCACCTGACGCCGCCCGAAGAACCGCAGCCTGGCCACCGCGTACGCCCCCGGGATCGACACGGCCAGGGTCAGCGCCACCGAGGCCGTCGCGACCAGCGCGCTGTTGCGCATGAACACCAGGAAGCCCTGCCCGCCGGACTCCTCAGGCGTCAGCACCTCGCGGTAGGTGTCCAGGGTGATCCGGGACGGCAGCAGCCGCCCCGGGTTCAGGATCAGGTCCTGGACGTCGCGCACCGAGAGCGTGACCATGTACAGGAACGGGAACGCGGTGGCCAGCACCAGCCCGCCGATCACCACCCACCGCAGCACGCCGAAGACCGCCCGCTCGGCCCGGTCGCGCGTCCACGGACGGCGGCTCGCACTCACGTCTCCTCCCTGGCGAAGAACCGCAGGTAGATCGCGAGGAAGACGACCAGCACCACGGCCAGCACCAGCGCCTGGGCGGCGGCCGCGCCGATGTCGTCGCGCGCGGTGAGCAGGTCGTAGACCCGCACGCTGACCACCTCGGTGCCCGCGCCCCCGCCGGTCAGCAGATAGACGTCGTCGAACTTGTTGAAGGTGAACACGAAGCGCAGCACCGCCAGCAGCGCGATGACCCGCCCCAGTTGCGGCAGGACGACCGAGCGGAACCGCTGGCTGGGCGTCGCGCCGTCCACCAGCGCGGCCTCCTCCAGGTCGCGGGGCAGCGCCTGCAGCCTGGCCAGGATGAACAGGAAGGCGAACGGGAAGTACCGCCACGCCTCGAAGGCGATCACGGTGAGCAGGGCCAGCGGCACGTGCACGCCCAGGAACGTCGCGTCGCCGTCGGTGAGGAACGCGATCGGCTCGCGCCAGCCGAGCAGCCGGGCGCCGAGCGCGTTGGCGATGCCGTACTGCGGGCTGAGCATGACCTCCCACACATAGGTGACGGCGACCACCGGGGCGACGTAAGGGAGCAGCATGGACGCGCGCACCAGGGAGCGCCCGCGGAACGGGCCGCGCAGCGCCAGCGCAGCCACCAGGCCGAGCCCGATGGACAGGAAGGTGCCCGCCACGGTGTAGACCAGCGTGGTGATCAGCGAGGCCCAGAATCCCGGCTCGGAGACCACGTAGGCGAAGTTGTCCAGCGTGTAGTGCCCGAAGATCCCGGTGTAGCGGATGTTGATGAGCCGCGCGCTCTGGAAGGCCAGCATGATCGACCAGGCCAGCGGTACGACCACCACGACCAGCGTGATGACCAGTGTGGGGGAGATCAGGGCCAGGCCCGCCCGCGCCTCCTGCCGCCGCAGCGTGCGGGGACGGCGCGCCGCGCGCCCGCCGGTCGCGCCCGTCATTCCCGCAGGCCCCGTTTGACGGTCTCGACGTCGCGCTGCGCCTGCGCCGCCGCCTGCTCCGGGGTGAGCGTGCCCGCCACCAGGGCGCTGAGCGCCCTGGGCACCGGCAGTTCGCCCATCATCGCGCCGACGAGCCTGCCCTGCCCCTGCGGGATGCCCCACCTGGAGAAGGTGTCGGGACTGGCCATCAGCGCGTCGAGCACGGACTCCGGGTAGAGGTCGGCGAGCGGCCTCTTGGCGTCCACGCCGGTCGGCGCGCGCTTCCACGCCTCCTCGAACCCCTTGCGCACCGGGACCTTGCCCTCGGGGGCCATGCCGAACCAGCGGACGTAGCCGTCGCTCATCATGTAGGAGACGAAGGCGCGGGCGGCCTTGGTGTCCGCCTCCCTGGTGACGGCCCAGGAGACGATCTCGCCGTACTGCGCGGGCCGTCGCGCGTCCGGGCCCTTCAACGCGGTGACCACGCCGGTGTTCGCGGCCAGGAACATCGGGTCGCTCCGGCACCGCGGGCAGCTCGGCAGCGCGTCGCGGCGCAGCCCGGCCAGCTCGTCCAGGATGAAGGACGACCAGATGGTGCACGCGGCCCGCCCGGCGAAGTAGGTCGCCCGCGTGCTGTCCACGTCCTGTTTGCCGGGCACGGAGTACTTTCTGGCCAGGTCGGCGTAGAAGCGGAACGCCCGCACGCACGCGGGGCTGTCCAGCGCCACCCGGCCGGCCCCGTCGATCAGCTCGCAGCCGTTGGCCAGCGCGACGTGCTCGAAGCTCTGCGCGGTGAAGGTGTCGCGGGGGGCGACGGCGAGCGTGATGCCCGCCAGCTCGCCCCGGTCCAGCCTGCTCGCCGCGGCTTGGAGCCGCTCGTAGGTGTCGGGGGGCGCCAGCCCGGCCTGCTTGTAGAGGTCAGAGCGGTAGAGGATCAGTTGGGCCCACGCGTCGCTGGGTACGGCCAGCAGCCTGCCCCCCGAGGTGACCAGCTCCAGCGCCCGCGCCGAGAAGGTGTCCCGGCCCAGGGCCGTCACGACCGCGTCCGGCGTCTCGCGGTCCAGCAGCCCCGCCGCCTCCAGCTCGCGCACCGAGGCCAGCGGGAGCGCGCCGATCACGTCGGGCAGATCACCGGCCGCCGCGGCCGAGGTGACGATCTGGCTGAACTGGTCCTCGGCGATTCCGACGAGGTTCACCCTGACGCCGGTCTTCCTGGTGAAATCGGCGAGGATGGCCCGCTGCGCGGCCATCCGGTCGGGCAGGTTCTCCTCGGTCCACACGGTGATGCCCCCACCGCGGTGCTCGCCGCCGCCGCAGTTCACCAGTGCTCCTGTCAGGACCAGGGAGGCGAGTACGGCGGCCGTCCTTTTCGGCATGGACTCGGTCCTCACGTCGATGTTGTGCGGTAACTACCCCCGGTGGAGAGAGGCGCGCGCCGACGTCTGGAGCTTTCGACTTATGTCTGATTCAAAAGCGAGTATGGTGTTGGTAGAACCAGTAACTCAAGAACTTTTGAGTGATCAGAAAGCATAAGTACCAGTGTGTGACATTTCAGGTGCCGGGAACCGCCTGTGAACCAGGTTGTCAGCGTCAAAGATCCCGGAACCGCCTGCCGGGGCGCCGATCCCCATCTCAGCAGGCGATTAGCCGCCGCGAACGGTCTTTACCAAGAAGGCTCAGGTCGTCCTCCAGTTCCCCTCAAGGAGCCTCGCCACCCATGAGCATGAGAATCACCTGCCAGGAGCAGCTCATCCCCGGCCGCACCCTGCAGGAGAAGCACGCATTTGCGGTGCGGGCGGGCTTCGACGGCATCGAGCTGCGCGGCAAGGGCGGCCGTCACTTCGAGTCCCGGCTGCCGGAGCTGGAGCGCGCCAAGGCCGACGGCGTGGTGATGCCCACGGTCTGCGTGGAGATGGATCACTTCATCGGCGACTTCTCCGCCGAGCGCCGGCGCGACGCGATCGACAACCTCGCCTCCCAGCTCACGGTGATCGCCGAACTCGGCGGTCTCGGCGTGCTGACCCCGGCCTCCTGGGCGCAGTTCTCGCGCCGCCTGCCGCCGTTCGAGCCGCCGCGCTCGCCGGCCGACGACCGCGCGGTGCTGCTCGACGCCCTGACCGAGCTGGGCGAGCACGCCGCCGAACTGGGCGTGCTGATCATGCTGGAGCCGCTCAACCGCTACGAGGACCACATGGTCAACTCGATCGGCCAGGCGGTCGACCTCTGCCGGGCGACCGGGCTCGGCTCCGTGCGCGTGGCCGCCGACACCTACCACATGAACATCGAGGAGGACGACCCCTGCTCCTCGCTGGCGGAGGCGGCCCCTTACCTCGCGCACGTGCAGGTCAGCGAGTCCAATCGGAACCAGCCGGGCACCGGGCACCTCGACTGGCCCGCGCTGCTGGCCACCCTCGACGCCATCGGCCACCAGGGCGACCTGGCCCTGTCCGGCGGGCTGCGCGGCGAGCCGGAGACGGTGCTCCCGCAGACGGCCGCGTTCCTCAGAAAGTTCCTATGATCCCTTAGGAAGCCATGATTCCCCCGGCACACTCCTCCCCTCCCGTTTCGCACGCCTCATTCGTCACCTGTCCCCCTGTCACCTGTCCCCCTGTCACCGGCCCCGCCGTCACCGCCCCCATCGGCGACGACGCCGCGATACGCCGAGACGCCATCCGCGTGCTGCTCGCCAACTGGACGGGCGCGTACACGGTCCCCTCGCGCACGCTCTACCCGCACCAGTGGAGCTGGGACTCCGCGTTCATCGCGATGGGCAACGCCCGCTGGTCGCCGCGCAGGGCCCGGATCGAGCTGCTGACCCTGTTCGGCGCCCAGTGGCGTGACGGCCGGGTGCCGCACATCGTGTTCAACCCGGCCGTCACGGAAGACGCCTACTTCCCCGGCCCGGGGTTCTGGCGGGTGCGGGCGCCGTCGGGGGCGCACACCTCGGGAATCGTGCAGCCGCCCGTGCACGCGCTGGCCGCGTGGCGGGTGCACCTGGCCGAGCCCGACCGGGCGTTCCTCTACCGCATCTACCCCCGGCTCGACGCCCAGCACCGCTACCTGCGCGGATCGCGGCGCATGTCCGGCACCGAGCTGGTCTCGATCGTGCACCCGTGGGAGTCGGGCATGGACAACAGCCCGGCCTGGGACTCCCCGCTCGCCGTCGTGCCCGCGGCGCCGACGGCGCGCGCACGGCGTCCCGACCTCGCCCATGTCTCCGCCGCCGAGCGGCCCACCGACCGTGACTACGCCCGCTACACCGCCATCGCGGCCTCCTACCGCGACGCGGGCTACACCGGCCGCACCGACTTCGTGATCGAGGACCCGCTGTTCAACGCCCTGTACGGCGCGGCCGAGGTGGCGCTCGCCAGGATCGCCGCCGTCGTGGACGCCGACCCCGGGCCACACCTGCGCCGCGCCGAGGAGATCACCCAGGCCGTGCTCGACCGCCTGTGGGACCCGGTGTCCGGCGTGTTCCGCGCCCGCGACGTCCGCACCGGCGAGATGCTGCCGGAGGACAGCGTCGCCGGGCTCGTGCCGCTGATCCTGCCCGGCCTGTCCACCGACGTCGCCGACCGGCTGGTCGCCACCGCCACCCGGCGGTTCGGGCTGAACGACGGCATGCTGCTGCCCAGCTACCCGCCCGGCGGGGCGGCCTTCGAGCCGTCGCGCTACTGGCGCGGCCCGAGCTGGATCAACACGACCTGGCTGATCCTGGAGGGGCTGCGGGCCGCCGATCCCGAGCTGGCTCCCAAGGTCGGGGCGCAGATCCTGCGCGCCGTGCGCGAGGCCGGGTTCCGGGAGTACTTCAACCCGGTGACCGGCGAGGGCCACGGCTGCGGCGACTTCGGCTGGTCCGCCGCGTTGGCCCTCGACGTGCTGGCCGACCCGGCGATGGCCGGACGGCGCATCCGATCAAACCAGGTCAGAGACGTTCGTTAACCGTTTAACGGGGCAGTCGGCTCGGGTTCAGGTATTTCCACCCGATCGGGGAAGACGATGGACCACGAGCTGTCTGTGTACCCCCGGATAGACCTGGAGGGCTGCGCGATGGACGCGTTCGCCCGGGTGCGTCGCTGGGCCCGGCGGCGTACCACCAAGGCCGCCGACTGGCCGCTCGACACGCTCGCCGCGGCCAAGGGGTCACGCAGGGTGAGCGTCATCCTGCCCGCCAGGGATGAGGCGAAGACGGTCGGGCAGATCGTCACCGCCATCAGGAAGGGCCTGGTCCCGCTGGTGGACGAGATCCTGGTGGTGGACTCCCGCTCCGCCGACGACACCGCGCGGATCGCCGCCGACGCGGGCGCGCGGGTGGTCCACCAGGACGCCGTGCTCTCGCACCTGCCCGCCCTCCCCGGCAAGGGCGACGCCCTGTGGAAGGGCCTGGCGGCCACCGACGGCGACTTCGTCGTCTTCGTCGACGCCGACCTGCGCAACTTCGGGGCGCACTTCGTCTCCGGGCTGCTCGGGCCGCTGCTCACCGACGACCGCACCTGCTTCGTCAAGGCGTTCTACGAGCGCCCGCACGTGACCGAGGACGGCGTCGTCCACCCTGGCGAGGGCGGGCGGGTGACCGAACTCGTGGCCCGTCCCTTGCTGAACCTTTACTGGCCGGACCTCTCCGGCTTCGCCCAGCCGCTCGGCGGCGAGTACGCGGGCCGTCGCGAGGTGCTGGAAGGAGTTCCCTTCGTCAGCGGCTACGGGGTGGAACTGGGCCTGCTCGTGGACCTGTTGGAGAGGATCGGCCTGGAATCCATGGCCCAGGTGGACCTCGGCAGCCGGATGCACGCCCACCAGTCCACGTCGGCGCTCGGCCGGATGGCCGGGCAGATCATGCTGACCGCGTGGTCCAGGCTGGAGCGCCAGGGCCGGGTCGTGTCCTCCACGCCGCTGAATCCGTACATGCTGCAGTACGAGACGGGGCGGCCCCGGATCAGCGACGTGAGCGTGGCCGAGCGCCCGCCGCTCGCCACCGTGGCCAAGGCGCTGCGGACGTAGAGTCAACACGCGGGTTCGCGAGGAGTTAGTGTGTCCCGCTGGTAAGAAAGTTTCTTGTTCCAGCGGGGGAACGGTGTTGGCTGAACGCACGGGGGAGCGTTCCGGCGAGGACGGACGACAGGATGGCCGTGCCGGGCGTGTGGTCCGGCGCGAGCTGGGCATCGGCGGCACGGTCGTGGCCGTGGCCTTCCTGTGCGCGTCGCTCTCGCCGTCGCTGCTGCCTCGCCCGTGGACGTTGCAGGGGGTCGTCGCGGGCATCGCCGCAGCCGCCGGATACGGCCTGGGCAGTATCATTTCGGCCGTGCTGCGGCGCGGTTTCGGGCTGACGCCGAGCCCCAGGGCCCGTGATGTCGCCTGGCGGTTGCTGGCCGCACTGGGCACGGTGGTCTCGCTGTCGGTGCTGTGGTTCAGCGCCGACTGGCAGCGCGAGATCCGGATATCCGTGGGCATGAGCCCGGATATCGCCTGGTTCACTCCATTGATCGCGGTGGTGGCCGCCGTCACCTTCGCGGCACTGCTCACGCTGTCCCGTGCCATGCGCCTGGGCACCCGCAAGCTGATCGGGCTGCTCGGCCGGTTCGTCCCGGTGGTGGTCGCCAAGATCGTCGGGCTCGGGGTGGCCGTGTTCCTGGTCCTGGTCTTCGCCAACGACGTGCTGTTCGCCAACTTCGTCGAGGTGATGAACAACACCTCCTCGCTGGCCAACGTCTCGACCTCACCGGGAATCCACCCGCCGTCCTCCGGCCTGCTGTCCGGCGGCCCCGGCTCCCTGGTGTCGTGGAAGTCGCTCGGGCGCACCGGGCGCGACCTCATCGGCACCACTCCCTCCAAGGCGGGGATCAGCGCGTTCGCCGGGCGTCCGGCCAAGGACCCGATCCGGGTCTACGTCGGCCTGCAGTCGGCCGACACCCTTGAGCAGGAGGCCGCGCTGGCCGTGCGCGAGCTGGAGCGCACCGGCGCCTTCGACCGCGAGGTGCTGGCCGTGATGGGCACGACCGGCAGCGGGTGGGTGGACCCGGCGGGGGCCGACTCGCTGGAGTACATGTACGCGGGCGACACCGCGATGGTCGCCATGCAGTACTCCTACCTGCCGAGCTGGCTGTCGTTCGTGGTGGACCGGGGCAAGGCGGCCAGGGCGGGGGAGGCGCTGGTGCGGGCCGTGGAGGCGAAGATGGCCACGCTGCCCGCGGCGGGCCGTCCCAAGCTGCTGGTCTTCGGCGAGAGCCTGGGCGCCTACTTCATCGAGGAGGGGTTCGGCGCCGACCTGCAGACGCTGCTGGCCAGGACCGACGGCGCGCTGCTGGTCGGCCCGCCCAACGCGAACCCGATCTGGCGCGACATCGTCGCGCACCGCGACCCCGGCAGCCCCGAGTGGCGGCCGGTCTACCGGGGCGGCAGGCAGGTCCTGTTCGGGCAGACCCCGGCCGACCTGCTCACTTCCCACCGTCCCGGGCTGGTCTACCTGCAGAACGCCTCCGACCCCGTCGTGTGGTGGAACCCGTCCCTGCTGTGGCGCAAGCCCGCCTGGCTGGACGAACCGCGCGGCCCCGACGTCGCCCCGGCCATGCGCTGGTACCCGGTGGTCACGTTCTGGCAGGTCGTGGTGGACCTCACCATCGCGCTCAACGTCCCCGACGGCCACGGCCACCGGTACGGCCCGAACGTCGTGAACGGCTGGGCCACCGTCGCGCCCCCCGACGGCTGGACCCAGGCCGACACCGACCGGCTGCGCACCTTGATCAGCGTCCGATGATCTGGATTTTCCCGGCGGCGGTCGCATAGCGTCGAGGCGGACCCCGATGATCGGAGGAATGCCCGTGGCCACGGTGAGGGCGCTGCCCGGCTCGGCGAGAATCGTCGTCATCGGCGGGGGAGTGGGCGGTGCCTCCATCGTCTACCACCTCACCGAACTGGGCGAACGCGACGTGGTCCTGCTCGATCGCGACGAACTGACCAGCGGCTCCACCTTCCACTCCGCGGGCCTGGTCGGGCAGCTCCGCGCCGATCCCGCGCTGACCCGGATGAACCGCTACTCCGTCGAGCTGTACCGCAGGCTGGAGCGCGGCGACCACCCGCCGGGGTGGGTGGAGTGCGGCGGCATCCGCCTGGCGTCCAGCCAGGAGCGGATGGCGGAGATCCGCCGCCAGATCGGCTGGGCGCGGGCCTCCGGCCTGCCGCTCTCGGAGATCTCCCCGGCCGAGGCGGCGGAGCTGTTCCCGCTCATCGACACCGAAGGAGTGGTCGGAGGGGCGTACCTGCCGAGCGACGGCCAGGTGGACCCGGCTCGGCTGTGCGACTCGCTGGCCGCCGCCGCCCGCGCGGGCGGGGCGGAGATCCACACCCGCACCCGTGTGCTGGGCGTCGAGGTCGCGGACGGCCGGGTCCGCCGCGTGCGCACCGACCGGGGCGACATCGACTGCGAGATCGTGGTCAACTGCGGTGGCATGTTCGCCGCAGAGATCGGGCGGATGGTGGGGGTACGGGTGCCGATCGTCCCGATGTCCCACCAGTACGTGGTGACCGACGCGTTCCTGCCGCGCCGCGACACCCCGCTGCCCACGCTGCGCGACCCCGACCTGCTGGTCTACTACCGGCAGGAGGTGGACGGGCTGGTCATGGGCGGCTATGAGCGCACCTCAGCCGCCTGGACGGCCGGCCCCCGCGCCTACGACGCCATCCCCGCCGACTTCAACGGCCGCCTGCTCGCCCCCGACTGGGACAGGTTCGCGGAGATCGCCGACAACGCCCGGATCCGGGTGCCCGCCCTGGGCGACCTGGGGGTGCGCAAGCTGATCAACGGGCCGGAGGCGTTCACCCCCGACAACGAGTTCTGCCTGGGCGAGACAGAGGTCGGCGGCTTCTTCGTGGCGGCCGGGTTCTGCGCGCACGGCATCGCCGGGGCGGGCGGGATCGGCCTGGTGATGGCGGAGTGGATCACCACCGGCGAACCGCCGTACGACCTGTGGCACATGGACATCCGCCGGTTCGGAAGGCACTACCGCTCGCCGTCCTACACGCTGGCGCGGACCGCCGAGAACTACGAGACCTACTACGACATCCGGTACCCCGGCCAGGCCCGTACGGCGGGCCGTCCGCTGCGCACCTCCCCGGTCTACCCCTGGCACGCCGCCCACGGCGCCTCGTTCGGGGAGAAGGCGGGCTGGGAACGGGTCGATCACTACGAGAGCAACGCCCGACCCGACCTCCCCGAGCTGGCCGGCCTGCGCCCGGACGGCTGGGCCGGGCGCAACTGGTCCACCGCCGTCCCCGCCGAGCACCTGGCCACCCGCCGCTCGGCCGGCCTGTTCGACGAGACCTCCTTCGCCAAGATCGAGGTCACCGGGCCGCAGGCGGCCGAGTTCCTGTCCTGGGCGTGCGACAACGACGTGGCGCGCGAGGTCGGCGCGGTCACCTACACCCAGGCGCTGAACACGCGCGGCGGCATCGAGTGCGACTTCACCGTGACCCGCCGCGCCGAGGACGACTTCCTGATCGTCACCGGCACCGCGTTCGGCGGCCACGACCTGGCGTTCCTGCGCAGGCAGGCGGCCGTGCGGGGCGCGTCCGTGCGGATCGCCGACGTCACCGGGCAGTTCGCCTGCTTCGCGCTGTGGGGGCCGTCGGCGCGGGCGGTGCTGTCCAGGCTCACCGCCGACGACCTCGGCTTCCCTTTCATGTCGATGCGCGAGCTGACCGTCGGCGACGTGCCGGTCATGGCGCTGCGCGTGACGTTCGTCGGCGAGCACGGCTGGGAGCTGTACTGCTCCACCGAGTACGGCGCCGCGCTCTGGCGCACCCTGTGGGAGGCGGGCCGCGAGCACGACGTGGTCGCCGGCGGCTACCGCGCCATCGACAGCATGCGCCTGGAGAAGGGATACCGGGTGTGGGGCGCCGACGTCGGCCCCGAGACCGACCCCTACGAGGCGGGGCTCGGCTTCTGCGTCAAGCTCGACAAACCCGGCGGCTTCTGCGGCAGGGACGCCCTGGCCGCGGCCCGCGAGCGGGGTCCCGCCCGCAGGCTGCGGTGCCTGGTGCTCGGTGTTCCCGGCGCCGTGGCGCTGGGCAACGAGCCGGTCCGTGTGGGCGACTCAGTGGGTGATTCGGTGGCCGGACGGGTCACCTCGGGGGGATTCGGCTACACCGTCCGGTCGTCGATCGCCTACGCCTACCTGCCCGTCGAGCACGCCGAACCGGGCACGAAGATCTCGGTGGAGGTCTCGGGTACGTGGGTGGACGGCACGGTGGCACGCGAGCCGCTCTTCGACCCGCATGGCGAACGTGTCAGATCCGTTCCCTGGCGCCCCTCGAACCCCGTTTGAACCGTGCTACGCCTCAGATCCTGTCGAACAGGCCGGCCTTCGCCGCCGCCAGGAAGTTCTCCCAGTCGGCGCGGGTGACGGTGAGCACCGGACCGTCACCGTTCTCGCTGTCGCGCACGGCCACGACGTCGCCGTGGCTCGCCACCTCGACGCACCCCCCGTTGTTGCACGCTCTGGTCCATACGGTGGTATTGGTCCAGAGCGGCGCCGATCGCCAGGCCTTCATTCGCATCTCCTCCAGGGAAGGCAGAAACCTGTCAAGGTGCGGACGCTGTCTGGATTTTAACGTATCGGCAACAAAACGATCTTCTCAGTGAACAAATGATTTTCCTGGGACGACCGATGTCTCGCGAGCCCGGTGGGTCGTGGCCGCTCGCCGGCGAGGGCCGTTCTTTTGGTTACGGGTGGCGGTCGAGTTCTCCGCTCTTCACCCGGCTTACCCAGGACCGCCATTCGGCCGGGGTGAATTCGAGGACCGGGCCCGCGGCGTCCTTGCCGTCGCGGAGTGCGACGCCGCCGCCGGGTAGTGCCGCGACTTCCACGCAGTTACCGCCGTTGCAGTGGGAGGAAATCCTCCACCGCAGGTCGGAACGCCGATCGTCGCCGAATTCCGCCATCGAGTCTCCTTTTCGTCGCCGGATTCAACGAGGCCGCCGCGCTCAGGCGAACGACCTGCTTATCTCCGCTATTCGGGCCACCGATCTCGCCGGGTCGAGGCCCGCCGCGCGAAGGCTTTCGAGCGCCTCCCGGTATATTTCGATCTCGCTGGGCTTCTCCAGGTATATGAGGCCCATCAGACCTTCGATGAAAATGGTGTCGGGAACCGCCGGGTCGGAAAGCTGAAGAAAGGTGAACGCGTTGTCCAGGCCCATGTGCGCGCCGACCGTGAACGGCACGACCTGGACCACCACGTGCGGCAGCTCGGCGAGCTCCACGATGCGGTCGAGCTGGGCCCGCATGATCCCCGGGTCGCCGATGTGCCGGTGCAGCACCGACTCGTCGAGGACCGTCCAGTAGCGCGGCGGCGAGTCGCGGAACAGTAGTTCCTGCCGCTTCAGGCGGGTGTCGACGCGTTCCTGCAGGACGTCGGAGCTGATGCGGGGGAGCAGCCCCCTGATCACCGCCCGCGCGTACTCCTCGGTCTGGAAGAGGCCGGGCACCAGGCACGTCTCGTAGACGGTGATGGAGGTGGCGACCTCCTCAAGCCCGATGAAGCTGCGCACGTCGGGGTCGTCGTAGCGCTGCCACCAGCCGGGCTGCTTGGCCTCCTGGGCCATCGTCATCAGGAGCTGGACCTGATCGGGGTCGCCGACGACGTAGATGGCGGCCAGATCGCGGACGTCGCGCAGGCTGGCGCCGCGCTGGGCGGTCTCGATCCGGCTGATCTTCGCGGGCGAGCAGAGCAGCTTCTGCGCCACCTCTTCGATGCTGAGGCCGGCCTCCTTGCGCAGTTCGCGCAGCCGGGCGGCGAGCTGGCGGGGAGCCGCTCAGACCCGGGATCTTCCGGCGGGCTTACCGAGACCCCCGTTTCACCACGTTCGCGTGCTGCCCGGCCTGCGCGGGAACCGGTGAGGCCAAGGCGCCCGCCGTCGCCGCGAAACCCGGCGCGGCGCCGCCCTCGTGCCGGGGGTGCGGGGGATGCGGCCGAGTGGATCAGGCGGTCATGAAAGGCGGCCGGAGGGGGTAGGGGTCACCCCGGTCCCGGACGCATGGGCCTACTACTAAATGGGCATAACCCCACACCGCTGAAGGGCGGTGCGATGACGGAGATCTGGCCGGGCGACCCATATCCGCTCGGTGCCACATATGACGGGGCGGGCACCAACTTCGCGCTGTACTCCGAGGTCGCGGAGAAGGTCGAACTGTGCCTGTTCGACGACGAGGGGAAGGAGACGCGGGTCCCTCTCACCGAGGTCGAGGGATTCGTCTACCACGGATACCTGCCGGGGATCGGCCCCGGCCAGCGCTACGGCTACCGCGTGCACGGGCCCTACGACCCGCGTACCGGACGCCGCTGCAACCCGGCCAAACTCCTGCTCGACCCCTACGCCAAGGCCATCGAAGGCCAGGTGAGGTGGAACGAGGCCGTCTACGGCTACCGGTTCGGATCGCCCGACAGCCGCAACGACGCCGACTCGGCCCCCTACGTGCCGCGCTCGGTGGTGATCAACCCCTTCTTCGGCTGGGGCCACGACCGGCCGCCGGCCACGCCGTACCACGACACGGTGATCTACGAGGCGCACGTGCGCGGGCTCACCGTCGAACATCCCAAGATCCCCGAGCGGATCCGGGGCACCTACGCCGCGCTCGGCCACCCGGAGATCGTCGACCATCTGACCGGACTCGGCGTCACCGCGATCGAGCTGATGCCGGTGCACCAGTTCGTCACCGACCAGGCGCTGGTGGACCGCGACCTGACCAACTACTGGGGCTACAACACCATCGGCTTCTTCGCCCCGCACAACGCCTACTCCTCCACCGGCCAGCGCGGCGGGCAGGTGCTGGAGTTCAAGGCCATGGTCAAGGCGCTGCACGAGGCGGGCATCGAGGTCATCCTCGACGTCGTCTACAACCACACCGCCGAGGGCAGCCACCTCGGCCCCACGCTGAGCATGCGCGGCATCGACAACCTGGGCTACTACCGGCTGGTGGAAGACGACCCGCGCTACTACCTCGACACCACCGGCACCGGCAACAGCATGCTGATGCGCTCCCCCCACGTGCTCCAGCTCATCATGGACTCGCTGCGCTACTGGGTCATCGAGATGCACGTGGACGGCTTCCGCTTCGACCTCGCCGCCACCCTGGCCCGCGAACTGCACGAGGTGGACCGCCTGTCGGCGTTCTTCGACCTGGTGCAGCAGGACCCGGTGCTGTCCCAGGTCAAGCTGATCGCCGAACCCTGGGACGTCGGCCCCGGCGGCTACCAGGTGGGCAACTTCCCGCCCCGCTGGACCGAGTGGAACGGCAGATACCGCGACACCATCCGCGACCTGTGGCGCGGCCAGCCCGCCGCGCTGCCCGAGTTCGCCTCCCGGCTCACCGGCTCCAGCGACCTCTACCAGCTCGACACCCGCCGCCCCGCCGCGTCCATCAACTTCGTCACCTGCCACGACGGGTTCACCCTCCGCGACCTGGTCTCCTACAACCACAAGCACAACGAGGCCAACGGCGAGGGCAACCGCGACGGCACCGACGACAACCGCTCGTGGAACTGCGGGGTGGAGGGCCCCGCCCCGCTGTCCATCGAGTCGCTGCGCGAACAGCAGAAGCGCAACTTCCTGACCACGCTGTTCCTGTCGCAGGGGGTGCCCATGCTCTCCCACGGCGACGAGCTGGGCCGCACCCAGCGGGGCAACAACAACGCCTACTGCCAGGACAACGAGATCTCCTGGGTCGACTGGTCCGACGTCCGGGAGAACTGGCTGCTGCTGGAGTTCACCAAGAGCCTGGCCAGGCTCCGCCGCGAGCACCCGGTGTTCCGCCGCAGGCGCTTCTTCTACGGCAGGCCCGTGCGCGGCGCGGAGGAGGAGGGCCTGAGCGACATCGCCTGGCTCACCCCGGCGGGGGAGAAGATGACCGACGCCGACTGGAACGTCGGCTACGCCCGTTCGCTGGCGGTCTTCCTGAACGGCGACGCCATCACCGAGCCGGACCGCAGGGGCCGCCGGATCTCCGACGACTCCTTCCTGCTGATGTTCAACGCCCACCATGATGTAATCCGGTTCACGATCCCGAAGGACTACGGCGAGATGTGGCTGACCGAGATCGACACGGCGATGCCGATCACTCTCGACACCCGGGCTTGCCGCGCCGGGGAGGACGTGGCCGTGGCCGGCCGTTCCGTGCGGGTGCTCCGGCGTGTCTAGCCCGCCCCCCGGCGCGTCCGCTCCGGCCCCTGGCGTGTCCGGTTCGCTCTCCCGCGTGCCCACGCCGGTCGTCTCGACCTACCGGGTGCAGCTCACCCCCTCGCACGGCTTCGCCGCCGTGGCCGCGCTGGCTCCCTACCTGGCCGACCTCGGGGTCACCCACGTCTACCTGTCGCCGATCCTGCAGTCGGTGCCCGGGTCGCTGCACGGCTACGACGTCACCGACCACTCCCGGATCCGCGCCGAGTTCGGCGGGCCCGACGGCTTTCGCGCGATGTCGCGCGAGCTGGCCGTCCACGGCCTGGGCATCGTCGTCGACATCGTGCCCAACCACATGACCGTCCCGGTACCCGAGTCCGGCAACGCCCCGTTGTGGTCGGTGCTGCGGGAGGGGTCCGCCTCGCCGTACTCCTCCTGGTTCGACATCGACTGGGGTGAAGACGGAAAGGTCGTTCTGCCGGTGCTCGGCGACGACGCCGGGGCGCTGCGGGAAGGGGCCGGGGTGCTGCGCTACCACGACCACGAGTTCCCGCTGCCCGCCGACCACTACCGGCTCGCCTCCTACCGGGAAGGCCCCGGCTACCGCCGGTTCTTCGACGTCTCCTCGCTGATCGGGCTGCGCGTGGAGGACCCCGCCGTGTTCGAGGCCACCCACCGGGTGGTGCTCTCCCTCATCGCCGAGGGCCTGGTGGACGGCCTGCGGGTAGACCATCCCGACGGCCTCGCCGACCCGCGCGGCTATCTGGAAATGCTGCGCGAGCGCTCCGGAGGGGTGTGGACGATCGCCGAGAAGATCCTCATCGGCGAGGAGCGCCTGCCGTCCGACTGGGCCTGCGACGGCACCACCGGCTACGACGCCCTCAACCGGATCACCGGCCTGTTCACCGACCCCGCAGGGGGCGGGCCGCTGGTGGCCGGGTTCGTCCGCCGTACCGGCGGCACCGCCGACTATGAAGCGGTCGTCTACCAGGGCAAACGCGATGTGCTCGACCTGTTCTTCGGCGCCGAGGTCGATCGGCTGACCGCCGCCGTGGGCGGCCCCCGCCTGCGCGCCGCAGTGGTCGAACTGCTGGCCGCGATGCCGGTCTACCGCGCCTACATCGTGCCCGGGGAGCCGGTGCCGCCCGAGGCCGCCCGCCTGGTCGAGGAGGCCGGGCGGACCGCCGCGCGGCGGCTCGGCGACGAAGCGGCGGTCGCCGAGGTGGTCAAGCAGGTCCTGTACGGCACGCCCGAGGCCGTGGTCCGCTTCCAGCAGACCTGCGGCCCCGTCATGGCCAAGGGCGTCGAGGACACCGCCCTCTACCGCTGGTACCCCCTGGCGTGTCTCAACGAGGTCGGCGGCGAACCCGACGACTTCTCCTACCCCCTCGCCGAGTTCCACGAGTACTGCGCCACCCTCCCGCCGCGCACGATGACCACGCTGTCCACGCACGACACCAAACGGTCAGAAGACGTGCGGGCCCGTCTCGCCGTGCTGTCGGAGATCCCCGACGAGTGGGCCCGGGCCGTGGACGGCTGGGCCGCACAGGTCTCCTTCGACCCCGCGCTGGACTACCTCGGGTGGCAGAACCTGCTGGGCGCCTGGCCGATCGGAGCCGACCGCCTCGCCGCCTACCTGCACAAGGCCGCCCGCGAGGCCAAGACCGCCATCTCATGGGTGCGACCCGATCCCGCCTACGAGCGCGGGCTCGACGAGTTCGCCGCCCGCGCCGTCGCCGAGTGCGGAGAGTCGGTCGCCGCCTTCGCCCGGCGGATCGAGCCGTACGCGATGGCCAACTCGCTCGGCCAGAAGATCGTCCAGTTGATGATGCCCGGAGTGCCGGACGTCTACCAGGGCAACGAGATCACCGATTTCTCGCTGGTGGACCCGGACAACCGCAGGCCGGTCCGCTATCCGCCGGAACCGGCCGGCGAATGGGACGCCGCCAAGCTCCTGCTGACCAGGACGGCTTTGCGGCTGCGACGGAGGCTGGGCGCGCCGGGGCGCCTGCCGTACGCGCCGGTCGGTGCCGGAGGGCCCGCCGGGGAACACGTCGTCGCCTTCGCCCGGGGCGGGCGCGCCGTCGCCGTGGCCACCCGACTGCCCGTGGGCCTGGCCCGGCGCGGCGGCTGGGGGAACACCTGGCTCGACCTGCCGCCCGGGCACTGGACGGACCTTTTGACCGGTGGGGCGCACACCGGGCGAATCCCGCTGGCGCACCTGCTGTCCCGGTACCCGATCGCAGTCCTGGAGAGGGATGACGCCGATGAGCTTTGAGGGCTGGACCTTTGACGTATGGGCACCTCGGGCCGGCACCGTGGAGGTCGAGACCGGTGGAAACCGCCATCCGCTGCGGCGCAGAGGCGATCGGGGGTGGTGGTCGGCCATCGTCAACGGCGCCGACCACGGTACCGACTACTCCCTGCACGTGGACGGCGCGGGCCCCTACCCCGACCCGATGTCCCGCAGGCAGCCCGAAGGCGTCTTCGGCCCCAGCCGCGTCTACGACCACGACCGGTTCACCTGGAGCGACCACGACTGGCGGGGCCGCGACCTGCGCGGATCGGTCATCTACGAGCTGCACATCGGCACCTTCACCGCCGCCGGCACCTTCGCCGAGGCCGCCGACCACCTCGACCATTTGGTGGACCTCGGGGTCGACTTCGTCGAGTTACTGCCGGTGGCGCCGGTCCCGGGTCACCACAACTGGGGCTATGACGGCGTGGACCTGTGGGCCGTCACGGAGAACTACGGCGGTCCCGACGGGCTGAAGATCTTCGTGGACGCCTGCCACCACGCCGGGCTCGGCGTGATCCTCGACGTCGTCTACAACCACCTCGGGCCCTCGGGGAACTTCCTGCACCCCTTCGGGCCGTACTTCCACGAATCGCTGGGCAGCTTCTGGGGGCAGGCCGTCAACCTGGACGGACCCGGGTCCGACGAGGTACGCCGCTATTTCATCGGCAACGCGCTGCAGTGGCTGCGCGACTTCCACATCGACGGCCTGCGGCTCGACGCCGTGCACGCGCTGCACGACAAGCGGGCCGTCCACCTGCTTGAGGAACTCGCGGCCGAGGTCGATCTGCTCGCGGTGTCGCTGGGCCGTCCGCTCACCCTGATCGCCGAGTCCGACCTCAACGACCCGCGCCTGGTCACCCCGCGCGAGGCGGGCGGCTACGGCCTCGACGCGGTCTGGGACGACGACGTCCACCACGCCCTGCACGCCGCCCTGACCGGCGAACGGCACGGCTACTACGGCGACTTCGGCTCGATGGCCGTCCTAGCCAAGACGCTCACCTCCGCCTACCTGCACGACGGCACCTACTCCACGTTCAGGGGCCGCCACCACGGACGGCCCGCCCGCCACATTCCCGGCTACCGGTTCGTGTGCGCGCTGCAGAACCACGACCAGATCGGCAACCGCGCCGAAGGCGACCGGATCCCCGCCGAACTGCTGCGGGTCGGCGCCGGGCTGCTGCTCACCTCGCCGTTCACGCCGATGCTGTTCATGGGCGAGGAGTGGGGCGCGCGCACGCCGTTCCTGTTCTTCACCGACCACGTCGAACGCGAACTGGCCGAAGGGGAGGCCGACCGCCGCCGCCAGGAGTTCGTGGACCACGGCTACGACGACTGGGCGGCCAAGGCCCCCGACCCGCAGGACAAGACCACGTTCCTGCGCTCCAAGCTGGACTGGAGCGAGCTGGAGCACGACACCCACCGCTCGCTGCTCAACTGGTACCGCGACCTGATCGCGCTGCGCAAGGCGCTGCCCGAGCTGACCGACCCTCGTCTGGACGCGGTGACGGTGGACTACGACGAGGAGGCCCGCTGGCTCGTGGTCAACCGCTCCGACCTGCGGGTGGCCGCCAACCTCGGGACGGATCCAGCCGAACTGCCCCTCCCACACACCAAGGTGCTGCTCGCCTCGGACGAGGACATCACCCACGATTCCGGTCAGATCACCCTGCCACCCGGCACACTCGCGATCCTCCGCGTGCACTGATCTCCCGGGGCGCCGCGTCATGCCGACCTTCGCGTCATGCCGATCTTCGGGTCCGGCCGATCTTCGGGTCCGGCCGGGACCCGTGTGGCAGGCTGATGCCCGTGAGGACGCGATTATGCGCTGACCCCGCTGGTGGCCGCCACGGCGCGACCACCGGCCAGGGCCCGACATGAACCTCGTCGCAGGCCGTTACCGCCTGGTGGCACAGCTCGGGCAGGGCGGCATGGGCACCGTCTGGCGGGCCGTGGACGAGCTGCTGCGGCAGGAGGTCGCCGTCAAGGAGGTGCGCCTACCGTCCGGCCTCGACCAGGCCGCCCGCGCGGAGCTGATCGAGCGCACCCTGCGCGAGGCCCGGGCCGCGGCGCGGCTGCGCTCCCACCCGTCGATCGTCACCGTTCTCGACGTCATCATGGACGGCGGGCGGCCCTGGATCGTGATGGAGCTGATCAACGGCCGCTCGCTGGACCAGATCCTGCGCCAGGATGGGCCGCTTCCTCCGCCTCGCGCCGCGTGGGTGGGGCAGCACATACTCGACGCGCTGATGGCCGCGCACTCGGTGGGCGTGCTGCACCGCGACGTCAAGCCCGCCAACGTGCTGATCACCGAGGACGGCCGGGTCCAGCTCACCGACTTCGGCATCGCCACCGTCGCCGGGGACGTGGCCCTCACCCAGACGGGCCTGCTCAACGGCTCGCCCGGCTACGTCGCCCCCGAACGGCTGCGCGGCGACCCCGACGGCCCGGCCGCCGACCTGTGGTCGCTCGGAGCCACCCTCTACACGGTGGTGGAGGGCGCCCAGGCGTTCTCCGGCGACAACGCGCACGCGCTGATGGCCGCCGTGCTGATGCGCGAGCCCGCGCCCGCCCGGCGGGCCGGGCCGCTCGCGCCCGTGCTGGCCGCCCTGCTGGAGAAGGACCCGGAGCGGCGCTGCACCGCCGAACAGGCCGCGCTGTGGCTGCGGTCCGCCGCCCGGGGCGACGCCCCCGAGTCGGTGCCAGGGCGTGCAGGCCGGGCATCCGTGGCCAGGCGTGAACGCGGCCGGGCGCGCGTGGCCAGGCGCCGCCGGGCCGTCCTGCTGGGCGGGACCGCCGCCGCGGCGCTGGGGGTGGTCGCCGCCCTGCTGATCTGGGTGAACACGCGGGCCCTGCCCGGCGACCGGCTCGCCAGCCCGACCGCGACCGCCACACCCGTGGTGGCCGCCTCCTCGGCACCCGTCGCCGCACGCCTGTTCCGCACCCAGCCCAAGACCTGCCCGTTGCTGACCAACGCCCAGGCCCGCGCCCTGCTCGGCGGGACGGCGAAGCGCACGTTCCTGGCGTCCACGCGCTGCCAGTGGGTGAGCCCGATCAGAGCGACCATCATGCTCACCACGTACCGCACGCCGACGGTCAAGGGCTGCCAGGCCAACTTCGACGGCATGGTGACCCTGGCGAAGGACGAGAAGCAACGCCACCCCAAGACCCGCCTCCGCGCGGGCCGCACGGCCGGGCACCGCACGTACGCGTACACGCGCGTCGCCCCTGACCATGGGGCGGGGTTCCATCGCTCGCTGTCGGTGTTCTGCGTGACGAACGTCCTGGTATCGGTGGACTACTGGGGCCCCCGACCGGGCTACACCGTCGTAGACCGCACCACCCAACACGTCACCAAGGCCCTGACCGCCCCCCACTGACCCACCATGGCATTACCCCGCCTCCGGCGGTGTCCTCGCTGCGCTCGGTCGTTCTTCTTGGGCCGGGCTCGCGTCCCAGCAGGTCACCTGGACACTCCGCAGGAGTCGCCACGTCACCGCGAAGCCGTCTCACGCGTCCTCGCCGCCTCTAAGACCGACCGTCTCACCCGCGACCAGGAGCGCCGCTCTGTCGGTCCCCGCGCCGGCGTCCTGGGCCGACACCGCGAGCCGTACGCATCGCTCCGTCGTAGCCGCCTGCCGTCCGAGACCTGGGCCCCGGCCCGGCCGCCTGGATCCTCCCCGAGGGGCGCTAGACCACTGTCCTGCCATCTACGCGCCCACCTACCCTGCTACGCCCGCCCAGACCTGCCGCCACGGCGGCCCTCGCTGTCAGCCGTCCAGGTCTCCAAGGGCCGCCACGCCACCAGCCCGAGGTGTCGCCTGCGGAGCGCTGCCCGTCTAGGCCTCGCGCTGCCGTCCCGCCGAATCCGCGATCCGCACGCCTTACCCCGACCGCCTTCGTCCCCGGCGGGGATGCGCAGGACGACGCCTCCGGCAGGTCACATCAGGTCACGCGGTTCGGCGGATGGCAGCGCGCCGTGCGAAATGGTCGTCTACCGTGCATGCGTAGCGTTAGCATATGAACACTCTTAGTGTTCGTGGAGGTCTCATGCCGCTGCTCCCGCGCGGATTGGCCGTGTTGCTCGGTGTCTGTCTCACCGGGGTTGTGGCGGCCTCCGTGCCCGCCGTGGCGGCGCCCGCCGACGCGCCCGATCCGCTCGCCACGTTGCCCACCGCGACCGCGCACGGGCTGCTGTTTCCGGAGGAGGCTCCACCGGGGGCCAACGACTGGGCGTGCCGTCCGTCGTCCGCTCACCCGGAGCCGGTGGTCCTCGTGCACGGCACCTTCGGCAACTCCTACCAGGCGTGGCGTTACATGGCGCCCGAGATCGCCCGCGCCGGGCACTGCGTGTTCACGCTGAACTACGGCGCGGGGCGCGGCGATCCGGTGAAGGGGACCGGTGACATCCGGGCCTCCGCGCGTGAGCTGGCGCGGTTCGTCGATCACGTCCGCGACGTCACCGGCGCGCGACAGGTCTCGATCGTCGGCCACTCCCAGGGCGGCATGATGCCGCGCTGGTATCTCCGCCGCGAGGGCGGCGCAGACCTCGACGACCCGTCGCGCAACAAGGTGGCCCGCCTGGTCTCCCTCGCCGCGACCCACCATGGCACCTCGATCAGCGGTGTCATGACGATCACCTCGGCTCTGGGCGTCGCCCCGGCGGCCGGGGCGCTGCTCGGCGAGGCCGTCGAGCAGCAGGCGGCGGGCTCGTCCTTCATGAACGAGCTGAACCGCGAGGGCGACACCGTGCCGGGCGTTCACTACACCGCCCTGGCCACCCGGTACGACGTGGTCGCCACGCCGTACCAGGGGTCGTTCCTGACGGCCGGCCCCGGCGCGACCGTGCGCAACATCCTGCTTCAGGACGGTTGCCCGCTCGACCTCACCGACCACGTCGCCATCACCTACGACCCGCGCGCCCTCCACTTCGTCCTCAACGCCCTCGATCCGGCCCGTGCCGCGACCCCGGAGGGTCGTGCCGCGCCGTGCCCGCCGTTCGCCCCGGCGGGCGGCGTCCCGCTCACCCAGCTTTAGGGCATCACCGAGTTCTAGGCATCACCGAGTGGATGGAGCATCCCAACCCGGCCGATCACCCACGACCATGGCGACTCGCGATCGTTCCGGGCGGGCGATGATCGTCGTGCTCGGCATCGGCCTGCCGTCCGAGCTGGGGAGGTCAGCTCAGCATGGCCGCCTTGCACAACAGCACTGAGCGTTCGCGCTGGTTGGCGCACAGCCGGGCCGCCAGTTCCAGTTCGGTGCGCGCTTCTGATCGCCGTCCGAGCCGGGCCAGCAGTTCACCGCGTACGGTCGGGATCAGATGCGAACCGGGGAGCCGGTCCAAGGCGATCAGCTCGTCCACGATGGCCAGGGCTTGCGCCGGGCCCGACGCCATGGCAACGGCGACAGCCCGGTTGAGCTCGACCACCGGCGAGGGCGCAACCCGGCCGAGTGCCTCGTAAAGGACCACGATCCGATCCCAATCGGTCGCCTCGACCGAGGGTGCCGACGCATGGGTGGCCGCGATCGCGGCCTGCAGACCGTAGGGGCCGAGACCGCGCGTCGATGCCTTGGCCAGCGCGGCCAGCCCACGACGGATCGCCGAGAAGTCCCACCGCCGCCGGTCCTGCTCCTCCAGCAGGACCGGCGAACCGTCGGGACCGGTCCGGGCCGGGAAACGCGCGGCCGTAAGCTCGCACAACGCCAGCAGTCCGTGCACCTCCGGCTCGTCCGGCAGCAGCGCGGCCAGCGTACGGGCCAGCCGGATCGCCTCGTAGGCGAGGTCGGGGCGCAGCAGCCGGTCGCCCAACGTGGCCGTCGACCCCTCGGTGAAGATCACGTAGATGACGCTGAGCACACCGCCCAGCCGCTCCCGGCGCTCGGCGGCGGACGGCGGTTCGAACGGCACCCCGGCCGCCGCGATCGTCTTCTTGCCCCGAGTGATGCGGGCCTGCACGGTCGGCACGGGCACGAGGAACGCGCGGGCGATCTCCTCGCTGGACAGGCCGCCGACCACGCGCAGCGTCAGTGCCACCCGGGCCTCGGGGGAGAGTACCGGATGGCAGCTGACGAACATCAGCGCCAGCACGTCGTCATCGATCTTGTCGGGATCGATTTCTTCGTCGAACGCCGAGTCGACCGCTGGAGAGCCGGCTGCCAAGTCGGACGCCAGCAGGGCGTATCGGTCCCGCAGGGTGGTCCGGCGGCGGATCGCGTCGATCGCCCGCCGCCGGGCCGTGGCCATCAGCCAGCCGGCCGGATTCATCGGAGAGGCGAGCGACCACGACACCAGCGCCTCGGCCACCGCCTCCTGGGCAGCGTCCTCGGCCAGCCCGAAATCCCCGGTGAACCGGGTCAGCGCGGCGACGATCCGCGCCGACTCGATCCGCCAGACGGCCTCGACATCGGCCTCGACATCGGTCCTGCCCATCAGATCCTGCCGTTGCTCTCGCGCCCAGCCCATTCCTTGATGATCACTCGTTGACCTGCGGGACCTCGTCACTCCCGCGCACCCGCCGGATTTCGATCTTGGACCCGGGGGCCGACGGGACCCGCTTGGCCCACTCGACCGCCTCCTGTTTCGAGGCGACGTCGAGCAGGAAGAAGCCCCCGAACAGTTCCTTGGTCTCGCCGTACGGACCGTCGGTGACCACCGGGGCCTCGCCGCTGAAATCGACCACGACGCCCTGCCCCGGATCGTCGAGCCCTTCCGTCGAAAGGAGAACGCCGGCCTTGACCATCTCCTCGATGATCTGGTGGGTCCTGGCCATCATCTCGTCGATGTCGGCCATCATGGCCGCCTTCGACTCGTCGGTGCATCGCATGATCAGCAGGTACTTCGACATCGCGCTCTCCTCGTCCGGCGGGGCCGCCTCTCGGCCCTCGCACCCACACGTCGAACGAGCGGTTCGCGGATCGACACGGCCCCGGAGAAATTCTCTCGCCGTGGCGCGGCCGATTCCTCCGACCCGGCTTTCGCCCGTCAGAGCGGTCCCTGGGCGGTGGCTGACGGGGATACCCGCTGATCAGAAAGCCTATCGTCGCATCTTCGGATCTTCTGGAGGCGGCCACGCTCACCCGATCCAGAAATTCATTCGGGACGCGCTCAGTGACCACCGCGTAGAGCCTGCGCTGGGCGCACCGGCTTCTCGCTGGAAGGGTTCCGTGAACGTTCATGGGCTGCTCACACCATCGTCCCGGACAAGGGCCGCCGGGTGATCTAGCGTCGCCGGACTGTAGAGCCCGAATGAGTGGAGCCTTCAGTGAAACTTCGCCATGTCCTGGTGAGCCTGGTGATCGTGCCCGCGCTCGCGGTGCCGGCCACCGCGCACGCTTCGGCGACCCGTGATCCCGGTCTACTGCCGCAGAAGACCCATTTCGACCTCCAAGCCCACCGCGGTGGCATCGGCATGACGACAGAGGAGTCGTTGGCGGGTTTCGCCAAAGCCCTGCGTCTTGGGGTGAGCACCCTGGAGCTGGACACCCAGGTCACCAAGGACGAGAAGGTCGTGGTGACCCACGACCGGCGGGTCAGTTCAACGAAATGTCGTGACACCGCACCCGTTACGCCCGGGGACCCGACGTATCCGTACGTCGGTAAGTTCATCAAGGACCTGACCCTGGCCCAGATCAAGACCATGGACTGCGGCTTTCAGCGGCTGCCCGGGTTCCCGGAGCAGGAGGTGATCTCGGGTTTGCGAATGGCCGAGCTCAAGGACGTACTGGACCTTGTCCGGCGCAACCGCGCCCGCCAGGTCAGCCTGAACATCGAGACCAAGGTGGAGGCGGGCGCGCCGCACGAGACCGCGCCGCGTGAGTTGTTCGTCCGCCGGGTATTCGAGGAGATCCAGGCGTCGGGGATCGAGAAGCAGGTCACCATCCAGTCCTTCGACTGGGGCGCGCTCATGGAGATGCACCGCCTGGCGCCCGCCTGGCCGCTGGTCGCGCTGACCAACTACGACTTCCTACAGGTGGGCAGACCCGGCGCGTCCCCGTGGCTCGGCGGGATCGACGCCGACGATTTCGGGGGGGACTTCGTGCGGGCCGCCGCCTCCATCCCGGGCGTCACGGCCCTGTCCCCCGTGTACGGCTTCCCGCAGAACGGGAAGATCGGCGACCCGGGCTTCCGCTTCTACGTCGACACGACGATGGTGGCGGCTGCGCACGCGCGCGGTCTCAAGGTCATCCCGTGGACCTGCGATGACCCCGCCACGATCGAGGCCCTGATCGACATGGGCATCGACGGCATCATCACGGACTACCCGAACTGGGTCCGCGAGATCATGGCCGAGCGCGGCATGCGGCTGCCGAAGGCCTACAAGGCCTCCTGACCGCGAGGGCGAGCTCGCGTCCTTGGCCCCGCCTTGCCCGAGACCACCCAGCTGTGCGGGCTGCTGGACGACAAGGTCACGAGACCGAGATTCGCGCCGCCAGCCCTCAGTCACCACGTGTCCCGTGATGGGGTGATCACGGGATCGTCCGGCGTCCACGAAGGGAGCCGAGCGGGGGATTGACCAAGGATCAACCGCGAGGTTTTCGATCGGCTCTGGGCGGTGGGACCAGACCGGCTTGCGTTGACTCGCGGAGGAGGGAGCGGAGGCGGCTGAGGAGGTCGTCGGTGTTCTCGATGCCGAATGCCGAGTTGATCCGTTGTTGGGCGGCCTCCCAGTGGGCGTGGCCGTCGGCGAGGCGGGTGGCGCCCTGGGGGGAGAGGCGCACCATGCGGCGGCGGCGGTCGCTGCCGGTCTCGGTGGTGAGGAGGCCGGTGCGGACCAGGGCCTCGACTTCGCGTGAGCAGGTGGTGCGGTCCAAGGCCAGGCGGGCGGCGAGGTCGGTGATGGTGAGGGGGCCCTCGGCGTCGACCCGGGAGAGGATCGAGTAGCCGGTGGCACGGAGCCCGGCCGCGCTGAGGGCGCGGTCGTAGAGGCGGACGACTGAGCGGGTGGTCATGCGCAGGGTCGTGCAGACGCAGGGGGTTTCGACCGGTTCCACGAGGGTGAATGTATTTACACGGATCTTCCTTGGTCAATCGGGGCGCGTTCTTCGCTGGAGGTGGTGAGCCCCCGCAACTCCTCGTCGAGGTCGCGGACATGCCGGTTGTCCGCCCATGGCCGCAACCGCGCCCGGCTCTGCTGAATGCGGCGCACCAGCCGGTTTGAACTGTGGGTCGTGGCGATCGTGACGGCTTCGCGAATCTTGAGGCTGGCCTCGCGGATGTCACGCCTGGCGATCAGCGCGTCGGCGTGCACGAGGTGGGCGTAGGCGCGGTCGAGGTTGCGCAGCCCCCGGGAGGCGAGGGTCCGCTGAACCGACGCGATCACGTCGTCCAGCTTTCCCCAGGTGAGCAGGCAGTCGGCGGCGCTGCGGTCCACGGCGCCCGGCGACCACCAGTAGAGATAGGACGGATTCGCCTGCGCGCGAGGTGCGGCGGCGAGCTGGCGCGCGGAGGCGAACATCTGCTCGCTGGACGGGGTGTCGCCGTTCATGGCGAACGCGCGGGCCATGTCCATCGCGCACACCGACCGCACGGCGTGGCTTGGACTGCGACGGCCCCATGTCGTCGCCGCGAAGGCGTGATCGAGGGCTTGGCCGATCTTCGCCTCGTTACGGTAGGCATTGCTGGCGCAGGTATGCAGATAGGCGAGAAGTGTGGGATCGCCGATCGCGTGGGCGGCGGAGATGCCGTCCTGGAAGTGGCGCTGCCCCTCGGCGAACTCCAGCAGGTCCGCGTGCAACCAGCCGGTGAGCTGGCACAGCTCCGCGTAGCAGCGGGTGAGCCGGTCGCGGGTCGCGGGCATCAGCGACCCTCGGTCGAGCAGGTCGGCCACGACCCCGCGCTGGGCGGTCGCGACCGGGAGCACCGACTTGGGGCCGACCGCGTCGTCCAGGCTGCGGCATCGGGCGATCACCTTCTCGATCGCGGTCATCGCCGATCCATCGACGCGCCCGCCCGATCGCGCGACATTCGACAGCCGCTCCTGTTCGTGCGGTGAGAGGTGGCGCAGCAGCGGCACGGCGGGCACTCCACCGAAGACCATGGCCGCCTCGAACAGCAACTCCCGGCGTTTCAAGTCGGCCTCCTCGGCCCTGACGGCACGGAGTAGCTCGACCCCGCCGTCGGAGGACGAAAGAGCGGGCGGCGGAACCGGCCTCTGGTGCATACCCGTCGTGTAGGGGGTGGAATCGCATCGTCCATGGACGGCGCGGTCGATCAGTTCTCGGTCGCCGGGGCGGTAGGTGGCATAGACCTCGTCGGTGAGCAGGTTGCGGGCGGCGGTCTGGTAGATGCGCGCGAAGATGGCCAGGCTTCGCGCGGGCGGTCTGCGGCCCGTCCGCGGCCATCCCTCGTAGTCGTACAGACGGCCGACCCGCAGGGTCGCCGTACCGGCCGGGTCGAGCACGTTGTGCGCGGAGGTGACCTCGGCGGCCGTGTGACCGTGGACGTAGCGATAGAGCCGCAGCGGGCTGACCTGGTGGTCGAGCGCCAGCACCGCGGCGATCTGATCGACGCCGAAGCCCTGGGCGCGCAGTCGCTCGCCGCGCCGGCGGCATTCGCCGAGCACGCGGATGCTCTCACCGCTCATCACCGCTCTCCGTTCGTTCTCGAACTCAGTGTCGCATACATAGAGTAGTCGAGCAAACGCAAAGAGTGGAATCGGTTTCCGGGTCTGGAGTCATCTCCTCCAATCGGCATGGTCAAGCCGCAGGTCATCGCAGGAGTCATCACCCTGTGAGGGGCGGGGGGCCGATCGCGTCGCGCGATGGGTCACCGTGGTGATCCCCATCACGAGGAGGTCCCATTGACCCCTGACGTCCTGCCCCAGCAGATCCGGGAGATGATCCGGCTCTGCCCGGGCGGCATGACCTGGCGGCGCACATTCCCTGGACGGCTGGATCAGGTCGCTTCGGCGCGCGTGTTCGTCGGCTTCCTGCTCGCCGACTCCGCGTGCCGGGAGGACGCCGAGCTGATCGCGTCCGAACTTGCCGCGAACGCGGTGCGCCACACCGGCAGCGGCGAGCCGCGCGGAACGTTCATCGTCGAGGTCGCCCGCTCGGTCGGATCCCTGCGGATCGCGGTCTACGACTGCGGGCGTGGGGGAGCGCCGGTCTGGCCCGATCGCGACTCGCCCGGGTGGTCCGGCCACCGGGGCCTCGCGATCGTGTCGGTTCTCGCCCACCGCTTCGGGCATCGCGGTGATGACGAGCGCGGCCACATGGTGTGGGCCCGCCTCCCCGACGGATGATCCGACGGATGAGAGGCGACGGTCAGGCGGTGACGCGGGCGTCCCAGTCGATGTGGTGACGCTGCTCGGGGCCGAGCGTGCGCTCCGGCGTGAGGAACGTCTTGGTGGCGAGTGGCATCATCAGGCGCATCATCGTACGGCCCACGGGACCGAGGGCCTTGCTGTTGTTGATCTTGGTGGCCCGTTCGGCGACGGACTCGACCCGGTCGCGCCGGAGCCGTTCGTACGCCGCGAACGCGCTCGGCACGTCGGGCAGGTCGCGCAGGCAGCGGGCCAGCTCCACCGCGCCCTCCGCCGCCAGTGACGCGCCCTGGCCCGAGCTGGGGGAGGGGGCGTGCGCGGAGTCGCCGACCAGCGCCATCCGGCCCCGATACCAGTGCGGCAGCCTCGGCATGATCTCGACCGTGCCGAGCACCACCAGCTCGTCGGGGTCGGTGTGCCGTACGAGGTCGCGGCCGGGGGTGTCGTCGGCGTAGACCTCGGCCAGACGGCGCAGCCACTCGGCGGACGGCACGGCGCGCGCCTGCGCCGAGGTCATCGGCTGCTCATGCGGGAGATTGCTGAACCAGGCGGTACGCCCGTCGGCCTGTGGCCAGTAGCCGAGGAAGGCCCGGCTGCCGAACGCGAAGTACGTGGTGGCGGGGTCGTCGGCGACGGCGATGTCCGCCGCCGCGCCGAAGTTGAGCAGCGGGACGTGCTTCGGCGCGGGAGCCCGCGGGTCGATGAGCGTGCGGACCGTGGAGCGGATGCCGTCCGCGCCGATCAGCACGTCGGCGGTCGCAGACGTGCCGTCGGCGAAGCGGGCCGTGATGCCGGCGCGCGTCTCCTCGGCGTCCACGACGCGCTTGCCGTACTCGATGCGCACCTCCTCGGCGAGCGCGTGGTCGTGCATCGCGCGGTAGAGCGCCGAACGCCACAGCGCCTGGCTGGGCGGCAGATCGCTCAGGCCGCGCAACACGCCGATCGGCCTGCCCGCGCCGTCGGAGATGACCGTGCGCGTCATCGGACGGCCGATGGCCTCGACGGGCTTGTCCGCGCCGACGACACGTAATGCGTCCAGTCCGTTCGGCGCGATGGCCAGGGGAGCGCCGAGGCCGTCGGCGCTGTTCGGATACGCTTCGTAAACGGTTGATTCGATGCCCGCCCGGCGCAGCGCCATCGCGGTCACGGGCCCCGCGATGCCGCCGCCGATGACGAGCGCCGTCCTTGCTGCTGTCATGTCCTGCTCCCGAACTCCTGCTTCCAGGTTTCGATGTAGTCGGGCCGCCGTAGCGACTCGATGAGACGGGTGATGAAGCGCTGCTCGGCGTCGAGCACCGCGAGCCGGTACTCGTCCTCCACCAGGAAGACCCAGGCGACCCCGTCACGGGTGGCCCCCTCGACGGTGGCCCGGATCTCGGCGGCCTCGGCGTCCAGTGCCGTGAGTCGCTGCCCGAGCAGATCCGCCGCTTCTTCGGGGTGCAGCACGCTCAGCAACGACAGCGCGACGCCGAACTGCGGATACTCCTCCCGAGGCACGGCCACCAGCTCGCGCATCCAGTCGTAGAGCTCGGTCCGCCCGGCGTCGGTCAAGGCGTAAACGGTCCGCTCGGGCCGCTGCGTATCCCGCACCGTCTGCCGCTCGACCACGAACCCGGCCTTACCGAGCTGTTCGACCACCATGTAGAGCGACCCCCGGTTGTACTTGATGTGGCGGTCCTGCCCACTCTCCTTCAACCGTTTGCCCAGCTCATAGGGGTGCATCGGCTCCATCAGCAACCATGCCAGCACGGCCAGCGCCAACGGATTCGACACCTTGCGGCGCTTCTCCACTCCATCTCCTCTTATTTGGTTGATATCAACTATCAAGCATCAATTAGTCAGTGTCAACTATCCGGCGATCGGGTTATCCACAGGGGGAAGTTGTCCACAGAACGTGGTTCGGGGGGAGCGGGGGTGGGAAAACGCGCGGATCCTTGCGCTATCGCTGGTGCGAAGGGAGCACGACGTGCAGATCACATTTCCGCTGCCGGGGGAGACGAGATCGGTGTTCGTGGTCGCGGCGGGCAGGGTTCCGCGCACTCTGGGGCCGATGGTTCCGTGGCGGATGCGTGGGTTGTACCGCCGGGCGGCGGTCGAGGCGTTGGGGGCCTCGCGGCTGTCGATCCGGGTCTGGCGGGTAGGGGCGTCGCCGTGGCGAGGGTTAGGGACCTGGCTTTCGGACGGGGAGGAGCCGGAGCAGGCCCGCGTACGGCGGGCGCGGCGTCACGTGGTGGTGGCCGGTTCGGCTCCGCTCGCGGCCCAGCCGGGTGCGGCCCAGATGGCCAGGGCGACGGCCCGCGCGGTCGCGGGCATGTGCGACGGCGTGCTCATCGACCCGCTCACCGCCTCCACCATCTTCAACTGTGACGACTGCCCCGGAGAGCGATCGTCCTTCGCGCTCGCCGACGACTGGCTGACCTGGCGTCACGCCGGGCCGTCCTGTCTGTGCGCCTTCGCCGCTGAAGACGCCGGTTGTCCTCACGTGGTCAGCCGGGGCCTGCGCAGGTTCGGCCTCCCGGAGATCGTCGCGGAGGGCGCGGCGTGCTCGCACGCCCTGTGCACATCTGATTTCCTCCGCTCGGTCGCCGAGATCCTGCTCCACCAGCACTTCGACTGGCTACGCCGACATCCGGCCGCCGCCAGCTGTACGATCGGCGACCGGCTTCTGGTCGACGACATGGTCATCCGCCTGTCCTGGCTCGGGCCGCGCGGGAGTGTGCGCGGGCGGCTGCAGGTCGATGTCGTCCCCTCCGTCGCGCAGTGCGTCATGGTCGGCGACACCTCGCCGTTCGCCGTCCGGCCGTTGCGGCTCTACGGCACCTGAGACGAAGTGACCTGGGGTGACGGCTCCGCCGCCACCGGCCGAAGGGAGATCAGCCTGTGCAGTCCGAGCAGCGCGTAGCCCAGCGCGGCGAAGCCGAATCCGAAGAAGACCACCTGCACCGCCAGGCCGTCATAGCCGATGACGTCCACGTTGACGAACGGGTACGGATAGCGCTTGGGCGTTCCCGGGGCGAGCAGCGCGCCCCTGATCAACACGAAGATCACATAGAGCGCCGGGTAGGCCAGCCACAGCAGGGGCGCGCTCCAGCGCGGTCGCTGGTCTCGATCCGTGGTCACCCAGTCGGCCAGGGCCATGGCCGGGGTCGCATAGTGCAGCAGCAGGTTCCCCAGGTCGCGCATGTCGCCGGCGTCGCCGTCCGGGATCAGGCGCAGCGGGCTCGCCCCGTTGCCGAGGATGAAGTGCGCCACCAGTGCGGTGATCACCAGGTACAACACGATCGCGCCGCGCAGCGTGCCGCCGTCGTCCCGATGGCCGGACAGTCGCCAGGCGTAATGGGCGGTGAACGCGATATTGCTCTGCACGGTGAAGTAGATCGGCGGATCGAGCGGATGCACGGCCCCGAGCCAGGTGAACACCAGCCCGGCGATCGCCGTCGCCACAAGCAGCCCTCGCCAGAGCAATCGCATGCCCTAGACGGTACCGACGGCACCCGCCCACGCCTCCCGGCAAAACCTGCCACGCTGCCACCCGCCGTCGGGCAACACTCACCGCCGACTTGATAGGCAAGTCGCCACTTGCCTATTGTGGGCGGTGTGGTGGAAGATGTCTTCAAGGCGCTCGCCGACCCCACTCGCCGACGCATCCTCGATGAGCTGGCGGAACGGGACGGCCAGACGCTGTTCGAGATTTGCGGGCGGCTGCTGTCCGAGCACGGCCTGGATCTCACGCGCCAGGCGATCAGTCAGCACCTGGCCGTCCTGGAATCCGCGGATCTGGTCCGGTCGCGGCGTCAGGGCCGCTACAAGTTCCACGATCTCAACACCGAACCTCTTCAGCACATCGTGAATCGATGGCTCACACCCAAGACACCGGAGGACACCCCATGAGGATCCATCTGTCCAACGTCTTCGTCGACGACCAGGACAAGGCCCTGTGCTTCTACACCGACGTGCTGGGCTTCGTGAAGAAGACCGAGGTTCCCGTGGGCTCGGACCGGTGGCTGACGGTCGTCTCACCGGAAGACCCCGAAGGAACCGAGCTCCTGCTGGAGCCCGACGGCCACCCGGCCGTCAAGCCGTACAAGCAGGCCCTGGTCGAGGACGGCATCCCGGCCGCCGCCTTCGCCGTGGACGACGTGCCGACTGAGTTCGAGCGGCTGCGCGGGCTGGGGGTGCGCTTCACCCAGGAGCCCCTGGAGATGGGCCCGGTCACCACGGCGGTTCTTGACGACACCTGCGGCAACCTGATCCAGATCGTGCACCACAAGTAGCACCTGCTTGCGGGGGGCTCGCGCAGGCCATCGTGGTCGTCAGTCGGTCGGTCGGCCGTGCGGTTGGCGGGAGCCTTCAAGCGATGGCGGCGCTGCTGGGGCGGCGGATGCTGAGGTGGGGGTCGTGATCTGCGTAGACGCGCTGCCTCTCGCTGCCGTGCTCCCGCCGGACCGCCTACCCCACAAGTCTCACTGCAGCGAGGCCCATTTGGTGTGGGTCGGCTGGTGGTGTGGGCCCCGGCCTTGGGAGGTGGGGTTTGCGGGCGGCCGGGGGTGGGTGGTTAGTCGGCGGTGAGGTGGTGTTCCAGGGATTGGAGCTTGGTGGTCATGGCGTCGGTGGTGCCGGGGCGGACGTCGGCCTTCAGGACCAGGCTGACGCGGGGGGCCACCTCGGAGACCGCCTCGACCGCGCGCTTCACGACGTCCATGACCTCGTCCCACTCGCCTTCGAGGGTGGTGAACATGGCGTCGGTGCGGTTGGGCAGGCCGCTTTCGCGGACCACGCGGACGGCCCTGGCCACCGGCTCGGCGACGGCCTCGCCGACGCCGAGCGGGGTGACGGAGAAGGCGACGATCACTGGTCCTCCTCCTCTTCCTCCTCAACCCCTTCGGCCACCTCGACGCTGAGCACCGCCTCGCGAGGTTCCACCTCGTCGATGTGATCGGTGAGGGCGAGAACGTGGTCGGGCTGGATGAGCCACTGCAACGCGCTCGCCCCGGTCTCGTCGGTGGTGATGCCGGCGGCCTGCTCCAGGAGCTGTGCCTCGCTCAGCCCGGCGTCCGAGCCGCGCAGTGCGGCCAGGGCCGCGGCCTGGAGGGCGTCGATGTCGAGCACCTCGACCGTCAGCTCAAGGGTGATACGCAGCTTGTGCTCGCCGTCCGCTTCGATGTCCACGGCGGAAAAGTCCCCGTTCATAACGGAAACCCTATGCGGTTACGGCAGTTTCCACTCGACAGGCGTGCCGCCCTGCTTCTGCAGCATCTCGTTGGCCTGGCTGAAGGGGCGCGAGCCGAAGAAGCCGCTGCGTGCGGACAGCGGGCTCGGGTGGGCCGACTCGACGGCCGGGACCTGGCCGAGCATGGGGCGCAGGTTGCGCGCGTCGCGGCCCCAGAGGATCGCGACCATCGGCTTGTCACGGGCGACCAAGGCCTGGATCGCCTGCTCGGTGACCTTCTCCCAGCCCTTGCCCCGGTGGGAGGCGGGCTTGCCCGGCATCACGGTGAGCACCCTGTTGAGCAGGAGCACGCCCTGCTCGGTCCACGAGGTGAGGTCGCCGTTGGTGGGCGGGGGGTAGCCGAGGTCGGCCATGTACTCCTTGTAGATATTGACCAGGCTTCCCGGCAGCGGGCGCACGTCGGAGGCCACGGAGAAGCTGAGGCCGATCGCGTGGCCTGGCGTGGGGTATGGGTCCTGTCCGACGATCAGTACCTTGACCTCGTCGAACGGCTGCTGGAAGGCCCGCAGTACATGGGCTCCTGCGGGGAGGTAGGAGCGCCCGGCGGCGATCTCCTGGCGGAGGAACTCACCCATGTCGGCGATCGCGTCGGCGACCGGCTCAAGGGCGTTCGCCCACCCTGCTTCGACGACTTCGTGCAACGGACGTGCGGCCATGTCCGCAAACTCTAGTGGCCCTGAACAACGGGCGCGTCGGCTATCCGGAAAACGATCAAACCGCCGCAAGGGCGCCCGCCCCCCTCGAAGGGGCGCCCTTGCGAACGGCCTGAGCGGGGCTATTTGACCGAGCCGGCCATCATGCCCTGGACGAAGAACCGCTGGAAGGCGAAGAACAGGACGAGCGGGATGATCAGCGACAGGAACGCGCCGGGCGCGAGGATGTCGACGTTGGTCCCGAACTGCCGCATCTGGGACTGCAGTGCCTTGGTCATCGGCTGGTTCGCGGTGTCGGCGAAGACCAGCGCGACCAGCAGGTCGTTCCACACCCACAGGAACTGGAAGATGCCCAGCGAGGCCACCGCGGGGGCGGCCAGCGGGAACACCACCGTGGAGAAGATCTTCCATTCGCCCGCGCCGTCCATCCGCGCGGCCTCCAGCAGTTCCCTGGGGATGCCGACGAAGAAGTTGCGCAGCAGGAAGACGGCGAACGGCAGGCCGAACGCCACGTGGAACAGCACCACGCTGAGGATCGAACCGGAGATGTTCAGCAGGCCGTACAGCCGGGCGATGGGGATCAGCGCGATCTGGATCGGGACGATCAGCAGCGCGATGACCACCAGGAACAGCACGTCACGGCCGGGGAACTCCATCCAGGCGAAGGCGTAGGCCGCCATCGCCGCGATGCCGATCACCAGCACCGTCGCCGGGACCGTGATCATCACGGTGTTCCAGAACGACGCGGTGAAGCCGGTGGCCAGCAGGTTCGAGTAGTTGTCGAGGGTGAGTTCCGCCGGTTTGGTGAAGACCGTCCACCATCCGGAGGAGTTGTTGGCGGTCTCCTCGCGGATCGACACCACCAGCAGTCCCAGCGTGGGGAGCAGCCAGAACAGTCCGATCACGATGAGGAACACCTGCAGGAGCCCGCCGCCGACGCGGTCGGTGATCCGGCTGGCGATGCCCCGCGACGGGGCGCCCGCGTGCGGGGTCTTGGGCGACTCGGCGGGGGGTGCGATGGGCGTCATCGGCCCTCCCTCCTGAACCGGCGGATATTGATGATCATGAATGGCAGCACCAGCACCAGCAGGAAGATCGCCAGAGCGGAGCCGAGGCCCTGGTTGTCGCCGCCGCCGAACGAGACCCGCCACATCTCCAGCGCGATCACGTTCGCCTGTGGTTGCACCGATCCGGGTGCGATGACGAAGACCAGGTCGAACACCTTCAGAGTGTTGATGATCATCGTGACGAAGACGACCACCAGCACCGGCGAGAGCAGTGGCACGGTGATCCGCCGGAACACCTGCCATTCCGTCGCGCCGTCGATCCGGGCCGCCTCCAGGGCGTCCCGGGGGATGGCGGCGAGGCCGGCCGCGATCAGCACCATCGCGAACCCGGCCCACACCCAGATGAACGCGCCGATGATGGCGGGGGTGATCAGCGCCGGGCCGAGCCAGGTCACCCCGTTGAAGGACGCGGTGAAGTTGTCCTTCGGCAGCCGCAGGGTGTAGGTCCCGGCGGGCAGGTCGGCGATCGTGAAGCTGCCGTCGGCGGCGGTGGTGGCGCTGCCGGCCACCGTACCGTTCTGTACTGCTTCGACAGTGACGCCCGGCATGCCCTTCTCGTTACCGTCGATCTTCCCGGCGGTTCCGCCGCCTCCGGGGGTGAAGTCCAGCCACACCGTGCCGCTCAGGCCGCCGGTCGCGGCCGGGGCGGCCTTGGCCGGTGCGGCGTCGGACGGCAGGGCCTCCGGCTTCAGCGCGACCAGCGGCACCAGCGCGGGCTGGCCGACGGCCACCGGCTGCCGCGTCAGGACGGCCCCGTTCTGGACGGCATGCGCCTCGTCGTTCGGCCGCGGCCTCGCGCCGGGGTATCCGCCGCTGGATGAGAACACGTCCTGCACGGTGGTGATCACCGCGTTGGCCACGCCCTTGTCCGGGTCCTGCTCGTAGACCAGCCGGAAGATGACGCCGGAGGCGAGCAGGGACACGGCCATGGGCATGAAGACGATCAGCTTGAACGCTGTCGCCCAGCGGATCCGCTCGGTCAGCACCGCGAAGATGAGGCCGAGCGTGGTGACCAGGATGGGGGCGACCACGACCCAGATCAGGTTGTTCCTGATCGTGGTGAGCATGCTCTGGTCGGTGAAGATGTCGGCGTAGTTGCCCAGGCCGACGAAGGTGCCGCCGGTCCGGTCGAACAGGCTGCGGATGATCGAGTAGACGATCGGATAGATCACCATCGCCCCGAGCAGGACGAGGGTGGGGAGCAGGAAGAGAACCGCCACGCGGGGGGCGGGACCGAGCGTCCCGCTCTTGCCACCCCACTTCGCCCCAGAAGCGGGGGCGGGGCTACCACTGTCAACGGGGCCACCGCGGGTGGCGGGGGAACCGGTGGAAGCGGGTCCGGTGCCGGCGGGTCCGTCGCCTGTGGCGGGGGCGTCGTCGGCGTCGGGCACGCCCCTGGTGCCGGCTGTATCGGCGGGAGCCGGGGTTCCGCCGGTGTGAGGGGTGCTGTCGGCAGCGGGCCGGCCGCCTGCGCCAGGCGCACTGTCGGCGCTGGGGCTGCCAGCGGTGGTGGGGGCGTCGTCTTTGGCAGGCCCGCCGGTGGTGGGGGTATTGCCGGGGGCGGGGTCGCCGGTGTTCTGGGGGGTGGCAGGCTGGTCGTTTGGCTGCGGCTCGGAGGTGGTCCCGCGGGCGGCTTCGCCGTTCCGCGGGTCCTGCGGGCCGTCTGACCGGTCGGTCACGGCCTTCTCCTCTTACTTCCAGGCCTTGGCGGCCTCGGCTTCGAGCTTGCTCTGGATGCTCTTGGCGTCGGACGGGTTGCGCAGGAAGTCCTGGAGAAGCTTCCACTCGCCCTTGCCGTCGGTGCCGCCGAAGGCGCTCGGCGCGAGGTCGGACATGTCGTACCGGACCGACTCGCCGGCGTCGATGATGGTCTGGCCGAGCGTCTTGGCCAGGTCGGTCGGGTAGTTGTCCGGGGAGACGTTGCGGTTCGGGGACAGGTAGCCGGGGAGCTTGGCCCAGACCGATCCGCCCTCGGCGGAGGCCAGGTAGGCCAGCAGCGCCATCGCGCCCTTGGAGTCCTTCAGCGCCACGGCGACGTCACCGCCGAGGACGACCGGGGGAGTGTCGCCCGCCTTGGGGAAGGGGAAGAACTTGGCGCCCTCGCCGACCTTCGCGCCCGACTCCTCGGCCGAGGCGGCCACGAAGTCGGCCTCGATCACCATGGCGGCCTTCTTCTGGCCGTAGACCTTCGTCACGCACGTCGGGAAGTCGGTCTGCAGCGCGCCGGAGGCGCCGTCGAGCACGAACTCGGGCTTGCCGATGATCTCGGCCATCTTCTGCAGCGCGGTCGTGACCGTGGCGTCGGTCCACTTCAGCTCGTGCTTGGCGAGCTTGTCGTAGTTCTCCGGACCGGCGGTGGACAGGTAGACGTTCTCGAACAGGTCGGTGAGGGTCCAGCCGGAGGCGCCGCACAGTGAGAACGGCGGCACGCCGGAGTCGGCGATGGTCTGCGCGGCGCTGACGAGCCCGGCCCAGTCGGTGGGCGGCTGCACGCCGGCGTCCTCGAAGGCGGAGGAGTTGTACCAGATCAGGGACTTGTGGGCGGCCTTCACCAGCACGCCGTACACCTTGCCGTCGGCGGAGCCCAGCTCCTTCCAGTACGGCGTGTAGTTCTTGTCGATCTCCGCCTGTACCTCGGAGGTCAGCGGCTTGAGCGCGTCCTGGTCGGCGTACTGCTGCACCAGGCCGGGCTGCGGGAGGATCGCGACGTCCGGCGGGTTGCCGCCCTGGATGCGGGGGCCGAGGTAGGCACCGGTGTCCTCGCCGGTGGAGGCGTAGGTGACCTTCGCCCCGGTCTTCTCGGTGAACGCCTTGAGCACGGTCTCGAAGTTGCGCTGTTCCTCGCCGGTCCACTTGGCCGCCACCTCAAGGGTGACGCCCTCCAGGGGCTTGGCCGCCGCGGGGGCGCTGCTGCTCGCCTGTGACGCTCCGGGCTGTGGCTGGGCCTGGCCACCGCCGCCGCACGCGGCCGCGGCGAGCGCCAGCCCTGCCACCACTGCCAGGGCCTTGGCACTACGCATCGTGTTACCTCCTGTGTTCGGAGCGTCTCTCCGGGTGACGATAAAGGGGTTCGGGAAGAGTTAGGGAAGGGAAGGTCCGCCAGGCCCTGATGGTTACCGGGCCTTGATGATCTCGGTCAGTTCGGTTTTCATGGACGCGGCTATGTCGCCGCTGTGCTCTTCGAACGGTGGGGTGAGCGCCCGCGACACGGCGCTCGCGATCGTCAGGCTCACCTGGTCGTAGTCCGCCGACACCGGCCGGGGCTGCGCGGTGAGGATGGCCTTCTTCAGCACCGGCAGGTAAGGGAACCGCCGGATGAGCTCGGGATCGTCGTACAGTTCGGCCCAGACCGGTGGGGACGAGCCTTCGGTGAGCACCCGGCGCTGGGTTTCCAGGCCGGTGAAGTAGCGGATGAACGCCAGGGCGGACCGCTGCTTCTTGGAGTAGGAGCTGATCGCCAGGTTGTAGCCGCCGAGCGAACTGGAGCCGGGGCCGTCGCGACCGGGCAGCCCGGTCACCGCGAACTTCCCGCCGACGCCGGACTTGGCGGCCGAGCCGTAGGCGTGCGGCCAGTTGCGGGCGAACAGCAGCCGCCCCTCCTGGAACGCCAGCCGTGACTCCTCTTCCTTGTAGGTCAGCGCCTCGCGGGGGATCCAGCCTTCGCGCAGGCCCTGCTGGAGGAAGCCGATGGCGGCGCCCGCCTTGTCGACGTCCATGGTGACGCGCGTGCCGTCGGGGTCGGTGATCTCCTTGCCGCCGGCCGACTGCAGGGCCTCGGCGAAGTTGACCGTCAGGCCCTCGTAGGCGAGGAACTGCCCGGCGTATCCGCCGATGTCGTGACGCGTGCTGAGCTTCCTGGCCTGCTCCCGCAGCTCGGCCCAGGTCGTGGGCGGCCGCAGGTGCTCTTTGTCCAGGATGTCCTTGCGGTAGTACAGGAGCCCGGCGTTGCTGGAGTACGGCACCGCCCAGAGCCTGCCCTTGTAGAGGGCGGTCTCCACGACGGGCGGGAGGAAGCGGTCGAGCGGGAACATGCTCCGCTCCAGCGGGATGATCCATCCCGAGTCGGCGAACTCGGCGGTCAGGATGACGTCGAGGGCCAGCACGTCGTAGCGGTCGCTCTTGGCCTGCAGGTTGGCGACCATCTGGGCGCGCTGCTCGTCGGCCGCCTCCGGGAGCGTCAGGAGCGTGGCCCGCTCGGCGGGGTGCTCCCGGTTCCACCGGTCCAGCAGCGACTGCAGGTATGCGCTGCCCTCCCGGCCGACGACGAGGGTGATGGGGCCGGTTCCCGACCCGTCGCCCGTCGCGCGGTCGTTCTCCTCACCCGGCCCCGCGCACCCGGCCAGCAGTAAGGCCGTGAGCGTCAGCGCGATGATGGCCGGGCGTTGCACGTGGACCCCCAGGTTTCGAGGTGGTTACATGCGTGTTAGGTAGATGCATGCATGTTATGCACGACTGTAATGTGGACGTCAACCGGTCTTCCTGTAACGCTCGCGTAACGAGCACTTCGAGGAGGTGAGGCGTGCGGCTTCCGCTGCTGGCGCTGCTCGCGAAGGAACCTGCCCACGGGTACGAGTTGAAACAGGCGCTTGAGCAGACGTTCGGCCTGGCCTACCCGTCGCCCAACATCGGGCAGATCTATGTGACGCTGGGCAGGCTGGAGAAGGACGGCCTCGTGCGGGCCGTCGGCGTGGAACAGTCCAACCGGCCGAACAAGAAGGTCTACTACATCACCGCGGCCGGCCAGGAGGCCGTCGCGACGTGGGTGGACGAGCCGACCGAGGGCCCGAGAGTTCGCGACGAGTTCTTCATGAAACTCGTCATCGCCCCGCTCACCGGAATCGCCGACCGGATGGCCCTGATCAACCGGCAGCGCAGGCACTACCTTGGCCTGATGCGCGACCTCAACGACCTGGCCGAGCGCACCGATCCGGGCAACCGGGTGGCCCACCTGCTCATCGAGGGGGCCATGCTGCACCTGCAGGCCGACCTCGACTGGCTCGAACGCTGCCAGGAGGAGCTTCTGTGAAACGGACGGCGCCCACGACGCCGATCAAGCTCGCCAAGAAAGAACCCGTGATCAGGACCGTCAACCTCTCCAAGATCTACCCCAACCGGGGCGTCCCGGTGCCCGCCGTACGCGGGGTGGACCTTGAGGTGGGCGACGGCGAGTTCGTGGCGATCATGGGACCGTCCGGATCCGGCAAGTCCACGCTCGTCCACATGATGGGCGGCCTGGACACCAGCACCGGAGGGGAGATCTGGCTCGACGGCCGGCGCGTGGACACGCTGTCGGAGAGCCGCCGCGCCGTGCTGCGGCGAGAGAAGATCGGTTTCGTGTTCCAGTTCTTCAACCTGGTCGCCAACATGACGGTCGCCGACAACGTGGAGCTGCCCGCGCTGCTGTCCGGCGTCTCGCCCAAGGAGGCCAGGTCGCGGCGGGAGTACCTGCTCGCCGAACTGGGGCTGGCCGAGCGGGCCGACGCCTCGCCCGCCATGCTGTCCGGCGGAGAGCAGCAGCGGGTGGCGCTGGCCAGGGCGCTGTCGAACCGCCCGAGCGTGCTGCTGGCCGACGAGCCGACCGGCAACCTCGACAGCCGCAACACCCGCGACGTGCTGCGCCTGCTCGGCGAGGTGCACAAGGAGGGGCAGACCATCGTCATGGTGACCCACGAGGCGCGCGTCGCGAGCCTGGCCGACCGGGTGGTGTGCCTGGTCGACGGGCAGATCGTCGACGACGGCGCGATCTCGCGCCCGCGGCGCCGTCCGGACGGTGCCGTCGGAGACGTGGTGGACCTCGGGGGATAGCGCAGTTGACCACTTACCGGGTGCCCGCCAGGTGGATCGCCGCCGACCTGCGAGCACGCTGGGGCCAGTCGCTGCTGGCGGTGCTCGCCGTGGCCGGGATCGTGACCGCGCTGATCACCGCCGCCACCCTCCTGGAGGAGGGCACCAACCCCTGGCGCGGGCTGTTCACCCAGACCGACGGCGCGCACGTGTGGATCCACGCCCAGGACACCGTGGCCGGGAAGGGCGAGGACGTCGCCGCGCTGCGCGGGCTGCAGGGGGTGACCGGCGTGGCCGGGCCGTACCGCAGCGCGCCGGTCACGCTCGCGAACGAGGGGCGCAACGCGCCGCTGGCGCTGCGGGCGCTGCCCGCCAAGCCCCCGGCGATCGCACACCCGGTGCTGCACGAGGGCCGCTGGCTGGACCCGGCCGATCCCGACGGCGTCGTGCTGGAACGGTCGTTCGCCGAGGCCGAGGGGCTGCGGCCGGGCAGCCCGTTCACGGTGACCGCGCTGTCCGGGCAACGACACATCCTGGCCGTGGCCGGCATAGCCGAGACCGCCGAGCAGGGTTTCTACCCCGAGTGGACCCCCGGCCTGGCATGGACCCTGCCTGAGACGCTCGACCGCGTCGAGCCCGCGATCGGACGCAGCCAGTCGGTGATCGGCCTGCGGCTGGGCGACCCCGACGCCGCCCGTATGGTCGTGCAGGGCGCGGTCACCCAGCTCGACGAGCGGGTGCTGCGGATCTCAACCTGGCGCGAGGTCCGCGAGGCGATGATGCTCGACAACCGGCTGCTCGGGCTGTTGCTCGGCCTGTTCGGGACGGCCGGGCTGGTGGCGGCGGCACTGGCCGTCGCCAACGTGGTGGGCGGCCGGGTGCTGACCCAGTCACGCGACTTCGCCACGCTCAAGTCGCTCGGCCTGACCCGCGGCCAGGTCACCGGCATGCTGGTGGTCGAGCACGGCGGGCTCGGCCTGCTCGGCGTGGGCTCGGGCCTCGCGGCGGGCCACCTGGTCACCGCGCTGTCCCTGTACGGGGGCGGCGGGCCGCCGCTGTCCCCGATGTCCACGCTGGGCATCACGGGCGGCTCGGCCGTCGTGGTGGTGCTCGCGGCGGCGCTGCCCGCCTGGCGCGCCGGACGCACCCCGCCGCTCCCGGCGTCGCCGGTCGCCCCGCCGAGCGGGCGCCTGTCCCGGCTGGCCAGGCTCGCCCTGCTGGTACGGCTCCCGCCCGCCCTCGTGCTCGGCGCCCGTGACGCCTTCACCCGCAGGCTCCCCGCGCTGCTGACCACGTTCGGCGTCGCCATCCCGATGGCGATGATCACCATTGGCCTTGGCTGCTGGGCCAGCCTGGACAACTTCCTGCGCCACCCCGAGCAGGTCGGCCAGGCGGCGGCGCTGGTGGTCAAGCCGGGGCGGCTGCCCGCCAGCTCGGCGGAACAACTGATCAAGGCCGACCCGGCCGTCAGCCGCATCTACCCGGGCACCGACGTGGACGCGCTGGAGCCGGAGCAGACCCGGACGGTCCTGGCCAGGGCCGTGGGCACCTCGGCCGAGCCGTACCCGTTCGAGGTGGCCGAGGGGCGGATCTACGCCGACAGCGGCGAGGCCGTGGCCGGGCAGGGCCTGCTGGACATGATGGACGCCAAGATCGGCGACCGGGTGCGGGTCACCGTGAGCGGCAGCGTGCTCATCCTGCGGATCGTCGGCCGTGTGGTGGAGCCCGAACAGGACGGCAAGGTGCTGTCGTTCGGCATCGACAGCCTGGCCCCCAAGGACGCCGTGCCGCCGGAGTTCTACAGCGTGGTGCTCAAACCCGGCTCCGACGCGACCCAGGTGGCCGATCGGCTCCAGGCCGCCTCCCGGCTGGAGCTGGAGGTGCGGCGGGTGGTCAACCCGGCCGAGCGCCTCGCGGTGATCAGGGTGGTGATCGTGGCCCTGACCGCGGTGCTCGCGCTGCTCGGCCTGGCCAACCTGCTCACCGCGAGCGCGGTGGGCCTGCGCGACCACGCGCTCGACCTGGCCGTGCTCAAGGCCATGGGGCTGACCCCCCGGCAGGTGACCGCGACCCTGGTCACCGGCACCGGCCTGCTGGTGCTGCTCGGCGTGCTCGCCGGGACGGCGGCGGGCGCGTCCGTGGTCGCCTGGCTGGTCGACCTGCAGGGGCACACCAGCGGGGTGGGCGCGGGCATCGGCCGCACCCCGTCGATGCTCACGCTGACGCTCGCCGTCCTGGTCGCGGTGGGCGCGGCCCTGCTGGTCACGCTGATCCCGGCCCGCCGCGCGGCCCGCGCCCTGATCCCCGTCGCCGTCCGCTGAGGGGCGTCCCCGGCCGATCGTGGACCGGTTAGCGAATCGTGAACCAGTAGAAGCCGTGGCCCGGGAGGGTCAGCATGTACGGCATCTCGCCGACGACCGGGAAGGGGACTCCGCCGCTGCACTCGATCGGGGTGGAGCCGGCGAAGCGCCGCAGGTCGAGTTCCACCGGCTGGGGGTGCTTGGACAGGTTGTTGACGCACAGCATGAGGTCGTCGCCGTCCTCGCGGACGAACGTCAGGACCGCCGGGTTGGAGGACCACAGCTCGCTGTAGGCGCCGGTGCCGAAGACCGGGTGCCTGCGCCTGATCTCCAGCATCTTCTTGGTGAAGTGCAGCAGCGAGGCCGGGTTCTTCTGCTGGGCCTCGACGTTGACCGCCTGGAAGCCGTAGATCGGGTCCATCACGGCGGGCAGGTAGAGCTGGCCGGGGTCGGCGCGCGAGAAGCCCGCGTTGCGGTCCGGGCTCCACTGCATGGGGGTGCGCACCGAGTCGCGGTCGTCGAGCCAGATGTTGTCGCCCATGCCGATCTCGTCGCCGTAGTACATGACCGGCGAGCCGGGCAGTGACATCAGCAGCGCGGTGAACAGCTCGATCTGGTCGCGGTCGTTGTCCAGCAGCGGCGCCAGGCGTCGGCGGATGCCGAGGTAGGCCCGCATCCGGGGGTCCTTGGCGTACTCGGAGTGCATGTAGTCGCGCTCTTCCTCGCTGACCGTCTCAAGGGTCAGTTCATCGTGGTTGCGGAGGAAGATGCCCCACTGCGCGTTATCGGGGATCTTGGGGGTGCGCGACATGATCTCGGAGATCGGCTCGCGGGTGCCGCGCCGTACGGCCATGAAGATGCGCGGCATCAGCGGGAAGTGGAACGCCATGTGGCACTCGTCGCCGCCCACGGTAGGGTCGCCGAAGTACTCCACCACGTCCTCGGGCCAGCCGTTCGCCTCGGCCAGCAGCACCCGGTCGGGGTAGAGGCGGTCCACCTCGGCGCGGACCTTCTTCAGATAGGCGTGCGTCTCGGGCAGGCCGCTGCACATCGTGCCCTCCCGCTCGAACAGGTACGGCACGGCGTCCAGCCGGAACCCGTCGATGCCCAGGTCGAGCCAGAAGCGCAGCACCTCCAGCATGGCCTCCTGCACCGCCGGGTTGTCGTAGTTCAGGTCCGGCTGGTGGTGGAAGAACCGGTGCCAGTAGTACTGCTTGCGCACCGGGTCGTAGGTCCAGTTGGACTCTTCCGCGCCGACGAAGATGATCGGCGCGTCCGGGAAGCGCTCCGGATCGTCGGACCACACGTAGAAGTCGCCGTACGGCCCCTCGGGGTCGTGGCGCGACGCCTGGAACCACGGGTGCCTGTCGCTGGTGTGGTTCATCACCAGGTCGGTGATGATGCGCAGGCCGCGCCGGTGGGCCTCCTCGATCAGCCGTACGAAGTCTCCGAGATCGCCGAAGTCCGGAAGGATCTTCATATAGTCGGCGATGTCGTAGCCCCCGTCACGCAGCGGGGACTCGTACAGCGGGAGCAGCCAAAGGCAGTCGACTCCCAGCCACTCCAGATAGTCCAGCTTTTCGATCAGCCCGCGCAGATCGCCGGTGCCGTCGGCATTGGAGTCCTTGAACCCGCGCACCAGGACTTCGTAGAAGACGGCGCGCTTGTACCACTGCGGATCCGCCGAGACGAAGCTCTCGGAAACCGGTTCCGGGCAGGGGGATGCATCAATCATCGCTCGCTCACAGTGCAGGGAAGGGCAGAACCAGATCACCGGTGGGCCCGGATGGGTTATGTGGGTGAGCGCGCGTCGCGTGGAGCGGGTCATCCCCGTGCTCCATGCCCTTGCCGGGCCGAATTTGTGATTCGGTCCGTTCGGCGCCGCGCTTTCCCGGCACACACTAGCAGCGGACAACCCCTGGTGAAGATGGTTATCAGGGGTGCCTTCCTGAATCTTCCCGCACTCCGTGTTCTAGGCCCGTAATTACGCCGTTACCTTGCGTTCCCACGCCCGAAACGGCGAGGTCATCAGGCCCATGGCGGCGTCGTATCGGGAAGATTCCGTTCATTGTCGATCAGCCATGATCCGAAGAGCACGAGCCCGCGCACCCAGAACCGGTCGTTCCAGCCGTTGAACCGGGCGAGCGCGTCCGGCCCCTGCGAGATCATGTCGTGCAGCTCGGGCGAGAGCAGCCCGGGCACCTGCCAGGCCACCCGCATCAGCATCCGGTGCGAGTGGGCACGCGCGGGCGCGGCGGTGGAGCGCAGCGGCACCCGCGTCAGCGGCTGCTTGACCACGTTGGTGGACGGCAGCGCCGCCACCCGGGGATTCGCCGCGTGCAGCAGCTCACGGTAGAAGCGCCCCTTGTCCTTACGGGCCACCCCCACCGACAGCGCGGCGTCGAAGAACGCAGGGTAGATGAACGGCGCCGCGAACGACGCCTCCGGCCCCACCAGGTTGACCGGCGAGCGGGCGATGCCCCGCACGGTGCGCGTGTGCAGCACCGACAGGGACAGCTCGGCCCGGTGCCCGTGCAGCATCGACGTCGATCGGGCGAAGGACTCGCGCACGGTCTCGGTGATCCAGTGCTCGGCCTTCTCTGAGAGGAAGGGCACCGAGGGGGCGCCCAGGCTGAGCGACCTCAGCACCGCGGCCTGGCGTTCTTCGGCGGTGGCGGCGTGCAGCGCCTCGCCGCTGACCATGAAGTTCTTCAGCAGGGGGCCGCCGGCCAGGCCGTCCACGAGGGTGCGTCCGGCGCGCTGCACCTCGCGGGCGAAGGGGGCGTACCAGGCGTGATGCGGGGTGAGGTATTCCAGCCTGCGGGCCACGGCGAGAGTGTCGGCGGGGTAGTCGGCGGGGTCCTGTTCGATCACCCGGTGGCGTACGCCCAGCTCGTGGGTGATCGCGCGGGCGAAGGCGATGTCGGCGTCCGTGCCGTCGTCGGGGCTGGTGGTCCACGACTCCACGTCGGCGCCCCGGGCCACCGCCACAGAGCACAGCAGCCGGGAGTCGTAGCCGCCGCTCACCGGCACCAACAGCGGCCGGTCCTCGAACTCCTTGTACGCCTCGTGCAGGATCTCCAGCAGCTCACCGGGGCCGCGCCACGCCTCGTAGGGCTCCTGGCGCACCCAGCGCGGTAGCCGCCGGTCGGTGGAGATCCGCCCCGTGGCCCGGTCGTGGACCAGCGCGCTCGACCCGTTGAGCCGCTTGACCGAGGTATAGGGCGTGTCGTCGCCCAGCGGGAAGGTGACCTGGAGGATCGACGCCCAGGCCGCCCAGTCCAGCTCGTACGACCCACCGGTAAGCGACAGCAGCGGTTCGAGCAGCGAGGAGAAGTAGACCACGCCGGGCGTGCGCACGTAGTAGACGTCCACGAGCCCCAGCGCACCCGCGTGCAGGGTGACCTGCTCCCCGTCGTCGATGAGACCGGGGGTCTCGTAGGTCTCGGCGACGGTGATCCAGCGGTCGGACTCCTTCGGCCTGCGTTCTCCCCAGGCGAAGGCGTACCCGGACTGGTCACGGTGGTACGGGGCCAGCGGGCTGCTGCTGAACAGGGCCGCGCCGGTGGTCTGCAGGGCCGCGCGTACCTTCGGCCCGGCCTCGCGCAGTCTCGTGAGCAGGGCCGGGTCCACGTCGCCGATCGCGCCGCACACGTACGGCCGGACGTTGAACGTCGGCCACTCCCCGTCACGCACGAGCCCATCCCTTCGCGGTGCTGATCCCGGCACATCTCCCGATTAGCCGAAATTCGTGAATAGCGGAAAGAGTATCCTTTGCACCGCTCAGGGATCGGAGGACGACGTGGCTGGCGAGCGACTGGACGGCACCCGGAGGGCGTTGCGGGACGCCCTGGAGCAGGCGGAGAGGGCCAACGAACTGGCGCGGCTGCTCGACGCCGCCCAGGCCAAGCTGGCCGAGGCCGCCCGCGCCACCGAGGAACTGCGGGAGGTGAACACCCGCCTGCGCGAGACGGAGCGCTCCCTCGCCGAGTCGAGGGCCGCCGAGCAGAAACTGCGCAAGGAACTGGCCGAGCAGCGCTACCAGACCGAGGTCGCCCGCTGGAAGCTGTCGTCCCTGCAGGTGGCCCGCTGGTCGCGGCTGGGCGACGCGATCAAGACCGGCAGGCGCAACCCGGTCAGGCTGGCGCGCGGCCTGCGCGGCGCCGCCCGCCCGGTCAAGCGGCCCGTCGCGCCCAAGCGCCAGCCCCCTCCTGCCGTCGCCCAGACGGCCGAGGAGAGACCGGGGGCCGCGTTCCAGGCCAGGGAATCGGTCAGAACCATCGCGGGCGCCTCGTTCAAGCTGAAGCCCTTCCGGGTGCCCACCGGGCCGAACACCAGGCCCCACCTGACCGCCGCGGTGATCGCCGACCCGCACGCGGAGGCGCTGCTGCGCTACGAGTGGCGCCAGACCGTCGGCTTCACCCCGCGCGACTTCGCCAGGATCCTCGCCAAGGAGGTGCCCCACCTGCTGCTGGTCGAGTCCGTGACCGGCGGCCCGTGGGCCGAGGAGGTAAACCGTCCCGGCGAGGGGCTGGACGGCCTGCTCGCCTGGTGCGCCGAACGCGGCATCAGGACCGTTTTCTGGCACACCGGAGGCGACGTCGCCGCGTTCCGCGAGGCCGCCCGGAGGTTCGACCACGTCTTCACCACCTCGCCCGAGGACCTGCCCGCCTGGCGGGCTGACCACCCGCGCGCCGGGGTGCTGCCCTTCGCCGTGCAGCCCAGGATCCACAACCCGCTGCCGATCCGCGACGGCCGCTTCGACCGGGTGCTGACCCTGGAAGAGCTGCTGCCTCCCCACTTGAGCTATCCCGATGTGCTCACCTCCTACCGGTGGCCCAAGGCGGTCACGCTGCCGCCCGGCACCGAGTCGTGGCGGGCCGCCGAGATCGCCGCCTGCGCCACCCCCATCGGCAGCGTGCCCGACGAGGGACTCGCCCACACCGCGATGCGTCAGGCGTACGCGGACGGCACCATGACCGAGCGCGTGGACGACTTCCTGGCCGCGATCGGGCTGCCCGCCGCCCGCGCCACGCTGCACACGTCCGTGATCGTTCCCCCGGTGGGCGACACCGACCGGGCCATCGCCCAGATCGCCCGCCAGGACGAGGTCCACCAGGTGATCCTGCTCGGGCCCGACGCCGAGATGGCCGCCAAGCGGGCGGCCGGGGTGCTGCCCGGCTCCGTGGAGGTGGTCGCCAGGGCCGCCGAGACGCGGCTGACCATCGGCGGCGCGCTCGGCCGCGGGCTCGACCTGTGCGAGGGCGACCTGGTCGCGGTGATGGACCCGCGCGACCTGTACGGCGAGCACCACCTCGCCGACCTGCGCCGGGCGTTCCTCTACACGACGGCCGACGTGGTCGGCAAGGCGTCGTTCTACGCCCACCTGGAGGACGCGGGGGTGACCGTTCTGCACCAGCCGGGCGCCGAGTACTCCTACCTGCCGGAGATCGGCGGGGGGACGCTGCTGGCCCGCCGCACGGTGCTGCGCGGGCTGGGCATCGCCGACGTGGCCGAGGGCTGGGACGAGGTGCTGATGCGCCAGTGCCGCGCCGACAACGTGCGGGTCTTCTCCGCCGACCGGTTCGGATACGTCAGGCGGCGCCGCGAGGACCCCGCCCTGCTCGGTTCGTCGCGCCTCGTCGAGTACGGTCCCGCCGAGCCGCACGCGATGATCTGACCGGCGGGTGAGGTGCCCCGGGGGCCGGGCTGGCTATCGTCTTCAATGTGACGATCGCCCGGCTCGCGGAGTCGCTCGGAAGCGCGCCGATGCCCACGGGCGGGTGGGAGCGTGAGGCCGTCCTCACGGCTCCCGCGCCCGATCCCGGGGCCGCGGACCGGCTGCGCGCGCTGCCCGGCGTCGCGGCGGTCAGGCCGGGCCCGGGGCGGCTGCTGAAGATCGTGGTCGCCGAGCCCGGCGAGATCGTCACCGAGATCGGCCCCTGTTTCACCGCCTTCCGGGCGGCCTGGCCCGATCTGCCGCGCACGTGGGACAACCCCGGGTTCGTCGTGCGCTACGCCCACGCGCGGGCGGTGGCCGTCGCGCGCTGGGCGCGTGACCTCGGGGTTCCGGTCGACGGCTTCGCGCCGGGCGAGCTGTCCGGCCCGTGGGACCGTGCCGTGCTGCGGGTCCTGGCCGAGCTGCCGAGCAGGTGCGAGCGGGCCGAGCCGGGGTGGGCGGCGTACCTCGAAAGGCTCGCGCTGGCCTACCACGACGCGCATGAGCGGGCGCCCGCCGTACCGGTGGGGGACGAGCCCGCGCGACCGGTCCACACCGCACGGCTGAGGATGGCCGGCGCGGTCCGCCTGGTGATCTCCGAAGGGCTCACGGCGAATGGCCGAACGGCACCCGACAGACTGTGATAGACCCTCCCGAGAACATCAAAACAGGGAGCGGTGGTGAGCGGACGACGCGGGGTGATCAGGCGGCTGCTACCGGCCGCCGCGGCGTTCGCGCTGGTGCTCGGAGTGGTCGTCTTCTTCTATCCGCAACTGCGCGAGGTCCTCGGCACCGAGGCGGGCTCCCCGCGTTCCGGAGCCGCCACCCACCCCCTGTACTCCGCCTCGCCGGTGCCCAGCCACTGCGAGTTGCCCAAAGACCGTGACGCGGACGTGCGCAGGACGCTGGGCGAGCTGTCCCGCTGCCTCGACCGGATGTGGACGGCGACGCTGCGCGCGGCCGGATACGAGTACGAGCCGCCGGGCGAGGTGAACCTGGTCGAGACGGCGGCCGAGTCGTCGTGCGGGCGCGACGACGACGGCTGGGCCGGGATCTACTGCCCGGAGACCCGGTCGGTCAACGTGCTCCTCGACGCGAGCTGGGCCTTCTCCGACATGTTCACCCTGGCCCACGAGTACGCCCACCACGTGCAGGAGATCAGCGGCATCGCCGACCAGAACGGCTCGGAGATCTTCGACGAGGCGTGGTCGCGGCGGCTGGAGTTACAGGCGGACTGCATGGCGGCGGCGGCCATGCGCGAAATCGACTCCGAGGCGGTGGCGATGGTGCGGGCCGCTGCGGGTCACCCGGGGGCCGACGCGGAGGAGGCGTGGGCCGCGCACCGCAAGACTCACGGGTCGGCGCGCAACAGCGCGGCGTGGATCAAGCGTGGGGAGCGGCAGGGCACGATCGGGGCGTGTAACACCTGGGCGGCGCCGCAGGATCAAGTCTCATGAAGCGCCCTTGAACGTGATTTATCCTGGGATTTGTCGACCGGGGAGGATAAATTGCAGGCAGTGTGTCTCGAAGCCTGGACAGGCGTCCCAATGGGATCAGCGGGTCCGATAGCCTCGTTCGGGTGAGTCCCTTCGTCCATCCCGCAGGCGACCGGCATGCCGCGGCACAGCCGCACGGCCACGCCGAGGCGCACCCTCAGGAGCGCCACGCCACGCCTGCCGACCTCAACCGCCTCGACCCCGCCATCTGGCCCCGAACATCCGGGCGCGCCGGCGGGGCGGTCACCATCGGCGGCGTCGACGTACGAGACCTCGCGGCCCAGTACGGCACGCCGCTCTATGTCCTGGACGAAGACGACGTCCGCTCCCGCTGCCGCGACTACATGGCGGCCTTCGGCGACAGCGACGTCCACTACGCCGGCAAGGCGTTCCTGTGCCGGGAGCTGGCCCGCTGGATCGACGAGGAGGGCCTCGGTCTCGACGTCTGCAGCGGCGGAGAGCTGGCCGTCGCGCTGAGCGTGGGCTTCCCGCCCGGCCGCATCACCCTGCACGGCAACAACAAGTCCGCCGCTGAGCTGGAGCGCGCGATAGAGGCCGGGGTCGGCCACATCGTGCTCGACTCCTTCGAGGAGATCGCCCGGCTGGGCTACCTGGTCGAGCGCCACGGCGTGCGTCCCAAGGTCCTCATCCGGGTCACCACCGGAGTCGAGGCCCACACCCACGAGTTCATCGCCACCGCCCACGACGACCAGAAGTTCGGGCTCTCGCTCAACAGCGGGGCCGCCGCCGAGGCGGTCCGTCGCGTGCTGGCGCTGCCCCAGCTCGAACTGACCGGGCTGCACTCCCACATCGGCTCGCAGATCGTCGACACCGCCGGGTTCGAGGTGGCCGCGCAGCGGCTGGCCGGGCTGCTGGTGCAGATCAAGGACGAGCACGGCGTGGTGCTGCCCGAGCTCGACCTCGGCGGTGGTTACGGCATCGCCTACATCGAGGGCGACGAGGCCCCCGACATCAAGCTCATCGCCGACCACCTGCGCCAGATCGTGGCCAGGGTCTGCGCCTCGGCCGGGCTGCCGCTGCCCCGACTGACCGTCGAGCCCGGCCGCGCGATCGTCGGCCCCGCGGGCGTGACCCTCTACGAGATCGGCACCGTCAAGGACGTCGAGGGTCTGCGCACCTACGTCAGCGTGGACGGCGGCATGAGCGACAACGTCCGCACCGCGCTGTACGGCGCGGAGTACACGTGCGTCCTGGCCTCGCGGGAGAGCGAGGCCGGGCCGATGCTCGCCCGCGTGGTCGGCAAGCACTGCGAGAGCGGCGACATCGTGGTCCGCGACACCCACCTGCCCGCCGACCTGGCGCCCGGCGACCTGCTCGCGGTGGCCGCCACCGGCGCCTACTGCCGGTCGCTGGCCAGCAACTACAACTACCTGCCCAAGCCCGCCGTCGTCGCGGTGAAGGACGGCGCGTCACGAGTGATCGTGCGCGGGGAGACCGAAGACGACCTCCTGAGGGGGCAACCGTGAAACCGCTGAAAGTGGCCCTGCTGGGCTGCGGCGTGGTCGGATCCCAGGTCGTGCGGCTGCTGCGCGAGCAGTCGGCCGACCTCGCCGCCCGGATCGGCGCACCGCTGGAACTGGCCGGAGTGGCCGTGCGCCGTCCGGGCCGCAAGCGCGACGCCGGAGTCGAGGCCGACCTGCTCACGACCGACGCCGAGGCCCTGGTCTCCCGCCCCGACGTCGACATCGTGGTCGAGGTCATCGGCGGCATCGAGCCGGCCAGGTCGCTGATCGCCACCGCGCTGCGGGCGGGCAAGTCGGTGGTCACCGCCAACAAGGCGCTGCTCGCCGAAGACGGCGCGACCCTCCACGCCGCCGCCAGGCAGGGCGGCGGCGATCTCTACTTCGAGGCCAGCGTCGCGGGCGCGATCCCGCTGCTGCGCCCGCTGCGCGAGTCGCTGAGCGGCGACCACGTGCACCGCGTGCTCGGCATCGTCAACGGCACCACCAACTACATCTTGGACAAGATGGACACCAGCGGGGCGTCGTTCACCGACGCGCTGGAGGAGGCTCAGGCGCTCGGTTACGCCGAGGCCGACCCCACCGCCGACGTCGAGGGCTTCGACGCCGCCGCCAAGGCCGCGATCCTGGCCGGGCTGGCCTTCCACAGCAGGGTCACCGCCGCCGACGTCCACCGCGAGGGCATCACCGAGATCACCGCCGCCGACGTCGCCAGCGCGAAGGCGATGGGCTATGTGATCAAGCTGCTGGCCATCTGCGCCCGCTCCGACGACGGCTCCTCGGTCGGCGTGCGCGTGCATCCCGCGATGATCCCGAGGTCGCACCCGCTGGCCGGGGTCAGGGAGGCCTACAACGCCGTATTCGTCGAGGCCCGCTCCGCCGGGGAGCTGATGTTCTACGGCAAGGGCGCGGGCGGTGCGCCCACCGCCTCGGCCGTGCTCGGCGACCTGGTCGCGGTCGCCCGCAACCGCCTCACCGGGGCGCGCGGGCCCGAGGAGTCCACCTACGCCGACCTCTCCGTCCATCCGATGGGCGACACCGTCACGCGCTACCACGTGGCCCTCGACGTCGCCGACAAGCCGGGCGTGCTCGCCAGGGTGGCCGACATCTTCGCCAAGCACGACGTCTCCATCCAGACGGTCCGCCAGGAGGGCCACGGCGACGACGCCCAGCTCGTCCTGGTCTCCCATCGGGCGAGCGACGCCGCGCTGTCGGCGACCGTGGGCAGCCTGCGCGAGCTGGACATCGTCAGGGCCGTGGCGAGCGTCATGCGCGTGGAGGGTGACGAGACGCCCTGACCCTCCGAGGGGTGCACCGGGCAAAACCTCATTGATCCCGATTGAGGCGGGAGCTCCAGTGGCCTGCCCCGAGAACCGGTTCATCTGGCGGAAAGCCCGTTGCCGAAGGGGATGTGGCATTACTCTACGGGGATACGCGGACGTTCCAATCCGGTGATCTCGCACAGGGGAGAGGCCCGTGGCCAAGCCCGCTCCGGACTGCGGTTGCTGCAACGGGACCGGTCGGCTCACCTATGAGCGACCGAAACGGCAACCAGATGGCTCTGTCATATGGGTGAATTCCATTGAGAATTGCCACATATGCGGTGGTACGGGGAAGTGTAAGTAGGTTCAGATTTTACCTGTTAATTCATAGTGAAACCGTCTCGGCCTCCTCCGGGAGGCCGAGCGGCGGATCTGACATCTTGTCAGGGTTCGTGACGGTAGACCGCCGGAGATCGGTACGCTCGTTGGCGACCGCCCCCGCGATACACGGATCTGATCGAGCCCCGGTATGAGTACCTCACCAGAAGCGTCCGAGTCAGTCCCGACCCAAGAGGAGGCCGGCGAGCCGTCCCCGCCCAGGAGGGCGAGCCCGCTCGGCTACAAGCGAACCCCCACCGAAGGCGAGGCCGTCCTGCGCGCCTCCGCCCAGGGCTGGTCGGTCGACGACCGTCCGCTCGGCGCGACGGTCACGGAGGCCCAGGCCGACGAGCTCCGGCCGCTGCACGCCGTCCGCGTCGAGTGGCCCGGCGACGCCCGCGCCCCGCTCGACGCCGTGCTCGGCCTCGCCGCAGCCGGAGTGCCGCTGTACGCCCCGCGCGTGCCCGCCTGGGTGCCGGAGGCCGATCCCGGCCTCGCGGCCCTCCTGATGGCCTGGGACGGCACGCCCCCCGAGACCTCGGAGCGGCCCGCCGACGTCCGCTCGGTCGCCGACCTGCGCCGCGAGGAGCACAGCGTGCGCCTGCGCAGGCACGTCCACCGCGCCGTGAACGCCGCCGACCCCACCGTTACCGTGATCATGTCCAGCATGCGCCCCCGCCTGCTCAAGGGCGCGCTCGACCAGATCGCCCGCCAGCGGCACGCCCGCGTCGAGGTCGTGCTCGGCCTGCACGGCGTGCCCGAGTCCCACCCCGAGGTCCGCCGCGCCGTCGAGGGCTTCCCGCTGCCCCTCACCGTGCTCGCCGCCGAGGCGTCCACGCCGTTCGGCGAGGTGCTGCACCAGGCCGCCTCGCGCGCGTCCGGCGAGCACGTCGCCAAGTGGGACGACGACGACTGGTACGGCCCCGAGCACCTCGCCGACCTGCTGATGGCCAAGGAGTACTCCGGAGCCGACGTCGTGGGCGCGGCCCCCGAGTTCTTCTACCTGGAGCCGCTGCGGGCCACCGTCCGCCGCACCGACTACGCCGGCGAGCGGTGGAGCGACTACATCGCGGGCGGCACCATCCTGCTGGGCCGCGACGCCTACCGAGAGTCCGGCGGATTCGCCTCCCTGACCAGCGGCGTCGACGCCGACCTGCTCAAGCGGATCGACGCCGCGGGCGGCCGGATCTACCGCACCCACGGCCTGGGCTACATGCTGCGCAGGTCGCTGGCCGGCGACCACACCTGGCGGCTGCCCCTGGCCCATTTCCTGCGGGTCGCGACCAACCAGTGGCGCGGCTTCCGTCCCAGCCTGATCATGGAAGCCGGCCCCGACACCACCTACCAGGGAGCGGTTGTGAGCGAAGCGAGCCGTACGTGAGCGCGGGGCCCGTGGAAGACCGGAACACTCCCGGCGGGCCGAGGATCCGGGGCAACGACTACACCGCGCTCACGCCGCCCGCCATCGGGTCCTGGACCCCCTCCCTGACCGTCACGGTCGTCGTGCCCGCCTACAACGGCCAGGACAAGCTCGACCTCGTCCTGGCCGGGCTGTCCGCCCAGACCTACCCGCAGGAACTGCTGGAGGTCGTCGTCGTGGACAACGGCAGCGCCCCGCCGCTGCGGCTCGGCGCGATCCGCCCCGAGCTGACCCGGATGGTGGTGTGCGAGACCCCCGGCCGCGCCTCGGCCCGCAACGCGGGCCTGGCCGCCGCCACCGGCGACGTCGTGCACTGGCTCGACTCCGACGTCGTGCTCGCCCCCGACGAGGTCGAGGCGCACATGCGCTGGCACCACCTGGCCCCCTACCTGGTCGTCACCAGCTACCTGCGGTTCACCGGCGCGCCGCTGCCCCTCCCGAGCGCGCTGGCCACCGCCCTCGCCGACCACGGCGCCGACGGCCTGGCCAAGCTGTTCGAGCCCGCCGAGCCGCACCAGTGGCTGGTGGACCTGCTGGAGCGCACCGGCGGCCTGGTCCGCGACCCGCACCGGGCGTTCAGCCTGCACGTCGGCGGCGCCACGTCCGTCGCCGCCCGGCTGCTCAAGGCGGCGGGCCCGATGGACACCGACCTCATCCTCGGCCAGGACACCGAGCTGGGCTACCGCCTGGCCCAGGCGGGCGCGGTGTTCGTGCCCGACCCGCAGGCGCGCGGCTACCACCTCGGGCCCTCCATGCGGATGCGCGACAAGACCTCGATCGACCGGGTCAGCCACGCCTACATCGGCGACCGCGTGCCGTCCTACCGGTGGCTGCGCTCGCACCCGGCCCGCCAGTGGAAGGTGCCCTACGTCCGGGCGATCGTCGAGGCCGCCGGTTACGACGACGTCCGCGCCACCGTGGACTCGCTGCTGGGCGGCACGATCCCCGACCTCGCCGTCGAGGTCGTCGGCCCCTGGTCGCGCCTCGACCCCGAGCGCCGGGCCCCGCTCACCGACCCCGATCTCGACCTCGTCCTGATCGGCGGGCACTACGCCCACGAGTCCAGGGTGCGCCTGGCCGAGAACGAGCCCGAGGCGACCGCCGCCGAGCCGTTCCGGCTGCGGATCCCCGCGGGCTGGGCGGCCGGGGAGGAGAGCCTGGCCCGGATCCTCGACCTGGCCAGGGAACAGGGCCACGGCCTGATCAACGTGCTGCTCGATGAGCGCGAGGACGGCGTGGTGGCCGCCCGCCTGGAGCGATCCGCGGCGTTCGCCAGGGCCGCCATCGTCGCGAGGCCGGGGGAGGACCTCGACGACGTGGTGGACGACACCCACGGCGTGCTGTGGGTGGACGGAGAGTCGTACGGCTTCGCCGCCGCCGCCGAGGCCGGCCCGCCGATCGGCCGCCGCAGCGCCTACCGCGCGCGGATGGAGGCCGCGGACGAGGTGGCCCGGCTCAAGAAGGAGGCCGAGCGCCTGCGCGGCCAGATCGCCAAATGGCGCGACGAGGCGGGCCGCTGGCGCAAGAACGCCGTGGAATACCGCAGGGAGGTCGGCACGCTGCGCCGCGAGCTGGCCGCCGCCAAGAAGGCCCAGACGGTGCGCCGCGCCGGGCTGGCCGGATCGCTGCGCCGCGCCCTGCGCCGCCGCCGGCGCCCCGAGTGACCGGCTCCCCGCAGGTCAGGGCGTGCCCTCACCGCTTTCCGCATGGCGCTCCCGCAGCCGGGTACGCACCTCGTCGGGGGTGTAGGCACGCCGCCGCCGCTCGGCCCTGGCGATCACCACGCCGGTCGCCGCGACGCCCGCGAAGCAGGCCAGCCCGAGAATCTTCCACAACCGCCGCATGGGCGAAAGGCTAGCGAAGAAAGGCTGGAAGCGATGAGCATCGGCCTCGACGAGGCACTGGAGCTGACCCGCACCGGCGACGTGTGGCTGTTCCGGGGGCGCTCGGTGCCCGACCGGGCCATCCAGGTCACCACCAACAGCCCGGTGAACCACGTCGGCATGGCCGTGGTCATCGAGGACCTCCCGCCGCTGATGTGGCACGCCGAGCTGGGCCGGTCGCTGCCCGACATGTGGGCGGGCGGCCACCACCGGGGCGTGCAGCTGCACGACATGCGCGCCGCCGTCGAGGTCTGGTCCGAACGGTACGGCCAGCGCGCCTGGCTGCGCATGCTCGACCCGCCGGCGACCCGCGAGATGGAGGATGCCGTCCTCAAGACCATCGCCCGGCTCGACGGTACGCCGTTCCCCTCCACCGCGCGTCTCGCCGGACGGTGGCTGCGCGGGCGGCTGCCCGCGATCCGGTCGAGGTCGCGCGACCCGCGCACGCTGGAGTCGGCCTACTGCGCAGAGGTCATCGCGGTCACCTACGAGGACATGGGCCTGCTGCCCGCCGGTCGGCGGCCCAACTGGTACGACCCCGGCCGTTTCTGGAGCGGCGACGACCTGCCGCTGTCGGAGGGCGCCCGGCTCGGCGGCGAGATCGCCGTGGACATTCCCCACAAGCCCGGCGCGACCGGCTGACCTGCGGGCCTCAGCCCCGGCGGCGCGCGCCGGTGAGACGGCCGAGCAGCGACGTGCCCCGCGAAGGCGGCTCGGGCGGCGGGGGAGCGGCCCCCGGAGGCTGGGCGGGCTTGGCTGCGGAGGGCGCCTTCTTCGGCGGCGCCTGCTGGGCGGCCGCCTGCTTGGGGGCCGGCCAGTACTCCGCGTACTCGCCCTTCATCGCGCCGTGGGTGGCCTCGACCAGCTCGTCTCGCAGGTCGGGGTCGATGGCGCCGGAGGCGACCAGCTCGGTGACGGGAACGCCCTGCCCGGCCAGCAGCAGGGCGCGGCTCAGCGCCTCGGTGCGCTCCAGGCGCGCCGTGCCGCCGGAGGGGAGATCGACCCGCAACACGCCCGGGCGGTGCTCCTGAAGCGTGTCGATCATCAGCCGCAGCGTGTCGCGGCCGGGCGGGGGCTCGACCGGGCCGGTGTAGCGGAACGGGATCGGCGCGGGCGAGGGTACGACGGCGTCGGCCAGCCGTACCCGGTCGTCACCGGCGAAGCGCTCGCTCATCAGCCGCAGGTCCAGCAAAGGATCGTGCAGCACCGGCCGCCGCCCGGAGCCGAGGGACGACCAGGGCGCGACCAGGGTGACCACCACGTCGGAGATAGAGCCGGTCAGCGCCGCCCCGACCGCCGCGCGCACGGTCTCCTCGCCGGCGTCGCCGACCTCGAACACCACCTCGGCGTACGGCACGCGCCACCGCCGCCCCACGTCCTTGCGCAGGTCGCGGCGGAGCGGAACGCGCTGCGCCAGGTACGGCGAGACGACCCGCACCGCCAGGTCGCGCTCCAGCGTCTGCGCGGGCAGCCCGAGGTGGACGGCCTGCGCCAGCGGATCGGGCACGAACACCGCGCCCGCCTGGGCGAGCCGGTAGGCGAACTCGGTGTCTTCGCCGCGCGGCACCCCGGCGTCGACGCCGCCCACAGCGAGGAACAGGTCGCGGTGGAGGCACAGGGTGGGCCCGGTGCAGCAGTGGTAGGGGTTCTTGCTGGCGCGCAGGAGGTCCAGGCGCTCGATGGTGGCCTCGGTGGAACTGGGCACGGCCGCCGCCAGGTCGAAGATCGCGCCGAGCCCTTCGCCCGCCACGGCCTCGCGCACCCGCGCCGCGCCGAGCCCTGCGGGCTCCTCGACGAACCGCTTGTAGCCGATGGTGACCGTGTAGTCGGTCAGGTGGTGCCAGCGGGCCAGCGCCTCGATGTGCTCGCGGCAGACCACCATGTCGGCGTCGAGACGCTGGATCAGCGTGCCGCCGGCGGCGGCGACGCCGGAGTTCACGGCGTGCCCGATGCCCCAGCCGGACGGATCGGCCCGGACGATCCTGGTGCCCTCGGGGGCGATCTCCGGCAGCCGCAGCGGCGGCTCGCTGCCGTCGTCGACCACGATGACCTCAAGCAGCTCACGCGGGTAGGTCTGGGCGGCGAGGGCGGCGAGGGCCAGGTCGAGACGGGGTTGCCCGCCGTGCGCCGGAACGACGACGCTCACCGGCAGCGTGGGCCGCCAGGCGCCGAGTTCGGGCGGCGTGAGCGGCGAGTGGTCGTTGCGCCGCACCCGTGGCCGGTCGTCCGCGAGATCGGGAAGCGGTCCCTGGTGTCCACCGGTCATGTTGAGCGCTCCACCCTTCGTGCGCGTCGGTCGGCAGCGGCGGTCGGGCTCTGCAGACCCTACAGCGGTTCCTGAGACGGGGTTCACGTCCGCAGGTCAGGCGGGTTGGCCGTAAACTCGGTCCTCGACACCGCAAGGCTGCCGAGGAGCGATCATGACCAGGGTGTGGCGTGGACTCATCGAGGAGTACCGAGACCGACTTCCGGTGACCGCGACGACGCCGGTGGTCACCCTGCTCGAAGGGGGCACACCGCTGGTGCCCGCGCGGCGAGTGTCGGCGCTGACGGGCTGCGACGTGTACCTGAAGGTCGAGGGGCTCAACCCCACCGGCAGCTTCAAGGACCGCGGCATGACCATGGCGATCAGCAAGGCGGTCGAGGCAGGGGCCAAGGCGGTCATCTGCGCCTCGACCGGCAACACCTCGGCGTCGGCGGCGGCCTACGCCGTCCGGGCCGGGCTGACCTGTGCGGTGCTGGTGCCGCGCGGCAAGATCGCGATGGGCAAGCTGGCGCAGGCGCTGGTGCACGGGGCCAAGCTGCTCCAGGTCGACGGCTCGTTCGACGACTGCCTGGAGATGACCAGGAAGCTCTCGGAGAACTACCCGATCGCGCTGGTCAACTCGGTCAACCCGTTCCGGCTGCAGGGGCAGAAGACCGCGGCCTTCGAGATCGTCGACGTGCTGGGCGACGCGCCCGACGTGCACTGCCTGCCGGTGGGCAACGCGGGCAACATCTCCGCCTACTGGATGGGCTACAAGGAGTACGCCGCAGACGGGCCGTCCACCGGCACCCCGCGCATGCTGGGGTTCCAGGCCAGCGGGGCCGCCCCGATCGTCAAGGGCGCGCCGGTCACCCACCCGCACACGATCGCGACGGCGATCCGCATCGGCAATCCCGCCTCCTGGCGGCTGGCCGAGGCGGCGCGCGACGAGTCGGGCGGTGACATCCAGGCGGTCACCGACCGCCAGATCGCCGCCGCCTACAAGCTGCTCGCGCAGGAGGAGGGCGTGTTCGTGGAGCTGGCCTCGGCGGCCAGCGTCGCGGGCCTGCTCCAGGCGCGTGAGCATGGGCTGGTTCGCGATGGCGAGCGGGTGGTGTGTACGGTCACCGGTAACGGGCTGAAAGACCCCGACTGGGCGATCTCCGGCGCTCCGGCTCCGGTGACGATCTCCATCGACGCGCACGCCGCGGCGACGGCGCTCGAACTCGCCTGACACGGCCGCCGGGCACGGGGGCGTCCCCGGCGGGCCGCAGACCTCCGCACTCCATTCGAAGGTGGCCATGACCGACAGCACGACGGTCGTCGTTCGCGTGCCCGCGACCTCGGCGAACCTCGGCCCCGGCTTCGACACGCTCGGTCTCGCGCTGCGCCTGCACGACGTGGTCACAGCCTCGCTGACCACCTCGCCGACACGGGTGGAGGTCGAGGGCGAGGGCGCGGGCGAACTCGACCTCGGCGAGGGACACCTGATCGTGCGGGCCATGCGCGCGGCCTTCGACTGGATGGGGGCGCCGCAGCCCGAGGGCGTGCTGCTGCGCTGCCGCAACCGGATCCCGCACGCGCGGGGCCTCGGGTCGTCGTCCGCGGCGATCTGCGCGGGCCTGCTCGCCGCGCGGGCGCTCGCCGCCGGGCCGGGGCGCAAGACCTCCGACGTCCTTTCCGATGGCTTTTCCGATGCTTTTGCAGACGATGAGGTCTTCGCGCTCGCCGCCGAGATGGAAGGGCACCCCGACAACGTGGCGCCCTGTCTCGCCGGCGGCCTGACCATCGCCTGGAGCGAGCCGTCGGGGGCCGCGCGCATGGTGCGGCTGACGCCGCACGCCGACATCAGGCCCGTGGCATTGGTCCCCGTCCACCGGCTGTCCACCGAGGTGGCCAGGGGATACCTGCCACGAGAGGTGCCGCACGCCGACGCCGCCGCCAACGCGGGGCGCGCCGCGCTGCTGGTGGCGGCGATGACGCGGATCCCGGAACCTGAGGTGCTGCTCGCGGCCACGGAAGACCGTTTGCACCAGGATTACCGCGCGCCTGCGATGCCGGCGACGGCGGCTCTGGTAAAACGGTTGCGCGTGATCGGCGTTCCCGCCGTCGTCTCCGGCGCGGGGCCGACGGTTCTGGCGTTTCCGACACCGGATACGCAGGATTTGATCGCGTCAGAAGTGGGTAATGACTGGCACATCCAGCCGCTGGACGTCGATACCGACGGTGCGAGCGCCCAGTTTCCCGAGACACGCTGATGCCTCTTCGACCTTCAGGGAATAGCCGTGTGCGCTGGTGATGTTAGGCTTATAGCCGCACCAGATGCCCCCATGATGGGTGCGTGCTTGTCAGCCATACATCGCTGCGTCATGCTCCACCTCGTCAGAAGTGGATCGCGAACCCTCCCTGAATACGCCGTTGCCGGTTGCTCCACATCCGGCGGGCGCCGTGAAGGGCGGTATACGCGGGGATATGCGGGCTCCAACCATCTCGACGTCATCTGGTTGGCGGTAACAATCCGGGGGGTGGCCTCCAGGCCCCCATCGTCGGCGAGGCCCGGCGATGACGGCGTGGGCGCACCCGTCCTCGACATTGGCAGCCGTCCTCCGGGGCGGCCAAGGAACGTAACGTGCACCCCGACCCGGTCAGTCCCGCCGGATCGATCGCACCTCCGGGACGGTCGGCAGACCACCGCCGACGCCCGACCCCTGGGAAGGACCCTTAGTGAGCGACACCACCGAACTCCTCACCGACACCGGCTCACCTGAGCAGTCGGCGGCCGGCGACACCCCCACCCGCGCCGCGGCACGGCCGCGCCGTCGCTCCGGCACCGGCCTGTCCGCCATGGTGCTCCCCGAGCTGCAGCAGCTCGCGTCGAGCCTCGGCATCAGCGGGACGGGGCGGATGCGCAAGAGCCAGCTCATCGCGGCCATCCAGGAGAAGCAGGGCGTTTCCGCCGATGCCACGGCCTCGGCCGGGAGCCCGGCCGCCGACGCCAAACCGGTCGCCGCGCCCGAGGCGCCGGAGGCCGCGTCCGAGGCCCCCGCCGAGCGGCCCACCCGCACCCGCCGTGTGCGCACCCGCGCCACCCCGGTCGAGGCCGCGCCCGCCGAGCAGCCCACGCTGACCGAGGCGGCGGCCCAGGCCGCCGAGCCCGCCGTCGCGTCCGCCGCGACGGTGACCGAGCAGCCCGCCGACACCGCCCAGCCCGACGCCAGGCCCGAGCGTGGCGAGGGACGCCGCGACCGCGGCGAGCGCCGCAGCCGCCGCGAGCGCGGCGAGGGCCGGACCGACCAGCGCACCGGCGACGGTGGCCGCGACCAGTCCAGAGGCGAGCAGGGCGGTCGTGACCGCGACCGCGACCAGGGTCCCCGCGACCGTGACCAGCGCGGTGACCAGCGCGGTGACCAGGGTGGCCGCGACCGCGACCGCGATCGTGACCGCGACCAGTCGCGTGGCGACCAGACCCGCGGTGACCAGCGGGGCGGCGACCAGCGCGGCGGTCCGGTCGACGACGACGCCGACGGCCGTCGCGGCCGGCGTGGCCGCTTCAGGGAGCGCAACCGCCGCGGGCGCGACCGCTTCGACAGCAACGAGCCGGTGATCGGCGACGACGACGTGCTGATCCCGATCGCCGGGATCCTCGACATCCTCGACAACTACGCGTTCGTCCGCACCAGCGGCTACCTGCCCGGCGCCAACGACGTCTACGTCTCGCTGGCGCAGATCCGCAGGAACGGCCTGCGCAAGGGCGACGTGATCACCGGTGCGGTGCGCCAGCCCCGCGAGGGCGAGCGCCGCGAGAAGTTCAACGCGCTGGTCCGCCTCGACACCGTCAACGGCATGGACCCCGACCAGGCCCGCAACCGGCCCGACTTCAACAAGCTCACCCCGCTCTACCCACAGGAGCGGCTGCGCCTGGAGACCGAGCCCAACGTCCTGACCACCAGGATCATCGACCTGGTCTCGCCCATCGGCAAGGGCCAGCGCGGGCTCATCGTCTCCCCGCCGAAGGCGGGCAAGACCATGGTGCTCCAGACCATCGCAAACGCGATCACCAGGAACAGCCCCGAGTGCCACCTGATGGTCGTGCTCGTGGATGAGCGTCCTGAAGAGGTCACCGACATGCAGCGGTCGGTCAAGGGCGAGGTCATCCACTCGACCTTCGACCGTCCCGCCGAGGACCACACCACCGTCGCCGAGCTGGCCATCGAGCGGGCCAAGCGACTGGTGGAGCTGGGCCACGACGTCGTGGTGCTGCTCGACTCGATCACCCGCCTGGGCCGCGCCTACAACCTGGCGGCGCCCGCCAGCGGCCGGATCCTGTCCGGTGGTGTCGACTCCACCGCGCTCTACCCGCCCAAGCGGTTCTTCGGCGCCGCCCGCAACATCGAGAACGGCGGCTCCCTGACCATCCTGGCCACGGCCCTGGTCGAGACCGGCTCCAAGATGGACGAGGTCATCTTCGAGGAGTTCAAGGGCACCGGCAACATGGAGCTCAAGCTCAACCGGTCCCTGGCCGACAAGCGGATCTTCCCCGCGGTGGACGTCGACGCGTCCAGCACCCGCAAGGAGGAGATCCTGATGGCCCGGGACGAGCTGCAGATCGTCTGGAAGCTGCGGCGGGTGCTGCACGCGCTGGACATGCAGCAGGCTCTGGAACTTCTCCTGGAGAAGATGAAGGAGACCAAGTCCAACGCGGAGTTCCTGCTCCAGGTGCAGAAGACCACGGTCAGCAACGACCGCGACTGAGCATCGGCGCACCGACAGCACTGTACGGCGGGCCCTGCGGCTCGCCGTACAGTGCTGTCGGTGCTGTCAGTGCCCCGGCCTCCTGAGGGGGGCACGAGCCCGTCAGGAAGGCCGTCACAGGCTGTCTCACGGCCTCGTGAGGGCAGCCCGAAGACCGCGGCGCGGCGGGAATTATCCGATGACCGGGATGGTTGCAGGATCTGGCACACTGGAACCCGAACCGCAGCGGTACCGGTTCCCGCCCGCGCGCAATCCGGTGTGCGGCGCGCGCACCCCTTATGGGGGATGGCGATGGCGACCCGGCGACCGCCAAATGCGAGAGGAAGACCATGAAGCGCGATATTCACCCTGAGTACCAGGTGACCCAGGTGAGCTGCACCTGCGGCAACTCCTTCACCACCCGTAGCACCGCCAAGAACGGTGTCATCCACACCGACGTGTGCTCCGAGTGCCACCCGTTCTACACGGGCAAGCAGAAGATCCTCGACACCGGCGGCCGCGTGGCCCGGTTCGAGAAGCGCTTCGGGAAGAAGACCGCGGGCAAGTAGCCAACGACCAGCGCCGGCTCGGAACCACCCCCTGTTCACAAGGGGTGCGCCCGGGTCGGCGTTCTTGCTGGTCGAGGTTTTCTCAACCGAAGTCGCGCAAGTCGCTGAAGGGATCAACGCGGTGAAGCTGGACGAGCTGCTGAAGGAGTACGCCGAGCTGGAGAGCACGCTCGCCGATCCCGCCGTGCACGCCGACCAGGGCAGGGCACGTACGATCGGGCGGCGCTACGCCCAGCTCAGCCCGATCGTGGCCGCCTACCGCGAGCTGGAGACCGTCCGCGACGACCTGGCCGCCGCCAGGGAGCTGGCCGACGAGGACTCGGCGTTCGCGGCCGAGGCCGAGGAACTGGCCGCGCGCGTGCCCACGCTGGAGGAGCGGCTCAAACACCTGCTGATCCCGCGCGACCCCAACGACACCAAGGACATCCTGATGGAGATCAAGGCGGGCGAGGGCGGCGAGGAGTCCGCCCTGTTCGCCGGCGATCTGCTGCGGATGTACCTGCGCTACGCCGAGCGGGCCGGCTGGAAGACCGAGGTCATCGACTCCCAGCCCTCCGACCTGGGCGGCTACAAGGACGTCACGGTGGCCATCAAGTCCAAGGGCGACGACGGCGTGTGGTCCCGGCTGAAGTTCGAAGGCGGCGTGCACCGCGTGCAGCGGGTCCCCGCGACCGAGTCGCAGGGCCGTATCCACACCAGCGCGGCCGGGGTGCTGGTCTATCCCGAGGCCGAGGAGGTCGACGTCCAGATCGACCCCAACGACCTGCGGATCGACGTCTTCCGCAGCGGTGGTCCCGGTGGCCAGAGCGTCAACACCACCGACTCCGCGGTCCGCATCACCCACCTGCCCACCGGCACGGTGGTCTCCTGCCAGAACGAGAAGAGCCAGCTCCAGAACAAGGAGACGGCGATGCGCGTGCTGCGCGCCCGCCTGCAGGCCATCGCCGAGGAGGAGGCGGCGGCCGAGGCCGCCGCCGAGCGCAAGTCACAGGTGCGCACGGTCGACCGTTCCGAGCGGATCCGCACCTACAACTTTCCCGAGAACCGCATCTCGGACCACCGAGTGGGCTTCAAGGCGTATAACCTCGATCAGGTCCTCGACGGCGAGCTGACGGCGCTCATCCAGGCGTTGCTCGACGCCGAGACCGCCGAGAAGCTGGCCGCGCACTCCTCGGCGTCCTGACCACCACCAGTCCCTCTTTCCGACAGGCATAGCGAGACCAGTTCCAAGACCGTATGTCATGAGCCTCCTCCTGGACGAGATCGCCCTCGCCACCGCCCGGCTGGCCGAAGCCGGCGTGCCGTCTCCGCGCACCGACGCGGAGGAGATAGCGGCCTTCGTCCACGGTGTCCGCAGAGGCCAGCTGCACACGGTGAAGGACGCCGACTTCGACGCCCTGTTCTGGGAGGGCATCGCCCGGCGCGAGGCCCGCGAGCCGCTCCAGCACATCACCGGCCGGGCCTTCTTTCGCTACCTGTCCCTTGAGGTAGGCCCCGGGGTGTTCGTGCCACGCCCGGAGACCGAGGTGGTGGCGGGCTGGGCCATCGACCGGCTGCGTGAGATGGACGTCGCCTCCCCGACGGTCGTCGATCTCGGCACCGGCTCCGGCGCGATCGCGCTGTCCATCGCCCAGGAGGTGGCGCTGGCCAGGGTGCACGCCGTCGAGATCGACCCCGACGCCTACGGCTGGGCCAAGCGCAACATCTCCGAACTGGGCCAGGGGCGGGTGACCCTGCATCCGGAAGACCTCGCCGAGGCGCTGCGCGAGATGAACGGGACCGTCGATCTGGTCATCTCCAACCCGCCGTACATCCCCCCCGGCTCGATCCCCAGGCATCCCGAGGTCCGCGACTACGACCCGGCGCGTGCCCTCTACGGCTCGGGCAACGACGGCCTCGACCAGGTTCGCGCCGTGGAGCGCACCGCCAGGCGGCTGTTGCGCCCCGGCGGGTTCGTCGCCGTCGAGCACGCCGACGTGCAGGGCTCGGCCGTCTATCTGATCTTCGCCGAGGAGAACGGCTGGCGTGACGTGCGCGTCCAGCAGGACCTGACCCGCAGGGACCGTTTCGTGACCGCCCGCTTCGGCCAGGAGTGAGCGGCAGTGAAAGGATGCACACTGTGAGCAGACGTTACGACTGCGCCGACCCCGAGCAGCGGGCCGCCGGCCTCGCCGACGCGGCCGCCGCCCTGCGCCTGAGCCGGCTTGTGGTGATGCCCACCGACACGGTGTACGGCATCGGCGCGGACGCCTTCGTCCAGTCGGCGGTCAACGCCCTGCTGGCCGCCAAGGGCCGGGGCCGCGACATGCCCGTGCCCGTGCTGGTGGGCACCGTGCGCGCCGCCAACGCCCTCGTGGAGAACCTGGGCCCGTACGGGCAGGATCTCATCGACGCCTTCTGGCCGGGGCCGCTGACGCTCATCTGCCGCTCAAACCGGTCGCTTTCATGGGACCTCGGCGACACCAAGGGCACGGTCGCGCTGCGCATGCCGTTGCACGGGGTGGCGCTCGACCTGCTGAAGGACATCGGGCCGATGGCGGTCAGCAGCGCCAACCGCTCCGGCGCGGAGCCCGCGACCACGGCGGAGGAGGCCGAGAAGCAGCTCGGCGACGCCGTGGAGGTCTACCTCGACGGCGGGCCGTGCGCCGACCGGGTGCCGTCCACCATCGTCGATCTGACCACCGCGGTGCCGCGGCTGCTGCGGCGCGGCGTGATCGGTGTGGACAAGCTCCGCGCGGTCGCCGGATACATCGCCACCGACGGAGATCCGGATCCGGTTCCCGCTCCCGGCGCCGACGATTGATCCCTTATACCCGCTGTTTATCGCTAGGACGTACGGCCCGCGCGCGGGTACCGTATGTGGGCGGCCGATAACGTCCCGGGAGACGCGCATGGGCAAGTTCGAGGGCATGGATCCCAAACTCGTCCGGCAGTTGCTGACCGAGGTGGGAAAAGCGGCGGAGCAGATCCGCTCGACAGAGGGGCAGGTGGCCCGTCTGGTGAGTGCGGCGGGCGTGCCCGCCCAGGCGGCGCATCGCCCCGCCGAGATCGCCGACGCGTGCGACGGCATGGTGACCGACGTCTCCTCCAGGCTCACGGTCCTGGAGAAGAAGGAGAAACAGCAGGAGGGCGCGCCGATCGGCCTTGAGTCCCGGCTGGCTCCCACTCCGGAGGCCTCGCCCACTCCTGAGCGCCAGGAGACCACGCCCAAGGACGCGCAGCCGAAGGACGACCAGCCGAAGGATCCGCAGCCCAAGTCCGAGGAGCAGCCGAAGGGCGAGAAGCCCGAAGAGCAGCCGAGGGACGAGCAGCCCAAGGACGAGCGTCACAAGGACGACCAGCCCAAGGGTGAGAAGCCCGAAGAGCAACCCAAGAATGACAAGCCGGACGACCAGTCGAAGCCCGACAAGCCTGATGAGCAGCCCAAGGGTGAGAAGCCCGACGAGCAGCCGAAGGGTGAGAAGCCGGATGGTGACAAGCCCGACGCGCCGAAGGACCCCGACCCGCCGCAGAACGACGACCAGAAGGACGAGCGGCCCAAGGAGGACCAGCCGAAGGGTGAGAAGCCGGATGGTGACAAGCCCGACGCGCCGAAGGACCCCGACCCGCCGCAGAACGACGACCGGATCGACCACCCCGACCGGATCGATCACCCCGACGACTCCGCCCCCGACGGGCCGCGGGTCATCGAGCTGCCCAACGGCACCAAGCTGATCGAGCAGCCCCTGCAGCCGCCCACCATGCAGGAACTGCAGAACATGATCGACAACATGGAGAACGCCGTCCCGCACGACATGCCGATCGCCGACGACCTCCGCGAGAACCCGCACGGAGTGACGCCCGACGGCCCGCCGGGACAGATCGACCCCACGCTGCCCAGCCCCGACGCGCCGCCCGAGGACGACATCCCGCAGATCGAGCGCGTTCCGGACGGCGGCGAGGACCCCCAACTGGAGCCGAAGAACGCGGGCGCCTCCGCCGACGGCGGAGCGGTGTCGGGAGTGGCCTACGCCGAGCCTCCGGCCGCCCTGGACGACGTTCCGAGCCCGTCCGACACGGCGCAGCCGTCCGGGCAGGAAACGGCGCCACCGGCCGGCACGGCGGCTCCGGCGGGGGGCGACGACGTCGTCTCCGTGCCGGTCGACCCGCCCTCGCCGGACGACATGGGCGAGCTCTTCGAGAACATGCGCGAGGTCGAGCCGATGGACATGCCGAGCGTCACCGTCCCGCCGGGCGAGCAGTGGGGGCAGGGCCCCTGGGTGCCTGAGGACGTCGGCCCCGACGGCCCGGCGGGATCCATCGATCCCGGTGCTCCGGAACGATCGCATCCGTCCGGTTCGTAGCGAGTCGCCGATTCGGCCGCAGGGGTATGAGGAGGAGCTCGTATGTTCGACGATCCGCCGGCGCCACAGCCGCTCCAGCAAGGCGAGGCGCCACCGCAGGGCACCGGCGACCCGCTCGGTCTCGACGGCCAGCCCCGCGCCTGGCAGTTCAACCCCGAGTACCAGAAGCTCGTGACGCTCTGGCAACAGGTCATGCCGATGATGGAATCCCTCACCGGCGTGCTGAAAGAAGCCGAGCGCCTCGCGCAAAGCCGTGACGTCTGGGACGCCCCGGTCGGCCAGCGCTATGTCGAGGACATCGGGGAATGGCAGAAACGCCTGGGAATGTACCGCCAGTCCATGCTCGGTGCGATAAGCGACCAGGCTGCCGACACCCCGCGATGGGTGCCCGTCGACGCGGGCGCGCCGCACGCCTTCTCCTGACGCCTCCACCATCTCCTGACCATGTGACGTGGGAAAACCGGCCGTGCCAGGCTTACAGTGGACACACGTGAGCCATGGGCGCGGGCGGTTTCGCCGCGCGCTCGCCGGACGGAGTGAGGCGATGGGCGATGAGACGCCGGGCGCCGTGCCGTACTACGGGCCTGACTTCACCAGGCTGATGCGCGAGGATCCGGAGATCGCCTCGGTGATCCTGGACGAGCTCGACCGCGAGCGCAACGGCCTGCAACTGATCGCGAGCGAGAACTTCACCTCGCCCGCCGTCCTCGCCGCGCTCGGCTCCACTCTCACCAACAAGTACGCCGAGGGCTATCCGGGCCGTCGTTACTACGGCGGCTGCGAGGTCGTGGACCGTGCCGAGGCGCTGGCGATCGAGCGGGCCAGGCGCCTGTTCGGCGCCGACCACGCCAACGTGCAGCCGCACTCCGGGGCCTCGGCCAACCTGGCGGCGTACGCCGCGCTGCTGCGGCCGGGCGACACCATGCTGGCGATGGCGCTGCCGCACGGCGGCCACCTCACGCATGGCTCGAAGGTGAACTTCTCGGGTCGGTGGTTCGACGTCGTGGCGTACGGCGTGCGACGCGATACCGAACTGATCGACTACGACGAGGTACGTGACCTCGCACTCCGCCACCGGCCTAAGATGATCATATGCGGCGCCACGGCCTACCCCCGGCTGATCGACTTCGGCGCGTTCCGCGGGATCGCCGACGAGGTGGGGGCGTGGTTGCTGGCCGATGTCGCGCACACCATCGGGCTGATGGCCGGCGGGGTGATCCCCTCCGCCGTCCCCTACGCCGATGTTGTGACTTTCACCACTCACAAGGCGCTGCGCGGTCCGCGCGGCGGGGGCGTCCTGTGCACGGCGGAGCTGGCGGCGAAGATCGACCGGGCGGTGTTCCCGTTCATCCAGGGAGGCCCGCTGATGCACGTCGTGGCGGCCAAGGCGGTGGCGTTCGGCGAGGCTATGCGTCCCGGTTTCGCCGAGTACGGCAAGCGTGTCGTGGACAACGCCCAGGCGCTGGCCGACGGCCTGGCCGCGGCGGACATGCGCCCGGTCTCGGGCGGCACCGACACCCACCTGGCCCTCATCGACCTGCGCCCGGTCGGGGTCTCCGGAGCCGAGGCCGAGCGCAGGTGCGCCGCCGCCGGGATCACGCTGAACCGCAACGCGATCCCCTACGACCCCGAGCCGCCGACGGTCACCTCCGGCATGCGGGTCGGCACCCCGTGCGTCACCACCCAGGGGTTCGGCCCCGGCGACCTCACCGAGGTCGCGTCACTGGTGGCCACCGCGGTACGCGACCCCGGACGCGCCCCGGAGGTGAGGAGACGAGTGAGCGAGCTGGTGGGCGTCCATCGGGTTTATCCCAGCGAATCATGAGCTGTTCTGTGTCGATTTCCGGCCACAGCAGGCCGGTGCATCCAGGAAACTAGGTCCGTGCGCGAGTACTTCCTCATAGCACTGGTGGCCGGGGCGGTTACGTACCTGCTCGTGCCGCTGGTCCGCGTCTTCGCCATCCGTATCGGCGCCATGCCGGAGGTGCGCGAGCGCGACGTGCACACCACGCCGACGCCCCGCCTGGGCGGCCTCGCCATGTACGGCGGGCTGGTCGCCGGCCTGTTGTTCGCCACCAAACAGCCCTGGGTCGCGCAGTCCCTCGCCGACCCCGACCTCGCCGGCGGCCAGACCGTCACGGCGCTGCTGGCCGCGGGCGGCCTGATCACCCTCACCGGCTTCCTCGACGACTGGTGGGGCATGGACCCCTTCATCAAGCTGGGCGGCCAGATCGCGTCGGCCGGCCTGCTGGTGGCGTTCGGCCTCTACCTCACCTGGATTCCGGTGCCCGGCACCACCTCGGTGGCGCTCGACAGCACGCTGCGCACGATCATCACGATCCTGGTCGTGGTGGTCGCCATCAACGCGGTCAACTTCGTCGACGGCCTCGACGGCCTGGCGGCGGGCATCGTCGGCATCGCGGCCATGGCGATGTGGGTCTACTCGATCGTGCTGTCCACCACCATGGGCGACACCCGGATCAACGCCACGGCCGCCATCACTTCCGTGCTCATCGGCATCTGCGCGGGTTTCCTGCCGCACAACTTCCACCCCGCCAAGATCTTCATGGGCGACACGGGTGCGATGCTGATCGGCCTGGTACTGGCCAGCTCGGTGGTCACCGTGACCCCGATCGACCCCAGCGCGCTGAGCCCCACGATCAACCGGTTCCCGCTGGTGCTGCCGCTGCTGCTGCCGGTCGCGGTCATGGTGCTGCCGCTGCTCGACCTCTGGACCGCGGTCGTCCGGCGCACCTCCTACGGCATGTCGCCGTTCGCCCCCGACCGGGGCCACCTGCACCACCGGCTGCTCGACGTCGGCCACTCGCACCGCCGCACGGTGCTGATCATGTACGCCTGGACCTTCCTGTTCGGGTTCGCGGTGGTGGGGGCGTCGATCAACGGCTTCCCGCTGATCGTGTTCGTGGCGATCGTGATCTTGGCGCTGGTCGTGCTGCTGCTGATGGCGCTGCCCCGTTGGCGTGAGCGCAGGCGCGGCGGTGGCGGCGGTGGGGGCGGCGGCGCGCACGCGGCCGGGCATCGGCGCAGGCCGGGGGGCGACTCGCCGTCCGGTCCCGCGCCGGAACCGATGCCGGGCCCGCAGGTCGGTCCCGTCGGAGGCCCGCCGATGCGCTCCCCGGTACGCCCGCCGATGGGGGAGGCCCCGCCGGTCCCGCCGACGGCCCCGCACACGCCCCCCGCAGGCCCGGCGAGCGGTCTTCCGCCGATGGCCGAAATGGGGGATGAGACCGCGGTGATACCCCTGCCAGATGGGCCTCTACCTGGCCTCTCATCCCGTGTCACCCCCTGATCATTGTTCTAGAAACGGCAGGTAAAGGCGGCTCTCCCAGAGCTTGTGATAGCTTTCACTAGCAGACGTTCTCACCGGCTTGGCCGTGTGAGGCAGCAAATGCTCGCTTGATAACCGTTTCTGGAGCACCGATGCAGGCCAACGACGTGCGCGTCCTTCGAAGCGCCGCGATTCCCGCCCTGGTGGTGGGCCTGGTCGTGGCCGTGGTCTCGATGTTCACGGTCGGTGTCCCGGGAGTCCTCGCCGCTCTGATCGGCGTGGCGGTCGTCGCCGGGTTCTTCATACTCAGCCTCATCGCCGTGGCCTACGCGTCGCGCATCTCGCCGACGATGATGATGGCCGCCGCGATGGGCACGTACCTGGTCAAGATCGTCGCACTGGCCGTGGCGCTGAGGTCGCTCTCCGACGTCACCGCCTGGCACCCGATGACCTTTACCTGGACCGTCATCCTCTGCACCGTCGCCTGGACGATCGGCGAGGCGAGGGGATTCATGAAGTTGCGCATCCTTTACGTCGACCCGACCGTGAAGGTGCCCGGCCACGCCGGGGAGAAGTGATGCCGCCCGCCAGGGCCGCTCGCCGCCCCGCCGTGCCTTCCCGTAAACTTTTGACGGCAGACAGTTGGTGGCCCGATATGACTAGTCACGCCACCGCCTGCTATCGTCGCGTGCGCGATCGCCAATCCGCCTGGGCGCCTGCCCGCGGGTCTTGGTCTCCGTCCGACCGCACCACCCACCTGACTGCGCTTCCCGATCCCTCGCCACTCGGTGACCGGGCGCTGGAAGACACCCTGATCCACCACGACGAAGGGAACGCCGAGTGAGCGCCGCGCCGCCCCTCGCTGCCGACGAGTTCCAAGCCCCTGGGCTCAACCTGTTCGAATGGCCGGCGCTCGTCGAGGGTGCCGCCTGGTTCAACAAGCCGGCGCTCCTCGCCTTCATCGCCGCGGCACTCGCCGTCGTACTGGCCTACGCGGCGTTCTCGCGGCCCAAGCTGGTGCCGCGGGGCATGCAGAACCTCGGCGAGTACGCCTACGAGTTCGTCAGGGAGCAGACCGCCCGGCCGTTCCTCGGCAAGGACAGCGACCGCTGGATGCCGCTGCTGTTCAGCCTGTTCGTGTTCGTGCTGCTGATGAACCTGTTCGGCTCGGTCATCTTCCTCCAGTTCCCGGTCATGTCGATCATCGGCTACCCGGCGATCCTCGCGCTGGGCGTCTGGATCCTGGTCCTCTTCCTCGGCATGAAGAACCAGGGCCCCTGGGGCTTCTTCAAGAACATCATGTTCCCTCCCGGGCTTCCCGGGTGGATGTACGTGCTGGTCGCGCCGATCGAGTTCGCCTCCACCGTCATCCTGCGCCACGTCACGCACGCGGTGCGGCTCTTCGCCACGATGATGGCGGGTCACCTGATCATCGCACTGTTCTCCGAGGTGGGCTGGCACTTCCTGTTCGTGCAGCTGACCCCGCTGGGCGCGCCGATCGGCGTGCTGGGCGTCGTCATGACCATCGCGCTGACCGCGTTCGAGCTGTTCATCCAGGGCCTGCAGGCCTACGTGTTCACGCTGCTGACCGCGATGTTCATCAACGACGCGCTGCACCCCGCGCACTGAGACCTCAGCACTGAGACCCCACAAGAGTTCCGGTGGACACTCCACCGGCCGATAGAAAAGGAAACGGAAAAGCATGAGCTTGCTCGCTCAAGTCACCGGTGACCTCGGCTCCATCGGTTACGGCCTGGCGGCCATCGGCCCGGGCGTCGGCGTGGGCATCATCTTCGGCCAGGGCGTCCAGGCGATCGCCCGCCAGCCCGAGGCGTACGGCCTGATCCGCCAGAACATGCTTCTCGGCTTCGTGTTCACCGAGGCGCTCGCACTGATCGGCGTCGCGCTCGCGTTCGCCTTCCAGGGCAGCTGACCCAGCGACTGATCCCCAGAGGGGAGGCCCAGACATGAATGTCCTTGCCCAAGAGGGTCCGAGCAACCCGCTGCTGCCGCACATGTCCGAGATGGTCGTCGGCGGCTTCGCGTTCCTGTTCGTGCTGTTCTTCGTGGGCCGCATGCTGGTCCCGAGGATTCAGAAGGTCCTCGAGGCCCGCACGGAGGCGATCGAGGGCGGCCTGAAGAAGGCCGCCGACGCTCAGGACGAGGCGCAGCGCGCTCTCGCGGAGTACCGCGAACAGCTCGTCGAGGCGCGCCACGAGGCGGCGCGGCTGCGCGAGGAGGCCCGCGAGCAGGGCGCCCAGATCAAGGTGGAGCTCCGCGAGGAGGCGCAGGCCGAGGCCCGTCGTCTCGTCGAGGCGGCGCACGCCCAGATCGAGGCCGACCGCAAGCAGGCGTTCGCCCAGCTCCGCACCGAGATCGGCCGCCTGTCCACCGACCTGGCCGGTCGCATCGTGGGCGAGTCCCTTGAGGACGAGGCCCGCCAGCGCCGCGTCGTGGACCGGTTCCTTGAGGAGCTGGAGACCGCGAACGCCGAGCAGGCGGTGCGTTGACGATGAACGAGGAGTGGTGAGCGACCGATGATGGGTCAGAGCAGGGCGTCGCTGGCCTCGGTGGAGGAGCGGTTCAACGCCGTGGCGGCGGGCGCGGACCTCACCCGGCTGGCCGACGACCTTTTCGCGGTGGCCGGCCTCTTCGACCGTGAGCACGGCCTGCGCCGTGCTCTGTCCGACCCGTCGCGTCCGGCCGAGCAGAAGGCGCAGACGGCCCGCGTGCTCCTTGAGGGCAAGGTCGGCGAGGCCGCCCTGGAGACCATCGTGGCCGCCGTGAGCGGGCGATGGACCAGGGCCGGCGACATCGCCGACGCCCTGGAGCGCGTCGCGGTGACCGCCGCGGCCGCGTCGGCCGAGTCCGCGGGCCAGATCGACGATGTCGAGGACGAACTGTTCAGGTTCGGCCGCATCGTCGAAGGCGACACGGACCTGCGCCGCTTCCTGTCCGACGCCGCCACATCCGCCGAGCGCAAGGAGGAGTTCCTCGACTCGCTGCTCGGCGGCAAGGTGACTCCGGTGACATCGCTGCTGGTCAAGCGGGTCGTCGCACATTCACGAGGACGTAGCCTGGAGAAGGGCCTCGTGGAGTACGGCAACCTGGTCGCCGCGCAGCGCGAACGCCTGGTCGCCGTGGTCCGCAGCGCCGTGGCGCTGACCGATGGGCAGAAGCAGCGGCTCGCCGCACTGCTGCGCACCTCGTACGGACGCGATGTGCGCCTGAACGTCGAGGTGGACCCGCGCGTGGTCGGCGGTTTCTCCGTCCGCGTCGGGGACGAGCTCATCGACACCACCATCGCGGCGCGCATCGAAGAAGTCCGCCGCCGCTTGGCCGGCTGATCCGACGTCGGTTGTTTAGTCAATAGGGAGACAGAGAGAGATGGCGGAGCTGACGATCCGGCCGGACGAGATCCGGGACGCGCTAGAGCGCTTCGTCCAGGCGTACGAGCCGGAAGGCGCCGCGCGCGAGGAGATCGGGACCGTCGTCGACTGCGGCGACGGTATCGCCCATGTCTCCGGCCTTCCCTCGGCGATGGCGAACGAACTGCTTGAGTTCGAGGACGGGACGCGTGGCCTGGCACTGAACCTGGACGTCCGGGAGATCGGTGTCGTGGTCCTGGGCGACTTCAGCAAGATCGAGGAGGGCCAGACGGTCCGCCGTACCGGGGAGGTGCTGTCCGCGCCGATCGGTGACGCCTTCCTCGGGCGCGTGGTCGACCCGCTGGGCGAGCCTCTGGACGGCAAGGGCCCGATCGACGCCGAGGGTCGCCGCGCCCTGGAGCTGCAGGCGCCCTCGGTGGTGCAGCGCCAGTCGGTGCGCGAGCCGCTGCAGACCGGGATCAAGGCGATCGACGCCATGACGCCGATCGGGCGCGGCCAGCGCCAGCTCATCATCGGCGACCGTGGCACCGGCAAGACCGCGATCGCCGTGGACACCATCCTCAACCAGCGGGAGAACTGGGCCTCCGGCGACCCGTCGCGCCAGGTGCGCTGCGTGTACGTCGCCGTCGGTCAGAAGGGCTCCACGATCGCGCAGGTCCGCGCGCGGCTGGAGGAGGCGGGCGCGATGGAGTACACCACCATCGTCGCGGCCCCGGCCTCCGACCCCGCGGGCTACAAGTACATCGCCCCGTACACCGGCAGCGCGATCGGCCAGCACTGGATGTACCAGGGTAAGCACGTCCTGATCGTCTTCGATGACCTGACCAAGCAGGCCGACGCCTACCGCGCGGTCTCGCTGCTGCTGCGCCGTCCGCCGGGCCGTGAGGCGTTCCCCGGCGACGTCTTCTACTTGCACTCCCGGCTCCTGGAGCGCTGCGCGAAGCTGTCCGACGACATGGGCTCCGGCTCGATGACCGGCCTGCCGATCATCGAGACCAAGGGCAACGACGTCTCGGCGTTCATCCCCACCAACGTCATCTCCATCACCGACGGTCAGTGCTTCCTGGAGACCGACCTGTTCAACGCGGGTGTGCGGCCGGCCATCAACGTCGGTATCTCCGTCTCCCGAGTAGGTGGCTCCGCGCAGGTCAAGGCCATGCGCAAGGTCGCCGGCACGCTGAAGCTGTCCCTTTCGCAGTACCGCGACCTGGAGGCGTTCGCCTCCTTCGCCTCCGACCTCGACGCGGCCTCCCGGGCCCAGCTCGAGCGCGGCGCGCGTCTGGTCGAGCTGCTCAAGCAGCCGCAGTACAGCCCGTTCCCGGTCGAGAAGCAGGTCGTCTCGGTCTGGGCCGGCACCACCGGTGAGCTGGACGAGGTCCCGGTCGAGGACATCCGCCGCTTCGAGACGGAGTTCCTGGACTACCTGGGCCGCGACCACAAGGGCGTCTTCGACGGCATCCGCGAGACCAAGGAGCTGTCGGACGACGCGGTCACCGTGCTGAAGGAGGCGATCTCCGACTTCAAGAAGGGGTTCGAGACCTCCTCCGGCGAGCTGCTGGTCAAGGACGAGCCGGTCGACGCGCTCGACGCAGGCGAGGTCGGCCAGGAACGGATCACCAAGGTCGTCCGCAAGTCCGAGTCGAAGTAGCCGGTCATGGGAGCTCAGCTAAGGCTGCTGCGGCGGAGGATCAGGTCGGTCAAGTCGACCGCGAAGATCACTCGCGCCCAGGAGCTCATCGCATCCTCGCGCATCGCCAAGGCGCAGCAGCGGATGGCCGAGGCGCTGCCGTACGAGCGGGAGATCACGCGCGCCGTCACCGGCGTGGTGAGCAACACCTCCAGCATCGACCACCCGCTCACGGTGGAGAAGGAGCGCCCGGCCCGCGCCGGTGTACTGATCGTCACCAGCGACAGCGGGTTCTGCGGCGGCTTCAACGCCAACGTGCTGCGCGAGGCCGAGGCCCTGCGCGGGCTCCTTTCGGAGCGCGGCGTCCAGGCCGTGCCGTTCGTCACGGGCAGCAAGGGCGTCGGCTGGCACAAGTTCCGCAGCCGCGACATGGCCGGGCAGTGGGAGGGGTTCTCCCGCAGGCCCGCCTACGCCGACGCCAAGACGATCGCCGGCACGCTGATCGAGTCGTTCAAGGCGGAGGAGGGGATCGACGAGATCCACATCGTCTCCACCGAGTTCGTCTCGATGCTGACCCAGAACGTCGTGGTCAAGCGGGTGCTGCCGCTGGAGGTCGTGGAGACCGAGGCGAGCGACGACACGGCCATCCTGCCGTACTTCGAGTTCGAGCCCGGCGCGGGCGCCGTGCTCGACTCGCTCCTGCCGCGCTACGTGGAGTCGCGTATCTTCACCGCGCTGCTGCAGTCGGCGGCCTCCGAGGAGGCCTCCCGGCGGCGCGCGATGAAGTCGGCGACCGACAACGCCAACGAGCTGATCGGGGTTTTCACCCGGCAGATGAACCAGGCACGTCAGGCGGAGATCACCCAGGAAATCAGCGAGATCGTCGGTGGCGCGAACGCGCTGGCCGACGCCGCAGCGGGGAAAGAGTGAAATGACTGCACAGACTGTTGAGACCGGCGTGGGTCGCGTCGCGCGGGTCACGGGTCCCGTCGTCGACGTGGAGTTCCCCGCCGAGGCGATGCCCGAGATCTACAACGCGCTGAAGGTCGAGGTCGCCCTGGCAGGGGAGACCAAGACGCTGACCCTGGAGGTCGCCCAGCACCTGGGTGACAACCTGGTCAGGGCCATCTCCATGCAGCCCACCGACGGCGTCGTACGCGGCTCCGCGGTGTCCGACACCGGCGGCCCGATCTCGGTGCCGGTCGGCGACGCGGTCAAGGGCCACGTGTGGAACGCCCTCGGCGAGGCGCTCGACGTGCCCACCTCCTCGGTGAAGGTCGAGGAGCGCTGGGGCATCCACCGTCCGTCCCCTCCGTTCGACCAGCTTGAGTCCCGCACCGAGGTGCTGGTCACCGGCATCAAGGTCATCGACCTGCTCACCCCGTACGTCCAGGGTGGCAAGATCGGCCTGTTCGGCGGCGCGGGCGTGGGCAAGACCGTGCTGATCCAGGAGATGATCCGCCGCGTCGCCCGTAACTTCGGCGGCACCTCGTGCTTCGCCGGCGTGGGCGAGCGCACCCGTGAGGGCAACGACCTCTGGACGGAAATGGCCGAGGCCGACGTCCTCAAGGACACGGCCCTGGTCTTCGGCCAGATGGACGAGCCGCCGGGCACCCGCCTGCGCGTCGCGCTGTCCGCCCTGACGATGGCGGAGTACTTCCGCGACGTGCAGAAGCAGGACGTGCTGCTGTTCATCGACAACATCTTCCGGTTCACCCAGGCCGGTTCCGAGGTCTCCACGCTGCTCGGCCGCATGCCGTCGGCGGTGGGCTACCAGCCCACGCTGGCCGACGAGATGGGCGTTCTGCAGGAGCGCATCACCTCGACCCGGGGTCACTCGATCACCTCCATGCAGGCGATCTACGTGCCCGCCGACGACATCACCGACCCGGCGCCGCACAACGCGTTCGCGCACCTCGACGCGCAGACGGTGCTCTCCCGGCCGATCTCGGAGAAGGGCATCTACCCGGCGGTGGACCCGCTGGACTCCTCCTCCCGGATCCTCGACCCGCAGATCGTGGGCGAGGAGCACTACGCGGTGGCCCAGGAGACCAAGCGAATCCTGCAGAAGTACAAGGAACTGCAGGACATCATCGCCATCCTGGGCATCGACGAACTGTCCGAAGAGGACAAGGTCACCGTGCAGCGGGCGCGCCGCATCGAGCGCTTCCTGTCGCACCCGATGTACGCCGCCGAGGCGTTCACCGGCCAGCCGGGCGAGACCGTTCCGCTGGACGAGACCATCGCGTCCTTCAAGGGCCTGTGCGCCGGCGAGTACGACCACCTGCCCGAGCAGGCCTTCTTCATGGTCGGCGGCATCGAGCAGGCGGTGGCCAAGGCCAAGGAGCTCGCCCGCTAGTCGTCGCTCGTGGTGCCGGTACGGCACGCCGTGCCGGCACCCGATAGGAAAGGACCGAAAAGTGGCGAAGCTGCGAGTAGGGGTGGTCTCGCCGGAGCGCGAGATCTGGTCTGGCGAGGCGGATATGGTCATCGCCAAGACGGTCGAGGGCGAGATCGGTATTATGCCGAATCATGCTCCCGTGCTCGGCATCCTCGTCGAGGGCGGCGTCCTTCGGGTGAAGCGTTCCGACGGCGAGGGCGAGCTCGTCGCCGCCGTCCACGGCGGTTTCTTCTCGGTGGCCGACAACGAGGTGTCGGTTCTCGCGGAGATGGCCGAGCTGGGCTCGGAGGTCGACGTACGGTCGGCGCGTGACGCTCTGGAGCGTGCCCTCGCCTCCGTCGAGGCCGACTCCGAGAACATGCAGGCGGCCGTCGAGGCCAAGCGGGCCAAGGCACGGCTCCGCGCGGCGGGCGAAGACGTTTGATCGAGAAGGGGACGAGTTCCTAAACTCGATCGCATCGGTACAGGGCGGGGGGCGAGGCGCGATGTCGGCGACACTGGCGATCTGTGGTGGCATCGTGGCGCTCATCGCCCTGCTGGTGCTCCGGGCGGTGGTTCTCGCCCGATCCCGGGGCAACGTCCTCTGCCGACTGCGGCACGGCGTAAGCGGGTGGAAGAACGGCGTCGCCCGCTACGCCGACGGGGAGCTGCACTGGCTCCCCTTCCTGAGCCTGCGACTACGGCCGCGCCACGCGATTGCGAGGCGCGGCCTTCGTGTTTCCCCCCGCCGCCGTGAGGGCGAACTCTGGGCGGTCGACTGCGGCGCCATCACCCTGGCCATGAGCGAAGACGCCCTCACCGGCTTCCTGGCCTGGCTCGAATCCGCCCCCCCAGGCGCCCACCTCGACCTCACCTAGTCGCGCCGGGTTTCCAGAGGATTTCTTCGCCGTTGTGGGCGATGCGGCAGAGGATGAAGAGCAGGTCGCTGAGGCGGTTGAGGTATTTCACCGTTAGTGGGTTGACGTCGTCGTGGGCTTCGATGGCGGACCAGGCGGTGCGTTCGGCGCGGCGGACGACGGTGCGGGCCAGGTGGAGGGCGGCCAGGCCATTGGGGCCGCCGGGGAGGATGAAGCTGCGCAGGGGGGTCAGGCGCTCGTTGAAGGCATCGCACTGCTCCTCCAGCCAGGTGATGTACGACTCCTCGACCCGCAGCGGCGGGAACTCGGGGTTTTCGCGCACCGGGCAGGAGAGGTCGGCGCCCAAGTCGAACAGCTCGTTCTGGATCCGGCCCAGCACCTCGGCGACGTCGTCGGGCAGGCCGCCCGCCAGGGCCATGCCGAGCACCGCGTTGGCCTCCTCCACGTCCGCGTAGGCGGCCAGGCGCGGGTCGTTCTTGGAGGTGCGGCTCATGTCGCCGAGGCTCGTGGTGCCGTCGTCGCCGGTCCGCGTGTAGATCTTCGAGAGCACGACCGGGTTGTCCTTGTCAGCACGCGTCATGCGCCCCACATTAGATGACAGAAGTCATTCGCTTTGGGCGTGAGATCCATATCCAGCCGGTGATATCGGCGACTACATGCGGATGCGCCTGTCCAGCCATGCTTTGAGGCATGCGATCAGAACCGAGCGGGACCGTCGCGGCGATCGAGGTGGACGGCCTGCGGCAGTCGTACGGCGACTTCGAGGCGGTGCGCGGCATCTCGTTCACCGTCCGCCAAGGCGAGCTGTTCGCCCTGCTGGGCACCAACGGCGCCGGCAAGACCACAACCATGGAGTGCCTGGAGGGGTTCACCCGCGCCCGTGAGGGCGATGTCCGGGTGCTCGGCTTCGATCCGCACCGGGAGCGGCGGGAGTTGCGCCCGAGGATCGGCGTGATGCTCCAGGAGGGCGGCTTCCTCGGCGATCTCACGGTGGCCGAGACGATCGGGGTGTGGCGCGGGATGGCGTCCGATGCCGGACGCTCGTCCATCGACGGCGCGCTGGAGCTGGTCGGGCTGACCGCCAAGGCGCGCACCAGGGTGCGGCAGCTCTCCGGCGGGCAGCGGCGGCGGCTGGACCTGGCGCTGGCCGTCCTGGCCAGGCCGGATGTGCTGTTCCTCGACGAGCCGACCACCGGCATGGACCCCGAGGCCCGGCGCGACACCTGGCGGGTCATCCACGACCTGAAGGACTCGGGCACCACGGTGCTGCTGACCACGCACTACCTGGAGGAGGCCGAGCGCCTCGCCGATCACCTGGCCATCATGCACGAGGGCCTGATCAGCGCCACGGGCACGGTGGACGACGTGGTGGGCCTCGCGGGCGACCACATCAGGTTCCGGCTTCCGCTGTCGCCGGGGGCGCTGCGCGAGCGGCTGCCCGAGGGCCTGCCCTTCCTGGAGGGGGCCGCAGCCACGACCACGCACACCGAGCACGGGACGCGCGTGGGCTACGAACTGCCGGCCTCGCCGTCCGCCGGCCGGGCGCAGGCGGCCATGCGCCCGCTGCTCGACTGGGCCGACAAGCACGCCATGACCTTGGAACACCTGGAAGTACGCCGGGGGACGCTTGAGGACGTCTTCCTGCGCGTCGTGGGGGAGGGGCGAGGATGAGAACGGACGTCCTGCACGCCGTACGGCTGGCACGCGTCGATCTGAAGCTGCTGGGACGCAACCAGACCGCACTGGTGAACGTGCTGTTGCTGCCGTTGCTGATGGGGTGGCTGTTCAGCAACCTGGTCGGCGGTCAGACGATCGAGGGGGTGTCCGGCCCGCTCTACGTGCTGACCGGCCTGCCCGGGATGATGGTGGGCTTCGCGGTCTTCGTCAATCTGGTGAACACCTTCACCGCCAGGCGCGAGGAACTGGTGCTGAAGCGGCTGCGCGGCTCGCAGCCGTCGGCGGCGGCGATCCTGGGCGGGGCGGTGCTGGGGGCGCTGGCCGTCTATCTGCTGCAGGTGGGGCTCGCGGTGCTGTGGATCGTCCGCTGGGAGGACGGCCCGCCGCCCGCCAACGTGCCGCTGATGCTGGTCGGCGCGGTGCTGGGGGTGGCCGTGATGGGCCTGCTGGCGGCGGCGTTCGCCGGGATCACCCCGAACGCGGAGACCGCGCAGGTGGCCGTACTGCCGATGCTGCTGCTGATCATGGTGGGGGCGCCGATCGTGGCCCCGACCACGAACCTGCCGGGGGTGCTGGGCTATCTGGCCGAGGCCGTGCCGGTGACCCCGGTGGTCGAGATCATGCGGACGGCCTACCTCGGGCGCGACTTCCTGGGCGGCGGCGGGGAGCCGCTGGCCATGGGCGCGCAGTGGGTGGCGGCGCTGCCGTCGATCGGGATCGCGCTGGCCTGGGTCGCGGTGTCCGCGCTGCTGGCCCGCTGGCTGTTCCGGTGGGACCCGCGGCACGGCTAACGTGTTACGCGCGATGTCCGTTCATACCAGCTCAGGAGAGCGCGCCGACTACGAGCGGGTCCGGCGGATCACCAAATGGTCGCTCGGCGTGGCCCCGCTCCTCGCCTGGTTCGGCACCATCCTCGGCACGCTCGCGGAGCTTCCCGAAGGGGCCATGTCACCGTTCCGGCTGACGACCGGGATCGTGGGCATGATCACGTTCAGCGTGCTCTACGCGCGGACGATCATCGCGGCCATGGCGGGCAGGACGGCGTACTGGGAGATCGGGATCTCCGGGGCGATCACCCTGGCCATGCTCGTGATCCAGGTCCCGACGCCGATGAACTGGGGGATCATGGTCCCGGTGTGGGTGAGCGCCGCCGTGCTCACCGTGACCACCGCGCAGGCGGTGCTCCTCGCGGCCCTCGCCACGGTGGTCGCCGCGCCCCTGACGCATCACGAGTACGGCTGGACCGGGGCCGTGTCGTTCCTCGGCCTGCTGTGCATCGTCCTCCCCTGGGGCAACCGGTTCCAGCTGTGGTTCTACAACGTTCTCAAGATCGCCATCGAGGCCAAGGAGGCGCAGGCCAGGCTGGCGGTCACCGAGGAGCGGCTGCGGTTCTCGCGCGACCTGCACGACCTGGTCGGGCACAGCCTGTCGGCGATCGCGGTGAAGAGCGAGGTGGCCGTCAAGCTCACCCCGAGCGACCCGGACCGCGCGATGACCGAGATGACAGAGGTGCGGCATCTGGCCAAGGAGTCCCTGCACGAGATCCGCACGGCCGTGCGCGGCTACCGCACGGTCGATCTGAACGCGGAGCTGAACAGCGTCCGGGCCGTCCTCACCGCGGCCGGGATCCGCTGTGAGATCTCCTCTGGCGCGGAGGTCTCCGCGCTGCCCGGCACGGTGAGCACGCTGCTGGCCTGGATCGTCCGGGAGGGCACCACCAACGTCCTGCGGCACAGCTCGGCCCGCCGGTGCCGGATCGAGGTGGAGACGGACGGCGGCGCCGCCCGGCTGCGGATGGTCAACAACGGGGTCACGCCGGACGGCGAGGCCGGGCGGTCCGACGGCAGCGGCCTCGCGGGCCTGGCAGAACGGGTCGTCGCGCAGGGAGGAACGCTGACGGCCGGCCCCGGCGGGCCGGGCGAGTACGCGCTGTCGGCCACGGTGCCGGTGAGGGGACAGACATGATCAAGGTGCTGCTCGCCGACGACGAGCACCTGATCCGGCGGGCCATCGCCACGCTCCTCGGCCTGGAGGCCGACATCGAGGTGGTGGCCGACGTGGCCAGGGGCGACCTGGTGGCGGCGGCGGTGGCCGAGCATGAGCCGGACGTCGTGGTGCTCGACATCGAGATGCCCGGCAAGGACGGGCTGACGGTGGCGGAGGAGCTGCCCGGGCAGGCCGTGCTGATCCTGACCAGTTTCGGGCGGCCCGGATACCTGCGCCGGGCGCTGGCGGCGGGGGTGCGCGGCTTCGTGCCCAAGGACTCCTCGGCCGACGAACTGGCGGCGGCGATCCGCAAGGTGCACGCGGGCGGGCGTTACCTCGATCCGGAACTGGCCGCCTCGGCGATGATGGCGGGGGAGAGCCCGCTGACCGAGCGGGAGCGCGACGCGCTCGTGCTCGCCTCGCGCGGGGCATCGGTGGGCGAGATCGCCGCGACGCTCAATTTGAGCGAGGGAACCGTGCGCAACTACCTGTCGAGTGCGATCGGCAAACTCGGCGCGACGAATCGGATCACCGCGATCAGAGCCGCCCAGGAAATGGGCTGGCTCTGATCAACGGTCCTGACCGGTGTTTTTACCACGCGCCCTGACAACGGCTGCGCGATTCGGCAAGTGAACGGCATGAAATAGGCATGCACCGCGCAATGCCGGGCAGGGTTAGTCATACCCATCGGCTGAGGAGGAGGCATGCGCGTCCGGGAAAGGTCCGGGGGTCAGGTAGTGCGCGTGGGCCAGCGGCTCGACGCCGGAACCGTCGCACGGGTCCGCCACCGGTTGCATCGGGCGGTGGACTCCGGTGAGGGCGACCTGGTCGTCGACCTCACCGGGTTGGAGATGATCGACGCGACCGGCCTCGGCGTGCTGGTGGGAACGCACCGGCGAGCGCTCGGCGCCGGCCGTCACCTGGTGTTGCGCGCGGTGCCGCCCCGGGTCATGCGGGTGCTGACGGTGACCCGCCTCAACCGGGTCCTGCGTGTGGAGTTACGCTCTCCCGCGGCGGCCTGACCTGCACGTCTCTCACCTGACTCGCACTGGCTCGGCTACCGTTCGTCCGTGGCCTCCCCGGCGTTGAACGATCGCCGGAAGATGTGCACGGCGGTGGCCACGAGGTCGTCCGCGGACGGCGGGTCCTCGGCGAGCACCCACTCGATGAGCAGCTCCTGCAAGGCCCCGATCAGCGCCAGGACGAGCAGGTGTGTGTTGGGCGGGGTTCGCGTGGGGTAGGCCGCCGCGGCCTCCTCCATCACCCTTGAGAAGCCGCCCACGGCCCGCTGGCGTGCGGTGATCAGGCAGTCTCCGGCGCGGCGCACCTCGACGTGCATGATGTGGGCCCGGCGCGGATCCCTGGTCACGAACGCCACGTACTCGGCGACGCCGTGCTCGATCCGTGCGTCGAGGCTGTTCGGTGCTCCTGCCATGGCCTTGGCCACGGCCTGTAACGTCTCGTCCACGCAGCGGTCGTAGACCGCCTGCATCAGCGCCTCCCTGCCTGAGAAACATTCGTAGAAGGCCCGGTTGGAGACCCTGGCCATGGTGCAGAGCCGCTCGATCGTGGTTGCGGGAAACCCTGGGTTGGCGAACAGCGTGTACGCCGCCATCATGAGCCGTTCCCGTCTGTCGGCCAGGCGTTGTTCCGCCGACAGTCCACGGTACGCCCTACCCGTCACTATTCACCTCGCGTCCAGCGTGATCGCGGACCCCCAGAGCCCACCATTATGGACGCAAGATCCTTTTTCGGGAAGAGTCAGGACATTAGTGCTTTCGCCGCCCATGCAGGATGGTCACCAGCCTGACCAGACGGTCAAGTTCCGCCTGACCTCTCCCGAACGAGGTGAGATTCATTCCCGGTAGTGGGAAACGCTGCCGGGAGATCGCCTTGGGGCGCGCGAATTCGCGTAGACCGTCGGCTCCGTGGATACGGCCGAAGCCCGAAGCCCCGACCCCGCCGAAGGGCAGAGCGGGCACCGCGGCGAACGAGATGACCGAGTTGACGGCCGTCATCCCGCTGCGCATCCGGCGCGCGAGATCCATCGCCCGGCGCGTGCCGCGGGAGAACACCGTGCCGCCCAGGCCGTAGACCGAGGCGTTGGCCTGGGTGAGCGCCTCCTCCGCGTCGGCGACCCGGCTCACCGTTATGGTCGGTCCGAAGGTCTCCTCGCGCATCGCCGGATTGTCGGCCGGGACGTCGGTCACCACCACCGGGTCGACGTAAGGGGCGCGCACCGCGTCCGCGCCGCCGACCACCGGCCGCCCCGAGGCCACGGCCTCCCCGATGTGCCGCTGGATCACGTCGATCTGGGCGGGCATCGTGATCGGGCCGTAGTGCTCGCCGGCCCGCACGCCGGAGGCCACCCGGGTCAGCTCCCGCATGAAGTCGTCGTAGACGGCGTCGACGACGTAGACCCGCTCGACCCCCACGCAGGTCTGCCCGGCGTTGGACATCGCCCCCCATACCGCCGCGTCGGCCGCGGCCCGCAGGTCGGCGTCGGCGTCCACGATCAGCGCGTCCTTGCCGCCGCACTCGGCCACGATCGGGGTGAGGTTGGCGGCGCAGGCGGCCATCACCCGCTTGGCCGTCGCGGTGGACCCGGTGAAGGCGATCTTGCGCACACCGGGGTCGCCCGCCAGCGCCGCGCCCGTCTCGCCGAGCCCGGTGACCGTCTGGAACACGGGCCTGCCCGGCACCGCCTCGGCGAACAGCTCGGCCAGCAGCACGCCCACGCCCGGGGTGAACTCGCTGGGCTTGAAGACCACCGCGTTGCCCGCCGCCAGCGCGTAGACGATCGAGCCCACCGGCGTGAACACCGGGTAGTTCCACGGGCCGATCACGCCGACCACGCCCAGCGACCGGTACTCCAGCGTGGCGGCCAGGTTGACGCCGAGCAGGCCGGGGAAGACCCGGTGCGGCCCCAGCACCCTGGCCGCGTGCCGCGCGGCCCAGTCGGTGTGGGTGATCGCCAGCACGATCTCCAGGACGGCGTCGCCCTTCGGCTTGCCGGTCTCGGCCGTGACCAGTGTGGCCAGCCGGTCGAGGTTCTGGGTGAGGACGGCCTTGAAGTCGAGCAGCCGCCGTTTGCGCGCCGCGTAGCCCAGCGCGGACCACCACTCGGCCGCCTCCGTGGCCCGTTCCACCGCCGCGCGCACGTCGTCCGCGCTGTGCACCGGGTGGGTGCCGACCGGCTCTCCGGTGGCGGGATCGAGCGAGTCGAAGGTGCGGTCGCCGGTGGTAGCCGTCATATCGTCACCATAGACCTTAGAAGACGGGCACAACACGTTTCCATTTCAGATGAGGCAACTTTGTGGCACGCGGGCGCGCGGCCCCGAAACTTTCGTCATGCGTCGTACTGAAACGATCTTGATGGCCGTCGTCTTGTTATGCGGAACCGCGGCCGGATGCGGGACCGCAGGGCGGGAGGAGTCGTCGTCCGCGCCCGCCACCACCATCGCCAGCGTCGGTCCTCCGGCCGTGGACCAGCCGCTGCGGGACTGCGCCTCGGGCCCGGCCGTGGCACTGCGGAAGGAAGTGATCAAGGGCCCGGAGCGCGACCTGGAGATCGGCCTCGCCGGTGACACGGGCGCCCGCGGGGTGGTGATCGCCAACACCATCAACGGCAGCAACTGCGACTGGAGCCCGATGGCGGCCGACCTGGTAGCGGAGGGGTACCGGGTCGCCGTCTTCCAGTACGGATTCATCCCGATCCAGCTCGGGGTGGCGGGCTCCTTGGAACGTGGCAAGAGGGAGATGCTCGCCGTCGGGGCGCGGCTGCGCGAGGAGGGGGTGACCAAGCTCGTCTACGCCGGAGGCTCGCTCGGCGGCTCGGTGGCCATCTCCGCCGCCGCCGATCCCGACTCCGAGGCGGCGGGCGTGATCAGCCTGTCCGGCGGGCTCGACGAGCTGACCGACGTCGTCGGAAAGCTGCGGGTGCCGGTGCTCTATCTGGTCGCCGAGGACGACTTCGCGGCGGCGCAGGTCGCCGACCGGCTGCACAAGTCCACCTCCGAGGGCAAGGGCACGCTGGTGCGCTTCCCCGGGGCCGCGCACGCCGGTGACATGTTCCGCGACAAGCGCTACGCCACCGACCTGCTGGGCGAGATCCGCAGGATGCTGGAAGCGGTCTGAGGGCGCGCCCCGGAGGACCGGTACGCCGGGGGGCGGCCGGACCCGCCGCCCGGGTAGGGCGGCGGGTCAGAACAGGGTCGGGTTCTCCGGGGCGATGCCCCGCAGTGAGTCGTAGTCGAGGGTGACGCAGCCGATCCCGCGGTCGGTGGCCAGCACCCTGGCCTGCGGCCGGATCTCCTGCGCGGCGAAGATGCCGCGCACCGGGGCCAGCAGCGGATCGCGGTTGAGCAGCTCCAGGTAGCGGGTGAGCTGCTCGACGCCGTCGATCTCGCCCCGGCGTTTGATCTCGACCGCGACGGTGGCCCCGGTGTGATCACGGCACAGGATGTCGACCGGGCCGATCGCCGTCGGGTACTCCCTGCGGACCAGGGACCAGCCGTCGCCGAGGGTGCCGATGTGCTCGGCCAGCAACTCCTGCAGATGGGCCTCGACGCCGTCTTTCTGCAGGCCGGGATCGACGCCCAGCTCGTGGCTGGAGTCGTGGATGACCTCTTCGATGGTGAGGATGAGCTTCTCGCCGGTCTTGCCGTGGGTGACCGTCCAGGTAGGGCCGTCTTCGCGGACCTTGCAGGGCGGGTTCATCCAATTGAGCGGTTTGTAGGCGCGGTCGTCGGCGTGCACCGAGACCGAGCCGTCCGCTTTGAACAGCAGGAGCCTGGGCGCCATCGGGAGATGGGCGGTGAGCCGCCCGACGTAATCGACGCTGCACCGCGCGATGACCAGCCGCATGACCGATTACCCTACCGTTGTGAGCCCCCGACGTGCCCGCAGAAAGGATCCCCATGAAAGGGGACGGCGCGGCGCGCCCGCACACGGCGCGGCGTCCGGCCCGATCACGGGCTTCCCGCCGGGCATGGACCGCGTCGAGGACTGGCCCGACGGCGAGTGGAAGGTGCGCTCGCTGCGCGGTGACGCGGCGGGGCGTCCCTACCGCTGCCCGGGGTGCGACCAGGAGGTCGGCCCGGGCATGCCGCACATCGTGAGCTGGCCCAACTGGCCGGGCGGCGAAGAGGAGCGGCGGCACTGGCACACGCCGTGCTGGCGCAAGCGCCTGGACCGCGGGCACGGCAGGAACCGCTATTGAAGGAGTCACGTGTCGATGGAGATCCGGGCGTCCACCGTGCTGCCCGCCCGCAGGGAGCCCATCGAGCTGCACACCTCCGACGGGCTGACGCTCGTCGGTGAGCTGGCGCTGCCCGAGGACCGCCCGCCGTCGGCGACGCTGATCTGCCTCCACCCGCTGCCCACGCACGGCGGCATGATGGACAGCCACGTCCACCGCAAGGCCTCCTATCGGCTGCCCGCCCTGGCGGGCCTGGCGGTGCTGCGGTTCAACACCCGGGGCACCACCTCCGAGCGCGGCACCTCGCAGGGCGAGTTCGACGACGGCGACGGCGAGCGGTTCGACGTCGCCGCCGCGCTGGAGTACGCCGAGTTCCACGACCTGCCCCACCCATGGCTGGTCGGCTGGTCCTTCGGCACCGAGCTGGCGCTGCGCTGGGGCAGAGACCCGCTGGTGGAGGGCGCGATCCTGCTCTCGCCGCCGCTGCGCAGGGCGGGCGACGCCGATCTGGTGGCCTGGGGCGAGTTCGGCCGCCCGCTGCTGGCCCTGGTGCCGGAGTTCGACGACTACCTGCGCCCCGAGGAGGCCGCCAAGCGGTTCGCGCTCGCGCCCCAGGCGCGGGTGATCGGCGTCGACGGCGCCAAGCACCTGTGGGTGGGGGAGCCCGCCGTGCGGGTCGTGCTCAACGAGATCGTGCGGCAGGTCGCCCCGGAGGCATATCCCCTTCCCACCCAGATCCCCTAGAATCATATTCTGGTTCCAGGTCTGGGAGGGCGCCGCGTGCGGGCATTCGATCTTTCCGGCGCCACGGCGCTCGTCACCGGCGCGTCGCGCGGCATCGGCAGGGCCATCGCCCTGGCCTACGCCGAGGCGGGCGCCGACCTCGCCCTGGTCGCCCGCTCGCCGCAGGGGCTGGCCGAGGTCGCAGGACAGGTCACCGCGCACGGACGGCGGGTCGTCGTCGTGGAGTGCGACCTCACCGACCGCGACGCCGCCGCCGACGCCGTGCGCCGGTCCATCGACGGCCTGGGCGCGCTCGACATCGTGGTCAACAACGCGGGCGGCTCCAACTTCATGGTGCCGTTCGCCGACCTCCGGCTGTCCGGCTGGGACAAGCTGATCCGGCTCAACCTCGACACCGCCATGGCCGTCTGTCACGCGGTCGCCGCCCACCTGCTGGAGCGGGGGTCCGGCTCGGTGATCAACGTGGCCTCCGTGGCCGCGCTCGGCGCGCCGTTCCTCGCCCCCTACGCCGCGGCCAAGGCCGCCCTGGTCGGCCTGACCAAGAGCCTGGCCCTGGAATGGGCCGCCTCCGGCGTCCGGGTCAACGCGCTGTGCCCCGGCTGGACGCGCACCGACCTCAACCGCAACCTGTGGGAGGACGAGAACGCCAGCCGGTCCACGCTCTTCGGCGTGCCGATGGGCCGCTGGGGCACCCCGGAGGAGATGGCCCACCCGGCCGTGTTCCTCGCCTCGCCCGCCGCCGCCTACATGACCGGCCAGGTGCTCTTCGTGGACGGCGGGCAGTCCACCGCGTGAACGCGGCCCGCGCCGGGGGGATATTCGGTCGGCAGGATGACCGTCTGGGTATGACCGGTAACCACGGTAGGGGTGGCAGGGGGCCGTGACCGGGTTAGGTTGTTCACCGTGCACCTGTACTCGCGATCAGCCGGCAGCGGAGTGCCGGTCCTCCTCCTCCACGCGTTCCCGCTGTCCTCCGCCATGTGGCTCGCCCAGCGGGAAGGTCTGTCCGCCCGCTGCCGGGTGATCACTCCAGACATGCGCGGGTTCGGCGGCTCGGTGCTCCACGACGAGCCCCCCTCCATCGACGCGATGGCCGACGACATCGCCGACCTGCTCGACGCCGAGGGCATCGAGCGCGCCGTGATCGGTGGGCTGTCCATGGGCGGCTACGTCGCCATGGCCTTCTGCCGCCGTCATCCCGACCGGTTGCTGGGCGTCATCCTGGCGGGCACCAAGGCCACGGCCGACACCGAGCCGATTCGGGACAACCGTGAACGGATCGCTTCGACCGTCACCGAGCAGGGCAGCGGAATCCTGCTCGACGAGGTGCTTCCCGGGCTGGTCGGCACGACCACCAAGCAGCGGCGCGGCATGGTCTTCGGCAGGGTCCGCGGCCTGGTCCAGGCGGCGCCTCCGGGCGCGGTGGCGTGGGCCTCGCGGGCCATGGCGGGCCGTCCCGACTCCTTCGACACGCTGCGCGACCTGAAGGTCCCCGCGCTCGTGATCGTGGGCGAGGAGGACGTCCTGGCGCCCGACGCCGAGGCCATGGTGGACGCCGTGCCGGACGCGCGCCTGGTGGTGATCGGGGCGGCCGGGCACCTGTGCGCGGTCGAGCAGCCGGAGGCCTTCAACCGCGCGGTGGCGTCGTTCGTGGCGGAGGTGGTCCCGACGAGCGGCTGACCATCCTGCTCATTCCATGCTCACCCCGCCGGTGGCCGTCTCAGACGCGCGCCTGGCGGGGGACCACGACCTCCCGGATGATCAGGGCGATCGCCGCGGCCACCGGGATGGCGATGAGCGCCCCGACGATGCCGAGCAGCGTGCCGCCGAAGAGCGCGGCGATGACGGTGACCGCGGGCGCCACGTCCACCGAGCGTTTCATCACCCGGGGGTATATCACATAGTTCTCTATCTGCTGGTAGACCAGGAAGAACACCGCGCACGCGATGCCGAGCGGCACCGACTGCAGCAGCGCCACGGCCGACACCAGCACCGCCCCGATCGTCGCGCCGACCAGCGGGATCAGGTCGGTCACGGCCACCACGAGGGCCAGCGCCAGGGCGTATCTGACTCCGGCGATGGCCAGGAACGCGTAGGACACCACGCCCGCGATCACCGAGATCACCACGTTGCCCGCGACGTAGCCGCCGATGCCGTCCAGGACCTCGTCGCTCATCGCGCGGGTGCGCGCCCGGCGCGTGGCCGGGACCAGGCGCAGCAGGTACTCCTTGATGGAGGCCAGCGAGCCGAGGAAGTACAGCGTGAGCACCAGCAGCGAGACGCCGGAGAAGAACGCGCTGAACACGACCGCGCCCGCGCCCACGATGCCCCCGGCGATCGTGCTCGGCAGCGCGGGGCTGGTGAGGTAGGCGCTGATCTGCTTCAGCAGCCCGTACTCGGCGTCGAGCTGCCGGATGGTGGGGTTGCCCATCAGCTCGGTGACGTAGCCGGGCACCGCGCGGACGAAGTCGGAGATCTCCTGGGTGACCGGCGGCACGATGGCCAGCGCGAACAGCGCGAAGAACGCGATCACGCCGAGGAAGACGATGGAGATCGCCCAGCGGCGGTGCAGCCCCCGCCGGACCAGCGCCTCCACCAAGGGGTTGAGCCCGACGGCCAGGAACAGCGCGACCAGCACCAGCACGATCACGCTGCGCGAGCTGACCATGGCGTCGGCCAGCCCGATGGCGGTCAGCACGCCGAGCGCGGCGGTGAGGCCGAACATGAAGGGGCTTTTGGCCAGCGCCTTGCCCGGCAGGCCGTACGTCTGGCCGGCGGCCTCGTCGGTGATCTCGTCGGTGGATTTCTCAGTGGACTCGTCGGTGGGCGCGTCCGCCGGCTCCTCGGCGGCCGTGCCCGCCTCGGGTGAGGCGGGCACGGAAGTGTCGGGGGACTTTCCGGCGGTGGCCGGGCCGGTGCTCACAGATCCTCCAGGGGGTGCGGAAAGCCAAAGGGAGAGCCTAGCGACCGCAGGTCGCCAGGCCCTCCCCGATAGCCGTCGTACGCCCCGATGTTCAGTCCCCGCGCTCCGGGGCGGCGGCTACTCCTGCCACCACTCCGACTCGTCGCCGGAGGACGAGCCCTTGCCGGAGGCGGAGGCCGGCGCCGGGGTCGGCGTCGAAGGCTTGTCGGTGCCGTTGGACGGCGCCAGCGCGGGCTTGGGCGCCGGGGCCGGAATGGCGGGCTCGGGAGCCGGGTCCATGCCGGGCAGCGGCGCGCCGCCGAGGAGCTGGCGGAGCTGGGCGAGGTGGCTGGTGATGCTGTCGCGCTGCCGGGTCAGCTCGTCGACCTGGCGCTGCGCCACGGTGCGGGAGCGCTCGGCCTCCGCCTTGGCGTCGCTGACGATCGACTCGGCGCTGGACTTGGCGTCGGCCGCGACCTGCTCGGCGTTCTTCTTGGCGTTGGCGAGGAGCTGCTTGGCGTGGGTGTCGGCCTCGCGGCGGGTCTGGTCGGCCTGCTGGGTGGCCTTGGCCGCCCGCTGCTCCGCGGTGGCGGCGCGCTGCTCGGCCTCGGCGACCAGCTTCTGGGTCGCGGCCTGCGCGGTGGCGTGGCGCTCGGCCTCCTGGCGCTCGGCCTCCTCGCGGCGGGCGGCGAGCTGGATCTCGAACTCGGCCTCGTCCTGGGCGCGCTTGGCCTCGGACTCCTCGAGCACGCGCTGAGCCTGCGCGCGCATCTCGTCGGCCTGGCGCTTGGCGGTGGTCAGCACCTCGTCGCGCTCGCGCTTGGTGGAGGCGCGGAGCTGGGCGACCTCGCGCTCGGTGGTGGTGCGCAGCTTGGCGATCTCGCGCTCGGCGTCGGCGCGCTTCTCGGCCACCTCGTGGTCGGCGGTGGCGCGGAGCTTGGAGACCTCGCGTTCGGTGGTGGAGGTCAGCTCGTCGGACTCGCGGCGGGCGGTCGAGCGGATCTCCTCGGCCTCGCGCTCAGCGGTGGTACGCGTCTCGTCGGCCTCGCGCGTCGCGACGGCCCGCTTGTCGGCGGCCTCGTTCTCGGCCGCGGCGCGGAGTTCGGCCGCCTCGACCTTCGCCGCCGCCTTGATCTCGTTGGCCTCGGATCTCGCCGCCTGCACCAGCTCCGTGGCCTGTTCCTCGGCCAGGCGGAGCAGCTGCTCGATGCGGGCGCCGAGCCCGGAGTAGGTGGGCCGCTCCTGTTCCTGGAGCTGCCGCTTGGAGTCGGACAACTCACGCTGCAGGCCGGCGACCTGCTCCCGGGATTGCCGCAACTCGGTATCGATCGACTTCAGATGGTCGTGGACCTGGTGACGGTCATAGCCGCGGAGCACCACGTCGAATTCCCGCGCGGGGGCGTCTTCAAAAAAATTGTTGAGCTGGGCGTCGATGTCGGACTGCATGGAGGCTCGATCCTGGGTTGTCGAGACGGCTACACGGGCCGGACGGGCGAGTCGGGGCATCCGAGGCGGGAGGCCACGCCGACGCACCGCGCTGGCGCGGTGACAGCGGAATCCACGTCCGGTGGTACGCCAGCGTACTCTGCCACTGCCGTGTTGGAGGCCCCCTCAGACTTTCTGCGCGACTTGTTACGTATGAGCCTTTCTTGCGTTAGGAAATCGGGTTAGAGTTTCGGTTGCGGTGACTCGACAAGCTCTGTCAGGACCCCGCCGACGTCCTTGGGATGCAGAAACGCGATCGACGCACCCATGGAGCCGTGCCGGGGGCGCTCGTCCACCAGGCGGATCCCCTTTCCGCCGATCTCCTCCAGGGCCTTGGTGACATCCGCCACGCCGTACCCGATGTGGTGCACGCCCTCGCCGCGCTTGGCCAGGAACTTGCCCACCGCGGTCTCGGGGCTCAGCGGCTCGATGAGCTGCACGTACGACGTGCCGCCCGGGCCGTCGGCGACGTGCAGCATCGCCTCGCGGACGCCCTGCTCCTCGTTGACCTCCCGGCTCACCACGGTGAGGCCGAACGTGGACTCGTAGAACTCGATCTTCTCTTCGAGATCGTGACAGGCGATCCCCACATGATCGATCCGCAGGAACATGTGCCCCACCTCCATGGCAAGCGTCCGTACTCTCGTGGGTATGGTGGCAGAACCGCTTGCCGGCCGCGCCCAGGAGGTCTGAGATGTCGGGTTCAGTAATTGTCGCTGGGGGTCGAACGCCGATCGGCCGTCTCCTCGGGGCGCTCGGCTCGCTGCCCGCCGTCGATCTCGGCGCCATCGCCATCAAGGCGGCGCTCGAACGCTCCCGGGTCGCCCCCGAGGACGTCCAGTACGTGATCATGGGGCAGGTCCTGCAGGCGGGCGTGGGGCAGATCCCCTCGCGCCAGGCGGCGGTCAAGGCGGGCATCCCGATGACCGTGCCGTCCCTGACCGTCAACAAGGTGTGCCTGTCCGGCCTCGACGCCATCGCCTTGGCCGACCAGCTCATCCGCGCGGGCGAGTTCGAGGTCGTGGTGGCGGGCGGCATGGAGTCCATGACCAACGCTCCCCACCTGCTGCCCGGCCTGCGCAAGGGCGTCAAGTACGGCGGCTCCGAGGTGGTCGACTCGATGGCCTTCGACGGCCTGACCGACGTCTTCGACCACATCCCGATGGGCGAGTCCACCGAGCGGCACAACGCCCGCCTCGGTCTCACCCGTGAGGAACAGGACGCCTTCTCCGCCCGCTCCCACCAGCTCGCCGCCGCCGCGATCAAGAACGGCGTGCTCGACGACGAGATCGTCCCCGTGCCGATCCCGCAGCGCAAGGGCGACCCGGTGCTCGTCTCGGTGGACGAGGGGGTCCGCGCCGACACCACTCCCGAGACGCTGGCCAGGCTCCGCCCCGCGTTCAGCCCCGACGGCACCATCACCGCCGGGTCCGCCTCGCAGATCTCCGACGGCGCGTGCGCCGTCGTGGTGATGTCCCGCGAGCGCGCCGAGCGCGAGGGCCTGACCTGGCTCGCCGAGATCGGCGCGCACGGCAACGTCGCGGGCCCGGACAACTCGCTGCAGTCCCAGCCCGCCAACGCGATCAAGCACGCGCTCGGCAAGGCCGGCCTCGACGTCGCCGACCTCGACCTGCTGGAGATCAACGAGGCGTTCGCCGCCGTGGTCCTGCAGTCCGTCAAGGAGCTGGGCGTGCCGATGGACCGGGTCAACGTCAACGGCGGCGGCATCGCGCTCGGCCACCCCATCGGCGCCTCCGGCGCCCGGATCGTCCTCACCCTCGCGCACGAGCTGCGCCGCAGGGGCGGCGGTCTCGGCGCGGCCGGGCTGTGCGGCGGCGGCGGCCAGGGCGACGCCCTCCTGCTCCGCGTGCCGTCCGCCTGATCGCGCGCTGGCGACCGATGGCCGTCGACGTCCCGTCCCTCGTGAGCGCGGCGCGTGAGGGCGCGCCGCGCGCCGTGGCACGGCTGATCTCCCTCGTTGAGAACGCCGCGCCCGAGGTGCGGCAGATCACCGCCGAGCTGTGCTCGGCCCGCCGGGCGGAACCCGCCCATGTCATCGGCCTGACCGGCTCGCCCGGCGTGGGCAAGTCCACGTCGACGGCGATGCTCGTGAAGGCGTACCGGCAGCAGGGCAAGCGGGTCGGTGTGCTCGCCGTAGACCCCTCCAGCCCCTTCACCGGGGGCGCGCTGCTCGGCGACCGGGTCCGGATGCAGGACCACGCCACCGACCCCGAGGTGTTCATCCGCTCCATGGCCAGCCGCGGCCACCTCGGCGGGCTGGCCTGGGCCACGCCGCAGGCGCTGCGGGTGCTCGACGCCGCCGGGTGCGAGGTGATCCTGATCGAGACGGTCGGGGTCGGGCAGGCGGAGGTGGACATCGCGTCGCTGGCCGACAGCACGATCGTGCTGCTCGCGCCGGGCATGGGCGACGGCATCCAGGCGGCCAAGGCCGGCATCCTGGAGATCGCCGACCTCTTCGTGGTGAACAAGGCCGACCGCGACGGCGTGCAGGCCACCGTCCGCGAGCTGCGCAACATGGTCGCCATGGTGGAGCGGCCGTGGCGGCCCCCGATCGTGACCACGGTCGCCGCCCGAGACCAGGGCGGCGACGACGTCGTGGCGGCGCTGGCCAAGCACTACGAGCATCTGTCGGCCTCGGGAGAGCTCGCGCGGCGCCGCAGGGCCAGGGCGGCCGACGAGATCGAGGCGATCGCGCTGACCGCGTTGCGGGCGAGCTTCGCCGGGCTGCGCGGCGACGACCGGCTCGATGCCCTGGCCGCGCAGGTGGTCACCGGCGAGACCGACCCTTACCGCGCGGCGGACTCCCTCCTGGCCGCGGTCCGTAACACCTGACGGCCCGGTGGCACCCCCGGAGTTCAACCGGGATTCGGTCGTCCGGATATAGGAGTTACGCCGGGCCGGTTTAGATCGTCAAGGTTGCTCGGCGTATTTCACGGTGACGTGATCGAAACCGAGAGAGCGGAGCATGCCCTCCAGCATCGCCTTGGTGTTCTGCTCGGCGCGTTTGCTCAGATCACTGCTCCGCGCGGCTTCGTCGATCTTCTTTTCGGCCAGGACGTACAGCTCCTGCTGGTTCTGTGGGGAGGAGGACAGGAAGTCCTGTACCCGGTCCAGGATGCCGCGTTGCTGGTGGTAGACGTAGGAAAGCCGGTTGTCCAGGGTGGCCCGGTCCAGGGCGGCGCGGGGCAGGCGGACGGTGACCGTCGTGCGGTCGGGGGAGACGGTCAGGGCGCCCTCGGCCATTCGTGAGAAGTCGACGTAGGCGTTGACGGAACCGGCGCCCACGAAGAGGGTACGACTGCCCTTGATCGCGTCGGGCAGGAACGCGGCGTCCTTCTCCAGGTCCACGACCACCTGGAAGGAGCCGCTCGCCGCCTGGAAGCGGCTGAGGTCCTGGATCGAGGTCAGCAGCACCGGCTGGCTGCGGTCGATGTCGCGTTCGCCGAAGGGGTCGAGCCAGGACCAGGCGAGGCGCGCGCCCACCACGAGCAGCGCCACGACGACGAGCAGCCCTACCAGGAAACGCCAGCCGCTGCGGCGAGGGCGTATGGGTGCCTCGGGCGCCTCGGGTGGCGCCCCGGGGGGAGTTGTGGGCTGGTTCACGGCTGTCTCCTTCCCCCGGAGCCGGGCTTCTCACGTTGCCCGCCCGACCTCCTCCGGATAGTTACGATCTTGGCGTGACCAACGGGACTCGCGGTAATCGCCGGGTTCCGTGGGCGTCGGGGGTGGTTTCCCGATGTCGCCGTCCGGTGGGTCCGTGAGGCGTTCCCCGACGTCTCCCGGCCCCCGAGCCGGTCCTCGATCCGGCCCGTGGTCCTGCCCGTGATCAGGACCGTGCTTGGGCGGCTGGTGCTTCGGAGGGTCGCCGGGGTCGTCGGGCGGCCCCTGACGGGCGAGCTTGGCCGTGGCCGGGGGCCTGGCGGCCTCGCCGTCGGCCTTGACCACCGGGGGAGCGGGCGCCGCGGGCGGCGCCGACGGCCGTGGCGGCCCCGCGCTCTTGACCGGGTGGTCCAGGTACGCGCGGGGCGACTGCGCCGGAGAGGGATAGGCGGGTGTCGGCCGATCGCGCGCGGGCCCCTCGGCCCGCACCGCGTGCGGCCCGCCGCCGAAGTGCTCGGCCCGCAGCGAGCACGCGGTGAAGTCCGCGTAGAACATCCGCAGCCACTCGCGGCGCTGCGCCTCGGTGAGCCCGGAGAACCACGCGGCGGCGTACTGGTGCTCGGGCAGCGGGCCGCCGGGCAGCGGCTCGCCGCGCAGCCAGGCCATCACGATCTCCCGGTAGCCGCGCGGCACGCCGTTGGCGCAGTGCCCGGCCAGGCTGTCCAGGAACTCCTCCGCCGCCCGGTCGGCGAACCCGGTCTCCAGGTCGTCGACGTGCACCGGGACGACGCCGGGGCTCAGGCCGCCGTCGGGACGGCGGGGCCGCTGCTCCACACGGGTGAACTCGGCGGGCGTGCCGGTCAGCCGGGAGGCGATCTTGGTGAACGCCGCCCCCAGGTCGGTCAGCCCGTTGCGCATCCCCGGATGCACGCAGATCGTGATCGGCCACTCCTGGCAGCTGTAGGCGACCGGCTGCGCGGCGGCTCCGGCCGCGGGCGCGCCCGCCAGCCTGACCAGCCCCGCCCCCGCCGCGAGCACCGCGCACAGCGACGCCCCGAGCAGCAGCCCCTGCCGGGTGACCGTGGCCGCCCAGCCCAGCATCAGCGCCGTGCTCGCCCCGACGAGCCACAGCGTCTGGTCGGTGAACGCCGCCCCGCTCAGGCCCTGGAACACGTCGTACGGCTCCCGCGTCGCGGGCGCCAGCCGTTCGGCCCAGGTCGAGCCCTCCACCAGCCAGGTGAACAGCGCGTAGCAGCTCACCCCGGCCAGCGCGGGCGTGATCGCGTAGGGCAGCGCCCAGCCGGCGACCCAGCCGATCGACACGTACAGCGCCAGCCCCGCCATGCCCATCGCCAGCGCGCTCGGCGGCAGTTTGCCCGCCTGCTCGGTCAGCACCGTCCGGACCGCGAACAGCAGCGCGGTGACCGCGAACGACACGGCGACCACGGCCATGATGGCCAGCGGCGCCTTCATCGCCCGCCACGGCGTCTGCGGCCGCCGGGCGGTCGCCCGGCGCTTGCGCATGGCGACCCACGCGGCGAACGCGGCGGCCACCGGCCCGGTCAGCCGGAGCGAGCCGATCATCGCGACCACGATGTTCTCCCAGGCGTCGACGCCGGGGATCAGGACGCTCCAGGCCGCCAGCAGCCCCAGGACGAGCAGGACGGCCACGGTCAGCGCGGCGCTCTGGGCCAGCTCCTCGCGCGTGAAGCCGCGCCGCCGCCTACGCACGCGCCCTGGTGCCCCCGCGCGTGCCTTCGGTCCACCCGCCTTCGCCCCGTCGGCCGCCGGTATCGCCGGATCTCTCGCCGTCGTCGTCGGCGCGGCTTCCCGCACCGCCGCGTCCGCGTTCACGCCGCGAGGGCGACGTCGAGCTGCCATGCATCAAGCACCCCCCGTGCATCGGATGACCCGGCCCCCCGGCCGCGATGCGGGCCCCCCGGCGCCGCCGATCCCTTATCGGCCGCGCGAGCCCGAATGCGTCCCCTTGCCGGACGGGACCCGGCCTCTTGGCTCTCGCCTCACCTTTCAATGCGAGAACCATAACGGAGCGTGACGTTTGGCGGACAGCTCCTTTGGGCATTCCATCATTTTGATTACTCAACGTAAGTGGGCGAAACGGGACGAGGTCGCGCTACCGTAAGCGCTGTGCCTACCGGTCAGCCGCTCAACCTGCCGTTCGACCCGATCGAGCGCGCCGCGCGGACCTGGCGCGTTCAGTTCGGGCCGTCCTCGGCGATGGCGGCCGTCACATCGATCATGAGAGCGCACCAGATCCTGCTGTCGCAACTGGACGCGCTGCTCAAGCCCCACGACTTGACCTTCGCCCGGTACGAAGCACTCGTGCTGCTGACCTTCAGCCGGTCGGGCGCGCTGCCGCTGTCCAAGATCGGCGAGCGGCTGATGGTCCACCCGACGAGCGTCACCAACACGGTCGATCGATTGGAGCGCTCCGGACACGTCCGCCGCCTGCGCAACCCGAGAGACGGGCGGGGCGTGCTGGCCGAGATCACCCCCTCCGGGCGCGACGTCGTGCGCGCGGCCACCGCCGACCTGATGGCGGCCGACTTCGGCCTGTCCATGTACGGCGAGGAGGAGCTGGAGGAGATGTTCGGCGCGCTGCGCACGTTGCGCGTCGCGGCCGGGGACTTCCCCGGCACTGGGCTAAAATAGTAGGACGTCCTAGTATTTACCCCGTCGAGTCGCCGAGCGACCGCTGGGCGAACCCGCACTGCCGTACCGGAACATGGAGGCAGCATGGACGCAGACCAGATCGCCGAGGGCCGCAGGCGCTGGCAGGAGCGCTTCGACGGCGCTCGGAAGCGCGACGCGGAGTTTCGCACGCTTTCCGGCCTGGAGGTGGATCCCGTCTACGGCCCGGCCGAGGGCACGTCCGACCCCCGGATGGAGCGGATCGGCTGGCCGGGCGAGTTCCCCTTCACGCGCGGTCTCCACCCGACCGGCTACCGGGGACGGGCCTGGACGATCAGGCAGTTCGCCGGGTTCGGCAACGCCCACCAGACCAACGAGCGCTACAAGATGATCCTGGGCGCGGGCGGCGGCGGCCTGTCGGTCGCCTTCGACATGCCGACCCTGATGGGCCGCGACTCCGACGACCCCAAGTCGCTCGGCGAGGTCGGGCACTGCGGCGTCGCCGTGGACTCCGCCGCCGACATGGACGTGCTCTTCGACGGCATCCCGCTGGGCGGCGTGACCACGTCGATGACGATCAGCGGCCCGGCCGTACCGGTCTTCTGCATGTACCTGGTCGCCGCCGAACGCCAGGGGGTGCCGATCGGGCGGCTCAACGGCACGCTGCAGACCGACATCTTCAAGGAGTACATCGCGCAGAAGGAGTGGCTGTTCGCCCCCGAGCCGCACCTGCGGCTGATCGGCGACCTGATGGAGTTCTGCGTCGCGGAGATCCCGGCCTACAAGCCGTTGTCGGTCTCCGGCTACCACATCCGCGAGGCGGGGGCGACCGCCGCCCAGGAGCTGGCCTTCACGCTGGCCGACGGCTTCGGCTACGTCGAGCTCGGCCTGTCGCGCGGGCTCGACGTGGACGTGTTCGGCCCCGGCCTCTCGTTCTTCTTCGACGCGCACATCGACTTCTTCGAGGAGATCGCGAAGTTCCGCGCCGCCCGGCGCATCTGGGCCCGCTGGCTGCGCGACGTGTACGGCGCGCGCACCGAGAAGGCCCAGTGGCTGCGCTTCCACACCCAGACCGCCGGGGTGTCGCTGACCGCCCAGCAGCCCGACAACAACATCGTCCGCACCGCCGTGGAGGCCCTGGCCGCCGTCCTCGGCGGCACCAACTCGCTGCACACCAACGCGCTGGACGAGGTGCTGGCCCTGCCCTCTGAGAAGGCCGCCGAGATCGCGCTGCGCACCCAGCAGGTGATCATGGAGGAGACCGAGGTCGCCAACGTGGCCGACCCCCTGGGCGGCTCGTGGTACGTCGAGGCGCTGACCGACCGCCTGGAGGCGGAGGCCGAGGCGATCTTCAAGCGGATCCGCGACATGGGCACCGACGGCACGATGACCTCCGGCATCCTGCGCGGCATCGAGGACGGCTGGTTCATGTCAGAGATCGCCGAGTCCGCGTTCGACTACCAGCGCAAGCTGGAGAAGGGCGAGAAGCGGATCGTCGGGGTGAACTGCCACACCTCCACCGTGGAGGAGCCGCTGTCCATCCTGCGGGTCAGCCACGAGGTGGAGCGGGAGCAGAACCGCGTGCTCGCCCAGCGCAGGGCCGGGCGCGACCAGGCCGCGGTGGACGCGGCCATGGGCGGCCTGGTGAGCGCCGCGAGGGGCGGGGGCAACATGATCCCGGCCATGCTGGACGCGGTGCGCGCCGAGGCGACCCTCGGCGAGATCTGCGACGCGCTGCGCGAGGAATGGGGCACCTACTCGGAGCCTGCGCGTTTCTGAGCCCTGGCTCGTAATGGTTTCAGATTCACTGAAACATTTGTACGGTAATGACCTGGCCCGTTATCGTCTCCGATGGGGATCGATATCCGGGGGAAGGGTGCCGCGGACACAGACCGGGGTGTGGAGCGAGCTGCGTATCGAATCCACACCCCACGTGAAAGTCGCTATCTCGCCGCAGGTCACAGCGCTGGCGATGCTCGCCGACGCCATCGCGGGGCGGCGCAGGGGCCTGCCGGAAAGCTGGCGCAAGCTGGTCCAGGAGGCCGTCGGCCCGGAGGGCTGGGAGGCCGCGCTGCCACTGGGGGCGCCCGGCCACTCCGTCGCGCCGGACAGCATCGTGCCGCTCACGCCGCTGAGCGAGACGCCGGTGTCCAGTCATGTCGCGTGGCTGCGTGACGTGGCGCCCGCCGTCCTCAAGGACGACCTCGACCAGGCGTTCGGCTCCGCGCCCGTGCCCAAGCACTGGCGGCGCGCGGTGGACCAGCCCCGGCGCTGGCTGCACGGCTACGCCAACGCCGTGGACGGCGTGTGGTCGGTCACCGAGCCGATCTGGCGGCGGGCCAGGCCCGCGCTGGAGCGCGAGGTCGAACGCGTCGGGTCGGCGGTCGTGCGCGACTCGCTGGACGTGCTGCTCGGCTCACTCAGCGAGCGGATCGTCTACACCGAGGGCACGCTGCGCATCAGCGACCTGGAGCCCGGTTCCTACGACCTCGGCGACCGCCGGCTCGTGCTGGTGCCCACTCTCGCCGGGCGCGACTCGGTCATCGTCAACCTCGACCACCCCGACCTGGTGTGGATCGCCTATCCGCTGCCCGGGGTGGAGAACCTGTGGCTGCGCGGGGCCGAGGGTTCCACCGCCGAACTGGCCGCGATGCTCGGCGAGATGCGGGCCGGACTGCTGGCCACGCTGCACGCGCCGACCACCATGAGCAAGCTGGCCGAGCGGGCGGGGACCGTCCCCAGCGCCATCACCTACCACTGCGAACGGCTCGCCGCGGCCGGGCTCATCGACCGTGAACGCAAGGGCCGCGAGGTCTGGGTGTCGCGCACCCACCGGGGCGACGACCTCCTGGAGCTGTTCGACATCTAGCCACTCGGGCCCCGGCCTCGTACGGGCATGTCCGCGCCATGGGGCAGGATTGGAATATGAGCCCAGCGGACTTCAATCGACCCGGATCGCTTTACGGCGCCGTGGACCTCGGAGCGCGGAAGCAGGCGCTGGACGCGCAGGCCCGCCGCCAGGCCGCGGCGCAGGAAAACCCAGGCGGCGCCACCCCGGGCAGCGGCGGTACGGCGGTCATCGACATCACCGACGAGACCTTCTCCGCCGAGGTGATCGAGCGCTCCATGCGCGTGCCGGTCATCCTCGACCTGTGGGCGACCTGGTGCCAGCCGTGCAAGCAGCTCAGCCCGATCCTGGAGAAGCTCGCCGCCGAAGCGGCCGGCCAATGGGTGCTGGCCAAGGTCGACGTCGACGCCAACCCTCAGATCAGCCAGGCGCTGCGGGTCCAGAGCATCCCCACGGTGCTGGCGGTCTTCCAGGGACAGGCGGTCACCGGATTCCAGGGCGCGCTGCCCGAGCCCCAGGTGCGGCAGTGGCTCGACCAGCTCATGGAGGCCCTCGCCCCGCACCTGCCGCCGCCCGGCGAGCAGGCCGCGGAGGAGCCCCAGGGCGAGGAGGGCGTCTTCCAGCCGCCCGTCGACCCCGACCTGCTCGCCGCCGAGCAGGCCATCGAGAACGGCGACCTCGACGCGGCGAAGGCGGCCTACCAGCGGCTGCTGGCCCACTCGCCGAACAACGAGGACGCCTCGATGGGCCTGGCCGGGGTCACCCTCATCCAGCGCTCCGAGCACTTCGACCCGGCCGACGTGCAGCGCCGCGCGGCCGACCCGAAGGACTTCGAGGCCCAGCTTCAGGCCGCCGACCTGGAGATGCTGTCGGGGTCGGTGGAGGCGGCCTTCGACCGGCTGATCCGCACGGTGCGCCAGACCTCGGGCGACGACCGCGACGCGGTCCGCCGTCACCTGCTCGGCCTGTTCGAGACGCTGCCCAACGGAGATCCCGCGGTGACCGCCGCCCGCAGGGCACTGGCCAACGCCCTGTTCTGAGCGACCCGCGCACGAGCCGGTCGGCGCAGCGGGGGGCCGACCGGCGATCGGCTCTGCGCTGGATCGGCACGGGGTCGATGAGGAAGTGGACCGGGTGGCCGTCGTCCTCGGGCGGCGTGCCCGCGTCGTGCCCGCACCGGGCGAGCAGCACGGCCCCGCGCCGTACCAGCGGGTGCTCGTCGCCGAGGACGGTCACGAGCCGCCCCTGGGCGTCCGGCGCGAGGTCCAGGGCGGTGGCGCCATGCGGAGATCCTAGGCTCGCGCGAACGCCGCTGTCAGCGCTCCTCCGAGCGGGTCTCAGCCCTTCGGCGGGACGGCGCGGCGGCGCTCGCGGAAGTAGGCGTTCGCGGACGGCGCGAACATCAGCGCCAGGGCCGTCAGAACCGCCACGAGGTGCACTATCCGCCCGGCTGTCATCGCCAGGACCGGGCCGTCCGCCTCGTCGAGGAACCGGGCGGCCGAACCCCCGGCCAGCAGCCACGAGATCGGTTCGATCACCAGGGAGACGGTGCCCAGGGTGCCGAGCGTGACCGCCAGGGCGACGCGGGCCCAGCCGTCACCGGCGCGCAGCCGCAGGGCCATGAAGACCGCCACCAGGTAGACGGCCACCCGGACGGCGATGTCCGGCACGAGCCCGGCGATGGTCGCCGACCCGCCGGTGAGGCCCACGGTGACGGCGATCGCGGTCTCGAACACCCCCGCTCCGACGGCGGTGAGCCAGAGCGCCGAGGCGGTCTTGACGGTACGGGGAACCGGCGGGCGATCGGCGGTGTCGCCGTTCACGAGCCGGGCGGCGGCTTCCTGCGGGGCGAACATCGGCTGACCTCTGGGTAGGTTGCGGCGCATACCCCTTGAGTGTTCTCCGAGCGGCGGCCCGATTCATGCCCGCCACCACCCGATTCACCGGTAGTGCGGGCCATACCGCCGGACATCCGGAGAGCGCTGTGCTTGTCGGTGCTTGTGGACGTGTTGATCGATCCGTTAGGAAGATCCCATGACTGCTCTCGGTGCGGTATTCCGGCCCCAGCTTCCCCCCGAACGACTGCGCGACGTGGCGTCGGCGGCGGACGACGCCGGGCTGGACGAGCTGTGGCTGTGGGAGGACTGCTTCCTGGAAGGCGGGATCGCCACCACGGCGGCGGCGCTCGCCTGGACGCGACGGCTGCGGGTGGGGATCGGGATCCTGCCGGTGCCACTGCGCAACGTCGCGCTGACCTCGATGGAGGCCGCGGCCCTCGACCGGATGTTCCCCGGGCGGGTCACCGTGGCCGTCGGCCACGGCCTGCAGAGCTGGATGGAACAGGTCGGCGCCCGGGTCGAATCGCCGCTGACGCTGCTGCGCGAGTACCTGGCCGCGACGCGGGCGTTGCTGCGCGGTGAACGGGTCAGTGTGGACGGCCGGTACGTGAAACTCGACGATGTCGCCCTGGACTGGCCGCCATCGGCCCCGCCCGCCGTGTTCTCCGGGGGGATAGGCCCGCGCACGCTGCGGCTGACCGGCGAGGCCGCCGACGGCACCATCGTGGTGGCGGGCATTCCTCCCGAGCGCATCCGGGAGGCCCGCCGTCTGGTCGACGAGGGCCGGGCCGAGGCGGGCCGCAGCGGCCCGCATCCGATCGTCGCCTACTTCCACGCGGCCACCGGCCCCGGGGCCTCCGCGCGCATCGACGCCGAACTCGAAAGGGAGAACCACACCTCGCCCAAGGCCGAGATCTCAGTCGCGGGCGACGCCCAGGCGTTCGCGGAGGCCGTTCAGCGGCTGACGGAGGCCGGAGCGGACTCGGTGATCTTCCAGCCCACGGCCGATGAACCGGACCTGGAGGGGTTCGTGCGCTTCATCGCCGAGGAGGTCCGCCCACTCGTGAAGTGAGCGGGTGAATCGAGCATCTGATCGGACGGTGGCCGTCCCGGACGGAGGGTAGAGGGCGCGCGAGGGGCCTGGGGTCGCACGGAGGGCGATTCGGGGGCTCCTCCGGGTCGTCCGCCCAGCGAGGCCGGAGGACAGTAAGGAATCCGGGCGGCCGTCCGAAAAAGGGAGACAGGCTATGTCCTTGATGCTCAAACCGGGTATGGCATGGCACGACGCGTACACGCGCGGCCATGCCGTCGCCCCCGAGGCGTTCCACGATGACCGGGTGCTCAACCACTGGGACGGCCGCTGGCAGCGGGACGGCACGGCCGCGCCCGACACGTCTCCCGTGGACGGCACGGTCATCGCCGGGCCGCCCCGGCTCGACCGATCCACCGCGCTGCGCGCCGTGCGCGCGAGCCTGGACGAGCACCGCGAATGGCGGCACGTGCCGCTCGCCGAGCGCAAGACCCGCGTGAGCGCCGCTCTCGACGCGCTGGCGGAACACCGCGACCTGCTGTCGCTGCTGCTGGTCTGGGAGATCGGCAAGCCCTGGCGGCTGGCGACCGCCGACGTCGATCGCTGTATCGACGGCGTGCGCTGGTACGTCGACGAGATCGACCGGATGATCGAGGGCCGCACGCCCCTCCCCGGCCCCGTCAGCAACATCGCGAGCTGGAACTACCCGATGAGCGTGCTGATGCACGCGATGCTGGTGCAGCTCCTCGCGGGCAACGCGGTGATCGCCAAGACGCCCACCGACGGCGGCGTCTCGTGCCTCACGCTCGCGTGCGCGCTCGCCGTCCGCGAAGGGCTGCCGATCACGCTGGTCAGCGGCGGCGGCGCGGAGCTGTCCCCGGCGCTGGTTCGCGCCGGGGAACTCGGCTGCGTCTCCTTCGTCGGAGGCCGCGACACCGGCGCGCAGATCGCGCTCTCCCTCGCCGACCTCGGCCGCGCCCACATCCTGGAGCAGGAGGGGCTGAACTGCTGGGGCGTGTGGGAGTACGACGACTGGGACCTGCTCGGCAGGCAGATCCGCGCCACCTTCGACTACGCCAAGCAGCGTTGCACCGCCTACCCCCGTTTCGTCGTGCAGCGGCAGCTCTTCGACCGGTTCCTGGCCACGTACCTGCCCGCGATCTCCTCGGTCAGGTTCGGGCACCCGCTGGCCGTCGAGTCGCCCGACGACCCGCTGCCCGAGCTGGACTTCGGCCCGGTGATCAACGACGCCAAGGCCAAGGAGCTCAACGACCAGGTGGCCGACGCCATCGTCAAGGGCGGCGTCCCGCTCTACCGGGGCGACCTGGCCGACGGGCGCTTCCTGCCCGGTCAGGATCTCTCGGCCTACGTCGCGCCGGTGGCCGTGCTCGCGCCGCCGCGCTCCTCGCCGCTGTTCCACGCCGAGCCGTTCGGGCCGGTGGACACCATCGTCGTGGTGGACACCGAGGCCGAGCTGCTGGCCGCGATGAACGCCAGCAACGGCGCGCTGGTGGCCACCCTGTCCTGCGGCGACGAGGCGGCGGCCAAGCGGATCGGCGACGAGGTCCGCGCGTTCAAGTTCGGGCTGAACCGCCCGCGCTCGCGCGGCGACCGCGACGAGCTGTTCGGCGGCCTCGGGGCCTCCTGGCGCGGCGCGTACGTCGGCGGGGAACTGCTCGTGCGGGCCGTCACCCAGGGCCCGGACGGCGAGCGCCTACCCGGAAACTTTCCCGGTTACACCCTCCAACCGTGACCTGGAACGGGTAAGTATTGCGGTGTGCGGGTCGTGACCATTTCCGCGACGTACGGCACCGCGGGCAGCGTGATCGGTCCCGCGGTGGCCGAGATGCTCGGCGTGCCGTTCGTCGACCGGGCCATCCCCGGGGCCGTGGCCGAGGAACTCGGCTGCACGCTTGAGGAGGCCCTGGTCCACGACGACCGCGCCGAGCACGGCATCGGCAGGCTGCTGTCGGGCGCGATGCGCCTGCCGACGGTCACCTTCGGCGGCGTCGACACCTACCTGCCGGGGGCCATGCCGACTCCGGCGGAGGAGTTCGTCGCGCACACCGAGAAGGTCATCAAGACCACCGCCAGGGCACGCGGCGGAGTGATCCTCGGCCGCGCCGCCGCGGTGGTGCTGGCCGATCACCCGGGCGCGCTGCACGTCCGCCTCGACGCCCCGATCGAGCGGCGGATCCGCCAGACCGCGGCGTTCTTCGAGCTCGACGAGCGCGAGGCCCGCAAGATCGTCGAAGACAACGACCGGGCGCGCATCGCCTACGTCCGGCACTTCTACCGGGTCGATCCGGCCCGGCCGACCATGTACGACCTGGTCGTGGACAGCACCCGGATCCCCGTGCCGACCTGTGTCGAACTGATCGCCACCGCCGCCGAGGCCGTCGCCTGACCGGAGAGTCGCCCCCGGCTCGACACACGCCTGGACCCGTACCACGACCCGTACACCGGTGAACCACGGACCGGGCGCACGGCGGAGGTGGCACGATGGCATGATTAACCCCAGGTCACTGCAAAGGAGCGGATGACGTGGCCACCGTCCCCAGTGTGTCGTATTCCATCACCGTCCGGCTGGAGGTGCCGGCCGGTGGTAAGGCCGTCAGCCAGCTCACGCACGCCGTCGAGTCGGCGGGCGGTGTGGTGACCGCCCTAGACGTGACCAACGCCGGTCACGAGACCCTGCGCATCGACGTCACCTGCGCGGCCCGCGACACCGACCACGCCCAGGCGATCGTCGACCAGCTGGAGGCCGTCGAGGGCGTCGCCATCCACAAGGTCAGCGACCGCACCTTCCTCATGCACCTCGGTGGCAAGATCGAGATGAAGTCGAAGGTCCCGCTGCGCAACCGTGACGAGCTGTCCATGGCGTACACGCCGGGCGTCGCCCGGGTGTCGATGGCGATCGCCCGCAACCCCGAGGACGCCCGCCGGCTGACCATAAAGCGCAACACCGTCGCCGTGGTCACCGACGGCTCCGCCGTGCTCGGCCTGGGCAACATCGGCCCGGCGGCGGCGCTGCCGGTCATGGAGGGCAAGGCGGCGCTGTTCAAGCGGTTCGCCGGCATCGACGCCTGGCCGATCTGCCTCGACACCCAGGACACCGACGAGATCGTGCGGGCGGTGCAGGTCATCGCGCCCGGCTTCGGCGGCATCAACCTGGAGGACATCTCCGCGCCGCGCTGCTTCGAGATCGAGCGGCGGCTGCGCGAGTTGCTGGACATCCCGGTCTTCCACGACGACCAGCACGGCACCGCGATCTGCGTGCTGGCCGCGCTGACCAACGCGCTGCGGGTGGTGGACAAGGAGCTGTCGCAGGTCCGCATCACCATGGCGGGCGCGGGCGCGGCCGGTACGGCGGTGCTCCGCCTGCTGCTCGCAGCCGGGGCGCGCAACGTGGTCGTCTGCGACTACCGGGGCGCGGTCCACCGGGGCCGCGACGATCTCGACGACTCCCTCCAGTGGATCGCCGACCACACCAACGCCGACGGCTACTCCGGAGACCTGCGCGGCGCGGTCAAGGGCGCCGACGTCTTCATCGGCGTCTCCGCCCCGGGCATCCTCACCGGCGACGACGTGGCCACCATGGCCGAGGGCGCGGTGGTCTTCGCGCTGGCCAACCCCGAGCCGGAGGTCTCTCCGGACGACGCCCGCGAGCACGCCGCCGTCGTCGCCACCGGGCGCTCCGACTACCCCAACCAGATCAACAACGTGCTGGCCTTCCCCGGCGTCTTCCGCGGGCTGCTGGACGCGCAGGCCAACGGGGTCACCCAGGAGATGCTGATCGCGGCGGCGGGCGCGCTGGCCCATGTGGTGACCGAGGAGGAGCTCGGCCCGAACTACATCATCCCCAGCGTCTTCCACGCCGACGTGGCCACCGCGGTGGCCGCCGCCGTCCGTGAGTCCGCCGGTGGCCGCCCCCGGGGCAGCACCGAGGCCTGACGCGTCCCGGTCAGCGGCGCCGGGGGTCCTCCTCGGGATGGGGGCGGCCCGGGTAGCGGCCCGGCCACACACCGCCGAGCCACCACAGCAGGCCGCCCATCACCACCAGGCCGCCGGCGGTCACCAGCTTGCCCGCCATCGCGTTGTGCGTGCCCTCCTCCTCCCGTACGGCGGGTGTGGGGGGCACAGCGGGCACGGCGGGCACAGTGGGCGCCGCCTGGGTGCCTGTGGCGGCTTCGGCGGCCGTCGGCGCGGTGAGGAGGAACGCCGTGACGGCGAGCGCGGAGGCCGCGAGAAGCGCTCGGCGCGGCGCGAGGCGGAAGGGCATGGTGGCGTACTCCGTAGGTGATGATCGATACCACCGAGAGTGCCCGTCTCGCGATCGTGAGTAACTTCGCGCAATGTATCCGGGTGAGGCGCGAGATCTGCGATTCACCCCCCATCATGGAGTGTATGGCGGAGGCGATCTACGTCGGCGGGCTGCTCGTGGCGACGCCACGGCTCGACGACCCCAACTTCCGGCGTAGCGTCGTGCTGGTCTTAGAACATGATCAGGACAGCGGCACACTCGGGGTGGTGCTCAACAGACCCAGCGACATCGCCGTCACCCAGGTGCTCCCGACATGGGACTCCCTGGTGAGCGGCCCCTCGGTGCTGTTCCAGGGCGGGCCGGTGCAGACCGACAGTGCGCTCGCCCTCGCGGCGGTGCCGAGCGGGGAGGAGCCGCTGGGGTGGCGGCGGCTGCAGGCGGGCATTCCGGCGGTGTCCAGGCTGGGAACGGTCGATCTGGACGCGCCGCCGGAGATCCTGGCGGGGGAGATCGCGCAGATGCGGATCTTCGCGGGCTACGCGGGGTGGACGCCCGGCCAGCTCGAATCGGAGATCGCCGAGGGCGCGTGGTACGTCGTGGACGCCGAGCAGGGCGACACGTTCTTCGCCGATCCCGAGTCGCTGTGGCGGGCCGTGCTGCGTCGTCAGCCGGGGGAGCTGGCGTTCGTGGCGACGTGCCCGGACGATCCGACGCTCAACTGAGCGGCCGCTCGCCGTCCCAGCCGGGGCGGAACGCGTCCTCGGCCATCGCCAGCGTCTCCTCGACCCCGGAGGCCAGCGTCGCGATGTCGGACCTCGCCGCGCCGGGACACTCGAACCCGACCCGGAGGGCGGCGGTGACGAGCGCGACGATCAGGTGGTCGCGGCGGTCGGGCTCGCCGTCCGCGCCCCGGCGGCGGGCGATGAGGACCGCCAGGCGGGCCTCCAGTCCCGCCGTCCTGCCGATGGCCGCGCCGAGCAGGGCGGGGGTCGCGTCCAGGACGCGATGGGTCTTCAGATAGCGTTCTGACTGCTCGGTGCCGGCCTCGGCGACTCGTTCGGCGAGCGTCCGGTAGGTGTTGAGCAGCGCCGTGACGGGCGGCTCGGCGGGCGGACGCCCGCGCAGCTCCTCGGTCACGATCTGCTCAAGGTCGGCCGTGTGGTGCAGTGCCAGGTCCTCCTTGCCCGCGAAGTAGCGGAAGAAGGTGCGGGGGGAGACCTCGACGACGGCGGCGATCTGCTCGACCGTCGTCTGGTCGTAGCCCTGCGCGAGGAAGAGATCGAGCCCCGCGTCGATCAGGGCCTGGCGGGTCTTGAGCTTCTTCCGCTCGCGTAGGCCGATCTGCTCCATGCCTGTCATCCTTTCGACACCTGGTTGTCATAGTGTGCCATAAATCACTCCGTGCCAACTAAAGGCGTTTGTCGTTTGTCAGACCATGACATTAAATTGGGGACAAAAGCACCACTAGGGGGATTTGTGGGGCCGATGCGGCTCCGGTGAGCCAAGGGGATCGTCGCCTCGCCGCTGCGGCACGGCCGCGCTCGGCGCGGTGGTCGCGGCCAAGGTCGCCGACGTGCTGCCCGGGTACTTCACCGGCCAGGGCCTTCCCGCCCCGAGCGCGGCCCAGGTGGACCTGATGAAGGACGCCGTCGCGTACGGCCAGGCGCCCGTCACCCCGGACCTGCACGCCCAGGTGGCCCAGGCGATCACGACGGCCTCGGATCAGTCCTTCCTGGACGGCATGCACCTCGCCTACACGGTGAGCACCGTGGTCGCCGTGGTGGCCGCCCTGCTTGTCGTTTTCGTCCGGGCCGGTCGTAGACGGAGGGCCCTTCGGTGCACGTCGGCTGAATAACGGGGGCTGGCTGCGCATAGACTCGATGGGGTGAGCACGAAGATCCTTCCCGAAGGCGATGTCCGCCAAGAGCTCTCCCATGACGGAGACCACGAGCGCTTCGCCCACTACGCAGACCGGAACAAGATCACCGAAAGCATGGTGACCGGGACCCCGATCCGTGCCCTCTGCGGCAAGGTGTGGGTGCCCAGCCGTGACCCGAAGAAGTATCCGGTCTGCCCGGAGTGCAAGGAGATCTACGAGGGTCTCCCCAAGGGCGAGCCGGACAAGTCCGAATAGCCCGGCCGGGGCACACCAGACCACGTCCCCGGCCCCACGGCGTAAGGCCCCTGCTCCGGCCCCACCAAGCCGGAGCACGGGCACCCGCACCCCTAAGGGGCGTTCCGCAGCGGTAACCGGCGTCCCACCGTGCACGGACAGCCCGCCGCGCAACAACCCCGAACCACCGGACATTGGCACCACACCGGGCACACGCGGCTCTGACCCCGCATCCACCCCTGCGCCCGACACTGCCTGCGTCAAGGGCTCCGCCCCGGACGCCGCGCCCAACGTCGCCCGCGACCCGAAAGCCGCATCCGGCTCCCGTGCTGTGGGCGGGCAGGGGAGGCCGATCGGGCCCGCGCATCGCATTCCTCCTGGTGCGGTTACTCCCACCCCACGATGGGGGCGCGCTGAAAAAGTCAGTGTTGTTCGCGTACCGAGCGGGGTTGGACGGCTACGGTCGGTGAAGCGTCGTGACACGGCGCGTTCGACCGGCACCGGAGACTCGGGGGAGTGCATGGCCCGGCGTTCGATCGCCGCAATGGCGGTATGCCTGTTCGCGCTCGGCACGGCGGCGCCCGCCGCGGGCGGCCTCACGGCCTCCGGTGCGCCACCGGACGCCGGGGTTCCAGGTGTGCCGTCGCCGGGCTCTGTGGCCCTGCGTGGGGTGCCGGCGGCGGCCGCGCGTGTCGCGGAGGGGTGTCCTCCGGCGGCGGGGCATGGCCATGGCGCGCACTCCGTGGGGCTGCGGGGCGCGGAACCGGGGGCGCCCGATTCGATGGAGGTCCGGCGGATGATGGCCGACCTCGAACTGCGCACCCGCCTGATGCGGATCGTCCCGCCGCCGGTGATCAATGTCCCGCTGTGGGTGCACCTGATCGACGACGGCTCGCGCCGTGTCACCAAGCAGGCCGTACAGGCCCAGGTCGACGCCCTGAACAACGCGTACGGCGGGCGCCTCGGCGGCGCCGACACCCGGGTCAGGTTCCGCGTCGCCGGGATGACGAACACGGGCAACGCCACCTGGTTCCGCGACCCGCTCGGCCACGAGCAGGCCATGAAGCAGGCCCTGCGGCGCGGCGGGGCCACCGCGCTCAACCTCTACATCGCCGAGCTGAACGAGGTCGTCCTCGGCTACGGCACCTATCCCTACTGGTACCGCACCAGCCCGGTGCTCGACGGCGTGGTGATCGACTGGCGCAGCATGCCCGGCGGCACGATGCGCACCTTCGACCGGGGCTTCACCGCCGTCCACGAGATCGGCCACTGGCTCGGGCTGATGCACACCTTCGAGAACGGCTGCGCGGAGCCCGGCGACGGCGTCGCCGACACCCCGCCGGAGGCGCACCCCACGGAGGGCTGCCCCGAGGGCAAGGACACCTGTCCGCTGCCCGGGAAAGACCCGGTGCGCAACTTCATGGATTACGCCCACGACCGCTGCATGTCCGAATTCACAGCCGGACAAGGAGCGCGAATCCGGACAGCATGGGCCGCCTATAGAATGTCGGACGGGCGCTCTACTCTTAACAGGTGACAGCACCGACAACCGAAAACGCTCCATACATCCCCCCAAGGATCTTCGGCCCCCAGTACCGCACCGCCACCATCGGCATCCTTCTCGTCGTCACCCTGATCGCCTTCGAAGGCATGTCGATCGGGGCCGCGATGCCCGCCATCGCCGCAGACCTGAACGCCAAGGATCTTTACGGCTGGAGCTTCTCCGCCTTCCTCATGTCGGGGCTGCTCGCCACCGCGATCACCGGTCAGTGGGCCGACCGGCGCGGTCACGCGCTGCCGTTCGTGTTCGGCGTCACCGTCTTCGTCGCGGGGATGGTCCTCGCGGGGGAGGCGAACGGCAAGGAGATCTTCATCGCGTCGCGTGCCGTCCAGGGGTTCGGCGGCGGCGCGGCGATCGTGGCCAGCTACGTCATGATCGCCAAGGTCTACGATCCGTCGGTCCGTCCCAAGATCTTCGCGGCGCTGTCCAGCGCGTGGGTGGTGCCCGCGCTGATCGGGCCCAGCGTCGGCGGCCTGGTGGCCGACACCGTCGGCTGGCGCTGGGTCTTCCGCGGCATCGTGCCGCTGGTCGTCCCGGCGCTGCTGATGCTGCTGCCCGCGCTGCGCGCGAAGGGCGACGCGCAGGCCGGAGACTCAGGTGACGACGCCCGCGCCGTGCGCCGGGGCGGGCCGGTCATGGTGACGCTGGCCGCCGCGGGCACCGCCTTCGGCGCGGGCGTCCTCCTCTACGGCGTGGACAACCTGCACCTCAACCTGCCGCTCGGCCTGGGCGCGTGCGCGGTCGGGCTGGTCGTGTTCGCCGCCGGGCTGCCCCGGCTGCTGCCCAAGGGCACCCTGCGGCTGCGGCGCGGCCTGCCCACCACCATCGTCATGCGCGGCCTGCTCGCCGGCGCGTTCTTCGGCGTCAACTCCTTCATCCCGCTGATGCTGCAGGACGTTCACGGCTACTCCAGCACCGCGGCGGGGATAGCGCTTACCACCGGGGCGCTCGGCTGGTCCGCGGGGGCCTACCTGCAGAGCAGGGGCTTCATCGACCACGAGCGGATGATCATGCTGGGCGCGATGGGGGTGACGGCGGGCATCGTGCTCACCGCGCTCGCCGTGGTCCCCGGCGTGCCCGGCTGGATCACGGTTCCGGCCTGGGTGGTCGCCGGGCTCGGCATGGGCATGGGCATCAGCAGCGTCAACGTCACCACCATGCACCAGTCGAGCGACGAGGAACAGGGCGCGAACTCCGCGTCGCTCCAGGTCATGGACACCCTCGGCGGCGCGCTCATGATCGGCCTCGGCGGGGCGCTGATCAACGTCGTCGGCCACGACGACACCGCCACCGGATTCGGCGTGATCGCCGCGTCGATGGTCGGCCTGGGGATTGTCGCCTCCATCGTCGCGCGCCGGGTACGCGTGCCGACATAACGGGTACGCATGGGGACATGACCCTCCGTTCGTCCCAGGCGTAACAGTGATCACGGATTTACTGAGCCCGCGCGGCGGCCATGGTAGGACAAGGGGGCCGTGGCCGCGCCGGAGGAGGTGCCGTGGACGAACGACGGGGTGACCGGCCACCCTACGCACGGCGGGTGTGGCCGCCGGACCAGGCAGAGGCCGGTGACGCCCTCCCGCCCTCCGCCCGCTGGTACGGCACCCCCGCCGATCCCCACAGGTATCGCGTCCCCCGGCGGCTCACCCGGTTCCTCGGCGTCCTCGCCGCCTTCGTGGCCGGCGTCTCGCTGATCGCGGGGGCGGTCGTCCTGCTGCTGCGCCTGGTCACGCCGGAGCCCGCCGTCCAGGTGGTCATCGACCCGCTGGCCGGTATCCGCTACCCGCTGCCCGCCGGGTGGACGGAGGGCGTCGTCGCACCGGTGACCGCCTTCACCTCCGTCGCCTCCGACGGCGGCCGGGGCGCGCTGGTGATGGCCAGGCCGGGCCCCGCGCTGGGCGCCCGCTCGGCCAGGGAGACCACCCTTGAGGTCTCCGAGCTGTACGCGCGACTGCTGCTGCACGGCGACACGGTGGCGGTCGCCGAGGACGCCCCCGTGGCCGTGGCGGGAGCGAAGGGGCACGTCCGGGCGGTGGTCGCCCAGTACAAGGACGTGGTGAACCGTCCCGCCTACCTGCGGGTCGCCGTCCTCGACCGGGGCGGGCGGACGCTGGTGATCGTCGCGATGGCCCAGCCGGACGGCCCGCGCGTCCGCGCCGACATAGACGCCCTGCTCAAAGGGGCGACCGCCGGGTGAATCCACGCCCGGCCGCCGGGTGAATCCGCGCCCCGCGCGCCTAGCACGCGGATGGGATCTTGGCCAGGACCCGGGGCGTACGGCACGTCCTGTCGGTGGCGGCGATTACCCTGGTGTGATTGTGAGGGTGCCAACCAGAAGACACAGCAGCGACGCAGGCGACGCAACGAGACGCAACTCTAGGAGAGTGGTGTGAGCACCTCCGCCGCATCGCATCTGTCCCCCTCTTACCCCGACAGGGCCGCGTGGGGGACCGCGCCCAAGCTGCGCGCCTGGCAGCAGGAGGCGTACGACCTCTACTTCGCAGCCGAGCGGCGCGACTTCCTCACCGTGGCGACCCCTGGCGCGGGCAAGACCACCTACGCGCTGCGCATCGCCAGCGAGCTGCTTTCCCGGGGCATCGTCCGCACGATCACGATCGTCACCCCGACCGAGCACCTGAAGCGCCAGTGGGCCGACGCCGCGAGCCGGGTGGGCATCGCGATCGACCCCGAGTTCAAGAACAGCCAGGGCACCACGTCCAGCGACTACATGGGCGTGGCGGTCACCTACGCGCAGGTCGCCATGCATCCGGCGCTGCACCGGGCGCGCACCGAGGGCCGCCGCACGCTGGTCATCTTCGACGAGATCCACCACGCGGGCGACGCGAAGTCCTGGGGCGAGGCCGTCCGCGAGGCGTTCGAGCCCGCGGCGCGTCGGCTCGGCCTGACCGGCACGCCGTTCCGGTCCGATGACAACCCGATCCCGTTCGTCGGCTACGTCGAAGACGGCGACGGCGCGCTGCGCAGCGTCTCCGACTACTCCTACGGCTACGGCCCGGCGCTCGCCGACAACGTGGTCCGGCCGGTGATCTTCCTCGCCTACGCGGGCGAGATGAAGTGGCGCACCAGGGCGGGCGACGAGATCACCGCCACCTTGGGCACCCCGCTCACCAAGGACCAGCTCTCCCAGGCGTGGCGGGCCGCGCTCGACCCCAAGGGCGACTGGATCAGCCAGGTCCTGCGCGCCGCCGACCGCCGCCTGACCGAGGTGCGCCGGGGCGTGCCCGACGCGGGCGGCCTGGTCATCGCCACCGACCACGAGACGGCCCGCGCCTACGCCCGCCACATCCGCACGATCACCGGGCAGGGCGCCACCGTCGTGCTGTCCGACGACCCCGACGCCTCCAAGAAGATCAAGTCCTTCGCGGCCTCGGAGGAACGCTGGCTGGTCGCCGTCCGGATGGTCTCCGAGGGCGTCGACATCCCGCGCCTGTGCGTCGGCGTCTACGCCACGTCGGTGTCCACTCCGCTGTTCTTCGCGCAGGCGGTCGGGCGTTTCGTCCGGGCCCGCAAGCGCGGTGAGATGGCGTCGGTGTTCCTGCCGTCCGTGCCCACCCTGATGGGGCTGGCGGGCGAGATGGAGGCCGAGCGCGACCACATCCTGGGCCGCAGGCAGCAGGAGGACGGCCTCGACGACGACCTCCTCAAGGAGGCCAGGGAGAAGAAGGACAACCCCGACGTCCTCGGCGACGAGCTGCCGTTCGAGACCGTCGAGGCGTCGGCCACCTTCGACCGGGTGCTCTTCGACGGCGGCGAGTTCGGCACCGGCGCCGACGTCGGGTCTCCCGAGGAGGAAGACTTCATCGGCCTGCCTGGGCTGCTGGAGCCCGACCAGGTGGCCACGCTGCTGCGCAAGCGCCAGTCCGACCAGCAGGCGGCCAAGCGCAAGGCGGCGGGCACCGAGCCCCCGCCCGCGGTGTCGCCGCACGAGGAGCTGGCGGGGCTGCGCAAGGAGCTCAACGGCCTGGTCGGCGCCTGGAACCATCGCACCGGCCAGCCGCACGGCGTCATCCACGCCGAGCTGCGCCGCCTGTGCGGGGGTCCGCCCATCGCCCAGGCCACATCCGAACAGGTCCGCGAGCGCATCGCCCAGATCCGCAAATGGGCCACCCAGCGCTCCCGCTGACCCACCCCGCCCACGCCCCGTAGCCCGCCCGGACGCACACGTCCGGGCGCTCCGGGCCGTCCGCGGCCCGCCTCGTCCGCAGCCCAGCGTGCCCGTAGCCCCGGTCCGCCCGTGGGGCTCGGGGAGGCGTGGCTCGGCGCCTCCGCAGGCCCGCCCCGTCCGCCCGGGTCCGTGCGTAGGTGCGGTCCTGTCGTGGGCGCGTGCTGTTCGGAATCGGGCGTGGGGTCAGGCGCGGACGATCGGGGTGCCGCTGAGCTGCACCCCGGCGGCGGTCAGCTCGGCGAGGGCGGCGTTGGTGGTGACGCGGGAGACGCCGGCCGTCAGGCCGAGCAGTACGCGGACGGCCAGGCCGTTCTCCACCGCGTCGATCGCCGTGGCCCGCACGCAGTGGTCGGTGGCGATGCCGGCCACCTCCACCGCCGAAACCCCCCGGGCGGTCAGCCAGTCGGCCAGCGAGGTGCCGTCGGCGGCGTGGCCCTCGAACCCGCTGTAGGCGGCGGCGTGCGCTCCCTTGTCGAAGACCTCCTCGACCTTCTCGGTGTCGAACGCCGGGTGGAACTCCGCCCCCGGGGTGCCCGCCACGCAGTGCGCGGGCCAGGAGTCGACGAAGTCGGGCTGCTCGGCGAAGTGCGCCCCGGGGGCGATGTGGTGGTCGCGGGTCGCCACCACGTGGTCGTAGTCTCGCGTGGCGACATGGCGGGAGATCGCGTCGGCCACCTCCGCGCCCCCGCTCACCGCGAGGCTGCCGCCTTCGCAGAAGTCGTTCTGAACGTCCACGATGATCAGCGCGGTGCTCATAGTCCGATCCTACGATCCGCCCCACGGTCCGGCGAAGACCGTGGGGATGGCCGCGTAGCCTCGGGACAGGTGGTGGGCCTCGGGAGGCAGCTCGGCCATCGCTTCGGTGTGCCGCCGCCTGGCGGCCTCCACGCTCTCCCGGCCGACGATCTTCCCGTCTTTGACCAGTTCGGCGAGCATCGGCCGTTGGGCGGAACGGCCGGGGTCGGCGCCGTCCTGGCCCTCGCCGAGGTCGAGGACGACCTCCTCGGCCCTGCGGGTCGCGTCCGGGCCCGCGCAGACCACGATCTCGGCCGTCGCGTGGCCGTCGGGGCCGATCCTGCGGAACGCCTCCTTGACGCCGCCGCGGCTGGGCTTGCCGACCGACCGCTTGGCCACCGGCCGCAGCTCGCCGCCGGCGTCCTGCCTGGCCACCATCTTGTAGACCATGGCCGCCGTGGGCACGCCCGAGCCGGTCACCAGTGAGGTGCCGACGCCGTAGCCGTCCACCGGGGCGGCGGCCAGCGCGGCGATCGAGTACTCGTCCAGGTCGCCGGTCACCATGATCCGGGTCTTGGTCGCGCCCAGGGAGTCGAGCAGCGCGCGCACCTCCACCGCCGCGGTGGCGAGGTCGCCCGAGTCGATGCGGACCGCGCCCAGCTCGGGACCGGCCAGCTCCACCGCGCTGCGCACGGCCGTGTGCACGTCGTAGGTGTCGATGAGGAGCGTCGTGGACGCGCCGAGCGAGGCGATCTGGGTCTCGAACGCCTCATGCTCGGAGTCGTGCAGGAGCGTGAAGGCGTGTGCGCTGGTGCCCCGGGTGGGCACGCCGTACAGGAAGCCGGACCGCAGGTTCGAGGTGGCGGCGAAGCCGCCGATGTAGGCGGCGCGGGCGGCGGCGACGCCCGCCCGCTCGTGGGTGCGCCGGGTGCCCATCTCGATCAGCGGACGGTCGCCCGCCGCGTGCGCCATGCGCGACGCGGCCGACGCGATCGCGCTGTCGTGATTGAGGATCGACAAGACGATGGTCTCCAGGAGTACGCTCTCCGCGAACGTGCCCTCCACCACCATGATCGGTGAGCCGGGGAAGTAGCACTCGCCCTCGCGGTAGCCGCGCACGTCGCCGGTGAACCGATACCCGGTCAGGAAGTCGAGCGTCGCGTCGTCCACGACTCGCCGCGCACGCAGGAAGTCCAGCTCGTCGGGGGCGAACCTGAAGGTCTCCAGCGCGTCGAGCAGCCGTCCGACCCCGGCGACCACGCCGTACCTGCGCCCGCCCGGCAGGTGCCTGGCGAACACCTCGAAGACGGTCCGGCGCGTGGCGGCGCCGCTGCGCAGTGCCGCCTGCACCATCGTCAGCTCGTAGTGATCGGTGAGCAACGCGCTGCTCATGGGGTTGTCCACGTGTCGAAGACTACGGGGGTGTTAGGGCAGACTGGTGAACGTGCCCAGCACCGCTCCTACCGAGACCGAGCGTCCCGCAACGGACGTACGGCCCGCCCTTCCCTGGCTCACCATCGTCTGGAACGACCCGGTGAACCTCATGTCCTATGTGACATACGTCTTCCAGAACGTGTTCGGCTATTCGAAGGAGAAGGCCGAGCGCCTCATGCTCGACGTGCACCACAAGGGCAAGGCGGTGGTCTCCAGCGGCGCCCGCGAGGAGATGGAGCGCGACGCGCAGATCCTGCACTCCTACGGACTGTGGGCCACTGTTCAGCAGGACTCGTGAGGGGGCGTCCGTGAGCACCGGATTCAAGGCGGGGGCCGACGGCGGCGTGGTCGTGGAACTCGACCCCGCCGAGGTCTCCATCCTGCGCTCGCTGGTCGACATGATCCTCGGGATGATCGAGCCCGGCGAGACCGGCAGCGACCCGCTGGAGCGCGCCCTCGGCATCGGCTCGGCCCAGGTCCCCGACGACCCGGTGCTGGCCCGGTTGTTCCCCTCGGCGTACGCCGACGAGGAGCAGGCCGCGGAGTTCCGCCGCTACACCGAGGCCGGGCTGCGCGACGCCAAGCGCGCCGACGCGCGCACCATGCTCGACACCCTCACCCCCGGCCGGGCCGAGCTCACCGCCGAGCAGTCGCAGGCGTGGCTGCGCGCCCTCAACGACGTACGGCTGGCGCTCGGCACCCGCCTGGAGGTCACCGAGGAGGTCCACGAGGAGCTCGCCGGCATGACCGAGGACGACCCGCGCTATCCCGCGTTCATGATGTACGACTGGCTCACCTACCTGCAGGACAGCCTCGTGCGCGCGCTTTGGTAACTTCCACGGCATGCTGACGATCGCGCAGGAACTGGTGGACAGGATCGTGGCCCACGCCAGGGCCGATCACCCGGACGAGGCGTGCGGTGTGATCGCCGGACCGGAGGGCTCCGACCGGCCGGAGCGGTTCATCCAGATGGCGAACGCCGAACGCTCGCCCACCTTCTACCGCTTCGACTCGCTTGAGCAGCTTCGCGTGTGGCGCGAGATGGACGACCGCGACGAGGTGCCCGTGGTGATCTACCACTCGCACACCGCCACCGAGGCCTACCCGTCGCGCACCGACATCTCCTACGCCTCCGAACCCGACGCCCACTACGTGCTCGTCTCCACCCGCGAGGAGGACAAGGCCGAGTTCCGGTCTTTCCGCATCGTGGAAGGGGTGGTCACGGAGGAAGAGGTCACGGTCGTTCAGTAAGCTGGGCATCGTGCAGACCTTCGAGCCATCGTCCTCGCGCGCAGCGGGGCTTCTCAAGCCGAGGTCCTACACACCGCAGGGGTCCTTCACATCACGGGGCGGCACGACCGCCACGCCGATCCGGCGTGGCCGGGGCTTTCCCGCCGCTCCTCCCGTGCAGAGCTACTTGTTCGCGCACACCCCTTTGGTGGTCGTCTACGACTGTCCGGGCCGCTGACCTTCGCCTGGTGGCACTCAGGAACACCCTCGCGCCCTTCCGTGTTCGGATCGGATGGGCGCCCGATGACGACTTAACATGATCACCAAGGAGATCGATCGCGATGGCCATCGAAGTTCGCATTCCGACCATCCTGCGCACCTACACCGACGGCGCGAAGGCCGTCGAGGCCAAGGGCGCCACGCTTGAGGAGCTGATCGGTGACCTTGAGACGCAGCACCCCGGCCTGAAGGCCCGGCTGGTCGACGACGGCGGTCTGCGCCGCTTCGTCAACGTCTACCTCAACGACGAAGACGTCCGCTTCCTCGGCGGTCTGGAGACACCCGTGTCCGACGGCGACACGGTGACGGTGCTCCCCGCGGTCGCCGGCGGCTGAGCCGGGATGCGCTTCGACTCGCTGATCGACTCGGTCGGACGCACCCCGCTGGTCGGGCTGCCCCGGCTGTCCCCCTCGGGCGACGTCCGGCTGTGGGCCAAGCTGGAGGACCGCAACCCCACGGGCTCGATCAAGGACCGCCCCGCCCTGTGGATGATCGAGCAGGCCGAGAAGGACGGCCTGCTCACCCCCGGCTGCACGATCCTCGAACCGACCTCGGGCAACACCGGCATCTCGCTGGCCATGTCGGCCCGCCTCAAGGGCTACAAGCTGATCTGCGTCATGCCGGAGAACACCTCCGAGGAGCGCCGCCAACTGCTCCGCATGTGGGGCGCCGAGATCATCTCCTCCCCGGCGGCCGGAGGCTCCAACGAGGCCGTGCGCGTGGCCAAGGAGCTCTCCGCCGAACACCCCGACTGGATCATGCTCTACCAGTACGGCAACCCGGCCAACTGGCGCTCCCACTACGAGTCCACCGGCCCCGAGATCCTGGAAGACCTCCCCTCGGTCACCCACTTCGTCGCCGGGCTCGGCACCACCGGCACGCTCATGGGCGTCGGCCGCTACCTGCGCGAGCAGGTGCCCGGCGTGCAGATCGTCGCCGCCGAGCCGCGCTACGGCGAACTGGTCTACGGCCTGCGCAACGTGGACGAGGGCTTCGTCCCCGAACTCTACGACGCCGAGGTCCTGACCACCCGCTTCTCCGTCGGCTCCGCCGACGCCCTGCGCCGCACCCGCGAACTGCTCGCCACCGAGGGCATCTTCGCCGGCATCTCCACCGGCTGCGCCCTCCACGCGGCCCTCGGCGTCGCGGCCAAGGCGGCCAAGGCGGGGGAACGCGCCGACGTGGTGTTCGTGGTCGCGGACGGCGGCTGGAAGTACCTGTCCACCGGCGCGTACGAGGGCACCCTCGACGAGGCGGAAGACCGCCTCGAAGGTCAGCTCTGGGCCTGACCCCACTCCCCGGTGTACTACTTGGCCGAGCGGGCGCGACGCCCTGGGGGTGCGCCGCGCCCGCCCGCCGGTAGTCGCGGAGGGCTTTCGCGGGTCATCCCCGCGTACGGCAAGCCCCCTCTCGGCCGACGCCCGCCCCAGTGACCCCCCGGTGCCCGAGCGCTCCTCAAGCGCGGCCACTCCCCGCCGTTACGGCACCGGCACACCCCTCTTGGCCCCCGCGGAGCCGTCATCCTGATCAGCCAGGTCCGGTGGCAGCAGTAGTACTCACGTCGACCGGTTGAGTTGCTCTATCCGTCAGACCTTCAGCGGGTGGTCGCACCAGGCGTCTCCGGCGACGGCGACGAAGGCGCGGCCGTTGCGGTGGGCGGTCACCACGGTTTCGCCGTAGCGGTAGACGAAGCCCGGGGCGAGCAGGGCCAGGCGCACCCGGCCGCGTCCGCAGTGGAACTGGTCCAGGGCGCGGACCATCTCGCGGTGGGCTGCGGTCCGGCTGAGGGTGACGCCACCGGCGCCCTGGTCACCGGCTTCCACTTCCCACACCACGAGCACCGTGCGGGCCAGGTCGGACGGTCCACCATCACTCACAGTCGCACCTCCAGCGTTCGATCAGTGGACGAGCACGCCGTCCGCACGCCTCGTGTTCTCGCCCGGGTGCCGGTTGCCGGGCGAGGGCGCGCATGACGCAGGTAATTCGCTGTGACATGCGGGAAATGTCACTTACCGACGACCTGGAGTGCCAGATTTGCGCGCGATCACGCGCCGGACGGCGTTCGACGCCGCGGACCCGGCACCGCGACCTGCGGCGCGGCCGGGAGCGTGCTCCTCGGCCAGGTCTCACCGATGCCGACGACGCGGGGCCGTACACCGGTGGGGCATGACCCAATCGTCGCGGGGAATGTCCGTGGACATGGCGTTGTGCTTGGTCACCGGGGCCACCGGTTACATCGGCGGGCGGCTTGCGCCCGAACTGCTCGCCGCCGGCCACGATGTTCGCTGCATGGTGCGCTCGGCCGGGAGACTGCGCGACCTCTGGTGGGCGGCGCGCACCGAGGTCGTCGAGGCCGACGCCACCGACTCCGACCGGACACGCCGGGCGCTGAACGGGGTGGAGGTCGCGTACTACCTGATCCACACGATGGGCGGCAGCGGCCGGTTCGCCGAGCAGGACCGGCGGGCGGCACGCACGTTCGCGGCGGCGGCGGCCCAGGCGGGAGTGCGGCGCATCGTCTACCTGGGTGGTCCGGCCTCGGAAGGGAGGCTCTCGCCGCACCTGAGCTCGCGGGCCGAGGTGGGGGAGATCTTCCTGCGGGGGGCCGTGCCCGCGGTCGTGCTACGCGCCGCTGTGATCATCGGTTCGGGGTCGGTCTCCTTCGAAATGCTGCGCTATCTGACCGAGCGGCTCCCGGTGATGACCACGCCGCGCTGGGTGCGGAGCCGTACCCAGCCCATCGCGGTACGGGACGTGCTGCGTTATCTGGTCGCGTGGGCGGAGGTGCCGGGGACGGTTAACCGGGGGTTCGACATCGGCGGCCCCGACGTCCTGACGTACGCCGACATGATGCACGGCTACGCCGCCGTGGCCGGACTGCCGCCTCGCGTGATCATCCCGGTGGCGGTGCTCAGCCCCCGGCTGTCGAGTCTGTGGGTGGGGCTGGTCACACCGGTCCCGGCGAGGATCGCGCGCCCGCTGGTGGAGTCCCTGCGCAACGAGGCCGTGTGCGGCGAGCACGACATCGCCCGTTACGTGCCTGACCCGGAGGACGGGCTGACCGGGTTCCGCCGCGCGGTGTCCCTGGCGCTCGTGAAGATCAAGGAGGCGGACGTCGCCACCCGCTGGTCCTCGGCCTCGACACCGGGGGCGCCGAGTGACCCGCTGCCCACCGACCCCGACTGGGCGGGCGGCAGCCTGTTCGTCGACGAACGCAGCCTGGTCGTGCCCGCGAGCCCGCAGGCGCTGTGGAAGGTGATCGAGGGCGTCGGCGGCGGCAACGGCTGGTATTCGCTGCCGGTCGCCTGGAAGCTGCGTGGGCTGGCCGACCGGCTGGTCGGCGGAGTCGGGCTGCGGCGTGGCCGGCGCGATCCGGCCAGGCTACGGGTGGGTGACTCGATCGACTTCTGGCGGGTCGAGGAGGTGCTCCCCGGCCGCCTGCTGCGGCTGCGGGCCGAGATGCGGCTGCCCGGCCTGGCCTGGCTGGAACTCGGCGTCGTCCAATCCGACGGACGGACGATCTACACACAGCGGGCGATCTTCCACCCGCGCGGATTGCTCGGTCACCTGTACTGGTGGGTCATCTCGCCCTTCCACGACTTGATCTTCGGGCGGATGCCCGTCAACGTGGCCATCGCGGCCCGGAGGCAGGAGCGAGCCTCGTCCTGATCCCCGACGGTGGCGGCGCTCGCCGTCCGGCTGGCCCTGTCGGAGGGCACCGTGCAACTACCTGTCCAGCGCGATCGGCAAGACCGGCGCGCGCACCCGCGCCGAGGCGGCCCGCGAGAACGGCTGGCTGTGACTCGGCTGGCTGTGACTCAGGGGGAGCGCCATACGCCGGTGGGCATGGTGATGGCCTGGCAGGTCAGGTCGGCGATACGCGCGGGGGGAGCAAGGGGTGTCACCGGGACGTCGTGGGCGCGGATCTTCCTGGCCAGGCCCAGGGTGACCAGCGCCAGCAGGGTGTCGCCGCCGGCGGCCTCCACGGCGCGCGCGGCCCGGACGGTCAGCGCGGCGGCCAGGTCGCCGATGCCCTTGGCCGGCGGCGCGCCGTCGTTCAGCACGGCCATCCTGGAGATCTCCCACACGCGCCGATCGCGCGGCGGCGGACGCTCGCCCAGGGCGGCGCGGAACGCCGGCACCTCGCCGAGCATGTAGCGGCCGGCGGTCGGGAGCAGGCGGCAGCAGCCCAGCACGTTCCCCGGCCCGTCGTGCAGGATCACGTAGTACGGATGGAGGTCGTCGTAGACATCACGTTCCATCCCGTCCCGCGACTCGACGTCCCAGCCGAGGCGCACCCGGAACACCTCGTGCCGCAGCCGGAACATGCCGTGCAGCAGTTCGGGCGCGAGCTCACCCTGACGCCCGGCGGCGATCCGCCGCCCGCCGTCCAGGGCCGGCAAGACCTTCACCGGACTATCCCCTCCCCCGGACTCATCTGAAGGTGACTTTCCGGCACCCGGCCGGTGATCGTCAACGGGGATGGGGGCAGTTGAACGCCCGGAACACGAGATCCCCCGCGCGGCCGGGGCCGGGCGAGGGATCGGAAGGTGTTCGTGCGGTGAGTGAGCGCGATCAGTTGAAGAGCAGGCGGAGGGAGAAGTTGGCCTCCTCGGCCGTGGCCTTGCCGCTGAGGCCGACGGCTCGCAGCGCCTTGAGGTTGGCCTGCTCCTCGCCCTGGAAGTTGTTCAGGTAGAGCTTCTCGGCCTTGTCGAGGTCCACGAAGACCGCGAAGTTGGCCGCGGAGGCGTCCGGGACCGCCAGCTTGAAGGTCTCGCTGTCGCCGAGCGTGCCCGCCTGGGCGAGCTGCTGGGCGTACTCCTGGGAGGAGGCGAGCACCATCACGCCGTCGCCGGTGGCCTTGCCGAGCTGCGGCGCGCCCGCGCCCTGCGCGGCCAGGAGCTGCTCGATCTTGCCGACGATGCCCTGCGCCTTGGCCGTGTCGGTGACGATGCGGGCGCCGACCTTGGGCAGGTTGCCGTCGATGCCGTTCTCGTCCACCGCGACGGTCAGGTTCTTGCCGAGCAGCGTGGCGACGTCGTCGGGCAGCGAGATGCCCTGCTGCTGGGCGACGGACGTGAACTGCTGGAACGACGGGTTGGACTGCAGCATCGACTGATACTGCGGCCACTGCTTGGTGAAGATGTCGCCGAGGCCGGAGATGGAGATCGCGCCCAGCGTCGAGGCGGGCAGGTCGGCGACCCGCGCGCCCTCGGTGTCGCCCGGCATCAGGTTCTCCGCGCCGCGCAGCAGACCGGCCAGCTCGGCGTAGCTCTCGTCGAAGCGGAGCGCCCCGGCGAACCGCGCGTTCGCGACCTGCTTGAGCACCTCCTGCCGGGCGGGGTCGGTGGCCGCGCCGGAGAGCTTGGCGACCTGCTCGATGTCCATCCAGAAGGACAGCACGCCCTGCTCGCCGACGGCGCCGAGGTCACTGGTGAAGTCGGCGTTCTCGGCCAGCGTGGGGCCCTGGGCGTACTTGTCGGCGAGCTGCTGGGTCTCGGCGACGAGCGCGTAGTCGTCGCGGAAGGCGATGCCGTGCTTCTCGCCCGTCATGAGCTTGCCGATGCCCGCGCGGGCCGCCTCCTGGTCGGTCACCTGGATGGCGACGACGGCCTCGGGGTCGTCGTCACCGGCCTTGGCCGGGGGCAGCGCGGCGAACGCCAGGCGGGAGCCGAGCCAGGGCTCGATGTCCTTGGCGTAGTCCACGTTCGCGATGTCCGAGTTCTCCTTCTTCAGGGACTCGAACAGCGCCTTGCGCGGGTCGTCGCCGGCGAAGGTGTCCTTGGTGACGGTGAACTTCCTGGCGATGTTGAACAGCGCGATCTTCTGGTTCGCCGCGGGGTCCATGTCGATGCGCACGTACCCGATGGCGTTCTGCGGGAGCACGTCGTGCGGCTGCGCGCCGCCGCCGCTCAGCAGGTTCGCCGCGAACACCCCGCCGCCGCCGATCACGGCGACGACCAGGGCGGCGACGGCCGCGATCAGCCAGGTCCGCTTGCGCTTGAGACCACCGCCGCTCCCGTTGGGCGGGGGACCCATCTCCTCTGCGCCGCTCGCCCACGAGGGCTGGCCGTAGGCCTGCTGGCCGTACTGCTGCTGTTGCTGCTGGCCGTACTGCTGTTGCTGGCCGTAGGGCTGCTGACCGTAGCCCTGCTGCTGGCCGTACTGGGAGGTCGGCTGGCCGTAGGGCTGCTGAGGCTGCTGCTGCCCGTACGACTGCTGCTGGCCGTAGGGCTGCTGGCCGTACTGCTGCTGTTGCTGCTGCTGTCCATACTGGGGAGACTGCTGGCCGCCCTGGTCATAGGCGCGGGTCTGCTGGTCGTAGCCGGGGGTCTGCCCGTGCTGGTGGCCCTGCCCCTGGCCCTGCTGTCCGTACGGCTGGCCGTACGGCTGCTGCTGCCCGTACCCCTGCTGTGGCGGGTAGGGCGGCTGCTGGCCTTGCTGGGGCCGGTAGGCGACGGTTCGCTGCGGATCCTGGTCGTCAGGGGACGGAGGACCGGAGGGGTAGTTGGTAGACATACTCACTCACACGTATGGAATCTTGGGCGATACATGAAGTTAGCTGAGATCGCTAGCGTTTGACTTGCAGTGAACTATCTTTTCGATTGGTGCATCTAACACCAGATGGGCATTGTTCAGGGGATGACCACGTTCGACCAGGCGACGCGTGCCACCCGGGCCGACGCCACCACCTATGACGTGCGCCTCGACGACGGCTACGCCGCCGCCGGACGGCTCAACGGCGGCTACCTACTGGCGGTCCTGGCCCGCGCCGCCGTGGACGCCTCGCCGTTCGAGCACCCGATCTCCACCGCCGCGCAGTTCCTGCGATCCCCGGCGCCGGGCCCGGCCACGGTGCGGGTGGAGCCGCTGCGGGCGGGACGCAGCACCGCCATGGTCCGGGCGACCCTGGTGCAGGACGGCGCCGCCCACGTCGAGGCGCTGATCACCAACGCGACCCTCACCACCGGCGCCGAACCCGACTGGAGCGCCGAGCCGCCGCGCATGCCGCCGCCCGCGGAGTGCGCCGCGCTGCCCGCGCCCAAGCCCGAGTCGGGCATGACGCTGAGCGCCCGGCTGGACCTGCTCTTCGACCCGGACACGATCGGCTGGCGGCACGGCGCGGCCAGCGGGCGGCCGGAGACGCGGGCCTGGTTCCGGATGGTCGAACCGGTGGAGCCCGACCCGTACGTGCTGGCGCTGGCCGTCGACTCGATGCCGCCGGTGGTCTACTCGGCCGGGTTCCGGGGCTGGGCGCCCACGGTGGAGCTGACCTGGCACCTGCGCGCGCTGCCCGCCCCCGGGCCGCTGCTGCTGGCCGCCACCGGCCGCCTGGTCAGCGACGGCAGGTTCGACGAGGACGTCGAGGTCTGGGACGCCAAGGGCCGCCTGGTCGCCCAGTCGCGCCAGCTCGCCCTGCTCGGCCGCGTAGCACCACCGGAACGCTCCCGCCGACCCTGACGCCGACGCCGGCGGCCGTTCCCCAAATGAGGCGAGAACCACACCCGATCTGCGCACTAATCCGCTGAGCGATCACGACCGCTCGCCTAACCTTGGGAAACGTGGCGGGCCAGAGCATCGGTATTTTCGACAGCGGCGTGGGCGGCCTGACGGTCGCCAGAGCGATCATCGACCAACTCCCCGGCGAGTCGGTCCTCTATGTGGCCGACACCGATCGGGCGCCGTACGGGCCGCGCCCGATCGCGCAGGTCAGGGCGTTCGCCCTGGAGGTGATGGACCACCTCGTCGAGCACGACGTGAAGATGCTGGTCATCGCCTGCAACAGCGCCAGCGCGGCGGTGCTGCGCGACGCCAGGGAGCGCTACGCCGTGCCCGTGGTCGAGGTGATCCAGCCGGCCGCGCGCCGGGCGGTGCGCGCCACCAGGAACGGCCGGGTCGGCGTGATCGGCACCCGCGCCACCATCGAGTCGCTCGCCTACGAGGACGCCTTCGCGGCGGCCCCGCACGTGCGGCTGACCGGGGTGGCGGCACCCCGCCTGGTGGAGTTCGTGGAACGCGGCGAGACGATGAGCGACCGGCTCATCGAGGTGGTCAGGGGCTACCTGGCGCCGATCCTCGACGACGGCTGCGACACGCTGATCCTCGGCTGCACCCACTATCCGCTGCTGACCGGCGCCATCGCCTATGTGGCGGGCGACGCGGTGACGCTCGTGTCCAGCGCGGAGGAGACCGCCAAGGACGTCTATCGAATCCTGCACGACCGTGGCCTCGCGAACGACGCCGAAACCCCGCGCCACCGGTTCGGAACCACCGGAGACGCTCGGCTGTTCGGACGCCTGGGCCGAAGGTTCCTCGGGCCCGAGATCGCGGCCGTCGAGACGCTGTGCCTCGGCGGCGTGATCCCGGCCGGGGGTCAGTCCGGAACCGGAGCGCTCCCCGCTCCCTCTTAGGAGGCCGCCGCCATGAAGTTGACCATCATCGGATGCTCCGGGAGCTTCCCCGGCCCTGACAGCCCGGCCTCCTGCTACCTGCTGGAGGCCGAAGGTTTCCGGCTGTTGCTCGACCTCGGCAACGGCGCGCTCGGCGCCCTGCAGAGACACATCGGACTCTACGACGTCGACGCCATCTGCCTGTCCCACCTGCACGCCGACCACTGTCTCGACCTGTGCTCCTACCATGTCGTCCGCACCTACTCCCCGAACGGCCCGCTGGCCCGCATCCCGGTATACGCACCGCGCGACGCGCCCCGCCGCCTGGCCGCCGCCTACGGCATGCCGGAGGAGCCGGGCCTGGAGACCGCCTTCGAGTTCGTGCCGCTGAGCCCGGGCGTCCGCGACATCGGCCCGTTCCAGGTGTCCACCGCGCTGATGAACCACCCGGTCGAGACCTACGGCTTCCGCGTCGCCCACGGCGGGCACGCCGTCGCCTACTCCGCCGACACGGGGGAGAGCCCCGAGCTGGTCGAACTGGCCAAGGACGCCGACGTGCTGCTCTGCGAGGCGTCCTTCCTGGAGGGCCCCGGCCTGCCGTCCGGCCTGCACATGACCGGACGGCAGGCCGCCGAGCACGCCGCCCGCGCCGGCGTCGGCACGCTCGTCCTCACCCACCTGGTCCCGTGGTTCGATCACGACCGGATCGCGGCCGAGGCGGCGCGCGGCGGCTTCGCCGGGAGAATCGACCTGGCACGGAGCGGGGCGGCGTATCCCCTAGGGTGAGCCTTATGGCACGCGCAGACGGACGAGCACCCGACGGGCTCCGCCCTGTCACGATCACCCGCAACTGGCTGGCCCACGCAGAAGGGTCGGTGCTGGTCGAGTTCGGCGGCACCAAGGTCCTCTGCGCCGCGACCGTGCAGGACAACGTCCCGCGCTGGCGCAAGGGCAGCGGCCTGGGCTGGGTCACCGCCGAGTACGCCATGCTGCCCCGATCGACCAACACCCGCTCCGACCGCGAGTCGGTGCGCGGCAAGATCGGCGGCCGGACCCACGAGATCTCCCGCCTGATCGGCCGGTCGCTGCGCGCCTGCGTCGACTACAAGGCCCTGGGCGAGAACTCCATCCTGCTGGACTGCGACGTCCTGCAGGCCGACGGCGGCACCCGCACGGCCGCGATCACCGGCGCCTACGTGGCGCTGGCCGACGCGATCAAGTGGATGCGCAAGCGCCGGATGACCCCGGGCGACCCGCTGATCGGCTCGGTGGCGGCCGTGTCGGTCGGCGTCGTGGACGCCGTCCCGATGCTCGACCTCTGCTACACCGAGGACGTCTCGGCCGAGACCGACATGAACGTCGTGGTCACCGGCGCCGGCGAGTTCGTCGAGGTGCAGGGCACGGCCGAGGGCGCGCCGTTCGACCGGGCGCTGCTCGACCGGCTGCTCGACCTGGCCGTGGCCGGGTGCGCCGAGCTGACCGAGCTGCAGCGGCAGGCGCTGGCGTGAGCCGTCTGGTCCTGGCCACCCGCAACGTGGGCAAGATCGCCGAACTGCGGCGCATCCTGGCCGTGTCGGGGCCGCCGGTCGAGCTGGTCGGTCTCGGTGCGTTCCCGCAGATCGGCGAGATCGCCGAGACCGGGCTCACGTTCGCCGAGAACGCGCTGATCAAGGCGCAGGCCGTGGCCAGGGCCTCGGGTCTGCCCGCGATCGCCGACGACTCCGGCCTGTGCGTCGACGCGCTGAACGGCATGCCCGGGGTGTTCTCCGCGCGCTGGTCCGGCGCCCACGGCGACGACCAGGCCAACCTCGACCTGCTGCTGGCCCAGATCGCCGACGTCCCCGACGGGCGCAGGGGCGGCCACTTCGCGTGCGCCGCCGCGCTGGCCCTGCCGTCGGGCGAGGAGCGGGTCGTGGAGGGCACCCTGCACGGCACGGTCATCGGCGAGCCTCGCGGCGACGGCGGCTTCGGCTACGACCCGATCTTCGTCCCGGAGGGCGACACTCGCACCACGGCAGAGCTGACGGCCGACGAGAAGGACGCCATCAGCCATAGGGGGCGCGCCTTCCGCGCGATCGCCCCGATCGTCGCCGAACTCCTCTGACGCGGCCCCCCGGAGGCGTAGCGTCGTCCTTGTGGGAAATGATGACGTGTCGCGGGCACGGCCCGAGGTCGTGCCCGGGTGGGCGGCGGCGCTCGGCGGGCTGACGGCGGGGGCGGTGGCGCTCGGCGTGGCCTCGCTCGTCGCCGCACCGGTGAACCCGGACACCTTTCCGGTGGCGGCGGTGGGCAACGCGCTGGTCGACGTCTCGCCGGGCGCGCTGAAGGACTTCGCGATCCGGACCTTCGGCGAGAACGACAAGGCCGTGGTGTCGGCGGGCGTCCTCGTGCTGCTGGCGGCGGCCTCGGCGGGCATCGGGGTGCTGGCGCGGCGGCGCGGCCTGCCGTACGGCGTGGCGGGGCTGGCGCTCTTCGGCGTGGTCGGGCTGGTCGCGGTGCTGACCCGGCCGGACGCCTCGGCGATGGACACCCTGCCCACGATCCTCGGCGTGCTCGCCGGTTCGTGGACGCTCGCCGTCATGCTCCGCCGGATGACCCGCCCGCTGCCGGAGGAGGCCGAACCCGCGGATCACGCGGATCACGCGGATCACGCGGATCACGTGGAGCGGCCGGAGGTGATGCGGGCTCCGGGACGGCGGGTGGCCTTCGACCGGCGCGGCCTGCTCGGCGGGGCGGCGGGCGGGTTCGCGGTGGCCGGGCTGAGCGTCCTGGGCGGGCGCCTGCTCGGCGGCGGTCAGAGCGTGGAGGCGGCCAGGAGGGCCCTGGTGCTGCCCAGGGCGTCCGTCCCGGCTCCGCCGCTGCCCGCCGGGACCGACCTGCGCGTTCCCGGCCTCACCCCGTTCGTCACCCCCGCGCGCGACTTCTACCGGGTCGACACCGCCTTCGTCGTCCCGCAGGTCGATCCGAGCACATGGACCCTGCGCGTGCACGGCATGGTCGACCGCCCCGTCGAGCTGTCCTTCGCCGAACTGCTCCGCCGTCCGCTGGTGGAGGCCGACGTCACGCTCGCGTGCGTGTCCAACGAGGTCGGCGGCCCCTACGTGGGCAACGCCCGCTGGCTCGGCGTGCCGATGGCCGAGGTGCTGCGCGCGGCCGGGCTGCGCGCCGGGGCCGACATGCTGCTCAGCACCTCCGCCGACGGCTGGACCTGCGGCACGCCGGTCGAGGTGGTGATGGACGGCCGCGCCGCGCTGTTCGCCGTCGGGATGAACGGCGAGCCGCTGCCCACCGAGCACGGCTTCCCGGTGCGCCAGGTGATCCCCGGGCTGTACGGGTACGTGTCGGCGACCAAATGGGTCGTGGACGTCAAGGTGACCCGGTTCGACGTGGACACCGCCTACTGGACGTCGCGCGGCTGGTCGGCCCTCGGGCCGGTCAAGACCGAGTCGCGGATCGACGTGCCCGGCGACGGCGCGTCGGTGCGGGCCGGCCGTACGGTGATCGCCGGGGTGGCCTGGGCGCAGCACCGGGGCATCGCCGCCGTCGAGGTGAGCGTGGACCGGGGGGAGTGGCGGGCCGCGCGGCTGGCCGCCACACCCGGTCCGGACACCTGGCGGCAGTGGTCGATCGAGGCCGACCTGCGGCCGGGCGGCCACTCGATCGCGGTCCGGGCGACCGACGGCACCGGCCGCACCCAGACGGCCGCAGTGGCCCCTCCGGTCCCCGACGGGGCGACCGGGCACCACACCATCACGGTCACGGCGAGCTGACCCGCCGCGCCGCCGGAACGTTAGCCGACCCCCGAAAGCGGGAACGCGCTGGTTTTACGGTTGCACATCACCGGGATGCAAGGGGAGTACCGTGCCGATGGCATATGAGCCGGTTCCAGCGGCGAAGGATCCGGACCTGACCCGGATGATGACGTCGCTCGACGAGCAGGCGGCCCTGTTCGGTCAGGTGGGCCGGGATCTCGCGGAGACCAGGGGAACGGGCGAGGCCGCCGGCGGGCTGGTGACGGTCGAGGTATCGTCGTCGGGGACCCTCGCCGGGGTGCGGATCGAACCGGACGCGCTGAGCCTGGGGGCCGACGCGCTGGCGCAGGCGGTCGTCAGCGCCGCCAAGCTCGCCGAGCAGGACGTCGCCGAACGCGCGCACCAGGCACTCGGGCCGCTGCGCGCGAACGACGGAGACGACAACGGGGGTACCAGCGGGAACGGCGGCGGAAACGGCGTCCAGTACGGCGGGTGATCGCCGCGACACGCCACGGATCCACCGAACTTCGCCCGCCGCGCCCCGGCACCGCCCTACCATCGGCTTTCTGCGGGCCGGTCAGCGTGACGGAGGGGGAACGGTGTTCGGTGATCCGCGCATCCGGCGCGGCGGCAGGAGAGGCTGGCGGCTGCCCCCGGGCGGCTACAACCCGGTCGTCGCCGCCGACGGCAGGAGATGGCGTGACTACGAGCTGGCCGCCGAGGCCGACGTCCTCGACCCCGGCCCGGCCCCGGGCCATGAGGCGGTCACCGGCCCTGTCCACGGTTCCGTCACCGGGTCCGCCGCGGGCGCCCGCGACAGGAGTCCGGCGCGCGGCCCCGACTGGTTCGACCGCGCCACCCGCCCGCCGCCGCTGGCCGAGGCCAGGCCGTACGGCGTGCCGGGCGGCCTCGCCCGGCCCGACCCGCCCGCCCAGCAGGACCTCCGCCGGTCGGTCCCGTCTGAGGAGTCCGGCAGGCCGCACCGGTTCCCCGACCCGCGTGGCACCTGGATCCGGCTGATCAACGGCGACGGCCCGGTGGACGACCCGTTCCGCACCACCAACGCCGTGGACTGCGCGCTGTCCACCGTGTCCACCTGGTACGGCGAGCCCGCCGTCGCCGCGCCCCGCCAGCCCGAGTACGACCCGGCCGGCCGTCCCGTGCTGACCGGTGAGACCCGGGGCGTGGCCAGGGCGGAGACCTGGCTCGGCCACCGCTTCGAGTACGTCGGCCAGGGACGCCGCGCCTACGGAAACATCGCCCAGCGGCTGCGCACCGGCGGCCACGGCGCCGCCGCCGTGCTGATCACCCGGTGGACCAGCGGCGGCGCGCACGCCTGGAACGCGGTCAACTTCCATGGAGAGGTGATCTGGATCGACGCCCAGCGCGGCCACATGGCGGTGGAGCCTCCGTACGCGAACGTCACCGGCGTCTTCTGCGTGACCATCGACCGGGAGGGGCGGCGGCGGTGAACCTCGACCAGGCCCGCATCGTGGCCGAGGAGTACTTCAACGGCGGCCACCCGATCGACCGGCCGCGCGAGGTCGCGATCCACCCGTTCCGCGACGGCTTCGTGGCGTGGGTCCGCGAGCCCGAGCCGGACGACCCGAGCGTGCTGCCCGACACCGCGGGCGGCGGGTGCGTGGTGATCGACGCCGCCACCGGCGAGGTCGCCATCCGGCCGCTGCTCAGCCCGGAGACCGTGGCCGAGCAGTGGCCGGGACGCAGCCCGCGCTGAGCGGGGCCGCGCGGCTCAGCCCGCGCTGAGCGCCGAGGTGATCGAGGCGCGGGCGGCGCGGCGGGCGGGCAGCACCGCCGCCAGCACCCCGGCCAGCCCCGACACCGCCACGAACAGCAGGATCTGCCCGACCGGCACGGTGAACACGGGGGTCTCCGTCAGCGTCCGCGTCGCCGCCCAGCCGAACACGCCGCCGAGCGCCACCCCGACCAGCGCCCCGATCAGGCCGAGCACCAGGGCCTCCACCGACAGCGTCAGCCGGAGCTGGGCGCGGGTCAGGCCGAGCGCGCGCAGCAGCGCCGACTCCCTGGTCCGCTCGTGCACCGACAGCGACAGCGTGTTGGCGATGCCCAGCAGGGAGATCAGGATCGCCAGGCCGAGCAGCCCGCTCACCACCATGAGCTGGGAGTCCATCGCCTGGTCGAACTCGCCGCGCATGTCGATGGAGGAGGCCACCCGCACGGTGGGCAGCGTCCGCACGCTCTCCTCCACGACCCGCCTGGCGAGCACCGGATCGACGCTCTCGGCCACGTCCACCATCACCCGGGCGTCGTCGCGGAGGTCGAAGCGGCGCTCGAACTCGCCGGGCGGGAGGGTCAGCGCGGGCAGCGGGGTGGCGTCGCCGTCGTAGACGGCGACCACGGTCAGCCGTACCGGATCGCCCCCGCGCGGGGTCACCGTCAGCGTCGCGCCCGGCCGCACGCCCAGGGTCTTCGACACCGCGACCCCGCCGGGGCCGAGGTCGCGCATCGAGCCGGACACGGCGGTCACGTTCAGCGGTCCCTCGAAGGTCCCCACCGGCCGCTTCGGCAGGTCAGGCACGCCCGCGCCGGTCACCCGCGCGGTGTCCTGCCTGATCCGCACCACGGCGGCCAGCTCCGGCCGGGCCCGCAGCGCCCCGGCGACGGAGGCGGGGATGGCCGAGTCGCCGCGCTGCGTGCTCAGCATGAAGTCCACCGGGAACTCCTCGTCCAGCTTCGCGCCGTACGTCTCGCGGATGGTCCCGGTGAGGACGGCCAGCATGGTCATCAGCGTCACCCCGATGGTCAGCGCGATCGTGGTGGTCGCCGACCGCTTGGGGTTGCGCCGGGAGTTGTCCACGGCGAGCGCGCCGGGCACGCCGAACAGCCGCCTGGGCAGCCAACCGGCGAACGCGCTCAGCGGGCGCACCAGCACCGGTCCGAGCACCAGCACGCCGAAGAACGTCAGCACGCCCCCCGCCGCGACGGTGAACAGCGCCACCTCGCCCGGATCGATGATCACCAGGGCGAGCGCGGTGACGCCCGCGCCGGCGGCCAGCAGCAGCCCGGCCCAGATCCGCCGGGCCAGGCCCGCCCCGTGCCCGGTGACGGGGTCCTCACCGGGCGAGCGCAGCGCCGCGACCGGGGCGACCCGCGTCGCCGTACGCGCGGGCAGCAGCGCCGCGCCGACCGTCACCACCAGGCCGACGGCCAGCCCGACCGCCACCGTCCTGGGCGCCAGCGTCGCCGTGCCGCCGGGCAGCGGCACGTCCACGGCGTCGAGGACGGCCAGCGCCCCCGCGCCCATGCCCAGCCCGGCCAGCAGCCCGAGCGCCGACGACAGGGCCCCCACCACCGCCGACTCCAGCAGCACCGAGCCGAACACCTGCCCCCTGGTCGCCCCGACGCAGCGCAGCAGCGCCATCTCCCTGGACCGCTGGGCCACCAGGATCGCGAACGTGTTGTAGATGACCAGACCGGCGACCATCATCGCGACCAGCCCGAACAGCAGCAGCCCCATCGCCAGGTACTTGGCGTCCGCGCCGTTGGCCGCGGCCAGGCGGTCGGCGAGCGCTCGCCCGGTCATGACCTCCAGGCCGGGGCCCGCCGCGGCGGCGACCGAATCCCGCAGCCGGTCCGGGTCCGTGCCCGGCGCGGCCATCACGTCGATCTCCCGGAATCCCTGCTCGCCGGTCATCGTCCGCGCCGTGGCCAGGTCGAAGCCGACCGCGCCGAAGAACGCCAGCTCCCGGTCCACGGCCACGTCGAACAGGCCGGTCACGCGGAACCGGTGCGGGGCGTCGCGGTGGTCGAGCACGGTCACCGTGTCGCCGACCTTGAACCCGCGCAGCCGGGCGGTGTTCTCGTCCAGCACGGCCTCGCCGGGGGCGCGCGGCGCGGCGCCCCGGGTGACGGTCTGCCGGGGGCCGATCGAGACGCCGAAGGTGGGGGAGTCGCCGACGGCCTTGCCGTCCCGGCCGACCAGGGCCGCGGTGCCGCGCACCAGCCCCACGGCCGAGGCCGCGCCGGGCGCGGTGCGGACCCGCTCCAGGACGGCGGGCGGCACCTCCGGGCGCTCGCCCTGGGACCCGCCGCCCGGCTTGGGCAGCACCGCCACGTCCACCAGGTCGGCCGCCGCGCCGAACGCGCGGGTGAAGCCCGCCTGGATGGTGTCGGTCAGCACGAACGTGCCCGCGATGAACCCCACCCCGAGCGTGATGGCCACCGCGGTCAGCAGCAGGCGCAGCCGGTGCGAGCGCAGCCCCGCCAGCGTGGTCCTCAGCACGGGGCGGTCTCCAGTCCCACCAGGGTGTCCAGGACCGACTGCGGGGTCGGCCCGGTCAGCTCGCTGACCAGCAGGCCGTCCCGCAGGAACACCACCCGGTCGGCGTAGGAGGCGGCGACCGGGTCGTGGGTGACCATTACGATCGTCTGGCCCAGCTCGCGCACCGACGTGCGCAGGAATGACAGCACCTCCGCGCCGCTGCGCGAGTCCAGGTTGCCGGTCGGCTCGTCGGCGAAGATCACCTGGGGGCGTCCGATCAGCGCCCTGGCCACCGCCACCCGCTGCTGCTGCCCGCCGGACAGCTCGGCGGGCCGGTGCCCGAGACGGTCGGCCAGCCCCAGCGTGGCCACGACCCGGTCCAGCAGTTCCCGGTCCGGGATCCGTCCCGCGATCTGCGCGGGAAGCAGGATGTTCTGCTCGGCGGTGAGCGTCGGCAGCAGGTTGAACGCCTGGAAGACGAACCCGATCCGGTCGCGGCGCAGCATGGTCAGCCGCCGGTCGCCCAGCTCGGTGATCTCCACGTCGCCGATCCGCACCGACCCGGACGTCACCGTGTCGAGCCCGGCCAGGCAGTGCATCAGCGTGGACTTGCCGGAACCGGACGGTCCCATGATCGCGGTGAACGCCTCGGCGGCGAAGGAGACGTCCACCCCCCGCAGGGCGCGCACCGCCGCGTCGCCGTCGCCGTACACCTTCGTCAGCCCGGCCGCCGTGACGGCGGGCACCGCCGTCACCCGGTCGTCGATCATGCTCACCACATCGCTCCTCGGATCCCTCTCAATGACCGAGGACAACGCTATGAGCGGGCAGAACGTCCGGAATGGGCCTCACGAACGGATCTGACCTGCGCCCGGCGGCGCTGCCCGCCGGAGCGGGTGCGACCCACGGGGCAGGTTTCCGTCAGCCTTTCGGCCGATCCGACGGCACCACCAGGCCCGACTCGTAGGCGTAGACGACGACCTGAGCCCGGTCGCGCAGCCCCAGTTTGGCCAGTACCCGCCCCAGGTGCGTCTTCACCGTGGCCTCGGCCAGCGACAACCGCCCGGCGATCTCGGCGTTGGACAGGCCCCGCGCCACCAGCAGCAGCACCTCCCGCTCGCGGGCGGTCAGCGTCTCGGCACCCGGCCGCTCCCGCGCGTCGTCGGGCAGGTGGGCGGCGAACCGTTCGAGCAGGCGGCGCGTGGTGCTCGGGGCCACCACCGAGTCGCCCGCGTGCACCGACCTGATCGCGCTCAGCAGATCGGACGGCGGGACGTCCTTCAGCAGGAACCCCGACGCGCCCGCCTTCAACGCGGCGAACGCGTACTCGTCCAGGTCGAACGTGGTCAGGATGAGCACCCGGACCGGCGGCCCGCCCGGCGCGCAGATCGCCCGGGTCGCCTCCACGCCGTCCATCACCGGCATCCGGATGTCCATCAGCACCACGTCGACCGGTGTGCTCCGCACCGCGGCCACCGCCGCGGCGCCGTCGCCGGCCTCGCCGACCACCTCGATGTCGGCCTGCGCGCCGAGCACCATCCGGAAACCGGCGCGCAGCAGTTCCTGGTCGTCGGCCAGCAGCACCCGGATCATGCCGCGCCCGCCGCGCCCATCGTGCCCGCCGTGCTTGGGACGGGGAGGGTCACCTCGACCCGGAAACCGCCGCCCGGGCGCGGGCCGGTGTGGACGCGCCCGCCGTACATCGTCACCCGCTCGCGCATGCCGACCAGCCCGTGGCCGCCGGCGGGGCGCGGGGCGCCCGCGCCCCGGCCGTCGTCGGCGACGCTGATCCTGATCTGGCCGCCGCCGTAGCCCAGCTCGACCGTCGCCTCGGCGTCCGGGCCGCCGTGCTTGAGCGTGTTGGTCAGCGCCTCCTGCACGATCCGGTACACCGTGAGCTGCTCGCCCGCGGGCACCGCCTCCGGGGTGCCGGTGACCCGCAGCCGCACCGGCAGGCCGGAGGACCGCACTTGTGTCACCAGCTCGTCGATCTGCGCCAGGCCCGGCTGCGGGGCGTACTCCTCGCCGCCGGGGTCGTCCTGCCTCAGCACGCCTACCAGCCTCCGCATCTCCGCGAGCGCCTGCCGTCCGGTGGACGAGATGGTCTGCACCGCCCGCCGCGCCTGCTCCGGATCGCCGTCGATCGCGTACGCCGCGCCGTCCGCCTGCACGATGATCACGCTCACGTTGTGCGCCACCACGTCGTGCAGCTCCCTGGCGATCCTGGCCCGCTCGGCCGCCGCCGCGATGATCGCCTGCTGGTCGCGCTCCCGCTCGGCCCGCTCGGCGCGCTCCTCCAGCCCCTCAAGGTAGCGGCGGCGCGTGTTGGCGTAGATCCCGGACAGCCAGATCGCCACCACGAACACCGACGAACTGGCGAACGGCGTCTGCCCGGGTGCGTTCCACCCGCCCAGCGCCAGCCACATGCCCAGCTCCGAGACCAGCCCCGCGGCCACCGCCCAGCGCGGCGGGCACAGCGACGCCAGCGAGTACATCGCGATCAGCACCGACGCGTTCGCCATCACCGCGTCCAGCCCCGCCGCCCACTGCGCGAAGCTCAGCAGCGCCACCGTGGCGAACACCGCGCGCGGGTAGGACCGCCGCCAGAACAGCGGCAGCAGCAGCGCCGTGGTCAGCCCCAGATAGCCCGGCAGCCCCAGCGGCGGCCCGGTGACCGAGCTCGCGCTCGCGAACGGCGCCGCGAAGTAGCAGAGGGCCGCCAGCGGCGCCACCCACATAGCGTCCACGACCCGGGGATGGCGCTCGCCCCAGGCGCGCAGTCTGACGAACACATCCCCACCCTACGAAGCCCCCGGCGTGCTCCCTTCCCCCTTGCGGGGGACCTTTCGGATACGACTCAGGTCGCAGGTCAACGCCCGCTTACACGGCCCTTATCCCTGGTAGGGCACCATTTATCTCGGGAGCGCCCCTCAAGGGGCGGTAAAGGGAGTTCTGAATTGCGGAGCGCGCCGATACAGGGCCGCGCGGCGGTGAGGACGCGTCGCGCGGCCCATCGGGGCCCGTCCCGGTAGAACCCCGGCCCCGGGGCATCGCTCGCCCCTTACCCGTTTCGTGTCCGCCAGGCGGTCAGGTGCTGCTCGGCGGCGTCCTTGGCCAGCCGTGCCGACGCCGCGGGGACCGGGTCGTCCGCCCATTCGTCCAGCTTCGCGCCCAGCCGCCCGACGAACCGCTCGCCGGGGCCGGTCAGCCTGCCGCTGGACAGCAGGGTGCCGGTGACCGTCCGCGCCGCGCCCCGCCACCGGGTGAACTCCGCGCCCGCGCGCACCGCCGCACCGCCCGTCTCCTCGTGCCGCTGCCGCCGCCAGAACCCGGTCACCCCGAGGAACGCGTAGGCCCCCTGCAACAGCCCGGAGGCCGGGCGCGGATCGTCGCGCCAGGGGGCGTAGTAGCGCGAGCCGTCGTCGGGGAGGGTCAGCGGCACTATGTCGAGCAGCGCCGACAGCTTGGCGTGCTGAGTCTCGTGGGCCAGCGTGACCGCCAGCTCCCGCGCGTCGGGCGGCGTGGACAGCGCCACGCATCCGTAGGTGTCGCGGGAGGTCGCGCTGGACAGCCCCTCGGGGGGCGCCGACAGCGGGGTGAGCACGCTGATCGCCGCCGACACCTCGTCGGCGACCTCCGGGTGCGTGCCCGTCAGGAGGTCCCACGCGCCGTCGAGGAGTTCCTGCCAGCGCTCGGCCTCGGCCGCGCCGAGGCGTCCGCCCAGGTTCGCCGAGCCCGGCATCCGGTGCGGGTCGACGTCGTCGATGACCACGTCGAACCGCCGCTCCCCGGACGTGGCCGACAGCGAGCGCAGCCCGCGCCACGCGGGGGTGTCGCCGCCGATCTCCACCACCAGGCCGCCCGCGCTCACCTCCGCCCCGTCGGGCGAGCAGTGCACGGTCGCCGTCCGCGCCCCGCCGGGGGCGGCCACCTGTCCCAGCGAGGGCAGCGTGATCGCCCCGTCGTACACCGGGACGTCGACCTCGCAGTTCACCCGGGCCCGGATCGCCGCCGCCGCGGCCACCGCGGCGAGCTGCTCCGGGGTCTCCAGCGTCTGGATCGCGTGCCGGGCCCAGGCCCCGACCGACGGATGCCGCAGCACCGCGTCCACGGCCGCCGGGTCGTGCTGCTGGATCGTGGCGAGCAGGTCGTAGGCGCGGCGGACCACCGCCCAGCGGGCGTGCCCTCCCTCCCGCGCGGCCTCCAGCACCCCCCGCACGAGCAGGAAGTGCTTGCTGTGCTGCCCCGCCGTCAGGTGCGCGACCGTCTCGACGCCAACGGTCCCCGAGGCCAGTTCGTCGAACGTGTCCGCGGGAATCCGATGCTCTGAAAGGTTCATCGGGCTTCCTTAGTGAGGTCACTGAGCCCGGCCTGGACGGTGTTCCCGACATGTCGGACGAGACGCAGCAGGTCGGCGCAGTAGACCGATGGATTGTGAAAGCCGCTGCCGGAGCGGTAGCGGTGCGCGTAGAGACCGCCGCCGCAGATCTCGCCCACCGGGCACGACGCGCACGCCGGGGCCAGCGCCAGGCGCCCGATCTGGCGGGCCGCGACGGACGGCAGCAGCAGCAGGTCGTCGAACGGGTTCCGGTCGATGTGCAGGCCGGTCGCCGGGGCGCCCTGGAAGGCGGACTTCAGGATGTCGGACTGCTCGATCTCGCCGTCGGTCTCGATGACCGCCATCGCCACGGGCGACAGGCCGATCTGCTCGGTGGCGGACGCGCCGCCGAGCAGCAGGTGCGTGATCTCGTCGAACAGGCGGATCCCTGCGGGGCGGGGGCGCGTGGACCACCAGAGGTCGAAGATCGCGATCAGCCAGTCGGCGTACGGCGTGGCCGTGCCGTCGCGCCACGGCGGCTCGGACCAGTTGGCGTGGGGGAGCAGGAAGTCGATCACCGGCGGGCCGAACGACAGCAGCGCCCGGTAGGTCTCGACCGGGTCGGTGCGCGGGTTCACGGTGCACAGCAGGCCGGCGAACAGATGCCGGTACGGCGGGGCGGTCAGCCGCCCGAGGGCCGCCGCGACCCTGGCGTGGCTGCCCCGGCCGTCGTGCGTGCGGCGGACGCGGTCGTGGTCGGCGGCGGTGCCGTCCAGGCTCACCCCCACGCCGACGTCCAGTTCCGCGAACAGGTCGAGGAACGCGTCGTCGAGGAGGGTCGCGTTGGTCTGCACGCTCACCTCGACGCGCGCCGGGACCGCCGCGCGGACGGTGCGCACCAGGTGCCCGATCTCCCCGGGCCCCGCGAGCAGCGGCTCGCCGCCGTGCAGCACCACCTCCACCACGGGTAGGCCGTGCGCGGCGGCGTGCTCGGCGATCCGGGCCGCCGCCTTCTCGACCGTGTCGCGGGACATCCGGCGCGGCCGGGTGCGCCAGGACTGGTCGGCCATCTCGTAGACGTAGCAGTAGGAGCAGGCGAGGTCACAGCGGCTGTGGATCTTGAGGATGAACTGCCGGAAGGGGGTAGGCCGCCAGCCGCCGGTCAGTAACTCCCCGACGTCGAGTGTCGATGGCCACTCTGGCACCACGGGCCGGCCTCCGCGCTGAGACTCATCCGGTGCCCCAGCATAGTCAGTAACCGGGAGCCCCATGGCGGCGGCGGACCGGTACGACACGGTGATGACATGCGGTCACCCCGGTCACCCCGGCCGCTCGGTCACCTGGTCATCTGGTCCCTTGGTCACGCCGACAGCCTGAGCAGCTCTCTCGCCTGCTGCAGCAGATGTGTGGGCAGCAGGTCCAGCACCCCGTTGACGACCGCGGCGGAGGCCCGGGGCATGCCCGCGCGCAACAGCGCCTCGGCGAGCGTCATCTGCGCCGCCAGGTCGTTGGGCGCCCAGCTCAGCGCGGCCTTGATCCGCTCGATCGCCTTGGTGTTGTCGCCCTGCGCCATCCACAGCCGCGCGTCGGCGGTGAGCACCCGGGCCACCCCGTCGAACCGCTGCCGCCCGGCGTAGATCTCCACGGCCTCCTCGCAGTGCCGCCGTGCCGTCTCGATCTCGCCGTTGGCGGCGGCCACCGTCGCGAAGACCTCCGCCGCCTCCGCCCGCACCCAGACCTCGCCCAGCTCCGACGCCCGTACCGCCTGCTCGGCGAGCCGGTGCGCGGCGTCCCAGTTCCGCTTCAGCAGCGCCTCACGCGCCGAACGCAGGTAGACCTCCGGCGACTCGGCCCGCGTCACCGGGCCGATCAGCTTGTCATGGGCCAGTTCGTACCACTGGATGCCCAGCCGGTGCTCGGCCCGCAGCACCCGGCGCTCCCGCAGCGCCCTGGCCACCCCGTTGGGCATGCCACGGGTCTGCTGCAGCCCCTCGTAGGCCGTGTTGCGCGTGCCGTGCTCGGTGATGAACGTGTTGCGCAGCCAGAACAGGATCTCGCTGGGCGACATCTCGAAGTGCGCCGCCACCTCCGCGACCGCCGTGCGGCAGAAGTCGAACAGGAACTCCTCCACGTTGGCGTACATCCGGGCGTGGGCCTCGGTGATCTCCAGGACGTCGGCGGGCAGCGACTCCCACAGCGCCGAGCAGACCACCTGGAGTTGCACCGGCTCCACCGTGTCCAGCTCCAGCGTCGACTCGTTGCCCGCCTCGTCGGTGATGACCACCGTGCGCAGGTCGTCGACCAGGCGCTCGGCGGCCTCGCGCGTCATCGTCCTGGACGTGTGCTCCAGCGGCCCGGCCACGGCTTCGAGCGCGGCCTCCCGGCTGAGCGGCCGCAGGTGGAACCGCGCCCGCGACCCCTGTCCCAGCGGGCGCTCGTGCGGGAGCACCAGGAACAGGTACTCCTCGCGCAGCGCCAGCAGCAGGTGCAGCCCGGTCTGCTCATGGACGGCCTGCGCGAGCTGCCCAAGGAACGCCGCCCGGTCCTTCTCGCCCACCGGGTCGCCGTGGAAGATCTCCTCCGCCTGGTCCACGGCCGCCAGGATCGGCAGCGGATCGCCGTAGGCGTCGCTGCGCTCGGGCCGCGTCCGGAGGAACTCCGCCACGGTCAGCTCGCTCAGCTCGTGCGGATCCCGGTCAGGCGCCCAGCACGACAGCAGCGCCACCACGTAGGGATTGCCGCGCACCCCCGCCAGCGGCATTCTCGGCGCGATCCTGGCGATCGGCAGCACGTCGGCCCGCTCCCGGTCGATCCTGGGCAGCACCCCGGCGTGCAGCAGCGAGGTCTTGCCGACCCCCGACGCCCCATACACCACGGTCAGCCCCGCCGCCTGCCAGAGGGTCGCGATCTCACGGGCCTCGCGGTCACGGCCGTGGAAGAGCTCGCTCTCCGCGCGCCGGTAGGAGCGCAGACCGACGTAGGGCGACCTGTCCTGCGGACCCGTGGCGGTCATGGGCCGTCCTCACATTCTGTTGAGCAGTTCCGTGAAGAACTTCTGCGTGCTGCCGATGAAGATCGAGATGCTCCAGCCGTCGAGGTAGCGTTCCAGATAATCGTGCGCCAGGTCCTCCGCGTTCGCCAGCGACGCGTCCAGTTGCGGCAGGAGCTGCACGCTGACGTGGCGGCGGCGCCTGCTGTTGGGGAGCGTGCGGATCAGGCCGTGGAAGAGCAGGCGGAAGTTCCAGTCCTGCATGCTGTAGCCGACGAACAGCAGCGGGCTGCCGGTCATCGCGGACAGCACCGGCAGCGGGAGCTGCTCGCCCGCGTCGAGCGCCCGCGCGTCCACCAGGTTGACCAGGTAGGTCAGGTAGTCGTCCTCGGTCAGCACCAGTGAGGAGGGGTCGTTCCACCGTCCGTGCAGGTGGTAGACGAGGGGGTGCTGCTCGCTCGGCTCGGTCGGCATCGCCTCGTCGGCCTCGGTGTCCCACCAGGTGGAGGCCCTGGCGGCCGGGATCTTGTTGCGCTGCTGCAGCGCCTGGACCATGAAGTTGTCGTAGTTCGTGGTGAGGAAGGTCTTGATCGGGAACTCCGACAGCACGGTGTGCGGGTCCAGCGGGCCGGGGCCGCTCTGCGGCGCGAAGTCCCGCAGGTAGGCGCAGACCTCGTGTTTCAGCTCCACCGGGTCCTGGCCGACCAGCGCGGCGTACTGCATCACCCGGGCCAGGTTGTCGGAGTCGGCGAACGGGTAGCGGTACTGCGCCGCGAAATGCCTGCTCAGCTCGGCGCCCGAAGGGAGCCGCCCGTTGCAGGCGCCCGCGCCGAGCAGGGGGGTGCAATCACCTCTGCGGAGCTGTCTGATCAGCCGGTCCCAGTCCGCATCGTTCACGCGCCACCCCGGGGGATCTTTCTGTTGTCACAGCTACGGCGTAAGACAGCTACAAAGTAAGTATGTCCCAGTGTGCGGGGGGGGGGATAGCGGAGATCGTATTGAGCTCCGCCCGAAACCCGCCTGACGGCCCTGCGCCAACCTGGGCCGCGAAACGAAACGCGGTTCACAGCAGGTGCCGCGAACCGCGTTAAATAGGACATCTATTATTATAGATTGACAGACTGCTCAAATATCGTCTCCGGTCGAAAGCTGGAGCGAGGACTGGAACCCGGCCACAGGTCCCGAGTCGGCCTCGCTCACCACGCGGCGCAGGGCGGTCGCGAGGCTGGAGCCGTCGATCTCCTCAAGGTCGCCGAGGCTGAGCCCGGTGACGTCGATCAGACCGCCGCCGTATTCCCGGACGGCTCTCTCACTCATAGGTCTCCTCGCCGGTGATTTACCATAACGCGTCCATACTCCCATGCCGGGTGGTCCGAGGGACAAGAGTGTTCCGCACCGGCTCTTCAACGTGGATGGTCAACACGTCTAAGCTGAACGCAAAAACCCCTGCCGAGCAGAGGCGGTAGCGTGTCGATTTCGCACTTCTCCCGGGATTCTGGTCGAGTGCCCGCCATTTGGGGCAAAGTGCCCCAGCAGAATCGAAACTTCACCGGGCGCAGTGACCTGCTCGAAGGGTTGCGCAGGGGGCTCAAGTCCGAGGTCACCGCCGTCGTGCCCTTCGTGCCCAAGGCCCTGCACGGCCTCGGTGGAGTCGGCAAGACCCAGCTCGCCATCGAATACGCCCACCGGTACCGCAGCGAATACGACCTCGTCTGGTGGATCCCCGCCGACCAGCCCATGCTCGTCAAATCCTCACTCGCCGGCCTCGCCCGCGAACTCCGTCTCCCCATCGCCGCCTCCGCGGGCGTGGAGGACGCCGCCGACGCCGTGCTCGACGCGCTGCGCCGGGGCGAGCCGTTCGACCGCTGGCTGCTCATCTTCGACAACGCCGACGACCCGGAGGAGATGAACGACATCGTCCCCCGAGGGCCCGGGCACGTCCTGATCACCTCCCGGAACCACAGCTGGCAGGGCGTTGTCGACACCCTCACCGTCGATGTCTTCCGCCGCGAGGAGAGCATCGAGTTCCTCATGAAACGCGTGCCCAGGGGCATCAGCGAGGAACAGGCCGACCGCCTCTCCGACGCCCTCGGCGACCTCCCGCTCGCCCTCGAACAGGCCGGCGCGTTGCAGGTCGAGACCGGCATGTCCATCGACGACTACCTGCGCATGCTCAAAGAGCAGACCACCCGCGTGCTCGGCGCCAACAAGCCCTCCGACTACCCGCTGTCGATGACCGCCGCCTGGGCCCTGTCGGTGTCACAGCTCGCCGGGCGCATGCCCGAGGCCGTCGAACTGCTGCGCTGCTGCGCCTTCTTCGGCCCCGAGCCCATCCCGCGCGACCTGTTCGACCAGATGCCCGAAGCCTTCGCCACCGGCTCCCGCATGGGCGAGATGCTCGCCGACCCCATCCAGGTCAGCCGCGCCATCCGCGAACTGGGGCGCTACGCGCTCGTCCGGATCGACTCCGAGAACCGCACCATCCACATGCACCGGCTGGTGCAGGCGCTCCTCCGCGACGAACTCGACCCCGCCGAATACGCCGCCTTCCGGCGCGAGGTCCACTTGCTGCTCGCCGCCACCGTCGTCTCCTACGAGGCCGACGACAACACCACCTGGCCCCGCTACAGCGGCCTGCTCGGGCACATCACCCCATCCCAGGTCGCCGAGAGCCGCGACCCGCGGATCCGCGCCTTCGCCCTCAACATCGTCCGCTTCCTCTACTCGTCGGGCGACTTCGAGTCATCGCGCGAACTCGTCGAGAGCTTCATCGCCCGATGGGTCGCCGACGGCGGCGAGGACGACGAGCACGTGCTGTCCGCGCAACGCCACCACGCGATCATCATCCGCGAGCTCGGCGAGATCCAGCAGTCCTTCGAGCAGAACCAGCGGCTCATGGTCCGCATGCGGCAGATCCTCGGCGAGGACCACCGGGAGACCCTCCTCCTCACCAACAGCCACGGCGCCGACCTCCGCTACCGCGGCGAGTTCGCCGCCGCACTCGAACACGACAAGGAGTCCCTGCGCAGGCACCAGGCCGTGTTCCGCGCCGGGCACCGCAGAACCCTGCGCGTGATGAACAACCTCGCTCTCGACTACCTGCTGCTCGGCGACTACGCCACCGCCAGGGAACTCCAGGCCCGCACCTTCACCATGCAGCGCCAGGCTGAGTCCAAGTCCAGCACCGTCAACATCCTCTCCTCGTGGAACGGCCTGGCCCGCGTGGTCCGCCTCAACGGCGAGTACCGCGAGGCGTGCGACATCGGCCAGGACGCCTACGAGTTCGGCGTGCAGCAACTCGGCGCCGAACACCCCTGGACCCTCCGCGTCGCCAAGGACCTCTCCATCGCCCGCCGTCGCGCCGGGCTCGTCGAGGAATCCCTGGAACTCGCCTCCCACACCTTCGAACTGCAAACGCGCGGCTGGGGCGTGGACCACCCCGACACCCTGGCCTCCGCCCTCTGCCTGGCCAACGCTCAGCGGGCCTTCGGCCAGACCTCCGAGGCCCTCGAACTGATCGAGGACATCACCGCCCGCTACCCCCGCATGTACGGCGACAGCCACCCGTTCAAGTACGGCTGCGACTCCAACTACGCGCTGATGTTGCGGGTCAACGGCGACGCCGAACGGGCCAGGGTCATCGACGAGGCGGCCCTCGAAGGCTACGACCGGGTGCTCACCCGCGAACACCACTTCACCCTGACCTGCGTCATCAACCTGGCCAGCGACCTCGCCACGCTCGGCGAGGTGGAACAGGCCAGGATGCTCGGCGAGGACACCCTGGGCAAACTGCGCGTGCTCCTCGGCGAGGACCACCCGCTGACCCTGGCCGGCGCCGCCAACCTGGCCATCGACCTGCGAGTGCTGGGCGATGACGAACGCGCCGATGTCCTGTGGGAGGACACCGTCGCCCGCTACACCCGGGTGCTCGGCGCCGAACACCCGGACGTGCGGGTGATGCGCGCGAACCAGCGGCTCGACTTCGACTTCGACCCGCCGGCCCTCTGAAGCTCAGCCGCCCGCCTCCGCGGCGGCGGTGCGCTCCCGCAACAACCTGATCGCCTCCCGCACGACGGCCGACCGGGATCGGGCCCTGCCCTCCGCGACGCAGGCGGCGAGGAAAAAGGCGTCCTGTGGGGTGAAACTGAGCTCCAAGGAGACGTTTCGAAGGCTCACCGCTTCGTATTTTATTTGCTCGTGGGGCCGTCGGGATTCGAACCCGAACTGTGCGAGACCTAAACTCGCCGCCTCCTGCCGTTGGGCTACGGCCCCTTTATTCTTACCTGCGAAATTGGCCGTCTGTGAATGGCAGTTCGGGCACAGAAATCGTAGGTTGGATTTCCTGTTGTCAAGCCAGTCGCCATTTATGTGGTCGACGTGCAGGGTGAGCGGCCTGCCTTGCCAGACGTCCTCGATCCTACAGCGTGCGCACCGGTGGGGCACCCCGGTATTGAGCAGCGCACGTCGGAGCAGGCCGGGCTTGGGTCGCGGGCGGTCCGGCGGCCACCTGACGAGGACCTGGCTCGGGGTGCGCCTGCGCAGGGAGGGCTGCCCGCGGCGGTGCGCCTGGCCGAGGAAGTGGGGGGTGTCGATGCCGAAGTGCTTGAGGCGGCGGCTGATGTGGGCGTGGGAGCCACCGGTCCATTTGACGCCGAGGCGGCGCAGGACGTCGGCGATGCTGAGGGAATCGGCCGCCGCCGCCGCGAGGAGTTCGCGGGTGTACTTCTCGTTGCCGGGCATGGGGCAAGAGTAGAAGGCGGCACCGACATTTCCCCGGCGGCTGGGATGCGCCGGGGAATGTGCCAGAAAATGTCGCAATAAAAGCGTTGAACCGGAAATTCAGGAAAGGCCGAGCTTCTTCTTCAGACTCGCGACGTGTCCGGTGGCCTTCACGTTGTAGAGGGCCAGTTCCACCTTGCCGTCGGGGTCGATGACGACGGTGGAGCGGATCACACCCACCACCGTCTTGCCGTACAGCTTCTTCTCGCCGAAGGCGCCGTACGCCTTGTGCACGTCGAGGTCGGGGTCGGACAGCAACGGGAAGGTCAGGGCGTCGCGCTCGGTGAACTGGGCGAGCTTGGCCGGCTTGTCCTTGGAGACGCCCAGCACCACGTAGCCCGCGTCGGTCAGCTCGCCGAGGTTGTCGCGGAAGTCGCAGGCCTGCTTGGTGCACCCGGGCGTCATCGCGGCGGGGTAGAAGTAGAGGATCACCCTTTTGCCGCGGTGGGCCTCCAGGGACACGCTGGAGCCGTCGGCGGCGGGCAGCGTGAACTCGGGGGCGGCGTCGCCGGGCTCAAGCCTGGTGTCGTCGGCCACGGGGTCCTCCTCGGTGCCGCGTCCCGGCGGACCGGGCGCGTGAATTATGGGAATAGAGTTCCAGGTCAACTTACCGGCCGCCCAGCGTGCCGGGGGCGGCCGGCACCTGAAAGACTGATCGCCGGCGGCGGCGACGAGAGGAGAGCCATGGCGGACATCGACCCGGATGAGCTGGAGCGCACGATCGAGCGCACACGTGCGGACCTCGCCCGTACGGTCGACGCCATAGCCGATCGGGTGAGCCCCAAGCGGGTGGCCGAGCGCGGGGTCGCCCGGGCGCGGGCCAACGCCGAGCACCTGCTCTCCACGGTGAGCGCGACCGTCGGCGACATGGTGGGTCTCGGCGGTCCGCCGCGTCCCGTCTACGGGCCCGACGCGGAGCTCCCGGCCGACGGCCGGTCCGATGACCTGTGGGTGGACGAGGACCGGGTGCGCGAGCTGGCCCCGGTGCTGATCGGCGTGGGCGCGGTGCTCGTGGTGGGCGCCGCGGTGTGGATGTGGCGCAGGCGCCGTCGCTGAACCTCAACCTGGGCCTGCGCCTGGCCTGAGCCTGAACCGGCCCGTGCCAAGAGCCGGGTGTCACAGGAAGGTCTGGCCCTCGCCGCGGTAGGTTGGGGCGGTGCCCGCGAGCGCGTCGTCCTCGATCAGGTGCAGCGTGTCGAAGTGCTCGCACAGCTCACCCGCCTTGGCATGGCGGAACCACACCCGGTCGCCCAGGCGCAATTCGTCGGCGGGCAGGCCGAGCAGCGGGGTCTGCACCTCGCCCGCGCCCTCGTCGCGGTCGTAGCGCAGGCCGGGGGGCAGGTAGGGCTGGGGGAGCCGGGTCGCGCCCGGCGGGCCGGAGGCGTGGTAGCCGCCGCCGAGCACGGTGACCTGGCCGGGGCCGGGCCTGCGGACCACGGGCAGGGCGTAGAGCGCGGCGGGCCTGCCGCGAAAGCCCCGGTAGAAGTCGAACAGGCGGGGGTGGAAGAACCCCGATCCGGCGGTGACCTCGGTGACGGCGCGCTCGTTCGCGGTGGCGTGGACGCTGCCGGTGCCGCCGCCGTTGACGAACTCCAGGTCGGCGATCTGCCGTACGGCATGCGCCACCCGCCCCCTGCGCACCATCAGCTCCCGCGCCGACGCGCTCTGCATGAGCCGGATGATCCGGGCGCGCGCCGGGTCGCCCGGCGGCGCGTCGCCGACCCCCGCGATCTGCGCCTCGTAGGCCATCAGCCCGGCGAGGCGGAACCAGGGCCGTTTGGCGATCTCCACGGCGAGCGCGACGGCCTGCTCCGGCCGGCGCACGGGGGAGCGCCTGGCTCCGGCGCGCAACCGTCCGCCGAGGGCGAGGAAGGCGGTGTCGATGTCGATGCAGAGCCGGATCTCGTGTCGGCCGCGCACGCCGGTGACGGCCTTCTCGATGAGCTTCAGGTGCGCGGTGCTGTCCACCATGAGGGTGACGCTGGTGGCGGCGGTCTCGTCGGCGGCCAGGCGGGCGAGGGCCTGGGCGTCGGCGGTTGGGTAGGCGACGAGGATGTCGCGCACCCCGGTGGCGGCCAGCCAGAGGGCTTCAGGAAGGGTGTATCCCATGACGCCGCGGAAGCCGTCCATGGCGAGGATGCGTTCGAGCAGCGCGCGGCAGCGGATGGACTTGCTGGCGATTCTGATGGGCTTGCCGCGCGCCCGGCGCACGAGGTCGGCCGCGTTGGCCCGGAGCGCGGCGAGATCGACGACGGCGAACGGTGGGGAGAGTTCGGCCGTCACGCGATCGAGCCGCGATCGGTCGTCCATGAAGGCAGGGTAGCGGGGGTGGACCGGTTTTAATATGAGTTCATCTCATATTTTTTGACGAATGTTTCTTCCGGTAAATTCTGCTACGTCCACACCCCTTGATCTTGCAAGCGCGCGGTTCGTTCGCGCCGGGCCGCGGCGGCCGGGTGTAGGAGTGGTCGGCGTGACGAGTTCGCTGCAGCACATCCTGGATCGCTCGGGCACCTCCGGAGAAGACGGCCACGAGGCGTCCCGGCGCGCGGCGGCGCGGGCTTTGCGCCCCACCCGCGCACCTGCCGGGATCGTGGCCGCCGCGCTGCTGACGGCGGTGCTGCTGCTCCTCGCCGCCGAGGCGATCGGCGCGGTGCTCGGGACCCCGTTGCGGGTGGTGCCGTTCGAGCGCCTGGTCGCGGTGGCCTCGGCGCGGGCCTGGTCGGATCCCCTCGTGCAGGTGGTGGCGGCGGCCTTGGTGGTGCTGGCGGGCGCGCTGCTGGTGTCGGCGGCGCTGCCGGGACGGACCAGGCTGGTGCCGGTCCAGACCCGTGACCCGCTGATCGTCATCGGGTTCACCCGGGCGGGGCTGCGCCGAACGCTGCGGGCCGCCGCCGAGACGGTGGACGGCGTGGGCCGCGTCCGCGTGCGGCTGGTGGACGGCCGGATCGAGATCGTCGTGACCGCGGGAGACGAGCCGCCGGGGGCGCTGCTGCGCGATGTGGGCGCGGCCGTCGGCGATCGCCTGGCGGGCCTGGGCGCGCTCGGCGCGGGCGAGGTCGTGGTCCGCCTGCGCCGGACGGGGGGCTGAGCGGATGCGCGCCTACCTGGGCAACCGGATCGGGCTGGCGGCGGTCGGCGTGCCGGCGCTGCTGGCTGGGGGCTACACGATTCTGCGCGGGCGCGGGGCGCTGCCCGGCCAGGCGGCGGCCGACCGGCTGCCCGCCGGGGCCGTCGCCCGCGCGCTCGCGGCGGACGGCAGGCTGCGCTGGCTGCTGGCGTTCGTCCTCGGCGTGCTGGCCATGCTCGCGCTGCGCTGGCTGATCCGCGCCCTAGGCTGGGGGCGGCTCGGACGGCGGGCGGGCGCCGCCGTCGCGATGTTCGGTGTGGGGCTTAAAGAAGTCGAAGGACTGCACGGGGTCGGAGTCAGGGTCGTGGGAGATGAGAGGCTTCGGGTCGGCCTCGCCTGCGCGCCACACACTGATGTCTGCGCCCTGGTCGCCGAACTGGACGGCGGGCTGGTGGGCCGTGTGCGGCGGGCGGTCCGGGACGACGGGCTTCCCACGCTGGTGCGCCTGCATGTCCGCCGCCGTTAGCTGCGGAGTGTTCGGCGGTGTGCCGTCGCGCACGGGCCACGGCTGCGCCTCCTTGACCGGCTCCGGCGGGGGCGCCTGCGGGTCGACCCGGGGCAGCGGCGCGGTGACCTCCTCCGATGCCAGCGGCGTGCGCGGCGGCGCCGGAGGCGGCCACGGCTCCTGCCGGGAGGCGGCCACGGACTCCTCCTCGGGGTCGGTGCCCGGATCCTCGGCGGGCGCGGCCGGCGCGGCACGCCTGGCGAACGCCAGCCCGGCGGCCAGGCACGCGAACGGCACGGCCGGCACCACGTAGCGGTGGTCGAAGGCCGCGATGAACGGCGGCAGCGCGATCAGTGCGACCGCCACCGCGAGCGGCGGCAGCACGACCCCGCCGAGCCGCCGGATCCGCACCAGCAGCCCGCCCAGGCCGATCGCGAGCACCACGCCCAGCAGCGGCCCGCGCAGGTAACCGTGCTCCTGGTAGGCGCGCAGCCAGCCCGCGTACGGCTCGACCACCCGCACGTCGCCAGGGCTGCCCTGATAGGCCGTGGTGATCTGGGTGGCGGTGCGGTCCTTGGAGGCGATCTGCGAGGGGTCGAACGGCTTGACGGCGCCGGGGAAGACGTAGGCGCTCTGCGGCCCCTTGACCGGATAGACCCGGCGTTCCCAGGCGAAGACGGAGGCGGTGTCGAGCGCGCCGGTGCGCAGGAAGTCGAGCGGCTGGGCCATGATCGCCCGGGTGGCGAACGACGCCGCCAGCGCGTTGCGGTCGACGCCGTTGAGCGCGTCGCTGTTGTAGGGAGAGTCGGCGCTCCAGATGTACTGGGGCGGAGTGAGCCGCTGCCCGAGCGGCTCGCGCGGGCACAGCGCGGCCTCCGGCCCCGGCGGGCGGATCACTCCGCAGTCGGCGAAGGTCATCACCCGGGCCCACAGGAAGACGTTGCTGCGGGTCAGCGCGAGTTCGCCGTGCTCGGTGCGGAACCACAGGGCGTAGCCGCCCAGCCCGAGCGCCGCCGTCAGCGCGGTGGCGAGCACGGCCTTCCACCCGGCCCTGGTGAGCAGCAGCGCGACCACGACGACGGTGACCAGCGCCAGGCCGACCGTCCTGGTGACGGTGGCGGCGGCCAGCAGCAGCCCGGCGGTCGCCGCCGCCCAGACGGCGGGCCGTTCCCGCCAGGTCACCAGGGTCAGCGCGGCGATGGCCAGGAAGGTGAACAGCAGGTCGGCCATGACCAGGTGTTCGAGCTGCACCTGGTGGACGTCGAGCAGCACCGGCAGGGCGGCCAGCGACGCGCCCCAGCCGGGGAGCCGGCCGCGCCGTCTGCACAGCGCGTAGACGCAGGCGGCCATGGCCAGGCCGAGCACGTGCTGCAGGACGACGACCAGCGGCACGCTGCCGAACGGCCGCAGCGCCGCGAGGAACAACGCGTATCCCGCCGGGCGCGACTCCAGCGGGCGGGGGTCGAGCGAGGCGTTGAGGTAGGCGAAGGAGTCGGCCCAGAACCACAGCGCGGGCTGGTAGCCGAGCACCGCCAGGGCGCGCAGCGCGACCCCGGCGAGCAGTGCGAGAAGGAACACCCAATGGGAGCGGAGAAAAGCCACCACCGCCTCCTCCGCCTCGCCTGCTTCACGTGGCCCCGGCGGCGCACGTGGCTCCCTGGCTGCACTGTTCTCACTGGCTCACTTCAGGCAGACCATCTTAGACGCGGATGACACGCCGCCGGGTCGTCTCAGCACTCGATGACGTTGACGGCGAGACCGCCGCGGCTGGTCTCCTTGTACTTGTCCAGCATGTCGCGTCCGGTGTCCTTCATGGTCTTGATCGCGCGATCCAGGTGGACGAAATGGCGTCCGTCGCCGCGCAGCGCGATGCGGGAGGCGGTGATGGCCTTGATGGAGGCCACCGCGTTGCGCTCGATGCAGGGGATCTGCACCAGGCCGCCGATGGGGTCGCAGGTGAGGCCGAGGTTGTGCTCGATGCCGATCTCGGCGGCGTTCTCCACCTGCTCGGGGGTGCCGCCGAGGACCTCGGTGAGCCCGGCGGCGGCCATCGAGCAGGCCGAGCCGACCTCTCCCTGGCAGCCGACCTCCGCGCCGGAGATGGAGGCGTTCTCCTTGAACAGCACGCCGATCGCGCCCGCGGTGAGCAGGAACCGGACCACGCCGTCGTCGTCGGCCTGGGGGACGAACCGGTCGTAGTAGGTGAGCACGGCGGGGATGATCCCGGCGGCGCCGTTGGTGGGCGCGGTGACGATCCGCCCGCCCGCGGCGTTCTCCTCGTTCACGGCCAGGGCGAACAGCGTCACCCAGTCCATGATCTGCATCGGGTCCTTCTCGGCGGACTCCGAGGAGAGCCGCCGGTGCAGGCGGTGCGCCCGCCGCTTGACCTTCAGCCCGCCGGGCAGCACGCCCTCGCTGGCGCAGCCGCGCCGCACGGACGCGGCCATGACGTGCCACAACTCCAGCAGCCGGTCGTGGATCTGCTCGGGGGTACGGCCGAAGGCCCGCTCGTTCTCCAGAATCAGCCCGGAGATCGAAAGGCCCGTCTCGGCGCACTGGGCGAGCAGTTCCGCGCCGGTGGAGAAGGGGTGCGGCAGCACCGTGTCGTCGGGTTTGATCCGGTCGGCGCCGGTGGCCTCCTCGTCCACGACGAAGCCGCCGCCGACGGAGTAGTAGACCTTCTCGCGCAGCGGCGTGCCGGACTCGTCCAGCGCCGTGAACCGCATCCCGTTGGGATGGTGGGGCAGGGAGATCTTGCGTTCGAAGACGAGGTGGTCGCCGGTGACGAACGGGATCTCCCGCTCGCCGTACAGGGACAGGACGCCCGAGGCCCGGATGGCGGCCAGGCGCTCGTCGATCGTCTCGACGTCGACCGTCTCCGGCTTGTCGCCGGAGAGGCCGAGCATGACGGCCTTGTCGCTGCCGTGCCCCTTGCCGGTCAGGCCGAGCGAGCCGTACAGGACGGCTCGCACGGTGGCCACCTTGGGCAGGAGGCCGTCTTGGCGCAGGCCGCGCGCGAACCGGTGCGCGGCGGCCATCGGCCCGCCAGTGTGCGAACTGGACGGGCCGATACCGATCTTGAACAGGTCGAAGACGCTGATCGCCATCGAGGGGTGACCTAACTGTCGTGCTGGGGTGTGTCAGGAGTCGCCGGAGGTGAGGGCGGTGTACTCGGCGGCGGTCAGCAGCTCGGAGGTGTCGCCGTCGGCACGGACCTGGAACAGCCACCCGTCTCCGTACGGGTCGCTGTTGACCAGCGACGGGTCGTCGGAGACGACGTCGTTGACGGCGGTGATCTGGCCGGTGACCGGACTGAAGATGTCGTTCACCGACTTGGTGGACTCGACCTCGCCGACCGACTCGCCCGCCGTGACATTGGCCCCGACCTCGGGCATCTGCACGTACACCACGTCACCGAGCTGTCCGGCGGCGAACGCCGTGACGCCGATGGTCACCAGGTCGCCGTCTTCGAGGCCGGAGACCCACTCGTGCTCCTTGGTGTACTGGAGCTCCTCGGGAACCTCGCTCACTTCTTCCTCCTGTAGAAAGGCAGATCAACAACTTCGACGGGCTCGTGTCCGCCGCGGATGTCGACGGCCAGCTCTGCCGGCGCGTCGGCGTCCACGTAGGCCATGGCGATCGGCCGCCCGAGCGTCTGCGAGGGAGCTCCGCTGGTCACCTCGCCCACGACGGACCCGTCCTCCCGCAGCACCACCGGATAGCCGTGCCGGGGCACCCGGCGGCCCGTGGCCACCAGGCCGACCAGGCGGCGTCGGGGCGGGGTGTCGCGCGCGCGTTCGAGCGCGGCCCTGCCGATGAAATCGCCTGGCTTGTCAAACTTCACCACACGGCCGAGGCCCGCGTCGAAGGGGGTGAGCGAATGCGACAACTCATTGCCGTAAAGGGGCATACCGGCTTCGAGGCGGAGGGTGTCGCGGGCGGACAGCCCGGCGGGGCGCAGGCCGTACGGCTCGCCCGCCTTGGTCAGCGCGTACCACAGCGCCACGGCGTCGGTGGTGGGCACGAACAGCTCGAAACCATCCTCGCCGGTGTATCCGGTGCGCGCGATCAGCACCTCGATCCCGGCGACCGTCCCGGGCAGGCCCGCGTAGTACTTGAGCCCGGCCAGGTCGGCGCCGGTGAGGGTGCTGAGGATCTCCTGGGCGCGCGGGCCCTGGATCGCGATCAGCCCGATCGAGGCGGAGCGGTCCTGGACCTGGGCGTCGAACCCGGCGGAGCGCTCGGTCAGCTCGGCGGCGACCCGTTCGTAGTTGGAGGCGTTGGCGACGACCATGAAGGTCTCGTCGCCGAGGCGGTAGACGATGAGGTCGTCGAGGATGCCGCCGTCGGCGGCGCAGATCATGGTGTATCGGGCGCGGCCCGGGACGAGCGCGGAGAGATGGCCGACCAGGGCGTGGTCGAGGGCGTCACCGGCCCGCGCGCCGGTCACGTAGATCTCCCCCATGTGCGACAGGTCGAACAGGCCGGCCGCCGTGCGGACCGCGTTGTGCTCGGCGGACTCGCTGCCGTAGCGCAACGGCATGAGCCAGCCGGCGAAGTCGGTCAGCGTGGCACCGAGGTTCTCGTGGACTTCGCGCAATGGCGTGGGTCGGGACATGTGCGCAGCACCTCAGAGGAGTCGGATGTGAGCATCCTCCCCCTCTGTCACCTGTGCCTGAGAGTTTCGCCCGGGTTCTTAACCGGACTTTCACCTTCGGCGAGACCGTGGCGGAGACTCCGCCCGGGCTGCTTTCCAGAGGTCGCCCTACCCGGTCGGTCCTTTGCCTTGAGAGGTTCGCGGGGAGGGCTTGCTCCTTCAGGGGCCCTGGCCGGCTGCCAGGACGCTCTCCCGCCGGGATCGTCAGCGACGCGCGCCAGCCTATCAAGACCGGCGGCGGTCTAGGGGCCCGAGACGCGGCCGGGCCGCGATCCGCCGATCGTGACAGTGGTCTCCATCGGGCGGCGGCCGGACGCGGTGGCCGGGGCCAGTACGGCGAAGCCGCGGAAGACCAGGTCACGGGTGGCCCAGACGTGGTCGGGCGACGGGGTCCGGGGGGCGGCGCGGGTGAATCCGGCGCGGGTGAGCGCCAGCCTCTCGGCGGGAGCGGTGCTGCCGAGGTCTCCGGCGATCACGGCGGGGCGCCCGCCGTGCCAGGCGGTGGGCAGCGCGCCGATCGGGGGGCCGTTCCCCTCGCGGTGGGCGGTGGTCAGGCGGAGCGGGCGCCCGCCGTCCAGGGTGACGGTGCCGGTGGCGTAGGACAGCGCCGCGTACGGCGGGCCGCCCGCCCGCCGTTCGGTGAGCGGCACCCGCGCCAGGATCAGGTCGCCGGTCCGCCGGTCGGCCGCCGGGGCCCAGATCCGGGTGGCCGGGCCGAGCCGCCGGGTCAGCCATTCGGCCAGGTCCACGCCGCCGCCGGGCAGGCCCCTGGCGACCGCCTGGAGCAGCACCACGTCGGGGTCGCGTTCCTCGATCACCCGGGCGATGGCCTCGGGGTCCACGGCCGGGGCGGGGCCGTGGTGGACGTTCCAGGAGAGCAGTTTGAGCTGGCCGCGCGGCGGCTTGGCGGCGGGGGAGGGGGTGGTGACCAGTGCGATCACCGGGGCGAGCAGCGCCAGGGCGCATCCGCCCGCGAGGTGGAACTCGTGCGCGACCATGCCGCGCGGCGCACGCCGGGCGCGCCCGGCCCCGGCCGCCAGCGTCAGCGCCGCCGTGGCGGCGAGCGGCCACAGCAGGGCGGGCAGGCCGTCCGGAGTCTCGTGCTGGCAGGGCAGCACGGTCAGCGCGTAGCCCAGGCCCGCGCCGAGCCCCGCCGCGCCGACGCCCTCGCGCCCCGTGCCGGTGAGCGCGCGGGCGAGGAGCACCGCCGCGCAGAGCTGGGCCGCGCCCAGGGCCACCAGGACGGCGGGCCCGTCGAGGAGCGACGCGGCGGCGAGCGAGACGCCGAGGGCCGCCCCCGCGCCCCACAGGACGCCGCGCCGTCCGAACGCCGCCGTGTGCCCGGCCTCCCCGGCCACGACGACGGCGAACAGCGCGCCGACGATCAGCGTCCCGGCCGCGACCGGCAGCGGCAGCCCGGACCGGGCGGCGGCGAACGCCGGATCGCCAAGGGCGAGCGCCGTCAGGCCGAGGAACGGCCCGGCGACCCAGGCGCGCGGCCCGGCCTGGAGTGTTCCGCCCGGAGCCCGCCAGGTGAGGGCGAGCGCCGCCGCGCACAGCAGGCCGGTGACCAGCCACGCGGGCCATCCCGGCTGCCAGACCACGTCCCAGGTGGAGAAGAGCGACCGGACGGCCACGTCGAGCGCGATCCCGGTCGGCAGCCCGGCCGCCCCGGCCCCGCCGTCGGCCCTGGCGACCGCGATCACCAGGGCGATCAGCGCGAGCGCGGTGGCCGCCGGCCCGAGCGCGTACGGCGGGCCGGGGAACGCCTGGAGCGCCAGCCGTGCCGCGACCAGGGCGGCCACCGAGACGATGCTCGCCCTGGCCGCCCGGTCTCCGGCGGCCCGCACGAGCGGCCAGGCCAGCGCCGGGGCGGTGAACACCAGCAGCGCCACCGCCACCACGCCCGGCGTCCCGCCTGGGGCCGAGGCGATCAGCGGGCCGCTGAGCCGGAGCAGCTCCAGCGTCAGCACGGTGAGGACCGCGATCGCCGGACCCGACGACCCGGGGGGACGGATACGCATGAATGGCACCTTAAGCCCCATACGACACTAAAGGCGACAAATGGGGCATATCGCCCTTTGGGATGACTCCCCTCCCAGGTTGACCGACCGCCCGGCCCTCCGCAACGCGTTCCGGCGCACGGCCCGCGACGACTACGCGGCCCCGAACGGGTTGTCGATGACGTAACGTCGGCGGCCGTCCGCGCCGCGCCTGGCCAGGTCGGCCGGCGTCCCGCCGATGTCCACGGTGACGCCGACGGGCGTGGTGCCGCTGATCGACCAGTCCACGAGGAGCGGCGCGATCTCGTCCGCGACGTAGGCGGCCACGATGTCATGAGTATTCATGACAAAATGGTCATATCACTGAAACATCCTGCTCATCGAGCGGATTGGTGGTGATCCGCTCCGTGAAGCCCGTCGCGAAGAACTCCGCGGCCAGGCTGCCGGGCTTGCGCCGGGCCTGGTCGGAGAAGCAGGCCAGGAACTCCCTGGAGATCCCGAGGCGGGGGTGGCCGGCCAGCACCTCGGCGCGGAACCCGGCGGGGAACGCCTCCGGATGGCGGCCCGAGATGTCCAGCGCGGTGGACAGCTCCAGCAGGTGGCCCTCCGGGTCCTCGGCGACGTCCACCTCCGCCCACATGTGCCGCACGATGACCTCGGAGACGCGCTTCCGCCGCTCGGGCGGCCAGCCCGCCCCGGCCGCGAACGCCCAGGCGACGTGCCCGCCCGCCTCCTCGAACGGCACCGTGTGGGCGTCGAACTCCGGCACCAGCCCGATGTCGTGCAGCATCGCGGCCACGTAGAGCAGCTCGGCGTCGAACGCGACGCCGTTCGCGCCCGCGTATCCGGCGGCCCACAGGTAGGAGCGCACCGAGTGGTTCAGCAGCGCGGGCGGGCAGTACGCGGCGGCCACCTCGTGGGCGGCCCGCGCGGCGGCGGTCGCCGGGATCTCGATATCGGCCAGTCTCATCACGTAACCCTCTCGGACGGCGTTATGACGATCTTCACAGGGACTCCCCGGGCCGTCGCTAGACGCGTTCGGCGAAGCGGTCGCGGTACTGCCCCGGCGAGACGCCCAGCGTGCGCCGGAAGCAGCGGTACATGGTCTCCGGGGTGCCGAAGCCGCAGTCGCGCGCGATCCGCTCGACCGTCGCGTCGGTGGTCTCCAGCAGCCGCCTGGCGGTCTCCACCCGTGTGGCCTCCACGTAGGCGGCGGGCGTGCTCCCGACCTCGGTGGCGAACACCCGGGTGAACGTCCGCTCGCTCATCCCGGCCCGCGCCGCGAGCCGCGGCACGGTCAGCCGCTCGGCCAGGTTGTCGGCGATCCACGCCTGGACCTCCCGCAGCGGCTGCCGGGCCGGGCGCTGCGCGGCGAGCTGGACGCTGAACTGGGCCTGGGAGCCCGGCCGCTGGACGAACATGACGAGCTGCCTGGCCACCTTCCTGGCGACCTCGGGGCCGAGGTCGTCCTCGACCATGGCGAGCGCCAGGTCCATGCCGGCGGTGATCCCGGCCGAGGTCCACACGTGGCCGTCCCTGATGAAGATCGGGTCGGGATCGACGGCGACCAGGGGGTAGGCGGAGGCCAGGGTGCCGCAATCCTCCCAGTGGGTGACGACGCGCCTGCCGTTCAGCAGCCCGGCCTCGGCCAGCAGGAACGCGCCCCCGCACACTGACGCGACCCGCCGCGAACGGCCCGCCGCGTCGCGCAGCCAGCCGACCAGCTTGTGGTCGTGCCGCGCCTGCTGCCGGCCCGTGCCTCCCACGACGACGAGCGTGTCGATCGGGCCCAGGCAGTCGCCGATGGCGCCTACGGGGCCGACGGCCAGGCCGCCGCTGGACGGCACCGGCCCAGGCTCGGCGGCCACCGTCTCGATCACGTAGCCGCCCGCCTGGACGAACAGCTCGTGCGGCCCGGTCAGATCCAGCATCTGGAACCCGGGGAAGACCACGAACACGACTCGTCGGACGCTCATCCCCCAAGACTTCCGGGTGCGGGGCCTTGGCGGCAAGGACATGAATATGACGTTTTCCGCCAATCTGCGGTAGATCAGCGCGGGGCGCGGAACACCCGGCTGCGGCCCCTGAACTCGGCGATGACCTCGTCGCCTCGGTGCACGGTGACGTCGTAGACGCCGCTGTTGCCGTACCGGGTGCGCTCCTCGGCCAGCGCGCGGAGCAGGTCGCCCTCCCGCGCCGGGCGGACGAACGTGATGTCGGCGCCGGCCGCCACGGTCACCGGGCCGCGGCTGTTGCAGGCCAGCGCGAAAGCGGTGTCGGCCAGCAGGAAGACGTAGCCGCCGTGCGCGACGCCGTGCCCGTTGACCATCGCGGGCGTCACGCGCATCCACGCCTCCGCGCGCCCGTCGTCCGCCGCGCGCAGCTCGATGCCGAGCGCGCGCGAGGCCCGGTCGGCCGCGAACATGTCGTGTGCCTGGTTCATCGCCCCGCCTCGCCGCCGCCTCCGCACCGATCTCCCCAGCGTAAGATCACGGGCGCGCCGGGGGAACGCCGGGGAGGGCGGGAACGCTCCACCTGCTCACGGTTCGACGAGCCCGGCCCGGATGGCGTAGCGGGTCAGGTCCAGCCGGTCGCGCATGCCGAGCTTGGCCAGGATGTTGGCCCGGTGCCGGTCCACCGTCTTGACGCTGATCACCAGTGTCTCGGCGATCTCCTTGGCCGAGTTGCCCTCCGCGATCAGCTTGACGATCTCCTCCTCGCGCGGCGTCAGCACGCTCTCCGGGATCCGCTCGCCGTGCCTGACCCGGCGCAGGTAGTCGCGAACCAGGGCGGTGACGGCCCCCGGGTAAAGGAACGGCTCGCCGCGCATCGCCGCCCGGCACGCCTCCAGCAGGTCCCGGTCGGCGACCGACTTCAGCACGTATCCGGACGCCCCCGCCTTGAGGGACTCGAAGAAGTACTGCTCGTTGTCGTACATCGACAGGATCAGGATGCGGACCGAAGGCGCGCGCCTGGAGATCTCGCGCGCCGCCTGGATCCCGGTCATCCGGGGCATCGCGATGTCCAGGACGGCCAGGTCCACCTCGCCGCCGGTGGCCGCCTCGACGGCCTCGGCGCCGTTGGCCGCCTCGGCGACCACGGTGAGGTCGGGCTCGGCGTCCAGGATCAGGCGCAGGCCGCGCCGTACCAGGGCGTGATCGTCGGCCAGTAGGATCCTCGTGGGGATGGGCTCGTCTGCCACGGTCAGCTCCGCTCTGCGGGGTCTGCGAGGGCCCGGGCGGGCACCACCAGCCGGACATCGGTGCCCTCGCCCGGCGGGGACGTCACGGTCAGGCGGGCGCCGATCAGCAGGGCGCGCTCCCGCATGCCGCGGACGCCCGCGCCGTCCGGCCTGGCCCCGCCGCGCCCGTCGTCGGTGACCCGCAGCACCAGCCCGCCGGCCTCCGCCCGCAGTGACAGCCGCACGTGGCCCGCCTGCGCGTGGCGGGCCACATTGGTCAGCCCTTCCTGGGCGATCCTGTACAAGACGAGTTCCACCTCGTCGCTCATCTCCGGAAGGTCCGGGTCGATCGTCCGGGTCACCTCGACCCCGCCCGCCTCGGCCAGGTCGTTGGTGAGCGCGCTCAGCGCGCTCTGCAGGCCAAGGTCCTCCAGCACGCCCGGCCGCAGCCGCCGGGCGACCTGGCGCACCTCGTCCAGGCTGCCCCGGACCGTCTCCTGCACGGCCAGCAGCTCCGGCCGCAACTCCGCCGGGGCGCGGCCCAGCGTGTGCTTCAGGCTCAGCAGGACCACCGTGAGGCTCTGCCCGATCTCGTCGTGCAGCTCCCTGGCGATGCGCTTGCGCTCGCCCTCCTGCGCGGCCAGCGCGTGCGCGCTGCTCGCGCTGCGCTCGGCCTCCAGCCGGTCGAGCATCCCGTTGAAGGTGTCGATCAGGCGGGTGAGGTCGCCGTTGCCGCTGTCGGTGAGACGGTCTCCGGCGCGCAGCAGATCGACCCGCTCCATCAGCGTGGTGAGCGCGTCCAGCGGTGCCAGGCTACGGCGCAGCAGCAGCGCGTTGGCCCCGAGGATCAGGGCCAGCCCGACGATCAGGATGGGCACCTCGGCCAGCAGCACGGGCGAGGACACCGTCGCGGGGGACACGGCGAGCGTGAGGGTCCCCAGCGCGAAGACCAGCCCGTTGATCACGAACACCCGGCGGAACAGCGCCTGCGCCGGTCGTGCCCCACGCTCCCCACCTCCCCGCGTTCGGTCCGTTTCGGATGTACCGTCGCGGGGGACGTGTGCGCCACCTCTCGTTCCGCGCGTACCGTTGCCGGGGGTGTCCGCGCCGCCTCCGCCGCCCCCGCCCTCCGCGTCGCTCATCAACCCAGCCTCTTCGTAGCGGCCCCCGGTTGTCCATACGGGCCTGACCCCATCAATTCGCCTTTTCTCTACACGTTCTACCCAGGCCGGTATGGGTGCTGGACCCAATGGCGGCGGGCGGCGATTCCGGGACAGACTGGGGCCACGGACACTTTACGCAGTTGGGAGGCGTAGGGGCCGTGAGCGCCGCCGGGCCGGGGTCGGGTGCCCCGCCGTGCGCGGCCCGCCGTACAGGACGGTCCCGGCGGGCCCGAGGCGACCACGACCGGCGGCCGCCCCGTGCGGCGCCGGGTGCGCCTGCTCGAAGTGGCCGCCCTGATGGCCAGACTGCACAGCCCGCTCGTCGCCGTCGTGGACACCGACGGCGTACTGGTCGGCGCGATCCCCCTGGAGCGCCTGCTCACCAGCCTGGCGATCAGCGGCAGCGGCGGCTGACCCCGCCCCCGAAGCACGACTTACCAGATACGGGCCGGATCCGCGGCCCGTGACCTTTCAGCGCGCGCATTTCCGGAGGTCCTCGTGTACCGCTTCGCCGCGCGGTCGTCCTCATCAGACGGCCGAACGCCTCACACTCATGCCCATGCATTCGCCCATGCCCGCGCTCGTGCTTCGAGCCGCGCCGCTCACGGCGCCGTGACGGACCGGACCGGACCGCCAGGGCCGGGCCGTTGACCGCGTTCGCCTCACTCGGCATCTTCCTGGTCGCCTTCTTCTACATCGCGACCGAGAAGGTGGACAAGGTAAAGGTCGTCCTCATCGCGGCGGGCGCGATGGCGGTCCTCGGGCTCATCCCGGGCGCCCAGGTGTTCTTCTCAGAACACGCGGGCATCGACTGGAACGTCATCTTCCTGCTCTTCGGGATGATGGTGATCGTCGGGGTGATCAAGCAGACCGGACTGTTCGACTATCTGGCCATCTGGGCGGCGAAGAAGTCCCAGGGCCGGCCGTACCGGCTGATGGTCATGCTGATGGCGATCACCGCCGTGGCGTCGCCGTTCCTGGACAACGTCACGACGATCATGCTGGTCGCCCCGGTGACGGTGATGGTCTGCGACCGGCTCAAGATCCCGGCGCAGCCGTACCTGATCGCCGAGGTGCTGGCCTCCAACATCGGCGGCGCCGCTACGCTGATCGGCGACCCTCCCAACATCATCATCGGCAGCCGGGCCGGGCTCACGTTCAACGACTTCCTGGTGCACATGGCCCCGGCCGTCGTGGTCATCTTCACCGTGTTCGTGCTGCTCAGCCGGGTGCTGTTCCGCGATTCGTTCATCTACAACCCCGAGCGGGTGGCGGCCGTGATGGCGCTCCAGGAGAAGCGGGCCATCACCGACCCCCGGCTCCTGCTCCGGTGCCTGTTGGTGCTGGGCGGGGTGATCGTGGGCTTCGGCCTGCACTCGGTGTTCCACATCGAGCCGTCGATCATCGCCCTGGTCGGGGCGGGGGTCATGATCCTGGTGGCCCGCACCGAGGTCTCCGACGTGCTGCGCGAGGTCGAGTGGCCCACGCTGGTCTTCTTCATGGGCCTGTTCGTGTTGGTCGCGGGGCTGGTGCACACCGGCGTCATCGAGACCATCGGCACCTGGGTCATCCAGGCGCTCGGCGACGACTACTTCCTGGCGGCCACCGCGCTGCTGTTCGGTTCCACCGTGCTGGGGGCGTTCTTCGACAACATCCCATATGTCGCCGCGATGGCCCCGATCGTGGAGGGCCTGGTCGCGCAGGTCCCGGACGCGAACACCGGGCAGGCGCTGTGGTGGGCGTTCGCCTTCGGCGCCGACTTCGGCGGCAACGGCACCGCCGTGGCGGCCAGCGCGAACGTGGTCGCGATCGGCATCGCCGCCAGGACCGGCCACCGGATCAGCTTCTGGCAGTTCACCAAGTACGGAATCGTGGTCACGGCGATCAGCGCCCTGCTCGCGTGGGGTTACATCTGGCTGCGCTACTTCATGATCTGACCACTCCGCTGGGGGAGAAGCGCCCCCGGGCCCATCTCGCTCGGGCCCGGGGGTCTTTCCTGCGGGCGTCGCGCCCCCGCGTACTGGCGACGCCGGCTCGTCGGGCAGGCGGTGACGGCGGTTCCCCGATCCCGGCGGTCCGGCGCGCCGCATGCCGCTCCTCGTCTCCCGTAGATCGCAGTGACGGGCGTCCGGGTGGCGTGTGTGTCGGCCACTCGCCAGAATGCGAGTGCGGAGCGCCGGTGCGCCGGCCTCCGCCGACAGCTTGGGCCGTGGCCCGCGGCGGGGACAAGGCTCGGCGCCGGTCCGCTCTGGTCTGATCTGTCCACACAGGTCAGCACCCGTTCGGCGGCGGCCGGGCCGGTCCCGCGGCCGGCCGATCACGACCGGAGGAGCGGCGAGCACCGATGAAGTCCGACGAGTCACCCGACCCGTGGCGGGCGGGAACCCCGGCCGAGTTCGTGGCGGAGATGCGACGGCTGCGGGCGTATTCCGGCCAGACCTTCCGGCAACTTGAGCGCAAGGCCGAGGCCGCGGGCGACGTCCTCCCGCACAGCACCCTGGTGGCCGCTCTCCACCGGGACCGCCTCCCCCGCGAGGAACTCCTCCGCGCCTTCACCCGCGCCTGCGGCTGCTCCCCGGAGGCCGCCGTTCACTGGATGGAGGCCCGCCGCCACCTCGCCGTGGCCGCCGTCACCCCACCCCCCTCCACCGCCGCCTGGGGTGGCGCCCGGCCGGTCGGCCGCTCCGCCGCAACCGGCCCCACGGCGGACGGCGCCGCCCGTGGCCGACCCACGGGCGGCGGCGTGGCCGGCCTGCCGCCGATGAACGCGGCCGGTGGCCCGGCCACCGCGGAGCCCGGTGACGGCCGGGGCGTGGACATGGATACGGCGGGGAGCGGCCTGCGGCCGGGGCCAGGCGGCGGCGTGGACGGCCTGCTGTCGGGGCCTGCGGTCGGCGGCCCGGCCGCCGCTGGGGCTGGTGGCGGCGACGCGGGTGCCGCCGGTAGTGGCGTGCGGGGCGGCGGGGCGATGCCTGAGGGCCTACCTGCTGTGGGCCGTGGCGCGGGTACAGGGGGCACCCGAAGTGGTGCGACGCGTGACGCGAACGGCGACGGCGAGGTGGGGGACCGCGATGTGCTGGACGCTCACGAGGGGGTGAGAGCCGGGTGGGGGGCCCGGGATGCGGGGAAGGTGTGGCGGTTCCTGCTCGGTGAGCGGGGGAGGCAGGGAGTGCTCGTGGCGATCGGGCTCTCCGTGCTGATGGCGTTGGGGGGAAGTTCCGTCGGGGCGACACCGATGGAAGGCCTCCCGGAGACGGGCGGGTGTGTCCGCACGCTCGTCCAAGGCGCCACAGGTCCCTGCGTGCAGGAGCTGCAGGCCCAGTTACGCCGGCGCGGTTTCGACCTGCCCGCCGACTCCTGGTACGGCCCTCTCACCGAGATGCGCGTCATGGCCTTCCAGGCGTACGCCGGGCTCACCTCGTCGGGGATCACCGATCGGGAGACCTGGGACGCGTTGCGATCGCCGCGCCCCCTGCACATCCCGCGCTGGTCGGCGGTCAAGGTCGAGTCCCGGATCAGGGAGGTTTTCGCCCGCGACGCGCAGAAGGCCGTGGAACTGGCCAGGTGCCTTTCCAGCGGCGACCACATGTGGGTGCAGAAGGGAGAGGAGCCGGGGGCCCGCCGCTGGGGGGTGTTCCAGTTCACCGACCTGGAGCTGTTCCGCGCCCGTGTCATGTACGCGCAGGCCCTGGACCCGGAGTGGAACATCCAGGCGGCCCACGCCGTGTGGCGGCGCACCGGCGACTTCCGGCACTGGAAGTGCCGCCCGGGACCGCTCCCCACGCAGGGCTACGGCATGCTCTGACCGCAACCGGCCACAGCGATTTTGATGGTTTCAGGATAATTTGCCGCATTTAGCGATATCTCTGGTAACCACCATGCGTGACGCCAGGAAATGGCGGCCGGTGACCCCCATTATGTATGGGCCTTTCTGACGAAGAATCGTTAATGCCGGTTGCTGGTGGAGTTGGAGCTTTCCGCCGTACCCCCACTTAGAATCGCGGTGCCGTCGGCCGATGGTTCTCCTTCCCTCCCACTGCCTCCGGGCGAGAGCGGCCGGTCGTCGGCGGCTGCATGACGCATGCCAACTGCGGACGACCATCGAGGACGACAATCGATGACCAACAGCATTGAGGACATCCGCCTTCGCAGAGACCGGATGGAGAGGCAGTTCGAGAAGGTCACACAGGAGGGGTGGTTACCCGTCCTGCCGCCGGAGCCGTTGTCCCGGCTGCACCACGCGCGGGCCAGGATGGCCGAGGCCGCGAACGGACCGCTGGGCATCGGGGTGCTCGGGGCCTACAACGCCGGCAAGTCCACCCTGCTGAGCCGCTTGCTCGGGGTCGACGGTCTGCTTCCGGCAGGGAACGTTCCAACAACCGGGAACGTCACCGCGCTGCGGCTGACGCCCGGCGAGGGGACCGGCACCGACCTCGGGAGCGCGCTCGCGGACGTGACGTTCCTGACGCAGGGCGAGGTGCTGGACTGCAAGAAGCACCTCATCGGCGAGATCGCCGCGCACGCCGCGAGGATCGGACGCCCGGCCGACGAGGTCACCGAGGCGGAGTGGCTCGCCGCCAACATCGACACCGCGCCGCTGGAGCGTTTCCAGCGGTGGTGCGACCGAGCATGGGGCAGCAGCGACGCCAACGACCCCGCGCTGCGGCTGGAGATCAAGGAGGTCATCGACCTCGTCCAGGCCGAGCAGATCGGCGGGCGCCTGATCGGCCGGGACGCGCGCATCGGGGTGTCGGTGCCGTGGAACGTCGTACGGCAGGCGTCCACCCTCGGCACGCTCCCCCCGATCGCGCGGATGCCGGTGCCCCGCGTGGTCCCGGGCAGCGCGCTGACCAAGGAGACGGTGCACACCGAGACCGCGCTGCGCAGTGTGCTCGCGCTGATCCACCGGATCACCGTCGAGGTCGAGGTGCCCCCGGCGGTCTGGCCGCTGGACGGCCTGCGCAGCCCCAACGACATCCTGCTGCTGGACTTCCCCGGCCTCGGATCGAGCCACTCCGGGCTGCGGGACAAGTTCCTGGCCAGGCGGGAGCTGGCCGACATCGCGACAGTGCTGATCGTGGTCGATGCCCGGGACCCCTACCGGGGCGAGGCCCTGGACATCAAGGCGGAGTACCTCGGCGGAGTGGAGCAGGCCCAGGACCGCACCGAGAGCGTGCTGTTCGCGGCGGCCCAGTTCGACCGGCTCGACCCGCCGTCCCACGATCTGCTGCGCGACGCCGGCGGCCTGACCGAGAGCCACCTGCTGGCCCGCAATGACCAGGTGCGCAGCGTGATCAACCTGGCCGAGGCCCTGGTCAGCGTGAGCCACCCGGAGCGGATCGTGTTCACCAGCGCCCGCTACGGCATGCCCGCAGGGGGCGAGGGCTCTCCGGGGCGCGACGCGTGGATCGCCGTCGCCGACCGGCTGGCCATCGGCAGCCCGGGGCTCCTGCACCGGGCGCTGGCCGACGTCACCGCCGACGGCGGCGCGGACCGGCTGCGCGGCCTGATCGAGACGCACGTGCGCGAGCACGGCCTGGCGCAGCGGGCCGCCCTGGTCCGTCAGCGCGAGGCCGACTTCCGGGGCGCGCTGCGCGGGCTGATCGACGCGCTGGGGGACGGCGCCGCCGTGCCCGACCCGCTCTCCGGTTCCCGCCTGTCGCTGGGCAAGGTGCTCGGCGAGGTGAACAGCGAGCTGGCCAAGATCATCGAAGGGGTCCGCACCGAGCTGACCGACATCGACCAGCCGCTCGACCCCGCGCCGACCGGCGGGGTGAGCGCGGGTACGCTGACGCCGCGCAGGTTCATCGAGGAGCTGGCCGCTGACAAGGTCGCCCAGTGGGCGCTCTGGACGGACCTGCTGGAGGCCCTGGAGGGCCAGTACCTGCCGGACGGCCGGCCCGACCTGCCCAACACCACGGCGGTGTTCCGGGCGGAGTTCGACGCCGCCGTCGCCGAGCTGGACCGGCACGTGAGCCTGGTGGCGGGCCGGGTCACCCGGGCCTGGATCAACCGGGCGCAGCGCCGGATGGAACCCCTGGACGCGGTGCTGACCGAGCAACTGGGCCCGGCGGCAGAACGGCTCGGCGGGCGGGCCGACGTCCACGCGCTGGCCAGGGCCGTCGATCTGTCGTGGGTCGAGCCGACGCTCGACCAGGACGGCGACATCACCGCCGACGCCCCACCCGCCGCCGGGTTCCCGCTGGCCGAGGCCGACGGCGCCGACGGCCGGTGGCTGCCCTGGCATCCGAGGTTCCCGATCGGGCTGGACAGCGACTACGACCCCGGCGGGCGCAGCAGCCACCATCAGGCCCGGCTGATGCTGATGCGCCGCGAGCTGGTCAACGCGCTCACCCAGACCGGTGTGACGCGTCTGCGCGTCGTGCTCCAGCGGCGCGGCCGGAGCATCAGGGACCACCTGCAGAAGATCATCAAGGCCACTCCCGGGCGCGGCGCCGCGTCCTCGGAGCTGGTGGACGTCGTGTACGGCCAGGTGGTGGGGCACCGGCCGGCGGACCTCGCCACCGAGATCGAGGCGATGCTCCAGGAGCACCACGGCACGGGCAACGGGGCCGGCGGCTGGAAGCCGGAGGGCACGGCGAACTGGAAGAAGATGGGGGCGGCGCTGTGAGCGACCGTTTGGACTTTCGGCCGCACCGGCGGCAGATCGCGCAGGCGGACCGGCACAGCGGGTTCGTGGCGATCGACTTCGGCACCACGAACACCACGATGACCCTGTACGACCGCAACCTGACCGAGCGCCTGCCGCTGCCCGCCGCGCAGCACCTGGCGCTGGTCGAGGCGCTGTCCTCGCTGCTCGCCGACGGGCTCCCGGCCGCCGACCGCCTGCCGGAGCGCCACGCCGCCGAGTGGCAGGCGCTGCTGGCCGAGATCGCGGTGGACCAGGTCGGCCGTCCCGACGTGACCGCGCTGGTGGCCATGCTCACCGCGACCACCAGCGCGAACCCGGCCGGGCTGCACGGGCTGATCCGCGACCTGGACCGCCGCAGCGCGACCTGCAGCGAGCCGGTGCGCCGGTGGCTGCGCTACCGCCTGCACCGCTGCCACGAGGCGGCGTTCACCACGCCCGCGCTCAAGCAGCGCTTCCTGCACGTCGTCACCTTCGACGACATGGAGCGCAGCGAGGTAGTCAGCCGGGTCGAGGTGCGCGACGAGGACCCGCTGTCGGTGGTGCTGCACCGCTTCGCCGCCGGGGCGGAGAAGCCGCCGCTCGAAGTGCTCAACCTCAAGCACCTGGTGACCCGGACGCCGCCCGCCGACTTCATCGACCAGGACGGCCGGCGGATCAAGACCAAGGGCATGCTCGCCGCGGTCGTGGACTTCCTCCTGGAGCGCGGCGACACGTTCGTCAAGCGCGGTCGTCCGGCGTTCGGGCCCGGCCTGCTCGACCACATCGTCTTGACATATCCGACGATGGCGCCGCCCGATGTGCGCCGCGTGCTGCGCTCCACGGTCCGCGACATCCTCGGCGTCACGCTCGTGGACACCGACTACGACGAGGCCATCGCCGCCGCGCTGTTCTTCCTGATGCGCGACCTCGGGCCGCACTACGGCTCCGGCCTGGAGGCGCTGCGCGCCCGCTACCGCCCGGTGCGGCGCAAGTCGCGGGGGGAGGGCGAGCTGGCCGTCGTGCCCGGCGAGTTCGAGGAGAACGTGCTGGTCATCGATGTCGGCGGCGGCACCACCGACATCGCGCTGGTGCGGTTCCGGCTGGAGGACCGCACCGAACGGCTCGGCGTGCCGCCACAGCCGTACACGGGGCGCGACTACGGCATCGTGCCGACCCTGCGCGGCAGCAGCGGCAAGTCCCAGCGCGGCGGCAACTTCCTGACCCTGCGGGTGTTCCACTGGCTGAAGGCCGCCATCGCGGACCTGGTCCTGCGCTCCGCGGCCATCTCCACCTCCGAGGTGACCCGGCAGTGGTCCACCCGCGTGGTCGGCGACCTGCGCAAGGACCTGCGCGACGAGTCGGGCTACCTGCCCGGCTCCCTGCTGACCCGGACGCTGGCGGTGCTCCGCCAGGGCACGGCCGGGCCGCACGCCGAGGACTCCATCGGCGACCGGGAACTGGCCGAGGACGTCGAGCGGGTCGTGCCGACGCACTACCGCCCGGAGGAGCCCCTCGACAAGGAGTCGGAGATCCGGGCGCACAACACCTTCCAGCGCCTGTGGGGCATGGCCGAGCAGGTCAAGCTGACCCTGAACGAGCAGGGCACGATGGTCCTCGACGACCTGGCCATCCGCCCGGTGGTGGACCTGGTGTTCGGGCGCAAGAACGCGGCCAAGCCCGAGATCTTCGAAGGGCTGGAGCTGTCCCAGGAGATCCTGCACGACATCACCAGGCCGATGCTCGTGGAGATCGCCGACCTGGCCTTCGGGCTGGCCAAGGCGAGGCTGGACGGCCCCGACGACCGGCTCGACCGGATCCTGCTCACCGGCAAGGCGAGCATGACCCCGCTGCTGCAGACCGTGATCAGGGCGCGGTTCGCCGAGCGCGAGGGCGTCGCGGCGTTCGAGTCGGTGGAGATCGTCGGGGAGAAGCGGTTCGCCAAGAACGCCGCCTCCATCGGCGCGGCCTGGGCGGCGATGGTTCGTGGTTACCACCTGTCGGACGACGAGGTCCGCGACGTCGTCGCGCACGGCGGCACCGACGTGGACATCGACATCGACAACCTGTTCAGGAACCTGCCCTACCGGCTGATCCGCGGCGGCACCGGCGACCACAACGCCCTGCTGTTCCGGGCGGGGGCGGAGTTCCCCCGCAGGAAGGGCGGGCGGGCCTGGCTGCGCAGCGGCCACCGGCGGCTGCGCGACGGCTTCACGGTGCTGCGCGTGGTCGAGGGCGGCACCAACCAGGAGTGGGGCACCTTCAAGTACGAGGCGCTGCTGTCCGACGCCGAGAAGGACCCGTCGAGCGGTTACCGGCGCACGCCGGGGGTGTGGCCCGAGCAGATCTGGGCGCAGGTGGAGGTGGACGACCAGCAGGACCTGCGGCTGCACCTGTGGCGCGGGACCCAGCCCAGCCACGAGGTCGGCGACAAGCGGGCCACGGGCGTGCTCGACGTGGCGGCGCGGCTGCTGGTCCAGGACGTCGCCTTCGACCTGGCCAAGGTCGCGGGGCGGATCAGCGTGAACAAGGCCGCGGGCACCGACGACGGCGGCGGCTCGCGGGTCTTCACCCCGCCCGCCCCCGGCCCGTCCGGCGAAGTGGCCTGGCACCGGTTCGTGGACGACGGGGGCGCGGAGCTCGACGGGATCATCGCCGCCCGGCCGCTGCCCGACCCGCCGCGCAACGGCAACTGGACGTTCTACCTGGACGAGGACGGCCGGACCCTGGAGCTGGGCAACGTCACCGCCCCCGCCGACGCCTCCTTCGGGTCGTACTGGGCGACCCTGGACGAGAAGGGTGTCCTGCGGGTCCACCCCGACCAGCCGCCGTACTGGGCGGCCCGCGACGTGGCCGAGGTGGAGGACCAGTCCGGCAGGGTCCTCACCCTGCCCATCTCGGTGGCCAGGCAGAGCGAGATCGACCCGGACGATCCCTACAACGGAAGGCAGTGATGGGCCTCTCCCACGAGGAGTCGGTGCGTCTCGTCGGCGAGATGGAGACGCTGCTGGCCACGCGCGGCTCCCAGGCGGCGGAGAACCTGCGCGAGGCCCTGGTGACGGCGGTCGAGCGGCTCAACGAGGCCGAGGTCGCGGCGCTGCGGCGCCGCGACCCCGACCCGGGGGCGGAGCACGGCCGGGCGGTCCACGGGCTGATCCTCCGGCTGCTCCATCAGCAGGTGGACGGCCCGCCGCCGCCCGTGCGGCAGGAGGAACCCGAGGCCGGGGAGCCGGGGCGGGAACCGGAGGAGCCGCGGTTCGAGGAGCCGGAGCGCGAAGCGGACGAGGGGAGTCCGGCCGGGATCGGCCCCGCGCCGCGCTCCCGGCGCGAGGCGGTGCCGGGGGCGCTGGCCGTCCGGTTGGACAAGCTGTACCACGACGTGCGCCGGGCCTGCTGGCAGGCGGACCGGCGAGACCAGGACGACGACCCGCGGGCGCTGCGCGAGGAGGAGCACGCCGACCGCTGGCAGCAGGTCAACATGATGCTGCTGCGGATGTCCACCGAGCGCGCCGCCCCGTACGCCGAGCGGGCCGACGAGATCGCCGGGGTCGCGGCCGCGTCCCCCGGTGCGGCACGGGTGATCCGGCGACCGCCGCCCCCGATAGCCGGGCGGTCCAAGGTGCTGCTGCGCGGCTGGCCCGCGCTCGGCGTGCCGACGGTCACCACCGACCCCGAGGGCGACATCCACCCCGCGCTCCCGCCGACCGGCGACGACAGGTACGCGATCCGGATGACCCGGCTCGCGTCGCTGGTGCTGACCGTCGCCGACCACGATCCCGGCCTGTACTGGTATCGCGAGCTGGAGAAACCCGAACCCCTGCACGGGCAGCGCGCCGACTACCAGGACCTGCTGGCGTCGGCCCTCATCGAGGCGGAGCGCGCCGACTGTCTCCCCTACCGGCGTCTCTTCCTGCTGGCGAGCGTGGACACCCTGCTCTCCTCGGTGGTGCACGGGCCGCCCGCCACGCGGCCGAGCTGGTGGGACGACCTGCGGGAGAACTCCTTCCAGGTGGTCGTCGACGCCGGTCGGCAGGTCACCGACCACAAGATCGTCGTCGAGCGGTACACCATGATCCATCAGCTCGGCGAGAACGATGAGATCGTCTATGCCGCCGTCCCCAAGGAGTCGGACTACTCGCGCCGCGACGTGCTCGCCTGCCTGCGGCTGGAGATCGACGTGGACGGACGGATCGAGCAGCCCACCAAGGTGCTACTGCGGAACGCCTACTGACTCCCATACGGGCCGGTCGCCGACCGGTCCGCGCCGGAAGGAGGTCCGGGTATGTCACTTTTCCGGACGAAACGGTGGATCCTACCGGCCGTCCTCGCGCTGACGCTGGCGGTCTGCGCCGGTCCGGCGGCGGCCCTGGCCGCCGCCGGGCGGGACGTCCCCCAAGCCACCGTGCAGGAGGTCCTGGCCCGGCTCGACGTCGGCTCGCTGCCCGCCGACTACGCGGTCCTGCTCGACACCTCGGGCTCCATGCAGGAACGGGGCGGCCCCGACCTGTACCGCGACGCCCGCGCCGGGCTCGCGCCGCTCCTGGACGCGCTCGACCCCAAGGACCGCCTCACGCTGATCAACTTCGACTCCGCGCCGAGGATCAACTTCACCGGCTCGGGCGCGGGGGCCGACGCCCTCGACCGGCTCCCCGCCCGTGCCACCGGTGACAACACCGACCTGGGCGCGGCGATCAAGGCCGCCGTGGACGCGCTGGACGAGACCGGCGTCACCGACCCGGCCACCGTCCTGCTGCTGACCGACGGCGAGCACGACCCCGCGCCCGGCTCGCGCTACGGCCCGGACACCGCGTCCTGGGTTCCCGGGCTGCGGGCCGACGCCGACCGGATCGCCGAGCGGCGGTCCGTGCGCGGCTACGCGCTGCCGCTGGCCGAGCGGACCGACGCGCGCCTGCTCACCGAGGTCTTCGGCGACGCCACCGTGGTCAACCTGCCGCGCGCGCAGCTCCGCGAGTACCTGGACGACATCAAGGACCGCGTCCGCGTCGACAAGGCGGCCGGATACCTGCGCGGCGACCGGCTCGCGGTGGAGGTCCGGCTGCCCAGGCAGGTCACCGTCCCGGCGGAGGGGGCCGACATCGTCGCCGAGCTGACCTCGGCCGCCGGGCGCGTGCCGCTGCACGTGTCCGGGCTCACGCTCACCGTGGACGGCGTGCCGGGACGGCTCGTCGCCGACCCCGTGGACCTCGCGCCCAAGGCCACCGCCAAGGTCAGGTTCCGGGCCGCCGCGCCGCAGGCGTGGAGCTGGGGGTTCGGCACCAGCGAGCGCGTCGTCCCCGGCCGGGCGCGCCTGACCGGGACCGTCGAGTCGCCCTGGTCCCAGGTGATGACCCGGGACCTGCGGTTGCCCTTCAAGCCGCCGAAGGCGGAGGCCGAGACCCGCTCGCGCGTGGTGACCACCGCCGGCGTGCCGCTCTGGTGGTTCGGGGCGGCGCTGCTGCTCCTGCTGCTGCTCGCCGCGCTGCTCAGATATCTGGCGATGCGCAGGTGGGTGACCATGAACGACGAGCTGGAGGTCGCGCCCGCCGACGGCCCGCCCGACGAACTCCGCCTGATCGGCCGCAGGGTCCGCCTGCCACGCGGGGGAAGGCCCGAGGGCCTGACCGGGCAGGTGGACGTCCGGGCCCAGCGGCAGGCCAGGCTCGGCCGGTCGGGCACCGAGCGCGTGCTGTACCTGAGCTACCTTCGCGCGGGCCGTACCGAGCACGCGCGACTCCGTCCTGGGCAGTCGGCCACCCTGCACGGGGACACCCGTTTCACCCACGTCGATCGCTCGGGCCCCTGACCGGGGACGGGCGGAACCGAAAGGCGTCACGTGCGTTCTTCTCTCGTAGTCGGCCTCGGCGGCACCGGAAGCCAGGCCGTGGTGCACCTCAAGAGGCGTCTGTACACCCATGAGCAGTGGCGGCGGCTGGACGGCGGCGGGGGGCCCCTGGCCCCGGCCACCGACGTGGTCCTGCGCGCGGTGGACGTGGACAACTCCCGCCCGCACGCCGGGCTCGTCAGCCTGGACGGCAACAACGAGGACATCGCCCTGGCCGCCGAGGTGGCCCCCGTCATCCGGCGGCTGAAGGACTGGCGGCCGGGCGAGCAGCCGCCGCCCAGCCCGATCGCGGCGTGGTTCAAGCCGGACGACGCCCGCCACATCAAGGAGTCGCAGACCACCGCGTTCATGACCAACGGGGCGGGACAGATCAGGGCGTTCGGCCGGATCGCCTTCTTCCAGGACATGATCGGCGACAAGCGGGCCAGGCAGGGGCTGTCCTCCGCGTTCGACGCGATCAGCCAGAGCCACGGTGAGCTGGACATCTACGTCGTCACCTCGGTCGCGGGCGGCACCGGCGCGGGGCTGGTCATCGACACGCTGGCCTGGCTGCAGAAGGAGGGCCGCGACCGCGACCTGAACTTCCGCACCACCCTGTTCTGCGTAATGCCCGCCGCGTTCAAGGGCACCCTCAGCGACCTGACCTTCCAGGCGGGCGAGGCGAACGGCTTCGCCACGCTGCGGGAGCTGGACCGCCTGATCAAGGCCGAACAGCCGGTGAAGTTCACCTGGTCGGTCAACGACAGCCACGTGATGGAGGAGGCGCCGGTCAGCCAGATCTACCTGCTGGACGGCACGCGCCAGACCAGCAGCGCCCGCCGGCTGCGCGGCTACCGCGCCGACCAGGTGTGCCCGGTGGCCATCGCCGACGCCATCTACGCCCAGTTGCTGCCCGGCCCCCAGGCGGGCCGGATCAGCCGCCAGGTCAACGAGGTCGCCTACACCAAGGCGGAGAACGACCTGTACTCCACGTTCGGCATCTACGTCGTGGAGTACGCCTGGCAGCCGCTGGTCAGCGGGCTGACCGTGCAGGCCGCCGCCCGGTTCACCGCCGACCTGCTCGGCCCGGCCCCGGCGACCATCGGGGAGACCGTGGACCGCTTCCTCAGCGGCACACTCGACGGGGCCACCGGGGTGCCCCGCCTGGTCGGCCGCGAACTGGGCGGCGGGGTCCAGCGGCGGGCCGCGCCGCGCTGGCTGGAGCCCGCCGAGGGCGCGGTGCCGTTCCCGCCGGTCCCGGTGCTGGCCGAGCCGTACCAGGACGTCAAGGCGTTCCGCACCAAGCACGTCAACGCCGACGTGGACGCCGACGTCACCTCGCGGACGGCCCGCTTCCTGGGCACCGCGACCGGCACACAGCGGCAGTTCTATCCGGCCGCCGAGCGCAACGTGGAACTCGCCCGCGTCCAGTGGCGCGAGTCCCTGTACGCGGCGGTCGGGCTGCTGCTGAGCGGCGGGCCCGGCGGGGCGAACGCCGCCGTGGCTTTCCTGACCGGGGTGGGCGGCCGGATCCGCCAGTACGAGGAGGACCTGCAGCGCAGCCCCGCTCCGGAGCCGGGGGCCAAGCGCGGGCTGGCCGAGCAGGAGCGCCAGACGCTGCTGGCCGCGCACAAGTCCGGCCGCAAGCAGCTCCGCTACCTGGCGGCGCAGCAGGACGCCTTGGACGCGCTGGTCGAGCGGGACTGCTGGGAGCGGGCCACGCGACTGCTGGGCTACCTGGGCCGCACCGTGGCCGCCGCGGTCGCCGAGCTGACCAGGCTGCGCGACGTACTGGAGGAGACCGGGCGCGTCTTCGAGGCCGACTCCCAGGCCATCGCGGGTGACCGGGGCGAACTCGACGCCGCGCCGCTGCGGCGCGTGGTCCCGCCGTCCACGCCGGAGATCACCGACCGCTTCTACGCCGAGTGCGTCGGCCCGCAGGCGCAGGGGGAGACCCTGCCGGTACGGCTGGCCGAGCGCCGCCGCGCGCTGACCTGGTCGCTGCGCCCCGGAACCGGCGACCAGGTGCGGCTGCACGTCGGCGAGGGCGGCGGGCCCGAGCGGGAGGCCGGGCCGGCCGAGGTCGCCCGTGCGATCCGCGGCTGCATCGGGCGGCTGTTCGACCCGCTGCGGCACAAGTCGGTCTTCGAGATCCTGGAGACCTCGGGGGAGTCGCCGGACAAGCTGGCCGAGGAGTTCGAGGAGGGCGGCGGCCTGCTGGCCAACTACGACCGGGCCAGGCACTTCGACATCCAGCGCGAGTCGCAGTCCGCGCCGCAGCTCAGCGCCTACGTCTACGCCGACGTACCGGCCGAGGGGCGCGGCCACGAGCTGGGTACGCAGTTCGAGGGCCGCCTGTCCCGGCACGGCATCCGGGTGCTGCCGATCGCCAAGCCCGGCGAGGAGACCGAGTACCCCACCACGGACAAGATCCTCTACTTCGCGGTGCAGCACCGCCTGGTCCTGCCCGCGTTCACCAGCGTGGAACGGCTGCGCCCCTCCTACGACTCCCGGCGCGGCGGCACGATCTCCCCGCACGTGCTGATCGAGGAGAAGGGCGCGGCCCGGATCGAGGACCGCGCCAAGGAACTGGCCGAGGAGGGCGTCCTCGCCGAGCCGATGGGAGACCTGAAGGAGACCGCGCTCAGCCTGTGCGCGGACGTCGAGCTGCTGCGCTGCACGGCGATCGCCTACGCGCACAGCCGCCTGGAGTTCCGCAGGAACGCCGACAACGTCGGCGGCCGGTGGTACGCCCTGTTCCCGGGGCGCACCGACGTGCCGTTCGGCCGGAGCCGCGACCTGGCGCAGTCGTTGGAGCCGCTGTCCCTGGCTCGCACGCCCAGGGACGCGGCCACCGCCGCCGAGCTGAAGCGCCTGGCCGCCGAACTGGCCGAGCAGTACGACGACCCGGCCGCCACCACGAGGGACTTCTTCGCCGCGGGCCCGCCCGGCGAGCCGACGCCGGGCATCGCCCCGTGGCTGTGGACGGTGCTGACCGTCGCGTCCCACATCGATCCCGGCTAGCGCGCCGCCGAGGCGGCGGCCACGAGCGCGGCGAACAGCGAGGGGTCCTCGCCGCGCTCGGGATGCCACTGCACGGCGATCGTGAACGGGTGCTCCTCCAGTTCGACGGCCTCCACCGACCCGTCGTCGGCGTAGGCGGAGGCCGTCAGGCCGGCGGCGAGGTCGGCGACGGCCTGGTGGTGGTAGTGGTGGACGTCGCCCGGCGAGACGATCTTCGAGACCAGCGTGCCGGGGATCGGGTACACCGGCATGACGCCGAAGCTCCCCGGCGCGGGCGCGTGGCGGGTGTGACCGACCACGTCGGGCAGATGCTGGCACAGCGTGCCGCCCAGCGCCACGTTGAGGACCTGCAGGCCCCGGCAGATCCCCAGGTAAGGCAGGCGCGCCCGCAGGGCCGCGCGGGTCAGCGCCAGCTCGGCCTCGTCGCGGAACGCGCGGACGGCGGTGGTGCGCGGGTGGAGCGGCCTGCCGTATCGGACGGGGTCGATGTCGCCGCCTCCCGCCACGATCAGGCCGTCCAGCCGGTCGATCAGCGACTCGGCCGCGCCCGAGGGCGGGATGACGACCGGCACGCCGCCCGCCCGCTCCACGTGCTCGACGTATTCGTACGGCAGGACGGCGCTGCGCAGGTCCCACGCGCCGAACGCCGCCTGCTCGACGTAACAGGTGATGCCGATGACCGGCCCGTGCGTCACAGCGGCGTCACGTACGCGCCGGAGATGCCGCCGTCCACCAGGAACTCGGAGGCGGTGATGAACGAGGAGTCGTCGGAGGCCAGGAAAGCCGCCGCCGCGGCGATCTCCCACGCCTCGGCGAACCGGCCGAGCGGCACGTGCACCAGACGGCGCGCGGCCCGTTCGGGGTCCTTGGCGAACAGCTCGCGCAGCAGCGGGGTGTTGACCGGCCCCGGGCACAGCGCGTTGACCCGGATGCCCTCGCGGGCGAACTGCACGCCCAGCTCCCGCGACATGGCCAGCACCCCGCCCTTGGAGGCGGTGTAGGAGATCTGGCTGGTCGCCGACCCCATCACGGCCACGAAGGAGGCGGTGTTGATGATCGAGCCCTTGCCCTGCCGCCGCATATAAGGGATCGCGTACTTGCAGCACAGGTAGACGCTGGTCAGGTTGACCTCCTGGACCCGGCGCCAGGCGTCGACGCCCGTGGTGAGGATCGAGTCGTCCTCGGGCGGGGAGATCCCCGCGTTGTTGAACGCGATGTCCACGCTGCCGTAGGTGTCGAACGCGGTCTGGAAGAGCCGGGCCACGTCCGCCTCGTCGCTCACGTCGGCCCGGACGAACAGGCCGTCCACCTCGGCGGCGGCCTGGGCGCCCGCGGTCTCGTCCACGTCGGCGCACACGACCTTGGCGCCCTCCTGGGCGAAGCGGTGCGCGGTGGCGAGGCCGATGCCGCCGCCCGCGCCGGTGATGACCGCCACGCGGTCCTGCAGTCTCTCCATGGTCACTCCGGTGGTCGGTCCGTTGATTCAGTCCGTCGAGTCGATTCGTCGGATCAGTCCGTCGCGAGGAAGACGTTCTTGGTGTCGGTGAACGCGGAAAGCGCGTCCGGTCCCAGTTCCCGGCCGAGACCGGACTCCTTGAAGCCGCCGAACGGGGTCCAATAGCGGACGCTCGCGTTGGAGTTCACGCTGAGGTTGCCCGCGTCCACGGCCCTGGCCACGCGCAGCGCCCGCCCCACGTCGCGGGTCCAGATTGAGCCGCTGAGGCCGTAGCGCGTGTCGTTGGCGATCCGGACGGCGTCGGCCTCGTCGTCGAACGGCAGCACGCTCACCACCGGCCCGAAGACCTCCTCGGTGAACGCGCGGTCGCGCTCCTCCGACAGCAGCACGGTCGGCGGATACCAGTACCCGGGCCCGGCCGGGCAGGTTCCCAGCGCGTACGGCGTGCCGGTCACGAACGCGGCCACCCGCTCCCGGTGCCCGGCGCTGATCAGCGGCCCCATCTCGGTCGCCGGGTCGAGCGGATCGCCCACCCGCACGCCCTTGACCGCCTCGGTGAGCGCGGCCAGGAACTCGTCGTGGACCTCCCGCTGGACCAGCACCCGCGAGCGGGCGCAGCAGTCCTGCCCGCTGTTGTCGAACACCGCGTACGGCGCCGCCGCCGCGGCCTTGGCGACATCGGCGTCGGCGAACACGATGTTGGCGTTCTTGCCGCCGAGCTCCAGCGTGAGGCGTTTGACGGTGGCCGCGGCCCGCGCGGCGATCAGCTTCCCGACCTCGGTGGACCCGGTGAAGACGATCTTGTTGACGTGGGGGTGCTCGACGAGGCGCGCCCCTGCCACCTCCCCTGCTCCGGGCAGCACCTGGAGCACCCCCTCGGGGAGGCCGGCCGTCACGGCCAGTTCGGCGAGCCGCGCGGCCGTCAGAGGGGTCTGTTCGGCGGGTTTGACGATAACCGTGTTCCCCGCCGCGAGTGCGGGGGCCGTGCCCCACATCATGATGACCATCGGGAAGTTCCACGGGACTATCACGCCGACCACCCCGAGCGGTTCGGCGAACGTGATGTCCACTCCGCCCGGCACCGGGATCTGCCGCCCGAAGAGGCGTTCGGGCGCGCCCGCGTAGTAGTGCAGCACGTCACGGACGTTTCCCGCCTCCCAGCGGGCGTTGCCGATGGTGTGCCCCGCGGCGGCCACCTCCAGCAGGGCCAGCTCCTCGGCGTGCTCGCCGACCAGGTCGGCGAAGCGGCGCAGCAGCCGGGCCCGGTCGCCGGGCGCGACCGCGCGCCAGGCAGGTGCCGCCCGCCTGGCACGTTCCACCGCCCGGTCGACCTCGGCGGCGTCGGCCGCCTCGACCTCGGCGACGACCTCTTCGGTCGCGGGGTTGACGATCCGCATCGGTCACATCCGTTCGAAGCCGCGGAAGAGTTCCCAGTCGGTGACCGCCGCGTCGTAGGCGGCCAGCTCGATCCTGGCGTTGTTGGCGTAGTGCGCGACGACCTCTTCGCCGAAGGCGGTCCTGGCCACCTCGGAACCCTCCCACAGCAGGGCGGCGTCGCGCAGCGTGTGGGGGACGGTCTCCGCCCCGGACTCGTAGGCGTTTCCGGTGACCGCGTCCTCCAGGGCGAGCCCCTGGTCGATGCCGTGCAGCCCGGCGGCGACCAGCGCGGCCACGGCGAGGTAGGGGTTCACGTCGCCGCCGGGGACGCGGTTCTCCACGCGCAGCGAGTCCCCGTGGCCGACCAGCCGCAGTGCGCAGGTGCGGTTGTCGACGCCCCACTTGACGGCCGTGGGCGCGAAGCTGCCCGGCACGTAGCGCTTGTAGGAGTTGATGTTGGGCGCGTACCAGAGGGTGAGTTCGCGCAGCAGGGCGAGCTGACCGGCGATGAACCGGGTGCCGAGCTCGGACAGGCCGTGCGGGCCGTCGCCCGCGAGGATCGGCTCGCCGTCCGCCGAGCGCAGCGAGATGTGCACGTGGCAGGAGTTGCCCTCGCGGGCGTTGGGCTTGGCCATGAAGGTGATCGACCGGCCCTCCTGGGCGGCGATCTCCTTGGCCCCGTTCTTGTAGACGGAGTGGTTGTCGCAGGTCGTGAGAGCCTCGGCGTAGCGGAACGCGATCTCGTGCTGGCCGAGGTTGCACTCGCCCTTGGCGGACTCCACGTACAGACCGGCGCCCTCCATGCCGAGCCTGATCCTGCGCAGCAGCGGCTCGACCCGGGATGTGCCGAGCAGCGAGTAGTCCACGTTGTAGAGATTGGCGGGGGACAGGTCGCGGTAGCCGCGCCGCCAGGCGTCCTCGTAGCTGTCGTCGTAGACGATGAACTCCAGCTCGGTGCCGACGAACGCCTGCCAGCCGCGCTCGGCCAGGCGGTCGAGCTGGCGGCGCAGGATCTGACGTGGGGAGGCGACCACGTCGGAGCCGTCCTCCCAGGTCAGGTCGGCCATCAGCAGGGCGGTGCCGTCCAGCCAGGGGATCCGGCGGAGGGTGGAGAAGTCCGGGCGCATCACGAAGTCGCCGTAGCCGCGCGCCCAGGAGGACATGGCGTAGCCGTCCACGGTGTTCATGTCGACGTCGACGGCGAGCAGGTAGTTGCAGCCCTCGGCGGCGTGCGCGGCGACCTCTTCCAGGAAGAACCTGGCGGACAGCCGCTTGCCCTGCAACCGGCCCTGCATGTCCGTGATGGCCAGCAGTACGGTGTCGATCCGTCCGGCGGAGACCTCGGTCCGGAGATCGTCGATTGTCAGCGTGCCTGGCACTCCGCCTCCCATTGGGTCAGTACCAGACCATTGAGTGCCCAAGCGGGGTATCTTGTCAAGAGCGGGAGGTGATGTTGAACGAATCGGCGCGCCTGAGCGCGGTGCTGCGGCCCGTCCGCGCGGGCAACGCCTTCGAGGAGACGGTCGAGCGGCTGCTGCAGGCCATCAAGCTCGGCGTGGTGCCCCCGGGGGAGAAGCTTCCCGCCGAGCGCGAGCTGTCGGCACTGCTCGGCATCAGCCGGGTCACGCTGCGCGAGGCCATCAAGTCGCTCTGCGAGGAGGGCTACCTCGACGTGCGCCGGGGCCGGTACGGCGGCGCGTTCGTCACCTACCGCGCCCCCGCGCCCGACCCCGCCGGCCTGCGCAGGGCGCTCGCCGACATGGGCCAGGGCCTCACCGACGCGCTGGACTACCGGATGGCCGTCGAGTGCGGCGCGGCCCAGGTCCTCGCCGCCTCCCGGCTCGACGACGAACGGCGGGCCACGCTGTGCCGTCGCCTGTCCGAGGTGAACGCCGCGGGGCCCGAGGACTACCGGCGACTCGACACCGCCTTCCACCTGTCCATCGCCGAGCTGACCGGCTCCGCTCTGCTCGCCTCGGCCTGCGCCGACGCGCGGCTGCGGGTGGCCGACCTGCTCAACGCGATCCCGGTGCTGCGCCCCAACATCGACCACGCGGCCACCCAGCACCGGGGCATCGTGGCGGCGATCCTTGAGGGCGACCCCGTCGCGGCCTACCGCGCGGTGTCGGAGCACCTGGAGGGCACCGCCGCGCTGCTGCGCGGATTCCTGGCCTGAGCGTCCCGGCCCGGGGTTCCCCGGTCCATGGGCACCACGATCCCGGCTTACCATCAGAAAGAAGACATGGGGGACTGGTTCGCGGCGCGCATCGTGGACAGCGGCAGACTGCCGCTGTTCTGCTTCTTCGCGGCCCTGATCCTGGCGTTCGTGTTCACCCGCATCAACGTCCGGCTCATCCGGGCCCGGGTGCGCTGGTGGTTCTCCAACGTCAGCATGGGCGAGGTGCACGTCCACCACGTCGTCTTCGGCGTGGTCCTGATGCTCTTCGGCGGCGTCTCCGGGCTGGTCGTGTCGCGGATCTCCGAGGGCTGGTACGCGGTGACCGCCGCGATCCTCGGCGTCGGCGCGGCGCTGGTGCTGGACGAGTTCGCGTTGATCCTGCACCTGCGCGACGTGTACTGGAGCGAAGAGGGACGCACCTCCGTGGACGCGGTCTTCGTCGCCGTCGCCGTCACCGGCATGCTGCTCATCGGCCTGCGCCCGCTCGCCTGGGAGATGCCGGACGGCCTGCCCGACATGCCGTTCTTCGCCCCCGGAATCCTGGTGGCCAACCTGGCGCTGGCCGTCGTCACGCTGCTCAAGGGCAAGATCTGGACCGGCCTGGTGGGACTGTTCGTCCCGGTCCTGCTGGTCGTCGGCGCGACCCGGCTGGCCCGTCCCGGCTCGCCCTGGGCGCACTGGTTCTTCGCCCCGGGCGCGCGACGGCCTAAGCCTGGCAAGATGGCTCGTGCGCTGCGCAGGGAGCGGCGATGGAGGCGCCCGGTGATCCGCGCCAAGATCGCCGTTCAGGAGTTCGTCTCCGGACGCCATGACCTGCCCTCGCCGATCCGGATCAAGCGCCACTGATCGCCGGCCTGGGCCTCGCCGGTGTAACCGACCACCCGAACGGGGGAAGGCATGCCGCGAGACGCCACACTCGAAGACGTCGCCAGGCAGGCGGGCGTCTCGCTCGCCACCGCCTCACGCGTGCTCAACGGCAGCACCCGCCAGGTCGGCAGGATCCTGCGCGAACGCGTGGAGGAGGCCGCCACCGAACTCGGCTACACCACCAACCGCGCCGCCCAGGCACTCGCCCGCAGCGCCAGCGACATCCTCGGGCTGGTCGTGCACGACCTGTCCGACCCCTACTTCGCCGAGCTGGCCAACGCCGTCGTCCGCGCCGCCGACGCGCAGCACCTCGCCGTCATGGTCGGCACCACCTTCCGCGACCCGGAGGCCGAGATCGGCTACGTCGCCACGCTGCGCGCCCAGCGGGTCCGCGCGATCGTGCTGGCCGGCAGCCGGGTGACCGACCACGCCCTGACCGAGCGGCTGCGCGCCGAGCTGATCCGCTTCCACGGCAGCGGCGGCAGGGCCGTCGTGATCGGTCAGGACCTGCTGGGCGTGGACACCGTCCTGCCGGACAACCGGGGCGGCTCACGGGCGCTCGCGGTGGCCCTGGCCGGGCTCGGGCACATCCGCTTCGCCGTGCTCACCGGGCCTTCCGCCCTGCTCACCGCCGCGGACCGGGTCGCCGGGTTCGCCGAGGGGCTGGCCTCGCTCGGCCTGCCGGAGCCGGTGCTGGTCTCCGGTGAGTTCGACCGCGACGGCGGCTATGTGTCCGCGGGCCGCTTATGGGCAGCGGGAACCGGTGTGACTTGCCTCTTCGCCGTCAATGACGTCATGGCCGTGGGCGCCCTCGCCGCCCTGCGCGACGCCGGGGCCGACGTGCCCGGCGAGATCTCCGTGGCCGGTTTCGACGACATCCCCACCCTGCGCGACCTGACCCCCGCGCTGACCACCGTACGGCTGCCGCTCGCCGCGATGGGCCGCCGCGCCGTGGAACTGGCCCTGGGCTCCGCGCCCGTCGTGGCCGAGCGCGCCACCGCCGAGGTGATCATTCGAGAGAGCACCAGGAGGCTCCCATGACGTCGCCGTGGCCATTCGCCGTCTCCACGCTCGGCATGCCCGGACTCGGGCTCGACGAGGTGTGCAGGGTCGCGAAGAACGCCCGGTGTGACGGGCTGGAGCTGCGGGCGCACCCCGGCACCGGCGTCCGCGCCGGGATGGGGCACGCCGCGCTGGCCAAGGCACGCGGCCTGCTGGCCTGGGCCGGGCTGACCGCGCTGAGCGTGGCCGGATACGTGAAGATCGCCGCCGACGCGCCCGACGACGAGGTGCTCGCCGCGCTGCGGGCCGACATCGGCCTCGCGGCCGACCTGGGGGCGCGCTTCCTGCGCGTCTTCCCCGGCGGCGACGGCGAGCGGGACTGGGAACCCGCGGCCCGGCGGCTGCGGGCCGTCGCGCCGCTGGCCCGGGAGACCGGGGTCAGGGTGCTGATCGAGACGCACGACTCGCACCCCACCGGCGTCGCCGTCCGCCGGATCCTGGACGCCACGGGAGAACCGGAGACCACCGGCGCGATCTGGGACGTCCTGCACACCTGGCGGCACGGCGAGACCCCCGCCGCGACATACGCGGCCCTGCACGGCCACCTCGGCTACGTGCAGATCAAGGACGCCGCCCCCGACCTCACCCCCGTGCCGCTCGGCGAGGGCGACGTGCCCCTGACCGAGGTGCGCGCCGCACTCGCCGAAGGCGGCTACGACGGCTGGATCTCCCTCGAATGGGAACGGGCCTGGCACCCCGAGGTCGCCCCAGTCGAGGAGATCCTCCCCGCCGCCCGCGCGTGGGCGAAGGATCAGCCGATCTCCGAGGCGTAACGTGCGCGCACCGCCGCCACGACCTCGTCGGGGTCGGCCGCCCAGACCTCCGCGTTGAAGATCTCCACCTCGATGTCGCCGGTGTAACCCGCCGCCGTCACGGCGCCGGTCAGCGGGCGCGGGTCGATCACCCCGACCCGCCCCGGCAGAGCGGGGAGACCCGCAGCCCCGCGTCGCGGACCAGGTGTCCGCCCGGCTCAGGCCGCATTCGGCCAGGCGGTCGCGCCAGACGCCGATGGCGGGGACGCCGTGCCGTACGCAACCGGCGACGGCCTCGGCCGGCGTCCACCGCTGACGTAGACGTGCTTGCCCGCCGCCAGCGCCCGCAGGACGGCGGGCGCCCGCGCCGGGGTGGCCTGGGCGTCGAAGTACACCTCGGCGCGGGGGGTCGGCGAGGGCGCGGTCCAGGTCGGTGGTCCACCTGGTGAGGCCGTGGCTGGTGGTGATCTCCTTGAGTTCGCCGTCGTCGCGGCCGGTCAGGGTCGGGGCGAGCAGGACGCGGTCGCCGTCGGCCAGCCGTACGCCGCCCCGTTCGTTGATCGCCGGCACCGAGCGCAGCAGATGCCGACGGTGGCCCATCCGGCCGGTCACGCCGAACACCCCGTAACCGCCGCGCGGGCATACTGTCACCGTGCGCGGGGAGTACCCGGCATTGAGGCGGATGGGCCGGGACCGGACGCCGGAGAAGCGGAGGTTCTGGATGACGGCTGACGACGCGGGGACGCGATTTCCGGAGTTCCACGAGCGGCTGATCTCGGCGGTCCTGCCGTCGGGCGCCCGCGAAGGACTCGCCCTGGCCGGGTGCTACGCACTGCGCGCCCACGGGCTCACCGACCGCCCGTGCGCCGACCTGCGCTTCGCCGTCGCCGCCGACGAACCGCTGCCGGAAGTGGCCCGCGCGATGTCCGCCGCCTGGGAGGAGGCCGGATTCGAGGTCTCCCCGGGCGAGGCCGGCCCACGCGCGATCCGCCTGCTCGTCACCGAACCCGTGGTCACCCCACCCCTCCCCGGCCGGACCTGCGAGATCACCCTCCTCGGCGAGTCCCCGCTCCGGCCGGCGGCACGGCGCGACGACCTGCCTGTCGTCTCGGTAGAAGACGCGGCCTCGGCTGCTGTGCGAGCCCTCCACGACCGCGGCCTCGCCATTGACCTGATCGACGTCGCCGCCCTCTCCACCGTGTTCTCGTTTCGTGAGTTGGAGGGGCTGGCCCGCGCCCGGGACGACGCCTTCTCCCTCCACGAGTTGGTCATGCGCCTGGAATTCGCCGCCCTGATCGCCGACCCCGACTTCACCGCCCACGGCATCACCGAAGACCAGACCCACGAAATCCGCCGCTTCGCCTACACCTGGGCCGAAGACATCAAACTCCGCCGCACCGAAGACGGCGACCTCGACGAGCCCAACTTCGACCTCCCCACCATCGACGACTAGTACGAAAACCACGCCCCTCCCCCCGCATCCCGCCCTCCTAAACGGTGGACGCCCCCCGCCGTACGCCGCCGCGACCCCGCCCACCCCTCCCAGACAGCGGCCCGCCCCGCCGTCCCGCCCCTGGGATGGTGCGCCCCATCCGGCCGTTGCCGCCGCACCCCCATCCACTGTGGCCGTGCGCACTGTGCTGCGCTGTTCGCGGAATGGGCCTCGCTTGCGCCTGCGGTGTGAAGGGAGCGATTCTGTCCTGGTCAGAATGTGGCGATCGGGTTGACCGGGCTGCCGGATGTGCCGGCGAGGCGGACCGGTGCGACCGCGAGTTGGAAGTCCCATTGGCCGAGGTCGGCGGCCGTCGTCGTGCACGCCTCCAGGTCGCAGTTGTCGAGCATCCACAGACCCATGGCGACGAGGCTCACGGCGTGGATCGGCATCAGTACGTCGTCATACCCCGACGGCTGGACGTCCTGGGGGGTGTCGGCGCCGATCAGTGCGACCTTCCGTTCGTGCAGCCACGGCAGGCAGGACGCATGCCACCCGGCCTGGGTGAAACCGCTGACCGCACCGGTCTCGTGCCGGACGCGGCCATTGCCGGTTCGCAGGAGTACCGCGTCGCCGGGGCGGACCCGAACGCCCTGACGGCGTTCGGCCTCCTCAAGATCCTCGGGAAACACACCCTGGCCCGGTTCCAGCCACGGCACGTCACGCACGCTCGCGACGTCCAGCAGGACGCCACGCGTGATGATCCCGTTAGCGGCCGCCGTGACGGAGGCCCACGCCGATCCCGTCTCGGCGTCGACCAGCGAGTGCGATCGGCCGTTGTACATCATGCCGTCCCAGAAGATGTGGCACGGCGAGTCGATGTGGGTGAGGGTGTTGCCGTGGAACGTGACGCCGAGCCGCTCGGTCGAAAAGCCCCAGCGCCGGTCGTTGCGGAATCCGGGCGCGGGCATGTTCTCGGCACCGGGCATGTCGGCGGCGCACGGGCACGCCGTCGTCGACCGTTCCATCTCCTCAGGTACGGCGACCTCCCACGCGCACGACACGCTCCTGCCGTGGCGCACGGCCCGCGCCGCCGCCAGGCGGACGTCGTCGGTGATGTGGTTCAGCGTGCCGAGCTCGTCGTCGTCGCCCCACCGTCCCCAGTTCGACAACGCGCCGAAGTATCCGAGCACGTCGTCCTGCGTGGGCATCGGCCGCCCTGTCGTCATCCCAGCATCGACTCCTCCGGTCACGTGGTCCCGAGGCACCGCAGGCAGGGTATCCCGCTCGCTTCTCCGATGTGACCTCGCCGGGGCCCATGTCGATCGCAGGGGCTCGGTCGTCGTCGCGGTCAAAGTACATGTGGACGGCGCGGCGCGCCCCTGCGAAGTGGCTTCAATTCGCCTTTTCGGCCATTAGCTGGATTCGGCTTTGGGGCCGATGATTCCGAGGGTGTCGCCTATCGCGGCCGTTTCGCCTTCCTGGACGACGATCTCCCGGAGGACGCCTGAGGCGGGGGCGACGACCTCTATGTTGACCTTGGTGGATTCGACCTCGACCACCGGTTCGTCGGCGTCTACGGCGTCGCCGGGCTTCTTGAGCCAGCGGACGACGGTGCCTTCGGTATCGGATTCGCCCAGCTTGGGCAGCACGATGTCGGTTACTTCCTGCCCGGCGGTGGGCGTGGGCGTAGGCGACTGCATGGCCGTCGAAGAGGGTGTCGCTGCGGCGATGGCGGGTGCGAACCCTGCGGAAAGGGACAGTGTCGCGGCGAGACAGGACTCACCGATGATTCGGGGGACGCGCCCCCGCGTGATTTCGAGCATGGCGATCCATCCAATACATGGGACGGCGACGCGTGGTTTTCCCGATGCGGTGACCTCCTTATTCAGAGTACATCCGGTTCGCCCCGTTGATTCGTCTCGATTATTTTCCCGTCGGACGGGTTTGAATTTTAGCGGGATGCCATTGTCGTGCTATATCGCGCCGGAGAGGCTGCGGACGGTGAGACCTGCGCCGAGGAGGACGACGATGGTGGCGGTGCCGATGGGTGTGAGGGTGGAGAGACGGGCGGGGAGGCGGTCGAGGTGGCTGGTGAGGCGGACCAGGAGGAGGCCGGTGACGGTGAGGGTGGCGGCCATGCCGAGGCCGTAGGCGGCGACCAGGGCGATGCCGAACCAGGTGCGGCCAAGGGCGATGGCGCCGAGGAGTACGACCAGGGCTGATGGGCTGGGGACCAGTCCGCCTGCGACGCCCATGCCGACTAGGCCGCTGCGGGAGTGCCCGTGCCCGTGCCCGTGCCCGTGGCCGTGCCCATGGCCGTGGGGATGGGGGGTGCGGCGGTTGTGGAGGGCGGAGCGGAGGAGGACGGCTCCGACGATGACGATCAGGATGCCGCTCAGGACGCCCAGCCAGCCGAGTACCGATTCGCCCGCCAGCGCCGAGAACGCGCTCAGCAGCAGGCCCACCACGATCACGCCGGCCGTGTGGGTGGCGGTGACCGTCGCGCCGACGATCAGGGCGTCTCGGCGGCGGCCGCGGCGTCCGGCCAGGTAGGCGGCCATGATTGTCTTGCCGTGGCCAGGGATCAGCGCGTGGCCCGCGCCCAGGACCAGTGCGAGGAGGATCGCGAGCAGGCCGAGCGGCACGGTCAGGGCGTCCGCGCCCGTGAGCGAGGTGAAGAGGCGGTCGATGCCGCCGAGCAGGTCGCCGAACGGCCCGCCGGACGGCAGGAGCGGCAGCCCCCGGCCCGCCGTCCCTCCCGCGTTTTCCGCGCCGGGTTCGACGGTCAGCCGTGCCGACCGCTGGTCGAGCGGGCTGGACAGCGAATCTTCGGGATAGACGCGCAACTCGCGGCTGACGCTCGTCGCGGGCACCGAGGAGGCGGTCAGGCGCACGCCGTCCGAGACGGCGGTGATCTCACGCCATCCGGCCCGGCCGAGCTGGTGGGCGTCGGTGAACTCCACGGACGCCTTCCCCGACAGGTCGGCGCGGGCGCTCAGCGCGCAGGTGAGGGTGCTGGTCCGCAGTCCGCCCTGTCCCGGCCGGTAGGCGAAGGAGGCCTTCTCGACCCGCCAGGGCACGGTCACGCCGTTGACGGCCAGCCGCTGGTCCCTGGCCAGTTCGGCGCAGCGGGCAGTGGCGTGGCGGGTGGTTCCGGTCTTGGCCACGTCGGGTTCGGCCTGCAGGGTGGGCAGTTCGGCCGCGTCCACGACGGCGGTGTTCTCGACCCGGTCGGGCAGCACCCGCAGCCCGTCGTAGTGGTTCACGGTGAAGTTGCCGAGCGGGTGCGCCGCCAGCGCGGCGGCCAGGATGAGCGCGATCATGACGGCCTTCCGAGGGCGGGCAGAGCGGGGTCGAACGCCGGGTTGAACTCGCGGACCAGCGCCCGGCTGCGGCGGGCCTCGGCGTCCATGCCGAGCGCCTTCTCGATCTCGGCCCGGTGGTGCGCGGCCAGCGCGTCGCGCCGTCCGGTGGCCAGGGCCTCGCGGGCGAACGGCAGCGCCTCGCGCGGGCGTCCGGCGCGGAACAGCGCCCAGGCCAGGGCGTCGGCGGCGGCCAGGTTCGGGTTGCGGGCGTACTCGGTCCGCGCGTGGCGGACGGCGAGCGCCGGATCCCCGTGGTCGGCCTCGTACTCCGCCCACATCACGTCGTCGCGGACCCCCGCCGCGCTCGACAGGTCGCGCACCGCCCGCAGCAGCCGCCACTGCTCCGCCGGGTCCTGCCCCGACGCGACGCGGACCTCGGCGTACTCGATCACGTGCTGGGGGAGCGGCAGCCGGTCCACGGCGGTGCGGTAGAGCTCGGCGGCGGTGTCCAACCGTCCGGCGAGGGCCGCCGCGCGGGCCTTGCCGACGACGGCCGGCAGGTAGGTGGGATAGGCGGCGAGCGCCCGGTCGTACTCCTCGTCCGCCGTGCGCAGGTCGCCCGCGCGCAGCGCCAGCTCGCCCAGCCGGTGCCGGCAGTAGGCCACGTCGGCCGGGTAGAAGGCGTCGGCGAGCGCGGAGCGCAGCAGTTCCTCCGCCCGGCCGAGGTCGCCGCGCAGCTCGGCGGCGTAGGAGGCGCGGCTGAACGAGGCGACGCCCGGGCGGAGGCGCATCATCCGGTCGATCGCCCGGTCGGCGTCGGCCAGGCGGCCGAGCTGGGTGTAGGCGTCGGCGAGCACGCCGTACCCGGCTGGGCCGTAGGGGTTGGCGCTGGTGGCGCTCCGGGCCAGCCGTACGGCCTGCGCGAACTCGTGCCGCCCGGCGGCGAGGGCGGCCTGCCCGGTCAGCCCGGCGGCGTTGCCGGGGGACAGGCGCAGCGAGGTCGCGAGGGCCTGTTCGGCCTTCGGGTAGTAGGCGGGGTCGGCGGTGAGCCTGGCCTGTTCCACGTAGGCCGTGCCGAGCGTGGCCCACGCCTGGTGGTCCTTGGGCAGCCGGGTGAGGCGGGTCTGCAGCGCGGTCACCGTCCGGTCCAGGTCGGCGGCCGAGCCCGCGGCCCGTTCGTAGGCGATCCCGGCCGGCGGGGCGGTGGGCGGCGAGGCGCCGGGAGACGAGGTCGGTGAAGAGAAGGGGACGAGCGTGGCGAACGCGGTCAGCGCCCCGGCCACCGCGATCGCCGCGGCCGGTGGCGCGGCCCTGCGCAGGAGCGTTCTGCTGCGGATGTTCATCGTGATCTCCCGAGGGGATCCTGGACTTCAGTCGTGGCGCGGAAACGTGGCTGAAGCGGGAAGATCCAGCCGTGGGGAGCGGGGCAAGGCGGCCCGTCCGAGGTAGGGGAAGGGCATGGAAAGGAGCGGGGCCCGCCCTGCGGCGGGCCCCACGGAGCGCGATGACGCCTTAGTTCTGGTTGACGGCCTTGTTGCTGGGGAGCGGGAGGTAGGGGAAGGTCGTGCCGAACGGCACGTCGTTCTTGTCCACCTTGTCCCCGGCGGCCAGCGGCTGGACGATCTTGCCCGTCTGTGCCGCGCCCTCCAGCGCCTGCAGCTCGATGTCCACCACGTCGTCCGCCAGGCGGCGGCCGTTCGGGAATCCGGCGAGGTCGCCGCCGATCACGCCGAGCCGATTCGGGTCCTTGGTGGGCGGGATCGACATGTTCAGCCGCAGCATCTCCGACGGGCGGAACTTGTCGGGGTTCACGTCCTTGTTCAGGAGCTGCGAGTTGAGGTCGGCCTTGATCGGGCCGTTGGCCTTGGCGATGCCGGTCAGGAAGATCTCGACCAGGTCGTTGCGCGGGGTCTTCGGCGCCTTGATCCCGTAGATGGACTCGATCAGCGCGGGCACCTCGGGGTTGGTGACCCTCTTGACCAGGGCCGGCACGTCGGCGTCCTTGGCCGGCGGCAGGGCGTTGAAGGCGTCCTTCATCCCGGCCGCCGCGACGACCTCGTTGACCAGCGGGTTGCCCAGCCGGGAGACCTGGGTGTAGCCGTGCGAGCCCTTCTTGTCGGTGGTGGACCACACGCCGACGACCGGGTTGCGCTTGGCGTCACCCTTCAGCGCGAGGTCCTCGGCGGGCACCTGGAGGACGAGCGCGCTGGTGCTGTAGCCCTTGAGGGTGTCCTGCCCGACCTCGGACAGGTCGCCTCCGTAGACCAGGTCGAAGATGCGCAGGTCGAGGAAGAACGGGTCGTCGGCCTGGCCGGCGTAGGCCTTCCCGCCGTCGGGGAGGCCCTTGACGGCCTGCGAGCGCAGCGTCCCGTAGTTCGGCATCGAGGCGGGGCCGACGTTGCTGGGGGCGGCTATGGCGTCCGAGAGGAGCGTCTTGGTGCCCGACTCGGTGATCCTCTTCAGCGTGTAGCGCTGCTTGTAGAGCAGGTTCGGGTCGTCGAGCGAGGTGACGGGGCCGTTGTTGTACAGGAACGTGGTGTTGCCACGCCTGTCGTTGTCGCGGAACGTCCACTGGTAGGTGATGTCCGGCTTGGCGTCGCCGTCATTGTCGATTTTGATGTTGTAGCGGGAGTTCGTGTCCCACGTGTAGAAGTTCGGGCCGCCCTGGGGGTCCTGGAACGGGATCCAGTTGGCCACCAGGGTCACCGTGTCCGCCTTGTCCGGGCTGACGAAGGCGTAGACGTCGGTGTTGTCGTTGCGGGGGTCCCCCGCGATCATCGGTGCCTCGCGGTGCGAGGAGGCCGTGCCGGTTTCGGCGCGGAGCAGGGTGATGGAGGAGGCGGCCAGCGCCCCCACCAGACCCAGCCCGATCAGGGCGCGCCGGTTGATCCGGAGTTCCATGTCGGTTCGGTCCTTTCGACCAAGCGTGCGGTCGCCAGATCGCGGTGACCACAGGTGATTGCGAGAGGTCCGGCCGGGTCCTCGCCCACCTATTCGCAGCCACCGTCGCTTCGGATCGAACCGAAATCAATCGTTTACTCGGCGCCCTCCGCCGCCATCGCCTCCTCACCGACCACGAACTGCGTCGTGGCCAGCTCGCGGTACAGCTCGTCGCCGTGCACCAGCTCGGCGTGGGTGCCGGAGGCGCGCACCCGTCCCGCCTCCAGGACCACGATCCGCTCGGCCCGGGTGACCGTGGACAGCCGGTGCGCGATCACCAGCACCGTGGTGCTGCCAGAGACCTCCTCGATCACGTCGCGCAGCCGCAACTCGTTGACCGCGTCGAGCTGGGAGGTCGCCTCGTCCAGCAGCAGCACGCGCGGACGGCGCAGCAGCGCCCTGGCGATCGCCACCCGCTGCCGCTCGCCCCCGGAGAGCATCAGGCCGCGGTGCCCCACCTGGGTCGCCAGGCCCTCGGGCAGGCGGGCCACCAGGTCGGCGAGCTGGGTGCGTGCGACCACCTCGTCAAGCTCCTCGTCGGTGACGCCGGGGGCGCCGAACACGAGGTTCTCCCGGAGCGACCCGGCCAGTACCGGGGTGTCCTGCTCGACGTAGCCGATCATGGCGCGCAGCTCGCTCAGCGGGATGTCGCGCAGGTCGGCGCCGTCGAGGGTGATCGTGCCCGAGGTGGGCTCGTAGAAGCGTTCGAGCAACGCGAAGATGGTGGACTTGCCCGCTCCTGACGGCCCGACGAGCGCGGTCATGTGCCCTGCGGCGATCTCGAAGGACACGCCGTCCAGGGCGGGGGAGCGGTCGGCGTCGTAGCCGAAGCGCACGTCGGCGAGGGCGAGCGCGGCGGGCGCGGAGCCCGTCCTGGGCGCGGGGTCGTCGAGCGGTTCGACGTCGAGTTCCTCGACCTCGCGCATCCGGGTCACGGCGGCGAGGCCGGTCTGGAGCTGGGTGGCGCCCTCGACCAGCATCGCGATCGGGCCGGTCAGGTAGAAGAGGTAGAGCAGGAAGGCGATCAGCGAGGAGACCTCCAGTGTCCCCGAGGCCACCCGCACGCCGCCGACGCCGAGCACGGCCAGGAACGAGAGCTGCACTCCGAGCCAGGTCGAGGTGCCCGCGATGGCGCTCCAGCCGGCGGCGGTGACGCCCTTGCGCCAGGCGCGGTTCGCCGCGCCGCGCACGGCCTCCGTCTCGCGCGCCTCCGCGCCCGCCGCCTTGACCGTGCGGAACGCCTGCAGGGCGCGGTCGAGTACCGCGCCCATCTCGCCGAGGGCCTCCTGCGCCTGGGTGGTGGCCCTGCCGATGCGGGGAAACACGAACAGCGCCGTGGCCCCGACCACGACGAGGACGCCGAGGGTGACCCCGAGCAGCACCGCGTCCATCACCGCCATCAGTGCCAGGCATCCGGCCAGCATGAACAGCGCGGTGATGCCGTTGGTGACGCCGCTGGTGCACACCGCCCGCAGCAGCGTGGTGTCGGCGGTGACGCGGGAGATCAGGTCGCCGGGCTTGAGCCGGTCCACATCGGGGACCCGCAGCCGCAGCATCCGGCCCACGAGCCGCAGCCGGGCGTCGAGCACGATGCTCTCCGCCGTGCGTTCGAGGATGTAGGCGGCGGCGGCCGACACCGCGGCGCCGAACAGCACCAGCACGGTCAGCGTGACGATCGGGGCGACCAGGGACGCGCCGGAGCCGAAGGCGTCGATCACGGACTTGGCCACCAGGGGTTCGGCCAGTCCGGACATGCCGCCGACGAAGCCGAGCAGGCCGCCGCCGACGAGCGTCCACTTGCGCGGGCGGATGTGGGTGAGCAGGAGTCGCCACGAGCCCTTGGCGGGCGCGGGCGCGGACCCCGGGGAGAGCGAGGCCGCGGGGGCGGCCGGCGAGCCGTTGGGGGAGTTCACAAAACGGTCAACGGGGCCGCTCCGCGCGGGCGTTCCTGCCGGGCGGGAAGTTCGTTACAAAGTCGGGGGCGAGTCAGCCCAAAGTATGAGGCGGGGCGGACACCCGCGGTGATTGGCCGTACGGCAAACCGGGAACGGCGGTGGTTGCGAAGCCTCTCCTTCGCGTATCGGGGGCCGAACTCCCGGGGCGTGCGCCCGGGCCTGCGGCCACGAGGGGCATCCCCGCCGGAGAACCCGACCGGGGATGCCCCCCCGGTAGAACCCGCAATGTCGCTGGTGCCGGGCCTAATGTCCCTTATGGGAGGTATTGCGGGGATACGGCTCCCATAGGGATGGGTTGGTGGAGGTGCACCCGTAGGATCCGCTTACGGAGCCCTCGGCTCCTTGAGGAGAGGACGCATCATGGCGACTGGCGGCAAGGCCGTGCGCGCGCCGCGCGGTACCACGTTGAGCGCGAAGGGATGGCCGCAGGAAGCGGCCCTTCGCATGATCCAGAACAATCTCGACCCCGAGGTGGCCGAGCATCCCGAGCGGCTCGTCGTCTACGGGGGCTCCGGAAAGGCCGCGCGCGACCACGCCTCCTTCCAGGCGATCATGCGGACCCTCACCACCCTCGGCGACGACGAGACCCTGCTGGTCCAGTCCGGACGGCCGGTCGGCGTGATGCGGACCCACGAGTGGGCCCCCCGGGTGCTCATCGCCAACTCCAACCTGGTCCCCGACTGGGCCAACTGGGACGAGTTCCGGCGGCTGGAGGCGGCCGGGCTCACCATGTACGGGCAGATGACCGCCGGGTCCTGGATCTACATCGGCACCCAGGGCATCCTCCAGGGCACCTACGAGACCTTCGCGGCCGTCGCCGCCAAGCGGTTCGGCGGCTCGCTGGCGGGCACGATCACGCTCACCGCCGGGCTGGGCGGCATGGGCGGGGCGCAGCCGCTGGCCGTGACCATGAACGGCGGCGTCGCGGTCTGCATCGACTGCGACCCCCGTTCCATCGAGCGCCGCATCGAGCACGGATACCTGGACGTGCGGGCCTCCTCCCTGGCCGAGGCGATGCGGATGGCGCGTGAGGCGCGCGACGCCCGCCGTCCGCTGTCGATCGGCGTCGAGGCCAACGCGGCCGAGGCGGTGCCCGAGCTGCTCGCGGCGGGCGCGGAGATCGACGTGGTCACCGACCAGACCAGCGCGCACGACCCGCTGATGTACCTCCCGATCGGCGTCGAGTTCGCCGACATGGCCGACGCCCGTGACAAGGACCCGGCCGGATTCACGGCCAGGGCGCGCGAGTCGATGGCCCGCCATGTGGAGGCCATGGTCGGCTTCCAGGACGCCGGGGCCGAGGTCTTCGACTACGGCAACTCGATCAGGGGTGAGGCGCTGACCGCCGGATACGCCCGTGCCTTCGACTTCCCCGGGTTCGTGCCCGCCTACATCCGGCCGCTGTTCTGCGAGGGCAAGGGCCCGTTCCGGTGGGCCGCGCTGTCCGGCGACCCGGCCGACATCGCCGCGACCGACCGGGCCGTGCTCGACCTGTTCCCGGACAACGAGCCGCTGGCCAGGTGGATCCGCCTGGCGGGGGAGAAGGTCAAGTTCCAGGGCCTGCCCGCGCGCATCTGCTGGCTCGGCTACGGCGAGCGCCACCTCGCGGGCGAGCGGTTCAACGACATGGTCGCCTCGGGCGAGCTGGCCGCCCCGGTCGTGATCGGGCGCGACCACCTCGACTGCGGATCGGTGGCCTCGCCGTACCGGGAGACCGAGGGGATGGCCGACGGCTCGGACGCGATCGCCGACTGGCCGCTGCTGAACGCGATGGTCAACGTGGCGTCGGGCGCCGCCTGGGTGTCCATCCACCACGGCGGCGGGGTCGGCATCGGCCGGTCGATCCACGCGGGTCAGGTGACCGTGGCCGACGGCACGGCGCTGGGCCGGGAGAAGCTGACCCGCGTGCTGACCAACGACCCGGGCATGGGGGTGATCCGCCACGTGGACGCCGGTTACGACACCGCCGTCGAGGTGGCGGCCGAGCGCGACGTCCGCATTCCCATGCGCGAATCCGAATGATTCACCACATGCAGGAATGACTCTTGGTGTCAGGGTGTTCGTTGATACGTGGGCGAGGGACTGAACTGTTTCGATGCCATGCCGCCCGGCAGGGGGCGGCGTGGCAGGTGAGAAAGGTCCGCTGGCCACGCTCTTCAACGGCAGGAAGATGTCGCCCGTGCAGCGGCGCATCGCGCACTATCTGTCCGGTCACCTGACCGAGGTCATCTTCCTGTCCAGTGTGGAGCTGGCCGAGCGGGCTGGGGTCAGCCAGCCGTCCGTGACCAGGTTCGCAATGGTCCTGGGCTTCGCGGGCTATCCGGAGCTGCGCAGGGCGCTGCGCCCGCTGGCGATGGGCGGTGAGGAGCCGGCCGAACCCGCTCCTCCACCGCCCGGCGCCGCCGGGCACTGCGAGCCGGTCGAGGCGGGGCTGCGCGGCCTGGTCACGCTGCACCAGCGGCTGCGCACCCCAGAAGACGGACACAGCGAGGGGCACGGAGACGGGCACGGAGACGGGCACGGAGACGGGCACGGCGAGCGGAACGGCGACGGCGGGCAGCGCGGGCTGGCCGCGCGGATCGCCGACCTCGGCGGGGCGCTGGCGGCGGCGGAGCCGCTGCCGGTGCTCGGCCTGCGCTCCTCGGCGGGGCTGGCGGTCACATTGGGTTACTACGCCCGGCGGGTGCACCCCGACGTGCGGGTGCTCACCGGAGGCACGGAACTGGCCGACGGGCTGCACTCCGCGCGCCGGGCGGGCGCGGAGTGGCTGCTGGCCGTCATGCTGCCGCGCTACCCGGCGGAGGCGGTGCGCGCGCTGACCTACGCCGACCGGCTGGGGCTGCGGGTCGCCGTGATCACCGACCGGCCGGCCGTCCCGTTCCCGGCCGAGATCGTGCTCGACGTGCCGGTCGTCCACCGGCCTGTCACCGGCTCACAGGAGGCGGCGATGGCCCTGGGCATGGCGCTGGTGGAGGCGATGGCCGACGCCGCGCCGCTGCGCACGCGGGCCAGACTGGAGGAGTTCGACCGGATGGCCGAGGAGACCGGGGCGTTCCATGAGGGCTAGCGCCGCTCGGCGGTGCGGCGCAGCAGCAGGTCGCGCGCCTCCAGGAACGGCGCGCGCAGGAAGGCCAGGTGGTCGTCGCGGCCGTGCCGGTGGCAGACCTGGCCGGGCCACATCCGCCTGCTGCGTTCGTCGATGTACGCCATGGACCCCTCGACCAGGCTGAGCATGTGCTCGACGGTGTCCGCGTCGAAACGCCCGTACTCCTCGCCGGTGCGCAGGTACACCGGGGACGTGTGGGCCATGATCGGCCGGGCCCACACGTCGTGGTGCCGGGCGACGTCCGCGCCGGGGCCGTAGCAGCGGGCGGCGATCCACGAGTCCCCGGTGACGGTCAGGTCGGCGGAGATCTCCAGGGCGTGCCCGGGACGGCCCGGCGCGTGCTCGGCGACCACCCGCCCGTCGCGCACGATCTCGATCCGGTCCACCGGGAAGATCGACTCCGCGCGGGCCTCGACGCGCACCGCTCCGGACCCCACCGCGCGGGGCTCGTGGCCGTCCACGCGCAGGCTCAGCAGCGGCCCGCTGGTCACGAACGTGGCGCCGTCGCGCACGGCGGCGCACCAGCTCCAGTAGTCGAGCTCGCCGGGCGGCGGCACGTGGGCGTAGGTCCTGATCAGCCCGATCGGCACCTCGCTGCTCATCTTGTCGGTGCCGCCGACGAGCGTCACGCGGTACCCGGCGTTCAGGTAGCGGTAGTACTCGCCGATGTTGTACGGGTCGTAGGCGATCATCTCGACGGCGTCCAGGCGGTCGGTCGCCAGCAGCGCGGCGGCTTCCCCGTTGGGCACCGGGAAGTGCGCGAGGACCACCGTGCCGCCCTGTTCGTGGCATTCGTCCGCCCAGTGCGACAGCGTGGTCTCCAGCCCGCCGCCCAGTTCCGCCTCCTCCGCGCCGCCGGTGCACCAGGGCATGACCGGACGGCGCAGCCCGAGCAGGTTGACGTGCCCGAGCATGCCGCTGCGGTTCTCCTGACCGGCGAACACGTGGGTGTGGCCGTCGGCCGAGGTGTGCGGGCGGCCGGTGAACTCCTCGGTGTTGGTGAACAGGTGCCCCCACTGGCTGAGCAGCAGGTTGGTGACGCTCACGTCCTCGCCGCGCGCCTCCAGCTCGGCGCCGAGGGTGGAGACGAAGTGGACGTGGGTGTCTCCGGCGTACCAGCCGTCCGAGGGAAGGTCGGCGACGCGGGTGAGGGTCAGCTCCAGTTCGGCGGGCGAGCCGGGCCGTACCGTGATGGTCGTGCGCAGCGGGCGGTACTCGAATCCGCGCGCCACCTCGACGGTGACCTCGCCCAGCGGCAGCCAGCCCTCGCAGGTGCCGTCGATGTAGGAGTAGGTGGTGGCGCCGAGCCGCACGTCGCCGCCGATGTCCAGGTTCCAGGTGTTGCCATCGGAGTTGATGTGCCCGTGGTGGCCGTGGGGCGGGTACGGCACGCCGTCCGCCGACCTGAAGTGGATCCGGCACGGCACCGGCTCGCCGGTGGCCGAGTCGCGGACCACCGTCCGCACCCAGGCACGCCCCGCGTCGGGCAGCCGCCAGGTGACGCCCTCGCCGGAGATCTCCCCGGCCGACACCAGGTCTCCCCAGCCGCAGGCGGCCAGCTCGGTGCCGCCCCTGGTGAGCGTCAGCCGCGCCGACGGCGTGGCCGCCACGCGCACGTAGGCGTGCGGCCCCGGCGCGGGCGGCGACCCCCAGGCCGGTGTCCCGCCGTCGTCGCCGCCGGTCAGGCGCTGGTAGACGTACGTCGCCGAACCCCGGTCCACGCTCACCGACAGGTCCTCTGAGACCGGTTCGCCGTGCAGGTCGAGCAGCACGTCGCGCCACACGGTGCGCCCGAACGGGTCCTCGGCGAGCGCGCTCGCGGTCACCGCCCCGACCAGGACGGCCGGCCCCAGCGAACGGATCTCCACCGCGCGGACCGGCACCCCGGGACGCGGGTTGCGGCACGGCCACAGGTAGAACCGGTAGGGCAGCACGTAAGGCGACCTGGCCTGCGGGTCGTCGATGTCCACGAACCGCGCCCCGGCCGCGTCGTAGCGGCCGTGAACGCGGGGCATCAGCCGGTGCTCGGCGTCCGGCACGGCCAGGAACGGGGTCTGCCCCCAGTCCAGCGGGATCGGCCGGTCGCTCCACAGACGGGGCGTCGGCCCGATCTCGAACCGGCGGCGTACCGGGATCGGCTCCTCGTGGCCGTCCTCGTAGACCAGCGTGTACCGGGCGCACGCGCCGCCCACCGGCCGGCCGTCGAACAGGTCGGGGCTCTCCAGGGCGTGCGCGAAGAGCAGCCATTCCACGGCCCGGCCGACGGGGACGGTCACCGGCTCGCCCGCCACGCGCAGCAGCGCCGTCCCGGCGCGCTCGTCGCCGAACAGGAACGGGATGCCGTACAGCGTGCGCGGGCCGAGCGGATACCGGTCCCCGTCGTCGAGGAGCGTGCGCGGCGCGTTGAACAGCCCGGTCAGGTCGAGCGGCCGGTAGCCGCGCTCCTCGGCCGGGCCGTCAGGCACGATCGGCCACCGGCTCGCGGTCGTCCACCGAGGTCTGCGCCAGCCCGTCGTAGAGACGCGGCGCACGCGAGCGCAGGTAGAGCGCCCGCGCGACCCCGCCCGCGACGGCGAACAGCGCGATGCCGATGAGCACCGCGTGGGTGCCGATCCCGGCACCGGTCAGCAGCGACAGGTTGGCCAGCACCAGCACGAGCACCACGGCCAGCCCGATGAAGCTCAGGCCGGGGGCGATCGTGGTGCGGAACAGCCCGGCCTCGGGCGCCTGGCGGCGCAGGAACCGGATGACCGCGAGGCTGCACAGCGCCCACAGCGCGATGATGCCGAGGAATCCCAGGGCGCTGCCCCACAGCAGCAGGCCCAGGTACGGGTCCAGCCCGAAGATCGCGAAGGCGCTCACCGCGACGGCGGCGATGACGGTCTGCAGCAGGCCCGCCGCCCACGGGGCCTTGGTCCGCGCGTGGGTACGGCCGAGCACGCGCGGCAGCATCCCCTCGCGGCCGAGCGCGAAGAAGTACCGGTTCGCGGCGTTGTGCAGGGCCAGCAGCGCGGCGAACGCGCTGGTCAACAGCAGGATGTTCATGACCTCGACGATCGGCGCCGGGACGTACCTGTTGAACACCTCGACGACCAGGTTCACCGGGTCCTTCTCGGCCGCTCCGGCGATGGAGCCCGAGCCGTAGGCGACGACGATGACCCAGGTGACGAACGCGTAGAAGACCGCGATGAACCCGACCGCGATGTAGGTGGCCCGGCGGACCGTGCGGATGCCGCCGCGCGCCTCCTCACTGAAGATCGCGGTGGCCTCGAATCCCATGAAGGCCCCGGCGACCAGGGCGAACATGGCGGCGTTGCCCGGGTCGAAGACCGTGACGGGGGAGAAGGAGGTGGCCGACCAGTCGCCGGAGCCGCCGCTGATCAGCACGGCCACCACCATGACCACCAGGACGGCGATCTCCAGGACCAGCAGTACGCCCAGGATCCGGGCGCTGGTGTGGATGCCCCGGTAGCCGAGCCAGCCGACGAAGGCCAGGCCGACCAGCGCGAACATGTACCACGGCACGTCGACGTTGAAGTACCTGGCGAACGTGGTCGTGGCGTAGACGCCGAGCGCGCCGTACGTGCTGATCTGCAGGGCGTTGTAGGCGACCACGGCGAGCAGCGCCGCCCCGGAGCCCACGGGCTTGCCCAGCCCCCGGGAGATCGTCGCGTAGAACGCCCCGGCGTTGCGGACGTAGCGGCTCATGGTCATGAAGCCGACCGCGAAGAGTCCCATGATCACACCGGCCACCAGGTACCCGCCGGGCACGGCCGCGCCGCCCTTGAGGAAGTGCAGCGGGGCGACGGCGACGATGAGGGTCAGCGGGGCGAGCGCCGCCAGCACGGTGAAGACCAGGTCCTTCGTGCCCATGGCGTTGCCGGCCAGACTGTCGGGCCGGACGGCCCGCGAGGTGGCTTGGTCCGTCATGGTTTTCGCTCCTTACTCCGGGGCAGGACACCGGCGCACGGGATGAAGAGATGGCCGGGGAGCGGGGCCGCCTGGCCGATAACGCCGGAGCCTACGTCGGGCCCGGCGGGCAGACGAGGTCTGTTCCGTCCAACCGTCCTGTACGTTCCGCACAGCCCCCGCTACAGCTCTTCGATGGCGCGTAACGCCAGGTAGAGCTCCATGCGCGTGTCGGCGTCGGCGAGCCGGCAGCCCAGCGCGCCCTCGACCTGCCCGATCCGGTGGCGGACGGTGTTGCGGTGGACGCCAAGGTCGTCCGCCGTGCGGTCCCAGTGGCCGTTGTGCCGCAGCCAGACCCGCAGGGTCGCCAGCAGGTCGGCCGCGTCGTGCGGACGGCTCTCGCGGAGCGGGGCGAAGCGGTCGTCGGCGTAGGCGCGCAGGCGTTCCATGTCCATGACACCGGCCAGGCCGTCCATCTCGGCGCCGCTCACCACGGATCTGCCCTCGAACCCGGCGGCCCGCAGCGACCGCAGGGCCTCCTCGTACGCCGCGCCCAGCCGCTCGGCGGGATGCGGCGTGCTGATCCCGGCGAGCCAGCCCGCCCGGCTGAGGTCGCCGGTGATCCGGTCGAGCGGCGCGTTGCCGGGCAGCAGCGCGGTGCACACCTCGCCGTCGCGGTCCACGAACGGGGAGCCGAGCAGGGTGGCGAGGTCGCCGAGCCGGGCGTCGCCGCCCGAGCGGGCGCAGAGGACCCGCCAGTGGACGCCGGGGTCGTCGAGGCCGAACACCTCGGCGGCCCGGCGGATCCAGCGCGAAGAACCCGGGTCGAGCGCGAGCGACAGCGCCGCCCTGCCCACCTGGTGGGCGGGCCACTGGTCCACGGGGCCCGGGATGAGCAGGCCGAGCAGCGAGGCGGCCATCGTGGTGAGGGCGCGGTCGGTCACCCCGGCGACCACGGGCGCGCCCACCGCCAGCGCGTAGCCGCTGGGCAGCGGCCCCGCGACCGACTGCACCATGACCCGCTGGTCGGCCGAGCTCATCATGGCGCTGGTCGGGCGTGTGCTGGCGCAGGCCCGGTCGAGGGCGGCGCGCACGTCGCCGTCGAGCCGGGGATCGCCCCCCGACCAGTCGCGACGGCGCACCCGGTCGGTCAGCAGCGCCCAGCCCCCGGTGTGCGCGGCGAGCAGTTCCAGCGTCCTGGTGATCGGGGACGGGCCGGTGACCGCCCTGATCAGGGCGCGGTGGGCGGCGGTGAGCCGGGTGATCTCCGAGGTCTGGGAGGTCAGCAGCTCGCCGTACAGCAGTTCGGCGCACGCCTCGAAGCTCACCGAAGGGGGCACTTCGAGCAGCGGCAGCACGCGCTCCCGGCAGGCCGCGACGAGCGGTGCGGGCACCCGGTCGAAGATCGGGGTGACGCCGAAGCCCAGCGCGGCGACCCCGGCGGCCTTGACCCGGTCGACGTACTCGGCGCTGCGCTCGGGCCGCAGGTCGGTGCCGGCGAGCAGGAGCAGTTCGTCGCCCTGCAGGTAACGCGTGGGGTCGGCCAGCTCGCTGACGTGCACCCAGCGGACCTTGGTGCTCAGCAGGTCCGCGCCCGCGAGCACCCTCAGCCCGAGCCGGGTGACGAAGACGCTGAGCGGCACCATGTCCTCACACTACAGGCGGGTCTATGTCCTGTGACCTGGGCAAACTCACCGGCTGACGGCGATGAAGACCTTCTCGCTCGGCTCCACGGTGATCCAGTCGCCCTGGAACCCCTGCGGGATGTGGAAGGACTCGCCGGGGCCGAACTCCTTGCTGCGCCCGGCGGTGTCCCGCACCGCGACGCGCCCCTTGAGGATCACGCAGATCTCGTCGTAGGGCCAGGACTCGAAGCGGACGGTGCCCGGTTCGCCCCGCCAGTAGCCGCCGGTGAACGAGGTCGCCGCGCCGCCGAAGACCCGGAACTCCTCCTCGGCCCAGCGCGGCGACAGCACCTCGTAGTCGCTCAGCGGCGGCACGAAGCGCTCGCCGGTCTCCGGGCCGACGGCCCGGACCAGATCGATCCCGGTGGGCTCGGTGCCGCTCATTCCCCTGCTCCCATCGCTCCCGCCGCCCCGAACCGGCGCAGCACGTTGTGCGTCACGCGCTCGGCGAACGGATCGCCCAGGGTGAGCACGTGCGGCCACTCGGTGCTGCCGCCGTTGAAGACCTCGCCCGCGCCCCTGGTGAAGGCCGCGATCATGCCCGCGCCGCGCATCTCGCCCTCGTGGACGTAGTCGGGCAGGTCGTCGCCGAGGTCGGCGTTGTAGTTGTAGACCTCTTCCTCGGGACCGCCGATCGGCACCCGGCCGCCGAAGCGGTCCTCCTCCCCGCGTACGGCGGGCGCGAGCGCGAGGATCTCCAGCGTCTCCGGCGCGCCGTCCTCGAACGTCGGGTACGGCAGGCCGCGCCGGAAGGTGTACTCCACCGAGTCGAGTTCGAACGCGGCCAGGAACGACGGCGGCCCGCCGAGCAGGTCTCCGTAGTACAGGTCGGTGCCCTCGAAGGCCCAGTGGTGCGGCCGGTAGACGGTGAAACCACCGGAGGAGCGGGGGGTGGCGACGCCGTAGCGGTTGTAGATGCCGCCGAGGCCGTTGAGGCCCATGGTGGTCGCGCCCGGCCTGCCGACCGACTTGGCCTCCCACACCGTGGTGGCCAACTGGGGCGCCGCCGCGGCCTCGGGGTCGGCGGAGGGCAGGCGGTAGCAGTACTGCGTCTCGCCGTCGTCGCGCAGGCGTACCTGCCACTGGTAGTTGCCGCCGAACCTGGCCAGGCCGCCCCCCGCGTCCACGAAGGCGTCCACGGTGTCGCGCATCCGCCACGACCAGTACTCGTCGTGGCCGCACACGATCACGCAGGAGTAGCCGTCGAGTGCTCCGGGGTCGAAGTGCAGGTCGTGCTGGGTCAGGAAGTCCAGCTCGTAGCCGTTGCGCTCGGCCCAGACGGCGAAGTGACGCTCGTAGGTCGCCCAGAACGCGTCGGCGTGGTGACGGCTGTAGCCGAACAGGCGTGCCCACTCGTAGGAGGGATAGCGCGGGGCGCCGAACATCGGCAGCGTGCCGGTGTTGGCCTCGCGGGGCGCGCCCGCCGGTTTGCGGATCATGCCACGCGCGATCGGCCGCTGGGTGGAGGCGAGCGGCGACCCGGCGTCGGCGCGCGGGTCGTCGCCCAGGCCCCGGTAGTGGTTGGCGCCGCCCCAGTCGTTGTAGGCCAGCATGGTGCTGGTGGTCAGCACCAGCGCGGCGCGTGAGCGGCGCTGCGGCGGGGCCTTGACCACGAAGAAGTGGTCGCGCTCCCACAGCTCTCCCGACGGAGTGGTGGCGCGCACGGTGACGATGTGGAAGCCGCCGCGCCAGTCGGCGGGGATCTCCAGTTCCAGGCCGACGGGCCAGCCGCAGCCACGGGCGTGGGCGTCGGCGGGCGCCTCGTGCCGCTCCGCCGAAAGGCCCCGCCGTGACCACACGACCTCGGGCTCGGCCCCGTCGCGGACCACCTCCAGGTCGAAGGACGGCACGCCGGAGCTGAGGTGGAACCTGACCGTCTCGCCGGGGAAATACGAGAACCTGTCGGTGTAGCACCAGACCTCGGCGTCGCCCTCGGCGAAGGCGCGCTCCGACGGCCAGCCCTTCGGCGACCAGGCGAACGCGGCCGGAAGCCCGGCCTCTCTCGTGTCGCTCACGACCCTCCTCGACTCGTCTGCGTGATCCGAGCCTACGGACGGTGACCGCCGGAGAAACTGGACGACTCGCACAAAGCCCCTGGACGATTCGGCCAGGTTCCCCGGGCGCCGCTCCGGTTAGTCTCCGTCACGGAACCATCGTCACGGAGCCTTCGTCCGGAGCCGTGGTAGATCCGAGCTGTCAGAGAGCAGGGGAAACACCAGATGAGCGAGCCTCGTGGGCCGGTTGATTCCTCGCGGGTGCCCCGTTTCGCGGGCCCGGCGACCTTCGCGCGGCTGCCCAGGCTGGACGAGGTGGAGCGCGCGGACGTGGCCGTGGTGGGCGTGCCGTTCGACACCGGGGTGTCGTACCGGCCGGGCGCGCGGTTCGGCCCGGCGGCGGTGCGGGAGGCGAGCCGGTTGCTGCGGCCGTACAACCCGGGGCTCGACGTGTCGCCGTTCGCGGTGGCGCAGGTCGTCGACGCGGGCGACATCGTCTGCAATCCCTATGACATCGGCGCGGCGGTGGAAGCCATCGGGGAGGCCGCGGGGGCGCTGGGCACGACCGGCACGCGGCTGGTGACGGTCGGCGGCGACCACACGATCGCGCTGCCGCTGCTGCGGGCCGTCTCGGCCCGGCGCGGGCCGGTGGCGCTGTTGCACTTCGATGCGCACCTGGACACCTGGGACACCTACTTCGGCGCGGAGTACACGCACGGCACCCCGTTCCGGCGGGCGGTGGAGGAGGGCCTGGTGGACACCTCCGCGCTGTCCCACGTGGGCACGCGGGGCCCGTTGTACGCGGCGTCCGACCTGAACGAGGACGCCCGCCTCGGGTTCGGGATCGTGACCTCGGCCGACGTCATGCGCCGCGGGGTGGACGAGATCGTCGCGGCACTGCGCGAGCGGGTCGGCGACCGGCCGGTGTACCTGTCGGTGGACATCGACGTGCTGGATCCGGCGCACGCGCCGGGCACGGGCACGCCGGAGGCGGGCGGGCTGTCCAGCCGGGAGCTGCTGGAGATCCTGCGCGGCCTGGCCGGGCTAGACCTGGTGGGCGCCGACGTGGTCGAGGTGGCCCCCGCCTACGACCACGCCGAGATCACCTCGGTGGCCGCCTCGCACGTCGCCTACGACCTGGTCAGCCTGCTCGCCCTCGGCGTCCGCCCGGCGGCCTAGCTCGCCAGCCGCCGCATCGACGACACCGACCACGCGGTGGTCAGCGCGCCGAGCAGCAGGGTGAGCCCGAAGCCCAGCGGGATCGACCCGTTGCCGAAGTCGCCGGCGAACAGCGCGCGACCGGCCTCCACCGCGTGGTACAGCGGATTGAACATGGCGACGGTCTGCATCCACTGCGGGGCCAGCGACATCGGCAGCATGATCCCGGTGAGCAGGATCAGCGGCAGCGCGAAGAACTGCAGGATCTGCGACATGCCGTTCTCGTCGCGGACGGCGAGCGCCATGCCGTACGACAGGCCCGAGGCGAGCAGCCCGGTGGTGGCCATCAGCAGCAGCATCAGCGCGAGCCCCGGCAGGCTGGCGCGCATGCCGAGCAGCAGCGCGAGCGCGACCAGCAGCAGCGCCTGGACCACCAGCACGATCATGTCGCGGAGGGTGCGGCCGAGCACGATCGCCGGACGCCACGCCGGGCTGACCGCCAGGCGCTCCAGATAGCCGTTGCGGATCTCGTTGATCATCGCGAATCCCACGAACAGGGATCCGAACAGGGCGATCATGATCATCACGCCGGGGGTGAACATCCGCAGCGTGTCGGCCGTGGACGCGCCTCCGGCCGTCGTGTTGGCCACCAGCGGCGCGAACAGCAGCAGATAGAGCACCGGCTGCATGACCCCGAAGAGCGGCCATACCGGATTGCGGAGCGTGTGGCGGATCTCGTAGTCGAAGAAGAGCATGGTGTCACGGAACATGGGGGTCCTGTTCTCGTCAGTCCGCGTCGCGGAGGGAACGGCCGGTGTGGCGCAGGAACACGTCGTCGAGCGTGGCCCGCTCCATGGAGATCGACAGCAGCGACAGGCCGCCCCGCTCCAGCGCGCGCAGCAGGCCGGGCAGGTTGCGCTCGCCGTCGTCGAGGTAGACCCGCAGGGTGCCGTCCTCGCCGCGCACCTCGCTCACGAACGGCTCGGCGGAGAGCAGCCGGGTGGCCTCCTCGTCGTCACCGGCCGTCCGCAACGTGACCACGTCGGCGGCCACCTGCTTCTTCAGCTCGTCGGGAGCGCCCTCGGCGACCACGCGGCCGTGGTCGATGATGGCCAGCCGATCGCACAGGGCGTCGGCCTCCTCCAGGTAGTGGGTGGTCAGCAGCACGCTGGTGCCCTGGTCGCGCAGCGCGCGGACCTCGTCCCACAGATGGGCGCGGTTCTGCGGGTCCAGGCCGGTGGTCGGCTCGTCGAGGAAGAGCAGCGGCGGCCGGTTGACCAGGCCGATGGCGATGGAGAAGCGGCGCTTCTGGCCGCCGGACAGGGTGCGGACCGGCCGGTCGGCGAACTCGGCGAGAGAGAACGCGGTGAGCAGTTCCTCGCACCGCTCCTCGGCCCGCTTGCGTGACAGGCCGCCGAGCCGTGCCGCGAGGACGAGCCCGGCGCGTCCCGGCGCGCCCTCGTCCAAGCCGCCGCCCTGACCCACGTAACCGATCTTCCGCCGGACCTCGGCGGGCTCGGCGGCGACGTCGTGCCCGGCCACCACGGCGGTGCCGGCGGTGGGCGGGATGAGCGTGGCGAGCATCCTGATCGTGGTCGTCTTGCCTGCGCCATTCGGCCCGAGCACGGCGAAGACCTGCCCGGCCTCGACCTTCAGATCGACGCCTCTGACCGCCTCGACCTGCTCCGCCGGGCCCCGGCCCCGTTTCGCGGTGAACGTCTTGCGTAGTCCCTGCGCCTGAATGATCAACGGCTTTCCCTTCGGACGGTTAAGCGGGCGCGGATACACATGCTGGAGGTTTCCCATAGGGGAAGGTCAACCTGTTATCGGAGGCATGGCGGACATGCCGGGGGCGTCGTTCGGCATGGGTTCGTCCACCAATAGCCTGAAGACATGATCGAACGTCCTCGTGCCCTGGTCACCGGGGCCTCGCGTGGGGTGGGCGCGGCCGTCGCGGCCCTGCTCGCCCCGACCCACGATGTCCTGCTCGGAGGGCGCGACACCGCCGAACTGGAGAAGGTCGCGTCCGGCCTGGACGGCGCCCGCCCCTGGCCCGTCGAACTGACCGCCGTCACCGAGGCGGACGTCGCCGGCATCGACCGGCTCGACGTGCTGGTGCACAGCGCGGGCGTGCTGCGCGTCGGGCGGGTCGCGGACGCCCCGGCGCGGGACTGGCGCGAGTCCATGGAGGTCAACCTGTTCGCGGTGGCCGAGCTGACCCGGCTGCTGATCCCGGCGCTGCGCGCGGCCAGGGGGCACGTGGTGGTGATCAACTCCGGCGCCGGTCAGCGGGCGAACGCAGAGTGGGGGCCGTACGCGGCCAGCAAGTTCGCGGTGCGGGCGTTCGCCGACGCGCTGCGGCTTGAGGAGCACGGCGCGGGGATCCGGGTGACCAGCGTCTTTCCCGGCCGCGTGGACACCGGGATGCAGCGCTCGCTGCGCGAGATCGAGGGCGGGCCGTACGAGCGGGAGAAGTACCTGACGGCGGAGTCCGTCGCCCGGGCGGTCATGGCCGCCGTCGCCGCGCCGCCCGACGCCCATCTCACCGAGATCAGCGTCCGTCCGACGGCGGGCAACCCCTCCTGAGATCCGTTATTGATCTTGGTGCAGGGTGGGGGCACGGTGGAGGGCACCGTGCACGGCAGTACGGCTTGCGATCACGAGGTGAATGATGGGCTTCGACGGCATGTGGTCGGCGCTGACCGGGGTCGGGACCGACCCCGGGGGAGGCTACACGCGTGAGGCGTGGTCGGGAGCCGACCTGGAACTGCGCGAGTGGTTCCGCCAGGAGGCGGAACGCCGCGGACTGGACCTCCGGGGCGACCGCAACGGCAACCTGTGGGCCTGGTGGGGCGACCCGGACACGCGTCCCGGCGTGGTGGCGGGGAGCCACCTCGACTCGGTGCGCCAGGGCGGCGCCTACGACGGGCCACTCGGCGTCGTGTCCGCGTTCGCGGCGATCGACCTGTTGCGGGAACGCGGGGTGACCCCCGGCGTCCCCGTCGGCGTCGCCTGTTTCACGGAGGAGGAGGGCGCCAGGTTCGGCGTTCCGTGCCTGGGCTCGCGCCTGCTCACCGGGGTGCTGGAGCCCGACCGGGCGCGCGGGCTGACCGACGACGACGGCGACACGCTGGCCGAGGTGCTGAAGCGGGCCGGTCGCGACCCCGCCGCGCTCGGCCGCGACCCCGAGACGCTGGGTCACATCGGCGCGTTCGTCGAACTGCACGTCGAGCAGGGCAGGGCGCTGGACGGGCTGGGCTCCGCGATCGGGGTGGCGGCCTCGATCTGGCCGCACGGCCGGTGGCGGCTCGACTTCCGGGGCCGGGCCGACCACGCGGGCACCAGCCGCCTGGCCGACCGGGAGGACCCGATGCTGCCGTTCGCGAACGCCGTGCTCGCCGCCAGGACGGCGGCCGAGCGCGCCGGCGTGGTCGCCACGGTCGGCAAGGTCAGGGTCTCGCCCGGCAGCGCCAACGCGGTGCCCGGCCACGTCGCCGCCTGGCTCGACGTCCGCGGCGAGGACGAGCGGGCGGTCCGCGACCTGGTCGCCGAGGTGGGCGCCGGGGTGGAGGTGGCGTGCGAATCGTGGACCCCCGAGGTGCTCTTCGATCCCGCGATCGCCGCCCGCCTGTCGGCCGCGCTCGGCGACGCGCCGGTGATCCCGACCGCCGCGGGGCACGACGCGGGGATCCTGGCGTCCGCGGGTGCGCCCACTGCGATGGTGTTCGTTCGTAATCCGACGGGAATCTCCCACTCGCCGGAGGAGTACGCGGAGCCCGCCGACTGTCACGCTGGTGTCGTCGCCCTCGCCGACGCCGTGAAGGAGCTTGCCGATGGACTTCTGGTGTGAGCTCGCCTGGCTGCCGCCGGGCGAGGTGGTCCAGAACGTACTGATCCGCGTTGAGGGGCAGCGCATCGCCGACGTCGTGCCCGGCGTGGGCGAGCCCCCGGCCGGGGCCGTCCGCCTGGCGGGGCTGACCCTCCCGGGGATGGCCAACGCCCACTCCCACGCCTTCCACCGCGCGCTGCGCGGCGCCACCCAGGCCGAGAAGGGCAGCTTCTGGACCTGGCGCGAGCAGATGTACGCGGTGGCCGACGCGCTCGACCCCGATGGTTACCTCACCCTTGCCAGAGCGGTCTACGCGGAGATGGCGCTCGCGGGCATCACGTGCGTGGGGGAGTTCCACTACCTGCACCACGGGCGGGGCGGCACGCCGTACGACGATCCGAACGCGATGGGGCACGCGCTGGTCCAGGCGGCCCGCGAGGCGGGGCTGCGCATCGCGCTGCTCGACACCTGTTACCTGACCGGCGGCGTCGGCACGGCGCTGACCGGCACGCAGCTCCGCTACGGCGACGGCGACGCCGAGCGCTGGGCCGTGCGTGCCGAGGCGCTGTCCGACGCCTACGCGCGGGCGGACGACGTCGAGATCGGCGCGGCGGTCCACTCGGTGCGGGCGGTGCCGCCGGAGCAGATGCCGGTCGTCGCCGAGTTCTCCCACCACCACGCGGTGCCGCTGCACGCCCACGTGTCCGAGCAGCGGGCGGAGAACGCCGCGTGCGTGGAGATGTACTCCGCCACCCCCGTGCAGGTGCTGCACGAGCACGGCGTGCTCGGCCCGCGCTCGACCGCCGTGCACGCCACCCACCTGTCCGACGTCGACCTCGCCCTGCTCGGGCAGTCCGGTACCCACGTGTGCATGTGCCCGACCACCGAGCGCGACCTCGCCGACGGCGTGGGCCCGGCGCGGGCGGCGCACGACGCCGGGTCGCCGATCACGCTCGGCAGCGACAGCCACGCGGTGATCGACCTGTTCGAGGAGGCCCGCGCGGTCGAGCTGGACGAACGGCTGGCCACCGAGCGGCGCGGCCACTGGACCGCCGCCGAGCTGCTGACCGCCGCCACCTCCGCCGGGCAGGCCTCGCTTGGCTTCCCCGACGCGGGCACGCTGCTGCCCGGGGCCTGGGCCGACCTGGTGTCGGTGCGTCTCGACTCGGTGCGGACGGCGGGGGCCACCCGGGCCACCGCGGCGGAGGCGGTCGTGTTCGCGGCCACCGCCGCCGACGTGCATTCTGTGGTGTCCGGTGGGCGCCGGGTGGTGACGGATGGGCGTCACATCCTGGGCGACATCGGGCCGATGCTGGCCGCCGCTATCGATTCGGTCTGAAGTCGAAAGACTTTTGTGATGATTGCCGGGAATCCGGAGTGAAGGGACAGCATTCTGGTTTTGTCCTGGTAATGCTGACTAGTGAGAACAAAGGTCATTTAAGTGGCATCTATTCTGTTCGACCGGATTGGTGTGCTCTACACCGGCGACCATGAGGCGGAGGAGGAACTCCTCTCGGCGGCGCTGGTCGTGGAGGACGACAGGGTGGCGTGGGTCGGCCCCGCCGCGCGGGCGCCGCAGGCCGACCGGCGGGTGGACGCCGAAGGGCGCTGCGTGCTGCCCGGATTCGTGGACAGCCACGCCCACCTGGTGTTCGCCGGCGACCGCACCGAGGAGTTCGCCGCGCGGATGTCGGGCAGGCCGTACGGCGCGGGCGGCATCAGGACCACCGTCGCGGCGACCCGGCAGGCCGACGACGCCGAACTGGCCGCGCGCACCGCCGCCCTGGTCAAGGAGATGCTCGACCAGGGCACCACCACCGTAGAGATCAAGAGCGGCTACGGCCTGAGCCTCGACGACGAGCGCCGCTCCCTGGAGATCGCCGGGGCGTTCACCGAGGAGACCACCTACCTGGGCGCCCACGTCGTGCCGCAGGGCGTCGACCCCGACGACTACGTACGGCAGGTCGCGGGGCCCATGCTCGACGCCTGCGCCCCGCTCGCCCGCTGGATCGACGTGTTCTGCGAACGGGGCGCCTTCGACGGCGACCAGACCAGGGAGATCCTCTCGGCGGGGATCGCCGCCGGGCTGGAGGCGCGCGTGCACGCCGGGCAACTGGGGGAAGGGCCGGGGGTGGCGATCGCGTGCGAGCTGGGCGCGGCCTCCGCCGACCACTGCACGCACCTGAGCGACGCCGACGTCACCGCGCTGGCCTCAGCCGGGGTGGTGGCGACGCTGCTGCCGGGGGCGGAGTTCTCCACCCGCTCGCCGTACCCGGACGCGCGGCGGCTCATCTCCGCCGGGGTGACGGTGGCGCTGGCCACCGACTGCAACCCCGGGTCGTCCTACACCTCCTCGATGCCGTTCTGCATCGCGCTGGCCGTGCGCGAGATGCGGATGACTCCGCTCGAAGCGGTCAGGGCCGCGACCCGCGGCGGAGCCCTCGCGCTGCGCCGCGACGACATCGGCGTGCTGCGCCCCGGGGCCCGCGCCGACCTGGTGATCCTCGACGCGCCGTCCTATGTGCACCTGGCCTACCGGCCGGGTGTCCCGTTGATCGGGGAGGTCTGGCGGGGCGGCAGAAAGGTGGGCTGAGTTCCGGTCGTCCCCTCAATCGGCACCCGCATCCTCCGTGAGGAGGAATCCAAAACCGTCCTCCCGGCGTATCCATTGAGGGAATCTTTGCCCTGATCGAGTCGTTGGTCGAAACAGACGGCGCGGTCAGTACTACCAGACGGAACAAGGCGGCGGGAAAACGACCCGTCCTTCCGGCAGCGGCGGGAACGAGGTGCCAAGGGGATGGCAAGGGCCACGGGGAATCGCACGCAGGATCAGCAGGGCTCGGAAAGAGACCTGCTCGGCACATATCTGGCCGAGATCGGCCGAGTGCCCCTGCTGACGGCCGAGGAGGAGGTCGAACTCGCCAAGCGCATCGAGGCCGGGCTGTACGCCGAGCAACTGCTCGACGCGGCCATGCCCGAGCCGCGCACCGGCGACGCGACCGATGAGGAGCTGGAACGCCTCGCGGTGTCCGGCCGGCGTGCGAAGGACGAGTTCATCCAGGCCAACCTGCGCCTGGTGGTCGCGGTGGCGCGGAAGTACTCCGGGCGGGGGATGCCGCTGATCGACCTGGTCCAGGAGGGGAACCTGGGCCTGGTGCGCGCGGTGGAGAAGTTCGACTATCGGCGGGGTTACAAGTTCTCGACCTACGCGACATGGTGGATTCGCCAGTCGGTGGGGCGCGCGATCCACGAGCAGGCCCGACCGGTGCGGCTGCCCACCCATGCCGGTGAGCAGATGACGCGCCTGATGCGGGTCCGCAGGGACATGCTCGCCGAGTTCGACGCCGAGCCCACCGACGACGACCTCGCCAAGGTCCTCGACCTGCCCATCGAGCGGGTCCGCGAGCTGCGCCGCTGGGCCTCCGACCCGGTGTCGCTGCAGCTCGGCGTGGGCGACGAGGACGAAACCGAGCTGGGCGACATGATCGCCGCCGAGACCTGGGCCGACCCCGAGCAGCAGGCCATCGACGTGCTGGAGCGCGAGCGTCTCGAAGAGTGGCTGACCGGCCTGGAGGGCCGCACCCGCGAGATGCTGCGCTGGCGCTACGGCCTGGTCGACGGCCGCGAGCACACCCTGACCGAGGTGGGCGAGCGCTACGGCATCGGCCGCGACCGCGCCCGCCGGATCGAGCGCGACGCGCTGGCCCGGCTGCGCAAGATGGCGGTTCCCGCGGCCTGACCGGCCGGCGACGACGCGCTCAGGGCGGGGTGAGCGCGTCGATGTCCGCCTCGACGCGGTCCAGGGCGATCCGGGCCGCGCCGAGCGCGACGACCTCCTCGCCCAGCGCCGAGCCGACCACCTCGGGCGCGTTGAGGCACAACTTGGCGAGGTGCTCCCGCAGGGGGGCGAGCAGCACCTCGCCCGAGGCGGCGAACCCGCCGCCGACCACCACCAGCTCCGGATCGATCGCCAGCACCAGGGCCGAGGCCCCCTGGGCGACCATCCGGGCATAGCGGTCCACCGCCCGCAGCGCGGCGGGCTCGCCCCGCCCGGCGGCGGCGAAGACCTCCGTGTCCGTCACCTCCTCTGCGGCGTCCTGCCAGCCCAGCAGGCGCAGCGCGCCGATCTCGGCAGCCGCGCCGGTCCGCCCGAGATGCGGGCGCCCGCCGATGAGCAGCGCCGATCCCAGCCGCCGCCCGGCCAGCACGTAGACCACGTCGGACGCGTGGCGTGCGGCACCGCGCCAGTGCTCGGCCACCGCCGCGAGGTTGGCGTCGTTGCCCGCCAGCCCGGGACGGCCGAACCAGCGCCCGACCGAACCGGCCAGGTCGAGCCCGGTCCAGCCGGGCAGTGACCCCGCCAGCGTGACCCGGCCGGTGCGATCCACGACGCCCGAGGTTCCCGCGGCCACCGCGAGCAGGGTCGTGCGCACGATCCCGGCGGCGCCGAGGCAGGACTCGGCCACCGCGCGCAGCGCCGCCAGCCGGTCGGCGGCCGGGGCGTCCGGCGAGACCGGGGCCCGCTCGGTGGCCACCACCGTGCCGTCGAGGTCGGTGAGCAGCGCGAGCGCCTGGTGCGCGCCCACGTCGAGCCCGAGCACGTGACCCGCCTCGGCGCGGAACCGGAAACGCCGGGCCGGGCGTCCCGGTGCGCCTTCGCTGGGAGCGGCCTCGGCGGCCAGGCCCCGGGCGATCAGCTCCTCCAGCACCGCCTCGACGGTCTGCCGGGACAGGCCGGTGGCCCGCGCCAGCCCGGTCAGCGTGGGAACGCCCCCGGCGCGCAGCGCCCGCACGGTCACCCGGGTGTTCACCAGCCGCACCAGGGTTCCGTCACCCTTTCGCATATCCAGCCCACCTCGGCATGCATTGACCTATCACCGCCAGGCAATCTAGCATCCGGATGAGATATGTAACCCTCTTCCATAATTAGGGGAAGCCGATGGTCACACTCGCGGTGGTGGGGGCAGGATCACGAGGGAACACCTACGCCGGGCACGCCGTACGGCACGGCGCGCGCGTCGTCGCGGTGGCCGAGCCCGACCCGGGACGCCGGGCGAGGGCGGGGGAGGCGCACCCGGAGGCCGAACTGCTGCCCGGCTGGCGCGAGCTCGCCGCCCGCCCCCGGACGGCCGACGCCGTGATCATCGCCACCCAGGACGCCGACCACGTGGAGCCCGCCGTGCGCCTGGCCGGACTGGGCTACCACGTGCTGCTGGAGAAGCCGATGGCCGTGCGCGAGGAGGACTGCGTCGCCATCGTCGAGGCGGCGGAACGCGCAGGGGTCGTCTTCGGGGTGTGCCACGTGCTGCGCTACACCCCATATACCCGTGCGACCAAGGAACTGATCGACTCGGGCGCGATCGGCGAGATCGTCAGCGTCCAGCACCTGGAGCCGGTCGGCTGGTGGCACCACGCGCACTCCTTCGTGCGCGGCAACTGGCGGCGCTCGGACCTGGCCACGTTCATGCTGCTGGCCAAGTCGTGCCACGACCTCGACTGGCTGCACCACATAGTGGGCCGTAAGGTCGTGCGGACCTCGTCGTTCGGCGGGCTGCACCACTTCCGCCAGGAGAACCGCCCGGACGGCGCGGCGGCCCGCTGCCTGGACTGCGCCGTCGAGCCGGGCTGCCCCTACTCGGCCAAGCGCACCTACCTGTCCTTCCTCGGCGATCCCGACCGCGCCGACTGGCCGCTGTCCGTGCTCACCCCCGACATCACCGAGGAGGGGGTGTTGCGGGCGCTGCGCGAAGGACCGTACGGCCGCTGCGTGTACGACTGTGACAACGACGTGGTCGACCACCAGGTGGTGAACCTGGAGTTCGAGGGCGGCGCCACCGGCTCGTTCACGATGACGGCCTTCACGCCGTCGGCCTTCCGCAAGACCCGGATCTTCGGCACCCGGGGCTCGATCGAGGGCGACGGGAACGACCTGACCGTCACCGACTTCGTCACCGGCGCCACGCGGGAGATCGACGTGACGGCGCAGGGCGGGCCGTCCGCCGCGGACGGCCACGGCGGCGGCGACGGCGGCCTGGTCGAGGCGTTCCTTGAGGCCGTACGGCGGCGCGACCCCGGCCTGATCCTTTCCGCGCCCCGCGAGAGCCTGCACAGTCATCAGGTCGCCTGGGCGGCGGAACGCGCCCGGCTCACCGGCACTGTCGTGACCCTCCCATAACGCACGAGAACCAAATGTGATGTTTGGGGATGTCCGAAACACTCCCGAAACGCCGTCCTTCTGAGATTCACGGTGGTGAAACACATCCGGTCGTGGGCCGAAACGGCGGAAGACGACGCTGTGGCTTATCGAACACGTCGGTAATTTCGGAAGGAGGGCGCGTCGATGGAGATCGACAGCGGCTCCACCGCCTGGATGCTCGCCAGCACCGCGCTCGTACTGCTCATGACACCGGGCCTCGCGTTCTTCTACGGAGGAATGACCAGGGCCAAGAGCGTCCTGAACATGATGATGATGTCGTGGGTCAGCATCATCGTCGTGACCGTCGCCTGGGTGCTCTACGGTCACTCGCTGGCCTTCGACGCCGTGGGCGACGGTTCCGGCCTCCTGCACAAGCTCATCGGCGGCCTGGACAACATCGGACTGACCGGGCTCGTCGACACCGCGACCAAGACCGACGGCACCGGGATGCCCAACCTGGTCTTCTCCGCCTTCCAGATGACCTTCGCCATCATCACCGTGGCCCTGATCAGCGGCGCGCTCGCGGACCGTGCCAAGTTCGGCGCGTGGGTCGTGTTCGCCGCCGTGTGGGTCACCGTCGTCTACTTCCCCGTCGCGCACTGGGTGTGGGGCTCCGGCTGGCTGAGCGGCCTGGGCATCGAGGACTTCGCGGGCGGCACGGTCGTCCACATCAACGCCGGGGCGGCGGCGCTCGCCGTGGTGCTGGTGCTCGGCCGCCGCGTCGGCTGGCGCAGGGACCCGATGCGCCCGCACAACCTCCCGCTCGTGCTGCTCGGCGCCGGCCTGCTGTGGTTCGGCTGGTTCGGCTTCAACGCCGGCTCGCAGCTCGGCGTGGACGGCACCACCGGCCTGGCCTTCATGAACACCCAGGTGGCCACGGCGGTCGCGGCCGGGGCCTGGATCCTGGTGGAGAAGCTGCGCGACGGGCACTCCACCACGCTGGGCGTCGCCTCCGGCGCGGTCTCCGGCCTGGTCGCCATCACGCCCGCGTGCGGGTTCGTGGACCCGTGGGCCGCGTTCCTGATCGGCGCGCTGGCCGGCGCGATCTGCTCCTACGCGGTGAGCTGGAAGTATCGGCTGGGCTTCGACGACTCCCTCGACGTGGTCGGCGTGCACCTGGTCGGCGGCGTCATCGGCGCGGTCGCGCTCGGCTTCGTCGCCGCCTATCCGGTCGCGGACACCGCGCAGAACCCCGGCCTGTTCTACGGCGGGCCGCCGTCGCAGCTCGTCGTGCAGATCCTCGGTCCCGTGGCGGTCGGCGGCTACTCCTTCGCGGTCTCCTGGGTGCTCGCCAAGGTCATCGACAAGACCATGGGCTTCCGGATCGTCCAGGACGACGAGGTCACCGGCGTGGACATCACCACCCACGCGGAGACCGGATACGACCTCGGCACCGTCCACGCCTCCGGCGTGTCCGCGGCGAACGGCGCGGCCGTGCAGACCGGTTCCAAGAAGGTGGAAGCATGAGACTGATCACCGCCGTCATCAAGCCCTTCAAGCTGGACGACGTGAAGGCCGCACTGGAGCAGTTCGGCGTCAAGGGCATGACGGTCAGCGAGGCCAGCGGATACGGCAGGCAGCGCGGCCACACCGAGGTCTACCGGGGCGCGGAGTACCAGGTGGACCTGGTCCCCAAGGTGCGCCTGGAGGTCCTCGCCGAGGAGGACGACGCAGACGACGTCATCGACGTCATCGTCAAGGCCGCGCAGACCGGCAAGATCGGCGACGGCAAGGTCTGGTCCGTTCCCGTGGACACGGTGGTGCGCGTCCGTACCGGGGAACGCGGACCGGAGGCGTTGTAACCGGATGATGAGAGGCGACGCCCGTTCCTTCGCGCCCGCACGCAAGGCGAGGTCGGGGGACATCGACCGGTGGCTGACCGACCTGCTGCGCACGGCGTGCGCCATGCCGTACGCGCGGGATCGGCAACCGGGGATCGGGACCGTCGCAGTGGGGGAGCGCGACGCGGGCGTCGCGCTCCTCGCGGTGGGCAGCCTGGGGCGGGGCGAACCGGCCCCCGGCAGCGACCTCGACCTGGTGCTGCTGCACGGCGGCCGGGACGACGTCGCGGCGATCGCCGACCGCGTGTGGTACCCCGTCTGGGACTCCGGCGTCGGCCTGGACCATTCGGTCAGAACGGTGGAAGAGGCCGCGAAGGTCGCGCGTGACGACCTCAAGGCCGCGCTCGGACTGATCCAGGCCCGGCACGTGGCGGGCGATCCCGAGCTGAGCCGGGCGGTGCGCGAGAGCGTGCTCGCCGACTGGCGGACCGGTTCCCGCCGGCGGCTGGGCGAGCTGCGTGAGGCGGCGGGACGGCGGGCCGAGACGTCCGGCGAGCTGGCCTTCCTGCTCGAACCCGACCTGCGCGACGCCAGGGGCGGGCTGCGCGACGTCCAGGCGATGCAGGCGGTGGCCGCGGCGTGGGTCGCCTCCGCGCCGGGGCCGCGCGTCCGCGAGGCGTACGAGCTGCTGCTCGACATCCGGCACGCGCTGCACCTGGTCACCGCGCGGGGCGCCGACCGGCTGGTGCTGCAGGAACAGGACGCGGTGGCCGCGGCGCTCGGGCTGCTGGACGCCGAGGCGCTGATGCGGCGGCTGGCCGAGGCGGGCCGGACCATCGCGCATGCCTTCGACACGACCTGGCGCGCGGTGGACCGGCTGGTGTCCGGCCCGCCGCCGAGGGGACGCCGCCCGCTGGCCGACGGAGTGGTGGAGCACGGGGGTGAGGTCGTGCTGGCGCGGGGGGCGAACCCCCGCAAGGATCCGGTGCTGGTGCTGCGCGCCGCCGCGGCGGCGGCACGGGCCGGGCTGCCGCTGGCCCCCGCGACGGTCGCCGCGCTGGCCGGGCAGTCGGCCCCGATGCCGGTGCCGTGGCCGGAGGAAGCGCGCGGCGCGCTGGTCGCGCTGCTCGGCGCGGGCCGCGCGGCGGTCCCGGTGTGGGAGGACCTGGACCAGGCGGGCGTGCTGGTGCGCCTGCTGCCCGACTGGGAGCGGGTCCGCCACCGGCCGCAGCGCAACCCCGTGCACCGCTATACGGTGGACCGCCATCTGATCGAGACGGCGGCCGGGGCCGCCGCCTTCACCCGCGAGGTGGCCCGCCCCGACCTGTTGCTCATCTCCGCGTTGCTGCACGACATCGGCAAGGGCTGGCCGGGGGACCACTCGGTCACCGGCGAGGTGGTGGCCCGCGACATCGGCTGCCACCTCGGGCTGCCGCTCGCCGACGTGGAGGTGCTGGCCACCGTCGTGCGTCACCATCTACTGCTGCCGGAGACGGCGACGCGCAGGGACCTCGACGACCCCGTGACCATCGCCAGGGTGGCCGAGGCGGTCGGCACCCGCGAGGCGCTCGAACTGCTCGCCGCGCTGGCCGTCGCGGACGGCACGGCCACCGGCCCCGCCGCCTGGAACGCCTGGAAGGCGTCGCTGGTCGCGGACCTGGTGCGCCGGGTGCGCTCGGTGCTGTCCGGCACACCCCTGCCGCCCGCCCCCGCCCTTTCCCCCGAGCAGGCGGCACTGGCCAGGCACGGCGGCGCGGGGGTCCGCGTCAACGGGGGCGCGGTCACGGTCGCCGCCCCCGACCGCCCCGGCCTGCTGTGGCACGCCGCCGGGGTGCTGGCCGCGCACCGCATGGTGGTCCGCTCGGCGTCGGCGGCCTCGGCGGGCGCGACCACGGTGATCGAGTTCGCGGTGACCCCCGAGTACGGCTCGCCGCCCGACCCCGCGACGCTGGAGGCCGATCTGCGCCTGGTGCTCGCCGGACGGCTGGACATCGAGCAGCGGCTGGCCCGCCGGGCGCGCTCTGCGCGGCCCGCGCGGGTTCCCGTCGCGCCGCCCAGGGTGTCGATGGTGGACGACGCTTCGGCCACCGCCACGGTGATAGAAGTCCGTGCTCATGATCGTCCGGGGCTTTTGTGGCGAATTGGCCGGGCATTCGGGGAATGTGGTCTTGACGTCAGGGCCGCACGAGTGGAGACTCTCGGCGCAGAGGCAGTGGACGTCTTCTACGTGGTCGACCGCGCCGGCCGCCTCCTCGCTGATGAAGATCAGCGCAGTCAGGTTCGCAACCATGTGCTCGCTGCGCTACGGTAATGCGGCAGTGCTCAGCATTCTGTCACCTTTGTAACGATTAAACCGGCTTTGCCGGTCTTTCCAATATGTCGCGCGACCTTGTGGTCTGATATGGCTGGTTTGGTTGCGACGGTTGGGGGTAGCGAGAGCGTGGCGACGGGTACTATCGAGGCCGGCCGTACCGCCAAGCAAGATCGTGGGCGGCCCTCATTCGCGAAGCGCGTCTTCGCCTTGCGCAACTGGCGGGTGCGTACTCGTCTCGCGGCGCTGATCCTGGTACCGACCACCGTCGCGGTGCTGCTGTCCGGTTCTCGTGTGGTCACCGCCGTCGAGAGCATCACCGTCCACGAACGCGCCGCCCTCGCCGCCGAGTACGCCGGTCGTATCCGCGACCTGTCCGAGTCGCTGGGTGAGGAACGCGACCTGGGCACCTGGTGGTCCTACGCGGCCAACCCCCCCCAGATCCCCGGCGCCTCAAGGAGACAGCCCCGTCCCAACTTCGAGGGCGCCAGGACCACCAACGACCTGCACGCGCTGTTCAAGAAGCGCCAGCAGAAGGTGGACGGCCAGCTCGCCAGCGTCACCAGGGACTTCGCCGCCATCGACACCACGTTCGGCGCCCTGGCTCCCGAAGCGGTCCGGCAGGCCCAGCAGCAGATCTCCGCGCTGCCCGCCTACCGCAAGGAAGAACGCGGACGCGCCATTCAGTCCGCGCCCTATACCTCTCTCATCACCTCGCTGCTGCGCGTCCACGACGAGCTCGCGACCGTCAGCCGCGACCCCGGAACCGTCAGTAACTTCCGCGGCCTGAGCGCGCTCGCGCACGCCAAGGAAGAGGCGTCCAAACAGCGCGACCGGCTGCTCATCGGCTCCTACAACCCATCCCTGGTCAGCTCCCAGGAGATGGAGGACTTCATCGCCTCCCGGGACCAGCAGGGCAAGTACCTGGCCCAGTTCGCCACCGAGACCGGCGCCGCCAGCGGCCAGTTGCTCTACCGGACCATCGGCAACCAGCAGCGCACCGACGCCGAGACGACCAAGTCGCAGGCCATGAAGATCGCGAGTACCGGTGGCGCCCGCGCCCAGGGCGACCTGCTCGACGCCAGGTTCCGGGGCAAGTGGTTCGAGGACAACGCCGCGACCATCCAGCTCATCCGGCAGGTCGAGAAGAAGGTCGCCGAGCAGGTCATCACCCGCAACAAGGAACTGGCCGACGCCGAGCAGCGCAACGCCGCCATCGCCGGCGCCTCCATCCTCGCGCTGCTGCTCCTGGTCCTGGCGCTGACCGTGTTCATCGCCCGCTCGATGACCTCCCCGCTGCGCCGGCTGCGCACCGAGGCCCTGGAGATCGCCGGTTTCCGGCTGCCCAACGTGGTGCGCGAGATGCGGCTCAGCGGCGACTCCACGCCACCGCAGGTCCAGCCCATCTCCGTCGACTCCCGAGACGAGATCGGGGAGGTCGCGACCTCCTTCGACGAGGTCCACCGCCAGGCCGTCCGGCTCGCGGCCGAGGAGGCCGAGCTGCGCGGCAACATCAGCGCCATGTTCGTCAACCTCTCCCGCCGGACCCAGACGCTGGTGGAACGCCAGATCTCGCTGATCGACGGTCTGGAGAAGGGCGAAGAGGACGCCAAGCGGCTGGGCGACCTGTTCAGCCTGGACCACCTGGCCACCCGCATGCGCCGCAACAGTGAGAACCTCCTGGTCCTCGCCGGCCACGAACCCACCAGGCGGCGCAGTCAGCCCGCCAAGCTGGTCGACGTCGTGCGCGCCTCCCTCTCCGAGGTCGAGGACTACGAGCGGGTGCAGGTAAAGGTCCACCGCGCCATCTCCGTGGTGGGCAGCGCCGCGAACGACCTCGTCCACCTGGTCGCCGAGCTGGTCGAGAACGCCATCCAGTTCTCCCCGCGCAACACCCAGGTCACCGTGTCCAGCAGCCTCATCGAGGGCGGCGGCGCGCTGCTCTCGGTGATCGACTCCGGCATCGGGATGACCGAGGAGGAGATCGCCGAGGCCAACCGGAGACTGGCCGAGCCGCCCGTCGTGGACGTCTCGGTGTCCCGCCGAATGGGCCTGTTCGTGGTCGGCCGTCTGGCGTTGCGCCACGGCATCCGCGCCCAGCTCCGCCTGGCCGAGGGCAACGGCCTGATCGCGATGGTGCTCGTCCCGCCCACGCTGATCGCCGAGTCCGGAGTCCAGCCCGCCGCGCCCGGCTGGGCGGCGGCCCCCGCCAACGGCGTGGCCGGCGGCGGCGCGCAGGGCTTCGGCCCGTTCAACCCCGCGGGCACGGGTGCCCCGGCCGGTGGCCTGTTCGGCTCCGACACCCTGGCCCGCCGCGACTCGGCCGGCCGCGGCGAGTTCGGCAACGTGCCCGGCGGCCCCGACGAGGGCTTCGGCGACTTCGGCAGGACCATGGCCGACCACGGCTTCGAGAAGCCGGCGTCGCGTCCTCCCACCGGCGGCGAGTGGAACTTCGGCCAGAAGCAGGGCACGCCGGACCCGGTGTTCGGCAACGCCCCCGGGCAGCTCGACCCCGACCCGTTCAACCGCGCGGGCGACCCGTTCGCACAGAGCGGCCCGTCCGGCGGGTTCCCGACCCACGAGTTCCCGAACACCGACTCGCGCTCGGACACCGGCTCCTTCGGACGGCCGTCCGGCGGCGACAGCGGCGCGTTCGGCAGGCCGTCCCCGGAATCCGACCCCTTCACCAGGTCGTCCGGCGACTCCGGGGCCTTCCGGGTCCCCGACACCGGCCCGTGGGGCGGCAGGGGCGGCGACAGCGGCGCGTTCAACCGGCCGGAGCGGCAGGAGCCCGCCGCGGGAGGCGGCTTCCCACGCACCGACCCGTTCGCGCCCGCCGTGCCGTCGGGGCCCTCCATGCCGTCGAGCCCCGCGGGCGGCTCGCGCCCGAGCTCCTCGTCCTACTCCTGGAACCCGCAGGACGACGACCCCGCCACGGCCGCGATGCCCGCGGTGGAGGTCTCGTCGCTGGACTCCGGCGAGGAGTACCTGCCGATCTTCGCGTCGATCGAGTCGGCCTGGTTCCGCAAGCCGGACGCTTCCGCGCCGGAGACCGCGGCGAGCACCGTCGCCGAGCGCGCCGAGCAGGCGAGACGCGACGAGCAGGACCGGCTGGATGAGTGGGAGTCGGCCAGGGCCGCGGTGCACACCCCGCCCGAGCCGCCCGCCAAGCCCGCCGCCCAGGACGTCTGGCAGACCCCCGCCGACGAGGGCTGGCGCGCCGCCGCGGCGGCGGCCGAGCCCGCGCTCGGCGGTATCACCGCCGCCGGCCTGCCCAAGCGCACGCCGAAGGCGAACCTCGTGCCCGGCAGGGTGTCCGCCGCCACGCAGACACCCGTCGCCGCGCCCACCCCCATGCCCCCCGTCTCGGCCGAGCGGGTCCGCTCCCGGATGTCGAGCCTGCAGCAAGGTGTACGCCGAGGGCGAGCGGAAGTTCGTGATGAGTCCGAACCGAACAGGTCGGACAAGAAGGAGGGCCAGTGAGTGAGCGATACGACCCGAAGGGCGTCTCGGTCACATGGCCGGCTAAGGAGGAGGCGTGACCACGCTGAGCCACGACGCTCGCAGGTTCGACTGGCTTATCACCGAGTTCGTACGCGGCACGCCCGGTGTCGCGCACGCGGTGGTCGTGTCGGCCGACGGGCTGTGCCTGGCTAACTCCGAGGGCTTCCCCCCGGACCGGGCCGACCAGCTCGCCGCCGTGGCGGCGGGGCTGCTCAGCCTCACCGTAGGGGCCTCGCGGGTATTCGAGGGCGGCGCGGTGACACAGACCGTGGTCGAGATGGAGCGCGGCCTGCTGCTGGTCATGGCGATCAGCGACGGGTCCGTGCTGGCCGTACTGGCGGCCCCCGACTGCGACATGGGCCTGGTGGCCTATCAGATGACCCTGCTGGTGGACCGGGCGGGGCAGGTGCTGACCCCGGCGCTACGCGCTGAGCTCCAGACATCCAGGACGCGATGACCATGATGATTGGAGAGGGCTGTGCGCGGCACTGACGGGGCCGGGGACGAAGAGCCCCTGTTCCGTCCATACGCGATGACGGGTGGTCGCGTCGAGCCGCGCTATCACCTGGCGATGGAAACGCTGGTCTCCTCCTACGCCATGCTGGACAGCGATCTCGCGCTGCTCACCCCGGAGCAGGAGAGCATCGTCGTGCTGTGCCGATCGGTCAGATCGGTGGCCGAGATCTCCGCGCTCCTCCGGGTTCCGCTGGGCGTGGCGCGCGTGCTGGTGGCCGACATGGCCGACGAGGGCCTTGTGCGCCTCCACCAGCCGCATCTCAACGAGGGTCAGCCAGATCTGCACATGCTGGAAAGGGTGCTCAGTGGACTACGCAGGCTCTAGCGGCGGCGGTCTCACCTCAACGAAGATCGTCGTCGCGGGCGGCTTCGGCGTCGGCAAGACCACCTTCGTGGGCGCGGTGTCGGAAATCCTGCCGCTCACGACCGAAGCGGTGATGACCGACGCCAGCACCGGAATCGACGACCTGGCGCTCACACCGACCAAGACCACCACCACCGTGGCGATGGACTTCGGCCGGGTGTCGCTGGACCGCGACCTGATCCTGTACCTGTTCGGCACGCCGGGCCAGCACCGTTTCTGGTTCATGTGGGACGACCTGGTGCGCGGCGCGATCGGCGCGATCGTACTGATCGACACCCGCAGGCTGGCCGACGGGTTCCCCGCCATCGACTACTTCGAGGAGGCGGGCCTGCCGTTCATCGTCGGCGTCAACGGCTGGGACGGGCAGTTCCCGCACGTTGAGGACGACGTGCGGGAAGCGCTGGCGCTCTCGCCGCACATCCCGATCGTGCGCACCGACGCCAGGTCCCGTGAATCGGTCAAGTCCACCTTGATCACGCTGGTGGAGTACGTCGTTCAGGTCAGGGCGTCGTACGGCGCCCAGGTGTAGGCGACCCGGGGGCGACGTATGGGCAGGCGTGTGAGCAACGGAGGTTATTGACGGTTGTTATCCCGGAGATGTCCAACCCACTCAAAATGTCACTCACCAGGGAGTAACGTGCCAACAGCGAGCTGTGCCGCAGGCTCCGTTCGGAGGCATGGGGCCGGCAAGCCGGAGCCGGTTTGCTGGAAAGGGTGCTAAGTGGACATCGCAGGCTCTAGTCGAAGTGGCGGCCTGACCTCGACGAAGATCGTCGTGGCGGGTGGGTTCGGCGTCGGCAAGACCACCTTCGTGGGCGCGGTCTCGGAGATCCTGCCGCTGACCACGGAGGCGGTGATGACCGACGCCAGCTCCGGTATCGACGACATCGGCCTCACCCCCGACAAGACCACCACCACCGTGGCGATGGACTTCGGCCGGGTGACGCTCGAACGCGACTTGATCCTGTACCTGTTCGGCACTCCGGGACAGCACCGTTTCTGGTTCATGTGGGACGACCTGGTACGCGGCGCGATCGGCGCCGTCGTCCTTGTGGACAGCCGCAGGCTCGCCGACAGCTTCCCCGCCATCGATTACTTCGAGGAGGCCAGGCTGCCCTTCGTGGTCGGCCTGAACGGCTTCAACGGGGTCTTCCCGCACGGCGAGGAGGAGATCCGGGAGGCGCTGACGCTCGCGCCGCACATCCCGATCGTGCGCACCGACGCCAGGTCGCGGCAGTCGGTGAAGGAGGCTCTGATCACCCTGGTCGAGCACGCGCTGACCATGCGCGCGGCCTACGGGGTCTGAGCCGTCTCGCGGACCCTCGCGCGGATCAGGCGGCCCGCCTCGGCGCGCAGCCGGACGAACTCCGGGTGCTGCCGGGTGGTGATCTGCTCGCGAGGCGACGGCAGGTCCACCCGCAGGTCGGCGATCACCGTTCCCGGTGACCTGGAGAGCACCGCCACCCGGTCGCCCAGGTAAACGCTCTCATCGATGTCATGGGTGATGAGCAGGATCGTCATCCCGTGCGTACGGCGGACCGCGAGCACGAGATCCTCCAGGTCCTCGCGGGTCTGCGCGTCCACCGACCCGAACGGCTCGTCCATCAGCAGCAGCGCCGGCCGGTAGGCGATGGCCCGCGCGATCGAGGCACGCTGCTGCATCCCGCCGGACAGCTCCCAGGGGTATTTCCGCGCGACGTCGGAAAGGCCGACCTGTCCCAGCGCGTCCAGCGCGGCGGCGCGCCGCCGTCTGCGGTCCATGCCCTTGCGGCGCAGCGGTAGCGAGACGTTGTCGATGACCGTCATCCACGGGAAAAGCGACCTGCTGTAATCCTGGAAGACCACCGCGAGGTTGTCCGGAATCCGGCGCACCTCGACGCCGTCGATCCGAATACTGCCGCCGGTGGGTTCAATGAGCCCGGCAATGGAACGCAACAATGTGGATTTCCCGCAGCCGGACGGCCCGACCACGCATACCAGTTCGCCTTCGGCGACGTTCAGATCGACCTCGGCAATGGCGGTGTGCGCGGTGTCGCCTCCGCCGTACGTGTGGGTGAGGCCGGCAATCTCCAGCAAGTCGAATCCCCGTGCGCCGATCGTGCTCGTTCATCTCGCGGGTGCTCGTTTCCCGAGCTCCTACGGACTCTAGCGGAGCCGTAACCGGTTGGGCCACGACATGTCCGATTAGCTACGATATGTCGGTTAAAGGGGTGAGGGTCGAGATGGTTTGAGAAATTTGATACTGGAGTGATAAAAGGCGTGGAAAGCGATATTTGTGCGCTACGATCCACTCCGTTCCCGCCAGAGATCGTTTCTCCTGCCCAGCGCAGTTCGGAGGATCCATGAAACTCCGCACCTCACTGACCGCGCTCATCACCCTCCTTCTCGCCGCCGGATGCGGCGGCGGTGGCGGAACCACCTCCGCGCAACCCTCGGCCGGCGCGGGCCTGGAGAAGACCCGGATCACCGTCGGGTCGATTCCGGTCGTGGACACCGCGCCGTTGCAGCTCGGCATCGCCGAGCGATTGTTCGCGGACGAAGGACTGGACGTCAAGGTGCAGATGCTGGCCGGCGGCGCCGAGGCCATTCCGAAACTGAAGAAGGGCTCCCTGGACATCAGTTTCGGCAACTACGTCTCCTTCTTCGGCGCCGCCTCCAAGAAGGTGCTGGACCTGAAGGTGGTCGCCGACGGGTTCCAGAGCGCGCCCAAGACACACGTGATCATGGTGCCCAAGGACAGCCCGATCACCTCGCCCGCCGACCTGAAGGACCGCACCATCGCGGTCAACACCCGGCGCAACATCGGCACCCTGCTGGTCCGCGTGGCCGCCAGCGCGCACGGCGTCGAGCTGAACGAGGAACGCGACTTCGTGGAGTTCCCCTTCCCCGACATGGAGAGCGTGCTGCGGGCCAAGAAGGTGGACGCCGCGATGGTCGTCGAGCCGTTCGGGACGCTGATCAGCCAGTCCATCGGCGGCAAGATCATCTGGGACACTTCGCAGGGGGCGACCGCCGACTTCCCGATCGCGGGCTACGCCACCACGGCCGAGTTCGCCCAGAAGAACCCAAAGACGCTGGCCGCCTTCCAGCGCGCCATGGCCAAGGCGCAGGCGCTGGCCGCCGACCGCGCCAAGGTCGTCTCCATCATCCCGACGTACACCACCATCCAGTCGCCGATCGCGGGCAGCCTGGCCATCGGATCCTTCCCCACCTCGGTGAGCGCCAGCCGGCTGCAGCGGGTGGCCGACCTCATGCGCGAGTACGGCCTGCTGGAGAACGCGCTCGATGTAGGGGGGCTCATCGTCCCCACCTCCGGATGAGGATCGGGCGCGCCGCCCGCGGCGCGATCGGCGTCTTCGCGGCGGCGGCCGTCGCGGAGGCGCTGACGCGTTCCGGCGTCGTGGACGTCGCCCCCTTCTCCCAGGTGGCCGTGCGCTTCCTCGTCCTGGCCACGGACGCCGAGTTCCTGATGAACGCGGCCGACACGGTCACGGCGTGGGCGATCGGACTGGTCATCGCCACCGCCGCCGCCGTGCTCCTCGGCGTGCTGCTGGGCTCTGTGCCGTTCCTGAGCAGGGCGGGCGGCGTGCTGGTGGAGTTCCTGCGGCCGATCCCCTCGGTCGCGCTGATCCCGCCCGCCATCCTGCTGTCCGGGTCGGAGACCGAGATGAAGGTCTCGCTCGTGTGCTACGCGGCGATCTGGCCCATCCTGCTCAACACCATCTACGCGCTGCGCGATGTGGACCCCCTCGCCAAGGACGCGCTGCGCGCCTTCGGGTTCGGGCCGCTCTCCGTGCTGTGGCGGGTCTCGCTGCCCAGCGCCGCGCCCTTCGTGGCCACCGGCGTGCGCGTGTCCGCCGGGATCGGCCTGGTCGTCGTGATCGGTGCGGAACTGTTCGGCGGGGGAGAGTCGGGGATCGGGATCGTGCTGATCCGGGCGCGCAGCGGCGGCGGCGCGGGCGAGGTCACGCTGGCGGTGGCGCTGTGGGCGGGGACCTTCGGGCTGCTGGTCAACACGCTGATGGAATGGGCCGAGCGCACGGCGTTCCGGTGGCACGCCGTACGGACGGAGGCGGTCACGTGAGGACGGCGCCGCACCGGCTCGCGGCGGGGCGTGTGACGCGCCCGCTGCTCGCGGCCGTGCGGTGGGTGGTGAGCAGGCTGTGGCTGGCCGCGCTTTTCGTGGGGATCTGGGAGGCGGTGACCCGCCAGGTCCGCGAGGAGTACTTCCCGCCGCCGTCGGAGATCGTCGCCGCCGGGTACGAACTGTGGTTCTCCGGCCCGCCCGGACGGCTCTTCCTGACCGAGGCGGCCCTGGCCGACTTCGGGCCGAGCCTGTTCAACCTGTTCGCCGGATGGCTGCTGACCAGCCTCGCCGGGGTGGCCCTCGGCGTCGCGCTCGGGCTGTCGCGGACCCTGGCCGACCTCGCCGAGCCGCTCGTGCACTTCGGCCGGGCCGTACCGCCGCCCACGCTGCTGTCGGTGTTCCTCGCCGTCTTCGCGCTCGGCACCTCGATGCAGGTGGCGACGATCGTGTTCGGCGTGATCTGGCCGGTGCTGCTGAACACCGCGGCGGGCGTCCGCGCGGTGGACCGGCTCCACCTCGACACCGCCGAGGTCTTCGGCGTGCGCGGGCCGAGGCGGCTGTTCTCGGTGATCCTTCCCGCCGCCGCCCCGAAGATCGTCGCCGGGCTTCGGATCGGCATCGGCCTGGCGCTGATCCTGATGGTTCTGTCGGAGCTGAGCGGTGGCACGGCGGGGATCGGGGCACATCTGATGGACTCGCAGCGCGACTTCGAACTGGCCGACATGTGGGCCGGCATCGTGTTTCTGGGAGTGCTGGGTTATCTGCTCAACGCGGCGTTCGCGTTGGTCGAACGCCGCTGGCTGCGCTGGCATACCGGTGCCCGCGCCACATGAACGGGGAGTGCGCATGCACGTGATGATCGTCGGGGCGGGCATCGGTGGACTGGCCACCGCCCTGAGCCTGCACGCCGCGGGAGTCGACTGCGTCGTCGTGGAGGCGGCGGCCGAGCTGGGACCCCTCGGGGTCGGGATCAACCTGCAGCCGCACGCCGTACGCGAGCTGACCGAACTGGGGCTCGGCCCGGCGCTGGCCGCGACCGGGATCGCGACCACCTATATGACCTTCACCGACCGCTACGGCGGGACGATCCTGGCCACGCGGCGCGGGCTGGACGCGGGCTACCTGTGGCCGCAGTACTCGATCCACCGGGGCGAGCTGCAGATGCTGCTGCTGGCCGCGGTGCGCGAACGGCTCGGCCACGACCGGGTGCGGACCGGCCTGGCGTTCGAGGATTTCGACCAGGACGCCACCGGCGTCACTGCACTGCTGCGCGACGTGCGCTCCGGCGAGAAGCGCGAGGAGCGCGCCGACCTGCTGGTCGGGGCCGACGGCGTCAACTCGGTCGTCCGGGCTCGGCTGCACCCGGACGAGGGCCCGATGCAGTGGGGCGGCATCCGGATGTGGCGCGGCGTCGCGGCCGATCAGGACGAGTACCTGGACGGCTCGACGGTGATCGTCGCGGGATCCAACCTGTCGGCCAAGTTCGTCGCCTACCCGATCTCGGCGCGGGAGGGCGCCCGTGGCCGGGCGACCGTCAACTGGGTGGCCGAGGTGAAGCTGCACGACCCGGGACCGGCCCCGGTGGCCGACTGGTCCAAGGCCGGATCGGCGGACGACGTGCTGCCGCACTTCGCCGGCTTCCGGCTGCCCTGGCTCGACGTCTCCGGGCTGATCCGCGCGACGGACCGGATCCTGGAGTATCCGATGGTGGACAGGGACCCGCTGCCCCGGTGGGGGAGCGGCCGGGTGACCCTGCTGGGCGACGCGGCGCATCCGATGTATCCGATCGGCGCCAACGGCGGGTCGCAGGCCGTCCTGGACGCCCGGTTCCTCGCCCGTTCGCTCGCGGTTCGCGCGCCTAATGTGAGCGCGGCTCTGGATGATTATGAGGGCGAACGTCGCGAACCAACCGGAAAACTCGTTCTCGCACACCGTGAGCTTCCGATGGAAGAGACGATCAGTAAAGTCCAGGAACGCGCGCCGGACGGCTTCGCCGATATCGCGGACGTGCTCACGCCTGCGGAGTTGGCCGATATGTCCGTCGTGATGAAGCGGATCACCGACATGGACGTACGCACGCTCAACGAGCGTCCATCGTGGGCCGTCGGGTAGTTCCGGTCAGCCTCTAATGCGGGTTACGGCGAGTTCGATTCGTGTAGCGGACAATTGTGATTTAAATGAAAATTGGTGCCTATGAGGCATTGGCCGAGCTTCACGATCTGTGCTCAAATGAACCCCCGCCCCATCTATACGTTGTGGCCCCGCGCACGCTCGGCGCACTGACGTACTTCCGCCCCACGAGGCGTCCGAGGAGAGGTTCCGCACGCTAATGACTGCAACATCCCCCGCGGGCCGCGATGGTCGCGGCCCGGGTGCCTTACCCGCGCCCGTAGGTCCGCCACTCGGTGCGCAGGCCGCGCCAGGGGACCGGACGGGCGGCACTCGCGGCCTTTGGGACGCCCCTCGGGCGGCCGGCGCCACGCAGGGGGAGCGGGGCGGGATGCGCGCGTATCGCGAGGGGGCGCGCGCGATCGACGGCGGAAAAGGGACCAAAACCCCCGCTCCCGCCGGAGGGGACGGCGGCCGCACGTCTCTGCGCGACTGGCGGGTCCGCACCCGCCTGATCACGCTGGTGCTCATCCCCACCCTGGCCGGAGTCATCCTCGGCGGCCTGCGGATCGCCGACTCCGTCGCCGAGGCGGGCGAGTACGAGCGCGCGGGCGAGATCGCCTCCCTGGCCATCCTGCTCGGCGGCCTCGCGCACGAGGTCGAGCTCGAACGCGACCTCGCCGTCCGCTTCGTGGCCGCGGGGCGGGCCGCCGAAGACCTCGACCGGCTGCGGCTGCACGAGCAGGAGACCGTGGACCGCCTGCGGCAGCGGGTGAACGCCCGCCTGAGCGAGGCGACGGCCGACGAGGGGCCGAGGCGCCTGACCGGCAAGATCGACCAGGTCCGCGCCCGGCTGAAACAGCTCGACGACATCCGCTTGGCCGTGTCGGGCACCCAGGTGTCCGCCGAGCCCGTGCTGTACCGCTACGACGCGCTGATCGGCGACCTGCTCGCCGTCCACGGGGAGATCGCCCAGGGCATCTCGGCCGACGCGGAGGAGCTGACCGCAGGGGCGGCCGCCTTCGCCGCGCTCGCCCAGGCCAAGGAGCACGCGTCCACCGAACGGGCCGTGCTGTCGGTCGCCATCGCCTCGGGCTCCTTCACCACGACGCTCCTCGACACCTTCGTCACCGCCCGCGCCCAGCGGGAGAGCGCCCTGGCCGCGTTCGACGCCACGGCGACCCCCGCGCAGCGCCAGGCCTACGACGACACCGTCACCGGGCAGCGGGTGGACCGGGCCGAGCACATGCGCCTGCGCGCGCTCATCGCCGCGACCGGGCAGGCCGCGCCCGGCATGAACCCGCTCAACCCACGCGACCTGGACCGCTGGTTCGACGCGTCCAGCGACACGATCAAGCGGATGCGGCTCGTGGAGATCGGCCTCGGCGGCTCGATCGTGTCCGCCGCCGACCGATCGCGCGCCGAGGAGAGCGGCAACGCGCTGGTCGTCACCCTCGTGGTCGGCGCGCTGCTGCTGGTGGTCCTGCTGATCACCACGCTGATGGCCAGATCGCTGGTGGGCCCGCTGCGGCGGCTGCGCGACGCCGCGCTCGAAGTCGCCGGGCGCAGGCTCCCCGAGACGGTCAACAGCCTCCGGGAGGGCGGCGAGGCACCCACCCCGGAGGACCTGCTGCCCGGGGCGGTCACCCGCGACGAGATCGGTGAGGTGGCCCGCGCGTTCGACGAGGTGCACCGCGAGGCCGTACGGCTGGCCGGCCAGGAGGCCGCCCTCCGCAACAACGTCAACGCGATGTTCGTCAACCTCTCCCGGCGCAGCCAGACCCTCGTGGAGCGCCAGCTCACCATGATCGAGTCACTCGAACAGGGCGAACAAGACGAAACCCGGCTCGGGAACCTGTTCCGGCTCGACCACCTGGCCACCCGCATGCGCCGCAACAGTGAGAACCTGCTGGTCCTCGCCGGGCAGGAGCCCGCGCGGCGCTGGAGCCAGCCGGTGCCGCTCATCGACGTGGCCCGCGCCGCCCTCTCGGAGGTCGAGAACTACGAGCGGGCCAACCTGCGCATACCCAGCGGCCCGGCCGTCCTGGGCAGCGGCGTCAACGACGTCGTGCACCTGCTGGCCGAGCTGCTGGAGAACGCGATCTCCTTCTCGCCGAGCGAGACCGTCGTGACCGTCTCCACGAACCGGATCGACGGCGGCGGGCTGATGATCTCGGTCAGCGACTTCGGCATCGGGATGACCGGCGCCGAGCTGTCCCAGGCCAACTGGCGGCTGGCCAACCCGCCCGTAGTGGACGTCTCGGTGTCGCGGCGGATGGGGCTGTTCGTGGTAGGACGGCTGGCGCTGCGACACGGCATCCGCGTCCAGCTCCGCCAGCAGGAGAACGGCGGGCTCACCGCCATGGTGCTCCTGCCGGACGCGCTGCTGGCCGCGCCGGACGAGTGGAGCCACGCCTCCCGGGCGGCGCACGAGCGGCAGGCGGCGCTCGCCGGGCCGTCCACGCCGTTCGACGCACCCGGACCTGTGAGCGGGCCGACGGGCGGGCCGGTGAGCGACCCGATGTTCGCCGGGGGCCACGGCGGAATCCCCGGCGGCGTCCCCGGCGGCTCGGTGTTCACCCCGCAGGACGGGTCAGGGGGCCGCGCGGAGTCCTGGGAGGACCCGTACGGCGGCCCTTCGGGGGGCTGGGCCGTACGGGTGCCCCGGCAGGGCTCCTACGCCGCCCACGACGCCTATGACGGCTACGACCCGGCCGAGGCCACCGGGCCCATCGAACGGATCACCGGCATCCACGACAGGGCGCTGGACAACGCCGCGAACGGCGTCGGCCCGCCCGGCCCGCCTGAGGAGCGCCTGCCCGTCTACTCGACGGTGGAGTCCGACTGGTTCCGCGCGCCGGACATCCCCGAACACCCGGACGTTCCCGAGGGACCGGCGGACGACGCCTCCTCCCCGTGGATCTCCCCGGCCGATCCCGGCTTCCGGGCCGCGGATCGGGTGGCCGACGGTCCCACCCGTGGCGGCGTCACCGGGATCGGGCTGCCCAGGCGGGTCCCCAGGGCAAACCTGGTGCCCGGCGCCGTCGAGGGCACCGGGCCTCCGCCGCCGCCCTCGGCGCCGGTCGCCCGCCGTCCGGCCGTGTCGCCGGAAGTGGTCCGCGATCGCCTGTCCGGCCTCCAGCAGGGCGTACGGCAGGGCCGCGCCGAGGCGCGCGGGGAGCCGGAGGACGGCCGAGCGCGCCCAGACCTCATCCGGAACGTCGAAGCGAGCGAGGAGGACTCGTGACCGAGCGGGTTCGTCGGCACTTCACGATCACCTGGAAGCGGGCCACCGAGGAGGGGCAGTGCGAGAGCTGAGCCAGGCGGCGCGCGGGATCAACTGGCTGATCACCGACTTCGTCCACAACGTGCCGGGGGTGGCGCACACGGTCGTGGTGTCCTCGGACGGCCTCCCGCTGGCCTTCTCCGAGGGCTTTCCGAGAGACCGGGCCGACCAGCTCGCCGCCGTGGCGGCGGGCCTGATCAGCCTCACCCAGGGGGCGTCGAGGGTGTTCGAGGGAGGGCCGGTCACCCAGACGGTGGTGGAGATGCAGCGCGGGCTGCTCCTCATCATGTCCATCAGCGACGGGTCGTGCCTGGCGGTTTTGGCCGCGGCCGACTGTGACATGGGTCTCGTGGCCTACCAGATGACGCTCCTCGTGGAGCGGGCGGGACAGGTCCTCACGCCCGCCGTCCGCGCGGAGCTCCAAGCCGCGCATCCGCGGTGATGGCCGGGACCCTAGGAGGGCGCCGTGACAGGCCACGGCTTTCATGAAGACGGCCATCCCCGGGAGGGGCGGTCGTACAACCCCATGGACGACCCCACCCGGCCTCCGGGTGGGGCGCACTATGTCGCGCCGCCCCCGGCCTTGGAGCAGAGCTCCCTGGTCAGGCCGTACGCCGTGACGGGAGGGCGCACCGCGCCCCGCACGCAGCTCGCCGTGGAGGCCCTGGTCTCCTCGTCGACGTCCCTACATCACGATCTGACCCACCGGCCTCCCGAGTACCAGGCGATCAGCGCCCTGTGCCGGCAGGTGCGGTCGGTCGCGGAGATCTCCGCGATGCTGCGTGTCCCGCTCGGCGTCACCAGGATCCTCGTCGCCGACATGGCGGCCGAGGGTCTTGTCCAGGTGCACCAGACGACGCTGGAGGCGGGCAAGCCGGATCTCAACCTGTTGGAAAGGGTGCTCAGTGGACTTCGCAGGCTCTAGCCGGAACGGCGGCCTGACCTCGACGAAGATCGTCGTGGCCGGTGGTTTCGGCGTCGGGAAGACGACGTTCGTCGGCGCGGTTTCGGAGATCTTGCCGCTCACCACGGAGGCGGTGATGACGAAGGCGAGCGCGGACATCGACGACACCGCGCTGACGCCGCACAAGTCGACCACCACCGTGGCGATGGACTTCGGCCGCCTCTCGCTGGACCGCGACCTGATCCTCTACCTGTTCGGCACTCCGGGACAGCACCGTTTCTGGTTCATGTGGGACGACCTGGTGCGCGGCGCGATCGGCGCGGTCGTGCTGATCGACACCCGCAGACTGGCCGACAGCTTCCCCGCCGTTGACTACTTCGAGGAGGCCGAACTCCCCTTCGTGGTGGCGGTCAACGGGTTCAACGGGGAGTACTCCCACACCGAGCAGGACCTGCGCGAGGCGCTGACCCTGGCCCCGCACATCCCCATTGTCAAGACCGACGCGCGAGCCCGCGAATCGGTCAAGTCCACCCTGATCACCTTGGTGGAACACGCTCTGACGATCCGCATGGCCGTACCGGGGACGGGACGCTGAACGCCTCCCAGCGGTTAGGCTGGGAGGCTGAGTCGCAGGACGCCGCATGAAAACATGCGCGACTGCGCGACCTGACGCACGACCTGACGCGCAGAGGCTGGCCATCACGTGTTCGAGACGCTTTCCGACCGCCTGACATCGGTCTTCTCCTCCCTTCGTGCCAAGGGACGCCTGTCCGAAGCCGACATCGACGCGACCTGCCGCGAGATTCGCATCGCGCTGCTGGAGGCCGATGTCGCACTGCCCGTGGTCCGGGCGTTCGTCGCCCAGGTCAAGGAGCGAGCCAGAGGGGCCGAGGTCTCCCAGGCGCTCAACCCCGCCCAGCAGGTCGTGAAGATCGTCAATGACGAGCTGATCGAGATCCTGGGCGGCGAGACGCGCCGGCTGCGGCTGGCGAAGACCCCGCCGACCGTCGTCATGCTGGCGGGCCTGCAGGGCTCAGGAAAGACCACGCTGGCCGGCAAGCTGGCCCGCTGGCTGCGCGACCAGGGCCACGCGCCCTTGCTGGTCGCCGCCGACCTGCAGCGCCCCAACGCCGTGCAGCAGCTCGCCGTCATGGGCGAGCGCGCCGAGGTCGCGGTCTTCGCGCCCGAGCCGGGCAACGGCGTCGGCGACCCGGTCGACGTGGCCCGCCGCTCCATCGAGCACGCCAAGCGTCAGCAGCACGACGTCGTCATCATCGACACCGCGGGCCGGCTGGGCATCGACGCGGAGCTGATGCGCCAGGCGGCCGACATCCGCGACGCCGTCACCCCCGACGAGATCCTCTTCGTGGTCGACGCCATGATCGGCCAGGACGCCGTGACCACGGCCCAGGCGTTCATGGAGGGCGTCGGCTTCGACGGCGTGGTGCTCACCAAGCTCGACGGCGACGCCCGCGGCGGCGCGGCCCTCTCGGTGCGGCACATCACCGGACGGCCGATCATGTTCGCCTCCACCGGTGAGAAGCTCGCCGACTTCGACGCCTTCCACCCCGACCGGATGGCCTCGCGCATCCTCGACATGGGCGACGTCCTCACCCTGATCGAGCAGGCGCAGAAGACCTTCGACGAGGAGCAGGCCGCCAAGATGGCGGGCAAGCTCACCTCGGGCGACGGCTTCACCCTCGACGACTTCCTCGAGCAGATGGCGATGGTCCAGAAGATGGGCCCCATCAAGAACCTGCTCGGGATGATGCCCGGCATGGGGCAGATGCGCGACCAGCTCAACCAGATCGACGACCGCGACCTCGACCGCGTCGCCGCCATCATCCGCTCCATGACCCCCGCCGAGCGCACCGACCCCAAGATCATCAACGGCTCCCGCCGGGCGCGCATCGCCCGCGGCTCGGGCGTCAGCGTCACCGAGGTCAGCAGCCTGGTGGTGCGCTTCTTCGAGGCGCAGAAGATGATGAAGCGCGTCGCGGGCGGCATGGGCCTACCGGGCATGCCCGGGGGGGGCGCGCGAAAGAGCGCCAAGGCCCAGAAGAAGGCCAAGAAAGGCCGCAGGGTCAGCGGAGACCCGCGCAAGGCCGCGTTGGGCAAGAAGCCCCAGGGCGGCGGCGAGAGCGGCATCCCCGCGCCCAAGGTCCCCGGCGCGGGCAAGCTGCCCCCCGGGTTGCAGCTCCCGCCCGGTTTCGACCCTTCCAAGCTCAAGCTTCCCGGCCAGAATTGACCAAGTCTTCGTGTGCGGGGCGGCCACATCGGGCCAATCCGTTCACGATGCACCTGTGATTGCGCCGCATGCCGTTCTGTCTGGCACAATGGCATGTTGGAACAACACGGCCATGCGGGTGCCCTCTCACCCCCGCCGGTCGTCTGTCCCTCGGACGGTCTTCCCGTCGTGCCCCACTCGATGAGACGCCGTTCACCCACGCTCAAATGTCCAGGAGAGACCACACCCGTGGCAGTCAAGATCAAGCTCAAGCGGCTCGGAATGATCCGCAACCCGCAGTACCGCATCGTCGTCGCCGACAGCCGCACCAAGCGTGACGGCCGGGCGATCGAAGAGATCGGTCTGTACCACCCGAAGGAAAACCCTTCGCGCATCGAGGTCAAGTCCGAGCGCGCCCAGTACTGGCTCGGTGTCGGCGCCCAGCCGACCGAGCCCGTGCTCAAGCTGCTCAAGCTGACCGGCGACTGGCAGAAGTTCAAGGGCGAGCCCGCCCCGCCGCCGCTGCTGGTGGCAGAGCCCAAGCCCGACCGCCACGCGATCTACGAGGCCGCCGCCAAGGAGTCGCTGTCGGGTGACACCGGCGCCGCCGCCACCACGCAGCGCAAGTCGCGGAAGTCGCAGAAGGCCGAAGAGCCCGCCGCCGACGCCGCCGCCGCTCCCGCCGCCTCGGCCGAAGAGACTTCGGAAGGCGGGGCCTGAGGTGCTTGAGGAGGCCCTTGAACACCTGGTCAAGGGCATCGTCGAGCACCCCGACGAGGTCCGTGTCCGCGCCCGGCGCATCCGCACCGGGCGTGTGCTGGAGGTCCGGGTCCACCCCGACGACCTCGGCAAGGTCATCGGCCGTGGCGGGCGTACCGCCAAGGCGCTGCGCACCGTCGTCAGCGCCTTGGCCGACGGTAAATTCGTTCGCGTCGACCTGCTCGACCTGAACGAAGCCCGCTGACACCCCGGTCGGCCCGCGACTCCGCGTCGTGGGCCGCCCGCGTTTCCCGGGGCGCCCGGCGGGCGCCATGGAGGTTGGTTTTCCCGTGCAGCTTGTCGTGGGACGCATCGGCCGGCCGCACGGCGTGCGCGGCGAGGTCAGCGTGGACGTGCGGACCGACGATCCCGGGCTGCGCTTCGCGCCCGGCGTCTCCCTCGCCACCGATCCGCCCGCCTCCGGCCCCCTGGTGATCGAGCAGGTCCGCCCGCACGCCGGGTTCCTGCTGATCAGGTTCGCCGGGGTGCACGACCGCGACGCCGCGGGCGATCTGCGCGGCGTGCTGCTCCTCGCGGAGTCCGACGATGCCCCGCCGCTCGACGACCCCGACGAGTTCTACGACCACCAGCTCATCGGCCTCTCCGTGACCACGTCCGCCTCGGCGGCGTCCGGCGGCGGAGGCGAGCGGGTGGGCCGCGTCACCGACGTCCTGCACCACGGCCAGGACCTCTTGGTCGTACGGCGGGACGACGGCCGCGACGTCTACGTGCCGTTCGTGCGCGCCCTGGTGCCCGAGGTGGACCTCGCGGCCGGGCTGCTCGTCGTGGACGCCCCGCCAGGCCTGCTCGACCCGGACGAGGCCGTCTGAGGACCCATGCGCATCGACATCATCTCCATCTTCCCCGAGTACTTCGCGCCGCTCGACGTCTCACTGATCGGCAAGGCGCGCGAGCGCGGGATCCTGGACATCTCCCTGCACCAGCTCCGCGACTGGACCCACGACGTCCACCGCACCGTGGACGACTCGCCGTACGGCGGTGGTCCCGGAATGGTGATGAAACCCGAACCCTGGGGTGAGGCGATCGACGCCGTCACCGCGGCCGGCGCCGGGGAGCCCCGGCTCGTGGTGCCCACGCCCAGCGGGCGGCCGTTCACGCAGGAACTGGCGATGGAGTACGCCGCCGAGCCGTGGCTGGCCTTCGCCTGCGGGCGCTACGAGGGCATCGACGCCCGGGTGATCGACGAATACCGCGGGCGCATGCGGGTGGACGAGGTCGGCATCGGCGACTACGTGCTCGCCGGGGGTGAGGTCGCCGTCCTGGTCATGGTGGAGGCGGTCGGACGCCTGCTGCCCGGTGTGCTCGGCAACGAGCTGTCGGCCACCGACGACTCGTTCGCGCCGGGCACGATGCGCAACCTGCTGGAAGGGCCGGTCTACACCAAGCCGCCGGAGTGGCGGGGGCGGCGCGTGCCGGAGATCCTGCTGTCCGGGCACCACGGGAAGATCGCCAGGTGGCGGCGTGACGAGGCGCTCCGCCGTACGCTGAGCAACCGGCCCGAGCTGGCGGCCGGGCTCGACGACGAGTCGCTCGACAAGCGCGACCGCGAGGTCCTCTCCGAGCGCGGCGCGGACGCCTGACGGGCGTCTGATCGGAGCCTGAGCGGAGCTTGATCGGACCGGTCGATTTCGATGTGGCCGGAAGATGTGGCAAACTGAGTCGCTGTTGCCGACTGTCCATCGGTCGGTCAGGCACGGCCGGGTTCGTTGACCCGGCATCTCAGACCCTGTACGTCAAACCAGTCAGCTCGCGCGTCCGCCGCGATGCCGCGCCTAGCCGCGCGGCCGGGTGGACCTCCGCGCGCTCGCCGTCTTATGAGGGACCGCCGTCATGCACACGCAGATCCAGGAGATCGAGAAGGCCTCGATGCGCAGCGACGTCCCGGACTTCCGTCCGGGCGACACGCTTGAGGTTCACGTCCGCGTCGTCGAGGGCAACCGGTCCCGTATCCAGGTTTTCAAGGGATTCGTGCTGCGCCGCCAGGGTGGTGGCGCGCGGGAGACCTTCACCGTCCGCAAGGTCAGCTACAGCGTCGGCGTTGAGCGCACCTTCCCGGTGCACAGCCCGGTCATCGAGAAGATCCAGCTCGTGACCCGTGGTGACGTCCGCCGCGCGAAGCTCTACTACATGCGCGATCTGCGCGGCAAGGCGGCCCGTATCCGCGAGAAGCGTGAGGCCCTGCCCACCGCCAAGTGATCGCGTTCGTCCGCGCCAGGGGTGTGGACCAGGTGAGCCGATCGTCCGAATGGCCCGCACCCCTGTGGTGCGGGCCGTTCACGTTCCCCTACCAGGGGACATATCCGGACTCTCAACCTGAATGGGGCAATCATGATCGTGACCGGTCCCGACCCCGGCGCGGGCGGCGACGCGCGGGTCTTCAGGGGCGATCTGCCCGCCCTCCGGCGCCGGGCATCATCTAGGCTCGTCAGCGATGGCTAACGACGACCCGGGGTCTGGCGCGACCGCGCATCCCCCTGCCGAGGACGAGGTGCACGTGGTCGCGGAAGAAACCAAGAAGACCGCGAAAAAACGGGGCAAGGACAAAAAGGGTTCGTTCTGGCGTGAGCTGCCCGTCCTGGTGGTCGTGGCGCTGGTCCTCGCGTTCGTCATCAAGACGTTCGTGATCCAGGCGTTCTACATTCCGTCGGAGTCCATGGAGAACACCCTGCTCACCAATGACAGGGTCCTCGTCAACAAGCTCGTGTATCACACCCGTGACATCGAGCGCGGCGACATCGTGGTCTTCTCCGGCGTCGACTCCTGGGACGGCGAGGTCCAGTTCGAGGAGCCGTCGAACCCGGTCGCGGGCTTCTTCCGCTGGGTCGGCACGGCCTTCGGCGTCGTGCCCGGCGAGAAGGACTACATCAAGCGGGTCATCGGCATCCCCGGCGACAAGGTGAAGTGCTGCGACCCCAAGGGCCGGATCACGGTCAACGGCACGCCCATCGAGGAGGAGGGCTACCTCTATCCGGGCGACGTGCCGTCCAACAGGTACTTCGAGGTCACCGTCGAGCAGGGCAGGCTGTGGGTGATGGGCGACCACCGTTCGGTCTCCCTCGACTCGCGCTCGCACATGGGCGATCCCGGCGGCGGCACCATCCCCGCCGACCACGTCGTGGGCCGGGCCTTCGTCATCGTCTGGCCGTTCTCCCGCGCCGCCACCCTGCCCATCCCCGAGACGTTCGCCCAGCCGGCGCTCAAGGCCGCGGGCGCCGTCGGAGGGGCCGCCCCGCTGCTGCTCGGGCTCGCCGGGGCCGTGCCGGTGGTGCTGGTGCGCCGTCGTCTGACGCGAAGGCGGTAGCCGTACCCGATGACCGTGACCGACGGAGACAAGGACAACACCGACCGGCCCGGCGACCCGAACGAGTCCGCCGCCGGCAAGCCCGGCGGCGAGGCCGAGGGTAAGGCCGACGGCGTTGCCGACGGCAAGAAGCGCGGCACCCTACGCGAGACGATCGGCCTGATCGCCCTCGGCGTGGTCGTCGCGCTGCTGCTGCAGGCTTTCGTGATCGGGCAGTTCTGGATCCCGTCCGGCTCCATGGAGAACACCCTGATGGTCGGCGACCGCGTCGTCGTCAACAAGCTGAACGGCGCGGCCGACCGCGGCGACATCGTGGTCTTCAAAGGCTGGGACGGTCAGGACACCATCAAACGGGTGATCGCGGTCGGCGGCGACACCGTCGAGTGCTGCGACGCCAAACGCCTGTCGGTCAACGGCGTGCCTCTGGACGAGACCTACATCCATCCCGACGACTACCCCTCCAAACAGCGGTTCAAGGAGAAGTTGCCGAAGGGCAAGCTGTGGGTGATGGGCGACCACCGGTCGGGTTCGTCCGACTCCCGGGAGATCTACCACGGCCCGATCGACGAGGACGACGTCATCGGGCGAGCCTTCGCGATCGTCTGGCCCTTCTCCCGGGCGACCATTCTGTCCAGGCCCGAGACTTTCGATCGGGTCCGATAGCTTTCGGTGATCCGGAGCGCGTAACCTCGATGCTGTCATGACTGATGTGTCGCGCCCCCCCGCGCCGGCGTTCCGGCCCCGTCCGAGCGTCGTCCGGCGGGACTCGGGCCTCTACGCCTACGAACGGGCCCTGGCGCGGCGCGGGCTCACGCCCATCGCCGGAGTCGACGAGGCGGGCCGTGGAGCCTGCGCCGGGCCACTCGTGGTGTCCGCCGTGGTGCTCGGCCGCCCGATCGACGGGTTGTGCGACTCCAAGCTCGTGGTGCCGGCCGTACGCGAGAGGCTCTACGAGCGCGTCCTGGCGACCGCCAAGGGCGTCGCCACCGTGGTGATCCCGCCGGAGGAGATCGACACGCGCGGCCTGCACAAGTGCAACATCGCGGGCATGCGCCGCGCGGTGGCGCGGCTCTCCTGCGAACTCGGCTACATTCTCACCGACGGCTTCCCGGTCCCCGGCCTTCCGGCGCCCGCCCTGGCCATCTGGAAGGGCGACCAGGTCGCGGCATGCGTGGCGGCGGCGTCCATCGTCGCGAAGGTCACCAGGGACCGCATCATGGCGGAGCTGGACGAGCGTCACCCCCAGTACGGTTTTGCCTTGCATAAGGGGTATGTCACCCCAGGTCACCGGCTTGCCCTCGCCAACCACGGCCCTTGTCCGCAACATCGTTTCTCCTTCGTCACAGTGGCGCGTTCGGGGCTGGGTAGCGAGATGGGTGAGAATGAAGTGGGGGCCGGTGTCGCCTGATCGGGCGGCCCGGGAGGCACGTGACAGGAGGACGGGATGAGCGCAGAAGATCTCGAAAAGTACGAGACCGAGATGGAGCTGCAGCTCTACCGTGAGTACCGCGACGTCGTGGGGTTGTTCACCTATGTCGTAGAGACCGAGCGTCGCTTCTACCTGACCAACTCCGTCGACCTGGACGTCCGCACGGCCGAGAACGGCGATGTCTTCTTCGACGTGAAGATGCAGGACGCCTGGGTGTGGGACATGTACCGCCCCGCCCGCTTCGTCAAGAACGTCCGCGTAGTCACCTTCAAAGACGTCAACGTCGAAGAACTGGCCAAGCCCGACCTTGAAATGCCCAAGGAGGGCTTCTCCTCCTAACCCCCACCACCCCACCCTCCCGCCGGCCCACCCCCACCGGCCCGCCTCTCCCTGCCCACAAACCCCTCCACCCCCGCCTAACCCCACCCCTTAGGTCACCACCCCGTTTGGGTCACCACGCCGTAGTCCCCACCCCCCATAGGCACCGGCCTCCCCCCAGAACGGCTCGCCTCGCCCGCGGCCTCCGCCCGGCGCGGCCCGTCGGCAGTACGGCCCTCAGCGCTCCGCCGTCCTATCGGCCCACCGCACCTCGGCCCCACGAGGCACGGCCCATCTGCGACCGCACGCCCCCAGCGCTTCGCCGTCCACCTCGTAGGCCCTCCGTGCGAGTGTCCGCGAGCCCCTGGGGCCCGGCACGGGCGATCAGCAGCCTTGTGGGGCAGCGCCGTCAGCCCGTAGGTCTCGTACCGCTCGCCCCAAGCCACGGCGCATGAGGCGCCCACCATTCCGAAGCCACTCCCCGGCTGCGCGACCGCACGGCGCCCTTATCCACAGAGCCTGATCACGACTGGTGCCCGCTTATCCACAGAACGTGGTTCTCCTCGCTCGGGGCGCGACGAAAGGGGAGAAGGTCGTGGCCGGAGGTGGTCACCTTGGCGGCCAAGGACGATCTTGGTAAACGCGGCGAACAGATGGCCGTGGATTTCTTGCGGGCGCGCGGATGGGAAGTCCTCGACCGCAACTGGCGGTGCCGGGAGGGTGAGCTAGACATCGTCGCCCGCGACGGGCAGGCGCTGGTCGTGGTGGAGGTGAAGACCCGGTCCGGTCGCACCCACGGCACCGCGCTGGAGGCGGTCAACCCGCTGAAGCTGGCCCGCCTGCGGTTCCTGGTCGGTCGGTGGCTGGCCGGGCAGGCCGTCCGCTTCGACACGGTGCGGGTCGATGTCATCGCCCTCGAACGCTTCGGCGCGGCGTACTCGCTCCACCATGAGCGGGGGGTGTGCTGAATGGCCGTCTCCAGAACTCGCTGTGTCGCCCTGGTGGGCGTCACCGGTCACGTGATCGAGATCGAGGCCGACATCTCCAACGGTCTCCCCGGCGTCCACCTGATCGGGCTGCTCGACACGGCTCTCAGCGAGGCCCGTGACCGCGTCAGGTCCGCCGTGATCAACAGCAGGTACGGCTGGCCGGAGACCCGGGTGACGATCAGCCTGTTTCCGGCGAGCCTCCCCAAACGCGGGAGCCAGTTCGACCTCGCCATAGCCGTCAGCCTGCTGGGCGCCGCCGGGATCGTGCCCAGGGAGCGGGTCGCCGAGCCGTTCTTCCTCGGCGAACTCGGTCTCGACGGACGTGTCCGGGTGGTCCGCGGCATTCTCCCGTCGATCGTCGCGGCGGCCGACGCGGGCGCCGCGAGTGTCGTGGTCCCCGCGGGCAACGCGGCCGAGGCCGCCCTCGTCCCCGGTGTGACGGTCATACCGGTGGAGCATCTGCGCCAGCTGGTCGAGTGGCTGCGCGAAGGCGATCCCGCCCGCCCGCCGTCCTGTGAAGATCTGGCCGGGCCGAATCCCACCGGAATTGGAGAGACCATGCAGCGCCCCGCTCCCGACCTGCGTGATGTGGCCGGTCAGCCGATGGGGCGCAAGGCGCTGGAGGTCTGCGCGGCGGGTGGGCACAACCTCTGGATGCTCGGACCACCGGGCACCGGCAAGACCATGCTGGCGGAGCGCCTGCCCACGCTGCTGCCTCCGTTGGGGTTCGATCACGCCCTGGAGGTCACCGCGATCCACTCCATCGCGGGCGCGCTGCCATCGGGGCAGCCGCTGCTCTCGGCGCCGCCGTTCGTCAGCCCGCACCACACGGCGACGGTCGCCGCAGTCGTGGGCGGCGGCACCTCCGTTCCCCGGCCCGGAGCGGTCTCCATGGCCCACCGTGGTGTGCTGTTCCTCGATGAGGCGCCCGAGTTCGCCTCATCCGTCCTCGACTCACTGCGCCAGCCACTGGAGTCCGGCGTCGTCACTGTCTCGCGTGCGGCGGGAACCACCACCTTCCCGGCGCGTTTCATGCTCGTCATGGCGGCGAACCCCTGCCCGTGCGCGCAACCCGCGAGCCCTTCCGAGCCCTGCCAGTGCACGCCCATGGTCAAACGGCGCTATCTGGCCCGCCTGTCCGGGCCGTTACTCGACCGGGTCGACGTCAAGGTCGCCGTCATCCGGTCGAGCCGTCGCGAACTGCTGGCCGACCGTCGTTTCGCCGAGCCGAGCACGGTCGTGCGCGAGCGCGTCGTCCAGGCCCGCGAGCGGGCCGCCAAACGGCTGAACGGCAGCCCGTGGCTCACCAACTCCGAGGTGTCCTCCAGTGCGCTGCACAGCGACCTGCGGCCTCCGGACGACGCGATGAAGCCGCTCACGGCCTGCCTCGACAGCGGTTCGCTCAGCGCCAGGGGCCTCGACCGCGTCACCCGCGTGGCCTGGACCCTCGCCGATCTGGCGGGCAAAGAGCGCCCCGAGGTCGACGAGACCAACGCCGCGCTCGCCCTGTGGCTGGGGGTGGGCCAGTGACGGCCGACGAGGAGAATCCGCCCGACGCCGGTGGCATGCCGGAGAGAGACGACAGTCCGATGCTCGCCCAGACTCAGATGGACGACGGCCATCCGCCGTCTCCCGCCCCTCACCAGCACACAGGTGGCGGTGGGGCGTTGGTACCGGTCGGGGGCCCGGCAGGTGCCTGCACCCGGGATGAGGGGCGCCTGGCCAGGGTGGCTCTGATGCGGGCGGGCGAGTCGGGCGATCCGCTGCTCGGCCGGCTGGTGGAGACGAGCGGCCCGGTGGAGGCGCTGGCCCAGATTCGCGGCGGCTCCCTGGCGGCGAACAGCGCCGGTGTGCTGGCGCGTGACAGCGGCAGGAGCCCCAGCGACCTTCAGACGCGCGTGGCGGCGTGGCGGGCCCGCCTGCTGGCGGTCGATCCCGCCCGTGACCTCGCGACCGGATACTCCCAGGGGGCCAGGCTGGTGGTCCCCGGTGATGTCGAGTGGCCCACCCAACTCGATGACCTGGGGGTGAGCCGTCCTACGGGGCTGTGGGTCAAAGGTGCGGCCGATCTTCGGTACTCCTGCCTGAGGTCCGTCGCCGTCGTCGGGGCGCGCGCGGCCACTCCGTACGGCGTGCACGTCGCCACCGCCTGCGCCGCCGAGCTGAGCGAGGCGGGCTGGTCGATCGTCTCCGGCGGCGCCTACGGCATCGACGCCGCCGCGCACCGGGGCGCGCTGGCCGGGGAGGCGGCGACCATCGCGGTGCTCGCCTGCGGAACCGACTACTGCTACCCGTCGGGCCATCACGACCTGTTCGCCGCCGTGCGAGAGCGTGGAGCGCTGGTCAGCGAGTCGCCTCCTGGCATGTATCCCACTCGGAGCCGATTTCTCGTACGAAACCGCCTCATCGCGGCCCTCTCCAGAGGAACCGTCGTCGTCGAGGCGGCCCTCCGGAGCGGCGCGCTCAACACCGTCAACCACGCCCTCGCCCTGCACCGCCACGTCGGCGTGGTGCCGGGTCCGATCACGTCCGCGGCGTCCGCCGGTTGCCACCTGCTGCTGCGCCAGGGCAAGGCCCAGTGCGTGACCGGCCCGACCGAGGTGATCGATCTCATCGGCGGCATCGGCGCCGACCTCGCCCCGGAACCCAGAGCCCCGGTCGTCCCCCGGGACAGCCTCAGCGCCGAGGCCCGTGCCGTCCTCGACGCCGTCCCATCCCGCGGTCGCGGAGCCGGCCCGGCCACCATCGCCGTCGCCGCGGGCGTAGACCTGGCCACCGCCCTGAGCCGCCTCGGAGCCCTCGCCGCCGCAGGCTATGTCCAACACGGCCCGAACGGCTGGCGCCTGAGGTTCCGCTCATGACGTCCCGGCCGGAGGTGACGGCCGGCGGCCTTCCACGCACGATCTCGCCGCGTGTGCGGCGGCCTATGGGCGTTCCGCGTCCGAGGTGTCCGGCGCCGGCTTTCTGACGGCGGTCCGGGCCGATTCGGCGAAGCGGGAGGATTCGCGAGCATAGTGGGGAAGGGAGATCGCGGGCGATGAGAAGGAAAGGTCGGGGGTGGGAGGCTTGCAGACGCCGGAGGAGGCGCGTGCGGCGTTCGAGAGGCACCTGCGGCTGGAGCGCGGGCTGTCGCAGAACACCGTGTGGGCGTACCTGACCGACATCGAGGGGCTGCTCGGGCACCTGCGGAAGACGGGCGTCGAGAGCTTGGCCCAACTGGACATCGGCGTGCTGCGGGCGTGGTTGGCCGAGCAGCACCGCGCCGGGCTCTCGCGCGCCACGCTGGCCCGCCGTACGGCATGCGCCCGCGCGTTCACGACGTTCGCCCACCGGCGAGGCTGGCTGGCGGACGACCCAGGACTGCTGCTCGGCACGGCCAAGGCCGGGCGGGAGCTGCCCGCCGTCCTCGGACAGGACGACGCGCGGGCCGTCCTCGACGGCGGCGAGCGGGAGGGCGCGAAGGCCCTGCGCGATCAGGCGATCATGGAGGTGCTCTACGCCACCGGAGTCCGCGTCGCCGAGTTGTGCGGCCTCGACGTCGATGACGTCGATCGCGAACGCCGGACGCTGCGGGTGCTCGGTAAGGGGGGAAAGGAAAGAAGCGTCCCCTTCGGCGCCCCGGCCGCGCACGCCCTCGACAACTGGTGCGTACGCGGCAGGCCGCTGTGGATCAGAGAGGGCACGGGCCCGGCGTTGTTCCTCGGAGCCAGGGGCGGGCGCATCGACGCGGGCACCGTCCGCAGGGTGGTGCACGCCCGGCTGGCGGAGGTGGAGGGTGCGCCCGACATGGGTCCGCACGGTCTGCGGCACACGGCGGCCACGCACCTGCTCGAAGGGGGCGCGGATCTCCGTAGCGTGCAGGAGATCCTCGGCCACGCGTCCCTGAACACCACCCAGATCTACACCCACGTCTCCATCGACCGGCTCAGAGCCGCCTACCGCCAGGCGCATCCCCGAGCCTGACCCCAGGTCGCTCAGCGGTGTCTGCGATGTCCGGGCGGGTCGGGAAGACGTGGACTCTGGCTTGGACGCATGGGCGCGCCGCCGGAGACCGGGAGGGCGGCCCGGTCCGGCGGCGCGTGGGGCGGTCACAGCGTGATGAGGAGTTGGACGGCGATCAGGATGTCGAAGACGCCGCACCATTCCGCGTATGAACGGGAGACCACCTTGTCGTGCTTCAGGTAGAAGAAGTCCCAGATGCCGTGCAGGAAGAAGCCTGCGGCGACCGCGTATTGACCGAGGACCGGATTCATGATTAGGCCGGCCAGGGCGAAGGCGCCGAAGAGGATCATGCCCAGGGCCTGGATGCCGAACTCGCCCTCTTTGAGTAGTTCGATGTCCAGGGCGCCCCAGATCAGCACGAGGAGCGCCACCCCGGCGAGGACGGCGGACGGCTCGATCACGTCCAAGACACGTAGCGTTAAGAGTGATCCGAACAGGACGAAGAGCACCGGCCAGGAGGACGCTCGCCGTCGTAGCCGGGTGACCACCAGGTAGAGCAACGGAAGCAGGAGCAGCAGCTCTGCCATGGACCGCGCGCCATCGGGGGAGTCGTTGGCACCCCATGAGAGGGCCGCGACAACCGCCGCGGTCGCGGACGGCCAGCGCCGGAGCAGGACCGGGAGCAGACGGCGGGGCGAGGATGAGGTCGTCTCAGGCATGGGAGGCACCGCCGTACTCGGCGCGGCGGCGCAGCATGAGCAGGAACATCAGCGGCAGCATCGCCAGGTGTTCGAGGAGCATCAGGTCGTCGGCCGAGATCATGTCCAGCCACAGCAGCGGGAACAGGGCGATGGCCGGGGCGAACATGGCTGCGGACATCTCCAGCGTGCTCGCCCAGCCGTGCCCCCGGAAGCGCATCCAGACGATCATGCCGACGGACATGTCGAAGGCCATTTCGAGGGTGGCGAGTTCCGTGAGGTGTGACGGGAACTCCAGCCCCATCAGCGCGAGCACCCCGCGCGTCGCGCCACCGAGGATCGCCATCCCGACGAACATCGCGGCGATCATCTCCAGGTAGTGGCGGAGAAAGTGCCACCAAGCGTGTCCACGGCCTTCGTGAGCGCCCTTGGAGGACCGTGTCCGGATCACCTCCGACGCATCGGTCTGGGGTCCGGTTTCGGCCGCGCCGGGTTCAGCGACCTCGGCCCTAGCTGCGCGAACCCCGGCGTTGCCGGGTGTGGCGATGCTGAGTCCGGTGGCGTGGCGCCTGGCCCCGCGGAGTCCGGTGGTGTGGTCACCGCTGGTGCTATGGGTGGTGGCTTCGCGTGTCGTGGTGTCGGCGCCGGCGGCGCGGATTCCGGTGGTGTTGGGGCCGGTGGTCTCCGATGTGGTGGTGTCCGGTCCGGCCGTTTGGGGGGCGGTGGTGTGGGGTGTGGTCATGGGGGGCTCCGATCTGGTGTGAGGCCGGGTGTTTGGCCTAGGTCCAGATTGGTGGCGGGGAGGGGTGGCTTGTAGTGCCGTAACCGCACCTGGGGGCGTGGGGGTGTCATGCGATCTCGTGACGTATGTAACTTGGCTGGATCCGGGTGGACGCTGGCACAATGACCGCGTGCGTGACGGGGCGGGCGGGCGTTCGACGGGACTGCGGAACTTCCGTTGGTACACGTGGTGGAGCCTGACGGCGAGCATGGCCGTCTTTCTGCTGCTCTACTCCAGGCGGTGGGTGCGGAGCCCGGACGTCGTGGGGTGGCCCAAGGGCGTCGCCATCGTGGCGCTGGTCGTGTTGACCGTGGCCGCCGTGGTCTTGTTCAGCCTGCGGGTGCTCCGGGCGGCCCGGGCGCATCCCGCTCACCTCGGGCCCGCCACGGTGCGATGGCTGGTGGCCGGGAGTCTGTCCGCGGTCGTGCTCGGCGTGATCTCGCTGGTGATGGGTGACCATGAGCTGTGGTCGCTCGCGCCCGCGACGATGCTCTCGATCATCGCCGTCTTCCTGGCACCAGGCAGGCGGCGGATCCTGATCGCCTCGGGCGTGGTCGCCGCCGCGGTGATCGGCGCCGGGGCGGGGCTGCTCGCCGGTGAATCGTGGCTTTTCGCCGCCGCGTTCCCGGCCGGGATGGTGGCCGTCGCCGCCTGGGCCACGCTGGGCATGCTCTGGGCCTGGGACGTCGCCGAGCGGCTGGACCAGGCCAGGGAACTGGCCGCCGAGGTCGCGGTCAAGGACGAACGGCTGCGCTTCGCCGCCGACCTGCACGACATCCAGGGTCACCACCTGCAGGTGATCGCGCTCAAGGCGGAACTGGCCGCGAGGCTCGTCCAGGCCGACCCCGCCAGGGCGGAGGCGGAGATGCGGGAGGTGCAGCGGTTGTCCACCGACGCGCTCAGCGACACGCGCGCCGTCGTGCAGGGCTACCGTCGTACGACGCTGGAGGCGGAGATCGCCAACGCGGCCAAGGTGCTGACGGCGGCGGGCATCGACGCCCGGATGGCCGCTGACCCTGACGCGGCGGAGCTGTCCTCGGCCGGGCGCCACCTGCTGGGGCTGGTCATGCGGGAGACGACCACGAACGTGCTGCGGCACAGCCGGGCACGGCACGCCGAGGCCGCCTACCAGGTGTCGGACGGCCTGGCCCGCCTCCGAGTGGCCAACGACGGCGTCTCGGACCCGCCGCGCGGCGACACGGGCACCGGCCTGGCCGCCCTGGCCGAGCGTCTCCAGGCCGCCGGTGGCTCGTTGACGTGGGCGCGTGAAGGTGATCGGTTCGAGGTGGTCGCGACGCTCCCGGTCGAGGTCGCGGCGGGCGTGGCCGGGTGAGCCGGATCGTGTGCGGAAGGGACGGCATGGGCGTGCTGGTCGGGAGCGTGGTCCGTAGTGAAACGGGCGCGTTCCGGGAGCTGATGGCGGCGGAGGCCCGATGATCCGGCTCTTGATCGCCGACGACGAGGACATGCTCAGGAGCGCGCTGGCGGCCCTGCTGGAACTGGAGCCGGACCTCGACGTCGCGGCGCAGGCGTCGACGTCGGCCGATGCCGTGCGGCTGGCCAGGGAGCACCGCCCCGACATCGCCGTTCTCGATCTGGAGATGCCTCCCGCCGACGGGCTGCGCGCCGCCGAGGAGATCCGAGCGGAGCTGCCCACCCGGATCATCCTGGTCACCAGGCATGCTCGTCCGGGTGTGCTGCGCCGCGCGCTGGCGGCCGGGGTGCAGGGGTTCGTGCCGAAGACCACCCCGGCGGCCAAGCTCGCCGAGATCATCCGTGACGTGGCCGCGGGCCGGCGCTATGTCGATCCGCACATCGCGGCGTCGGCGCTGAGCGAGGACGACTGCCCGCTGACCGAACGCGAGCTTGAGGTCCTGCGCGCCTCGCGCACCGGGGCGTCGATCAACGAGATCGCCGACCAGGTGCATCTCGCCCCGGGGACCGTGCGCAACTATCTGTCGGCGGCCATGACCAAGCTGGGCGTGGCCTCCCGCCACGCCGCCGCGCACCGCGCCTGGGAAGAAGGCTGGATCTGATCACGCTGGACGGCGGGGACGGCCACAAGGGGAGCAGCCTGATCGGGACGCCGCCGAGGAGCAGCAGCGGATCGAGGTAGGCGCTGCCCCTGCGCAGGCCCCAGTGCAGGCAGGAGACCGGGCAGTGGCCGGGGCGGCCGGGGGCGGTGGTCTCGACGACCCCGAGCGGATCTCCGGCGGCGACGGCCTGCCCCCGGCGCACCGAAGCCTTGACGGGGAGGTAGGTGGTGCGCAGCCCACCCTCGTGGGTGACCGTGACGACGCCTCGCCCGCCGACCGGCCCGGCGAACCCGACGACGCCGGTGCCGGGGGATCGGATGGTCTCGCCGGGATCGGCGCGTAGATCGACGCCCCGGTGCCCGGCGAGCCATGGTTCGGCGGGCGGCGCGAAGTGGCGGATGAGTTGCGGCCGCCCGCCGACCGGCCACTGCCACCGCCAGTGCCACCGCATCTGCCACTGCGAGTGGCGGTCGGTGGGGACGGTGCCCCCGCCGGGTGGTGGCGCTTGCCCGGGCACGGTGGGGAGGGTGAGCTTGCCGGGCGATGGTGCCGGCAGTCGGGCGGTCGGGACGGCGGGACTGGTGGGCGATGACGTCGGCAGGAGGGCGGCGAGAGCGGCGAGTCCGCCCGGCGATGACACCGGTAGGAAGATGGCGAGAGCGGCGAACGTGGTTAACGCGGTGAAACGGGCGCGTGCCGGCGCTGGTGGGATGGTGAGCATCCGCTCAGCGTGCCGGGGCAGCGGCCGGTGCTCGCCGGCCGAACCGGATTCTGTGGATAATCCGCCGCTGTCCATGGCCGGGGCCTGTGGATGGTCTAGCTGGTGCGGTGGCGGGAGGCGGCGAGGGTGAGCACCACGGCCGCGTAGGCGCAGAGCACGGCCAGCCCCGCCCATCCGGGCAGCGGGAAGTACCCGTTCATGGGTGCATAGTAGGCCACGGCCTGGGGGTACTCCGTCGCCGTCTGCTGGACGGCGAACGCGGCGGCGGGGGTGACGCGCAGCAGCCAGCGGGTCACCTCGTCCGGTAGCAACGGCACGACGCTCACGACGTAGGGGAGGACCAGCAGGGCCGTCACGGACAGGGGCGCGACCACGGGCCGCCGTACGAGGGCGGCGAACGCGAATGCGAGGACGGCGGCGACGCCGGTCAGTACGGCGACGCCCACGACCACACCCGCGTCGATGACAGAGAACCCGCTACCGCCGGAGGGCGCGAGCGCCACGCCGACCGGAAGGGCGACCGCGGCGGAGACCAGCCCCACGAGCCCGGCGGCGACACCCACCACCAGCGACCGCCTCACCAGGGACCCGCCATCGCCCACGAGCCCGCCGCCCACTTCCCTCGCCGCCGCCGCCGGCGGTTGCGGTCGCGACATCGCGGGTTGGTCAGCGGGTGTGGGGCCGTCCTTCGCCTCTCTCGCTGGCAGCGGTCGGGCCGCCGAGTTTCGGCGGGCGGGTGTGGTGGCGAAGCGGGTGGCGGTTGTGATGATGATGATCAATGCGAGGGGGAGGCCGAGGAGGAAGCGGCTTTCCGGGCTGCCTCCTTCGGGGATCGGGCCGATGTCGCCGCTGCCGGAGATCGTGAAGGTGCCGCCGGACTCGACGAGGCCGGGGGCCCGGTGGTACTTCTCCCAGTCCGTCTCACCCAGCTTGCCTACCGGGCCGCCGCTCCACCCGGCGACCGGCGCTCCCTCCACCCGGACCGAGTCGAAGACGGCGGTGGCCTGGGTGAAGCGCGATTCCGGCAGTCTCGCGCCGAGACCCGTCCGTCGCAGGGTCAGGTCGCCGGGGGAGGCGGCGAACATGCCGATCAGGGCGGTCGGCGGCAGTCCGGGAAGGCGCGCGGCTCCGACTTGCGTCCATCGCGTGCCGTCGGGCGACTCGTGGCCGGTGATGGTGTCGCCCGAGCGGGTCAGGCGCAGCCAGCGCGGTGATCGGGCGGAGACGCCGCCGCTCCGGCCCGCCGTGTCGTGGACGTAGTCGTACTGCATCCGGACGCCGTGGTCGCCGGTGACCATTAGCGCGGCGTAGGAGGATCCCTGGCGGGTGCCGTCCTTGATGATGACGCCGCCCTTGGCCCAGGGCACCACTCCGGGGACGAGCTTGTCGTGGTCGGGTGGGGGGTAGGTGATGATGCCGGTCAGCGAGGTCAGGCGCACGGTGATGGAGCCGTTCCGTCCCAGCGGCCGGTGCACGAAGTAGAACTTGTCGCTGATCTCGCGCCCGTCGGGTCCCCTGGGCTCGGTGGGGCACGGCACCTCGACCGGGCCCTCGCTGCACGAGTTCCACGAGGTGAGCCCCGGCAGCACCTCGAACAGGATGATGAGCGGCACCGCGACGGCCAAGGCGATCAGCCGTCCGCGGCTGCGGAACCTCGCCCACTCGTGACGTGGGAATACGGTTGCCTTCATGCGGCGGTTCTACGCATTTGCCCATAACAACCGCCGAACTACCACTGTCATCTCGCTGTTAGATCGGACAGGGCATTCTGCGGGAGCGGGGGCTACCGGAAGGGGGAAGCATGGGCGGTCTTCTGCGGGGGTGGACGGCGCGGTCGCGTTTCACAGTCCTGTACGCCGCGCTGTTCCTCGGTTCCGCCGTGGTCCTGCTGGTACTCACCAACGTGCTGACGAGCGTGACCGTCAGCGAGACCGCGCCGGGGCAGGTCCCGCCGGTCGCGGTAGACGCGGGACTGGCGGCGGCGCAGCGGCAGATCCACGCGCTGCAGGCGGAGCTGTCGGAGACGCGGTCGACGCAGGCGCGTGAGCTGGTGGCGGGGTCGCTGATCGCGCTGGCGGTGATGGCGGGACTCTCGGTGCTGCTGGGCAACGCCGTCGCGGGGCGAGTGCTGCGGCCGGTGCGGACGATCACGGCGGCGACGCGGCGGATCTCCGCCGAGAACCTGCACGAACGGCTGACCGTACGGGGGCCCGCCGACGAGGTGAAGAACCTCGCCGACACCATTGACGACCTGCTGGAACGCTTGGAGGGGGCCTTCGCCGCCCAGCGCGGGTTCGTCGCCAACGCCTCACACGAGCTCCGCACGCCGCTGGCCACCATGCGGGCGTCGGTGGACGTGGCGCTGGCCAAACCGGAGCCCGCGCCGCCCGCGACCGTCGCGCTGGCGGGGCGGCTGCGGGTGGAGCTCGACCGGGTCGATCGGCTCTTGGACGGCCTGCTCGTCCTCGCCCGCGCGCAGCACGGCCCGCGGCACGCGGGGCTCGGCGAGCTCGTCCCGGTCTCGCTGGCGGACCTGCTGTCGCGGACCGTCGCCGCGCACGCCGACGCCATCGCCGCGAGGAACCTGACCCTCCACGACGATGGCCCGCAGGGCGCGGCGGCCTGGACGCTGGGCAGCCCGACGCTGCTGTCCCGCATGGCCGACAACGTGATCGGCAACGCCGTCGTGCACAACCGCGACGGCGGCTGGATCCGGGTCGCCGCCCGGACGGACGGCACGACGGCGCGGTTCGTCGTGGAGTCGGGAGGCCCGCCTCTCGACCCCGAGCACGTCGCCCGGCTGGGCAGGCCCTTCCAGCGGCTGACGCCCGACCGCACCGGCTCGGGGACCGGCTCCGGCCTGGGCCTCTCGATCGTCGCCGCGATCGCCGAGTCACACGGCGGACGCCTGGACCTGCTGGCTAGGCCGGAGGGCGGCCTGCGCGTCACCGTCTCACTACCGGTGGCCGCCCCGCCGGAAGGGGCGTGAGATGCGCATTCTGATCGTGGAGGACGCGGTCGCGCTGGCCGAGGTGCTGGGGGAGGGGCTGCGGGATCAGGGGATGGCGGTGGACGTGGCCCACGACGGGCTGACGGCCGCCGTCAAGCTCGACCTCAACGACTACGACGTGGTGCTCCTCGACCGTGACCTGCCGGGCATTCATGGTGACACCCTCTGTCAGTCGATCACCGAGCGGGAGGAGCGCCCCATGGTGCTGATGCTCACCGCGGCCGGGTCTCCAGGGGATCGGGTCAGCGGGCTGACGCTGGGCGCCGACGACTACCTGGCCAAGCCGTTCCACTTCCCGGAGCTGGTGCTGCGCGTGCGGGCCCTGGCCCGCCGGAGGCCGTTCGCGCGGGCGCGCACCCTGCGCGCGGCGGGGATCGAGCTGGACCCGGCGCGCCGCACGGCGACCCGTGACGGCAGGCGTCTCGACCTGTCGGTCAAGGAGTTCGCGCTGCTGGAGGCCCTGTTGCGGGCCCGCCCGGCGTTCCTCAGCGCCGAGGATCTCCTCGAACAGGTCTGGGACGAGAACGCGGACCCGTTCACCAACACCGTCACCGTCACCATCGGACGCCTGCGCCGCAAACTGGGCGGTCCTCCCGTCATCATCACCTCCCCGGGCGTGGGCTATCGCATCACCGATCCGGACCCGTCCGACGAGACCGGCTAGCCACGGGAGCGCCCGCGACGCAGCGGTGAGAGCCAGATCCACGGGATGGAGAGCAGCGCGCCCGCCGCGCACACCCAGATGACCGGGCGCAGGCCGAGGATCTCGCCGAGTGCGCCGCCCGCCAGCCCGCCCAGCGTCAGCACGCCTTGTACGGCGAACGCCGTGGTCGCCTTCACCCGCCCCAGGTACTCCGTCTTGATCTCTCGCACGGTCACCGTGTTCATACAGGTGGCGAAGGCGACGATCAAAGCCCCTACGCCCAGCGCCGCCGCGCCGAGCACGGCGGCCTTGACCGCGAGCGGCCCGCCGGCGAGGGCGACGATCACGTAGTCCGCCGGGAAGAGCAGCACCGAGCCGAGCAGGATCCGTTCGTCGCCGAACCGTCTCGTCAGCCGTGGGACGGCCGCCGCGCCGAGGATGCCGCCGATCCCGAAGCAGGCGGTGAGGGCTCCGATCAGGCCGGGCGGCAGGTCGAGTTCGTGCAGCGTGTAGAGCAGGTAGATCGCTATGTAGGCGCTGGCGAAGAAGTTGTGGGTGGCGCCCGCGCCGAGGAGCGCCCGCAGGGTGGGGTTGGCGACGCTCAGGTGCAGGCCGTCCCAGATGTCGCGCCACATCCCCCGGGTGGCGGCGGGGGCGTGCGCCTCGGTGGTCCTGACCGAGCGCAGCAGCAGCGCGGAGATCAGGAACGACACGGCCTCCGCCAGCACGGCCAGCGGCGCCGTCAGCGCCTGGACCAGCACGCCCGCCAGCCCCGGCCCGCCGACGGAGGCCACCGACTGGGCGGCCTGGGAGCCCGCGAACGCTTCCGTGCGCTGCTCGGCCGGTACGACGGCGAGCAGGTAGGGGAAGTCCGCCGCCCGGAAGAGCACCGTGCAGCAGCCGACCACGAAGGCCACTGCGAGCAGGTAGGGGATCGTCAGCGCGCCGAGGTACCAGATGAGCGGTACGGCCGCCGCGGCCGCCGCGGCGACCAGCTCGCAGGCGATCATCAGGGGGCGTCGGCGGGGGAGCCGGTCCGCGATCACTCCGGCGGGCAGGCCCACGAGCAGGTGCGGCAGCGTGGCGGCGGCGCCGAGCAGGCCCATCTCCATGGGGGAGGCGCCGAGGAGCGTGGCGGCGGTGAGGGGGATCGCCAGCCGGGAGACCTCCGAGCCGCTGAGCGAGATGGTGCGGGCCGTCCAGTAGAGGCGGTAGTCCCGCTGACGGCGCAGCGGTACGACCGGTCCGGGCGGTAACCCGGGGCCCTCGCCGGGACCCTTAAGTGATTTATGAAACAAACCCTTCATAGTTGTGAAGGTAATCCTTCGGAACTGTGAAGGCAATGCTTCACGGTTGCGGGTACGGTTTGCACATGAACCGGGACAGGCCGACGCCGCTGAGCGATCCCAAGGCCATGCGCGCCCTGGCCCACCCCGCACGGCTGGCGATCCTCACCAGGCTCCAGATCGAGGGATCGGCCACGGCCACCGAGGTGGCGGAGGTCGTCGGCGTGACGCCCAGCGCCGCCAGCTACCACTTGCGGATGCTCGCCAAGTACGGGTTCGTCGAGGACGCCCCGCCGCGCGGCGACGGCCGTGAGCGGCTCTGGCAGGCGCGCGACCGGGGGATGGCGGTGAACCCGGAGCCCGGCGACGAACCGGAGGTCCGGGCCGCCAAGGACCTGCTGATCCGCACGATCCGGGCCGACGCCGACGGCGAGGCGACCCGCGCGCTCTCCCAGCGGGACCGTGAGGCCGTCGAGTGGCGGGAGGCGGCCGTCTGGTCGCGGTCGATCCTGCTGCTGGACGCCGAGGAACTGCGCACGCTCGGACGGCGGATCGAGGAGCTGATCGCCCCTTATCGCATCGTGGAGCGCGGCCGGGAGGGCGTCTCAACCGGGGCCCGGGTCGCCGAGGCGCAGATCAACCTGTTCCCGCGCGCCGACCGCCCGGCCCACGGCCTGCCGACCGAGGACCACGAATCCTCGCGGGGACAGGCACGGGAGCACGGCGGTTAGACCGGCTGACCCGGCGTGGTCAGGTACACTTTGCGATGGCCTGTGCCCGCAGGCCGACTACGCGCGCCCAACAGTGACGCCGTTCTCTCGGTCCGGATGCGAGTCCGGTTGGAACGGCGCGGGGGCGCCAGGGCGGTGGCCGTACGGCTGCCGCGAAACCGAGACCGCGCCCAGTGATGGGCGCCCCGACCAGGAGGCACCATGGCTCCCGTCGTCACCATGCGACAGCTTCTCGAAAGCGGCGTTCACTTCGGTCACCAGACCCGCCGCTGGAACCCCAAGATGAAGCGCTTCATCTTCACGGAGCGCAACGGCATCTACATCATCGACCTGCAGAAGTCGCTGTCCTTCATCGACCGTGCCTACGACTTCGTCAAGGAGACCGTCGCCCACGGTGGCACGATCCTCTTCGTCGGCACCAAGAAGCAGGCCCAGGAGGCCATCGCCGAGCAGTCCACCCGCGTCGGCATGCCCTACGTGAACCAGCGCTGGCTGGGCGGCATGCTCACCAACTTCTCCACCGTGCACAAGCGGCTCCAGCGCCTGAAGGAGCTGGAGGAGCTCGACTTCGACAACGTGGCCGGTTCCGGGCTCACGAAGAAGGAGCTCCTGATGCGCCGCCGCGAGAAGGAGAAGCTGGAGCGCACCCTGGGCGGCATCCGCGACATGGCCAGGGTCCCGAGCGCGGTGTGGATCGTCGACACCAAGAAGGAGCACATCGGCGTCAACGAGGCGCGCAAGCTGGGCATCCCGGTCGTCGCGATCCTCGACACCAACTGTGACCCCGACGAGGTCGACTACCCGATCCCGGGCAACGACGACGCCATCCGCTCGGTGAGCCTGCTCACCCGCGTGATCGCCGACGCCGTCGCCGACGGTCTGATGGCGCGCGCCGGCGCCGGGCGCGGCGACGAGAAGCCCGCCGGTGCCGAGCAGGCCGAGCCGCTGGCCGAGTGGGAGCGGGAGCTGCTGGAGCGCGCCGAGGGCGAGGCCCCCAAGGACGAGGCGCCCAAGGACGAGGCCCCCGCCGAGGCCGCGAAGGACGAGGCTCCTAAGGACGAGGAGCCCAAGGACGAGGCTCCTAAGGACGAGGAGCCCAAGGACGAGGCTCCCGCCGAGGCCGCTCCGGAGGCCCCGGCCGTGGAGACCACCGAGGCCGCGGAGACCACCGAGGCTCCTGAGGCCGCCGCCGAGGGCGAGCAGCAGCAGGGCTGAGCCCCCGCCGCACGGTCGCGCGGGCACGCGAGCGGGGTCACCCCCGCTCGTGTCCCCCGGCAAAGACCCGCGGCGAGGCGAAGCGTCCCGTGGCCCCATCCGCAGCACGGTTCCACGGCACCGGTCCGGCCGGGTCGCCGGGAATCTCCCCGGGTGGGTGGGCTTGACCGCCCACCCGGTCCCACGAAGACTTCAGACGACTCCCACGAGGGAAAACAATGGCTTCTGTGAACATGGCGGACGTCAAGCGGCTCCGCGAACTGACCGCCTCCGGCATGATGGACTGCAAGAAGGCCCTTGAGGAGGCCGACGGCGACTTCGACAAGGCCGTCGACCTGCTCCGCATCAAGGGCGCCAAGGACGTCGGCAAGCGCGAGGCCCGCACCGCCTCCAATGGCCTGATCGCCGTCAAGCACGTCGGCGACTCGCTCGCCGCGCTGCTCGAGCTCAACTGCGAGACCGACTTCGTCGCCAAGTCCGAGCGCTTCCAGGAGGTCGCGGCCACCGTCGTCGAGCACATCGCCGACGCCAAGCCCGCCGACGTCCCCGCCCTGCTGGAGTCCCAGGTCGGCGGCAAGTCCGTCAAGGAGCTGCTCGACGAGACCAACGCGGCGCTCGGTGAGAAGATCGAGATCCGCCGCTTCGCCGTCCTCGAAGGCGGATTCATCCTCAGCTACATGCACAAGACCGACCCGCAGCTTCCCCCCGCGGTCGGTGTGCTGGTCCAGCTCGACGAGCCGAACGCCGAGGTCGCCAAGGACATCGCACAGCACACCGCGGCCATGGCGCCCAAATACCTCGACCCGGACAGCGTGCCGGCCGACGTGATCGAGAAGGAGCGCGCGGTCTTCGAGCAGATGACCCGCGAGGAGGGCAAGCCGGAGGCGGCGCTGCCCAAGATCGTGGACGGCCGGATCAACGGCTGGTACCGCGACTTCACCCTGCTCCAGCAGGCGTTCGTCAAGGACAACAAGAAGAGCATCGCCAAGGTGGCCGACGAGGCCGGGGTGAAGGTCCTGGGCTTTGTCCGGTACAAGGTGGGACAGGCTTAGGCTTACTAGCAGCTTGAACAGCCCATACGAGGAGGCCGCCGTCGTGCAGGAGAACCCCGAACCCGCTACGCCGGCGGTTTCATCGCATTCGGCGCCGTTGCGCTGGAAGCGAGTGATGCTCAAGCTCTCCGGGGAGGCGTTCGCCGGGCGGGAGCCGCTGGGCATCGACGGGGCTGTCGTCGGTCAGCTCGCCGACTCCATCGCCGAAGTGGTGCGCGAGGGCGTACAGGTGGCGGTGGTGGTCGGCGGCGGCAACATGTTCCGCGGCGCCACCCTCTCCGAGCAGGGAATGGACCGTGCCCGCGCCGATTACATGGGCATGCTGGGCACGGTCATCAACTGTCTGGCCCTGCAGGACTTCCTGGAGAAGCGCGGGGTCGAGACCAGGGTCCAGACGGCCATCACCATGCAGCAGGTCGCCGAGCCGTTCCTGCCGAGGAGGGCGATCCGGCACCTGGAGAAGGGCCGGGTAGTTATCTTCGGGGCCGGGCTGGGCTCGCCGTACTTCTCCACCGACACCTGTGCCGCCCAGCGCGCGCTGGAGATCGGGGCGGAGGCCCTGCTGAAGGGCACGCAGGTCGACGGCGTCTACGACTCGGATCCTCGCAAGAACCCCGATGCCGTACGCTTCGACCATCTGGAGTACGGCGAGGTCCTCACCCGCGGGCTGGGAGTCATGGACGCCACCGCGATCAGCCTGTGCATGGACAACGGCCTGCCCATCGTGGTCTTCGACCTGCTGGGCGATGGAAACGTGCTCCGGGCGGTCCGCGGTGAGAAGATCGGCACGCTGGTGAGTCCGGCAAGGTAAGTCAAGCCCGCGGTCCGCGGAGGCCCATTCTCTTCGCGGGCGGGGAGGACAACCCCTCGTGGGCAGCGAATTAGGGAGCCGCAGTGATCGACGAAACTCTCCTCGAAGCCGAGGAAAAGATGGACAAGGCCGTGACCGTGGCCAAGGAGGACTTCGCGGGTATCCGCACCGGCCGGGTCGCGCCGTCGATGTTCAACAAGATCAACGCTGACTACTACGGCACGCCGACCCCGGTCCAGCAACTGGCCTCGTTCCATGTGCCCGAGGCCCGCATGGTCATCATCCAGCCCTACGACAAGGGCGCGATGACCGCGATCGAGAAGGCGATCCGGGACAGCGACCTCGGCGTGAACCCGGGCAACGACGGCCAGATCATCCGCGTGGTCTTCCCGGAGCTGTCCGAGGAGCGCCGCAAAGAGTACATCAAGGTCGCCAGGTCCAAGGCGGAGCACGCCCGCGTCGCGGTGCGCAACATCCGCCGGCACGCCAAGGAGGCCCTGGACAAGCTCGTCAAGGACGGCGAGACCGGGGAGGACGAGGTGCGCCGCGCCGAGAAGGAGCTGGACGACCTCACCCAACGGCACGTCGCGCAGATCGACGAGCTGCTCAAGCACAAGGAAGCCGAGCTGCTCGAAGTCTGACAAGCGGCTCGATCGCCCGATCGAGAGCCCTGGCCGAGGCCCGGCCCGGGGCGCTGGCCGCGAAGTGCGTGAGAGAGTGAGACGTGCGTGGAATCTGCCGCCGACGGCGCCAGTCCCCCCGACGCCGGCGGTGACGGAAAGAACCGGCCCGACGGCGTGACCGGCCGCACCGGCCGGAACCTCCCGGCCGCGATCGCCGTGGGCCTGGGCCTCGGTGCGCTGGTCATCGGGTCGCTCTACGTGTTCAAGGTGCTGTTCCTGGTCGTCGCCGCCGTGGCCGTGGGTATCGGGGTGACCGAGCTGGTGCGGGCCTTCGCCACGCGGGGCATTCACGTGCCGCTGGTCCCGGTGCTGGCCGGGCTGGCGCTGATGGTCGCGGGCGCGTACTGGGGCGGCCCCGCCGGGTTGGTCGGCGGTTTCGCGGTCACGCTCTTCACGTTGCTCGTGTGGCGCATGTTCCGGCGAGGCGACGGCGAGTCCGGAGGCCATGTCACCGACGGTTACGTCCGTGACGCTTCGGCGAGCGTGCTGGTCGCGGCGTATCCGGCGTTCCTCGCAGGTTTCGTCGGGCTGCTGCTGGAACCGGCCGACGGCCCGCACCGCGTGGTGATCTTCGTCGCGGTGACGGTCGCCAGCGACATCGGCGGCTACGCGGCCGGGGTGCTGTTCGGGCGGCACCGGATGGCCCCGGTGATCAGTCCGAAGAAGACCTGGGAGGGCTTCGCCGGTTCGGCGCTCACCTGCGTGGTCGTGGGCGCGTGGCTGGTCACCTGGCTGCTGGACGGCGAGCTCTGGCAGGGCGCGCTGCTCGGCGCGGTGTTCGTGGTCTTCGCGACGGCGGGCGACCTGGTGGAGTCCGTGATCAAGCGCGATCTGCGGATCAAGGATCTGGGCACGCTGCTGCCCGGCCACGGCGGGATGATGGACCGCCTCGACTCCCTGGTGGTGACGCTCGTCCCCGCGTGGGTGCTGCTCGAACTGTTCGCCCGCTAGATCATCCGCTGGGCGCTACGCCGTGAAGCGGGAGTCCGGCAGCCGGGCCTCGCCGCGCAGTTCGGCCTCGGTGGCCGGGGCCAGCCACAGCCAGCGCACCGCCTCGCCGCCAAAGGCGAATCCTGAGATGTCCGGCACGCCGGGCGGGTCCGCGCGCATGATGACCCCCGCGTAGCCGGGCCCCAGCGGGAACGTCGCGGGCTCGTGGTACCACTTGGCGCTGTGGCCGTGCCCCAGCCAGGTCACCGAGTGCCAGGGATACTGCGCCAGCCACAGGAACAGCCTGGCGGCCTCCCTGGCGTCGCCACGGGTGGCCAGGGCCAGCTCCACCCGCGCGTACGCCTCCGGCCGGTCGATGTACTGCTCGACCGTGGGCATCCGCTGGCAGCTCATCCCCACCGTGGACAGCACCGTGTGCGCGCGGTCGCGCTCCGGCGGGCGCTCGCTGATGCCCACCGTGGGCAGGCGCTCGCCGCTGATGTCCCAGTAGCGGCCCGCCGTGCCGACCCGGACGTCGAGATGGCCGAGCACGAACTGCTGGAAGGACGGCCACGCGCCGTCGGCCGTCCGCCACTGCCAGTAGGCGGCGGCCTTGGTGACCCGGGGCGACAGGCCTTCCATGGCCTCGTCGAGCCCCCACGCGAACGAGGTCTCGCCGATCGCGTCGCGGGAGTAGCCTGGCATGCCCCGTGTCATGTCGGCCCAGCCGGGGATGACGGCCAGCAGCTCGTTCCCCTCGTACAGCGCGGCGCCGTCGCCCTCCTCGAACCAGAGCACGGACAGCGTGCCGAGGTGGCGGCGTCCCTCCGGGTGGCGCGTGTTGGCGCGGGGCATCACCGGCGGCAGGCCCGCGACCAGCCTGCCGGGGTCGGCGTCGGCCGGCGCGGGGCCGTGGTTGGCCAGCCAGACGGCTCCGTGCACCTCTCCCGTCGGAGCGCACAGGTAAGCTACTGAGGAGATCTCGTCGCGCTCGACCACGAGCGTGCGGCTGCCGTACGGGTTGGCGTCGGTCAGCAGGACCTCGGCGCCGTCCGCGGGCCGGCGGCCGTCGCCGTGGTCGCCTGCCGGGTCGGCCGCACGGGATGTCGCCATACATCCGCACTTTAGATCAACGCCGCCCCCGGTCCACGGGATGTCGCGACAAAGTCGGAGCGATTGTCGGAGCGAGTCAGTGTCGAGCGAGTCAGTGTCGAAAGAGAGCGTCCAGACGGTGCCGTCCACGTCATCCACGTCCTCCAGCCCGAACGAGGTGTCCGCCGACGGGCGTCCGCTGCTGACCTTCGCGGCGCCGCGCCGGGCCAAACCCGCCCGTCACCTGGCCGACCTGTCGATGGCCGAGCGGCGCGACGCCGTGGCCGAGCTGGGCGAGAAGGCGTTCCGGGCCGACCAGCTCTCGCGGCACTACTTCGACCGGCTCACCCACGACGCCGCGGCGATGACCGACCTGCCCACCGCCTCGCGCGACCGGCTGGCCGAGGCGCTGCTGCCATCCCTGCTCACGCCGGTGCGCGAGATCGTCTGCGACGGCGGCACCACCCGAAAGACGCTCTGGCGGCTCTTCGACGGTGCGCTGGTCGAGTCGGTGCTGATGCGCTACCCCGAGCGAGTCACGATCTGCGTGTCCTCGCAGGCGGGCTGCGGGATGAACTGCCCGTTCTGCGCCACCGGCCAGGCGGGCCTGACCAGGAACATGTCCACGGCCGAGATCGTCGAGCAGGTGGTCGCGGGGGCCAGGGCGCTGGCCGCGGGCGAGGTGCCCGGCGGGCCGGGCCGGGTCAGCAACATCGTGTTCATGGGCATGGGCGAGCCGATGGCCAACTACAAGGCGGTGATCGGCGCGGTCCGGCGGATGACCGACCCCTCGCCGCACGGCCTGGGCATCTCCGCGCGCGGCGTCACGGTCTCCACCGTTGGCCTGGTCCCGGCGATCGGCAAGCTGGCGGCGGAGGGGCTTCCGGTCACCCTCGCGCTGTCGCTGCACGCGCCCGACGACGAGCTGCGCGACACCCTGGTGCCGGTCAACACCCGCTGGAAGGTCGATGAGGTGCTCGACGCGGCCTGGGACTACGCCAGGATCACCGGGCGCCGGGTCTCCATCGAGTACGCCCTGATCAAGGACGTCAACGACCAGGAGTGGCGGGCCGACCTGCTCGGGCGCCTGGTCAAGAACCGCCTCGCGCACGTCAACCTGATCCCGCTGAACCCGACCCCCGGCTCCAAGTGGACGGCCTCCCGGCCGGAGGACGAGCGGGCGTTCGTGCGCCGCCTGGAGGCGCACGGCGTGCCGGTGACCGTCCGCGACACCCGGGGCCGGGAGATCGACGGCGCCTGCGGCCAGCTCGCCGCCGCCGCGCCGGAGGAGTGAGCCGCTACGGCCGGGTGCGCCGCAGCAGCGAGTAACCCGCGAGCGCGACGGCCGACCACACCAGCGTGGGCGCGGCCAGCCCGGCCAGGTCGGCGCTCAGCGTGCCGTCGGCCGCCGCGCGCATCCACCGCATGACCGGCACGAGCAGCGGCCCGGCCGGGGTGATGCTGAGCAGCAGCAGGCCGAGGAACCCGCCGAACAGCGCGAGCATCGACACCCCGGGCGAGGGCATGATCGGCCTGCTGGTCAGCGCGCCCAGCGCGGTGCCGACCGCCACACCGAGCAGGTGCAGCGCCACGCCCTGCGCGAGCACGGCCCCGGCGGGCGTGCCGGTGAAGGCGATCAGCAGGGGAGTGACCACGGCGATCGCGGCCAGGCCGCCGTTGACCGCCAGGCAGGCCGCCAGCCCCGCCGCCACCTCGCGGCCGGGGCCGCCCGCCGAGGTCATCGACACGATCCGCTGCGCGTCGGGCTCGGTGTCCAGCAGCCCGCGCGCCGCCCAGGCGAACACCACGATCAGCAGCCCGGCCGAGTCGGCGTACGCGGACGGCTCATCGCCCGGCGGCACGCGCACCGCGTAGAAGATGCCCAGCATGACCACCAGTGCGAAGACGGGTTGCAGCAGCCGGTGGGAGCGGGCGTAGGCGGCCACCTTGAAACGGACCAGTGCCGTCGTCACGCGCCCTCACCCCGTCCGGCCGCCGGGAGCGCCGCCCCGGCCTCGGGCCGCGAGGGGCGGACACGCACTTCGTGGCCTTCCTTACGCAATCGCGCGGCCAGTTCGGCGGCGGTGGCGGAGAGCGTGACCACCTCCACCACCGACAGCGGCTCCTCGTCGCCGCTCTCCACGGGCGTGACCGTCGTGTCGGCCACCGAGAGGATCCGGCGGGCCGCCACCTCCCGCAGTTCGCCCTGGTGGTCGCTGACCACGACGATCCCGCCGTCGGCCGCGATCTCACCGGCGATCAGCGGCAGCTCGGCGCGGGTGCGGGTGTCCAGCCCGGCGAACGGCTCGTCGAGGATCAGCAGCCGGTTCTCCGCCGCGCCGAGCAGGGCCTGGGCCAGGCCGACCTTGTGCGCGCTGCCCTTGGACAGCTCGCCGAGCGGCCGGGAGAGCAGCGGGGTGAGGCCGAGCCGTTCGGGCCAGTCGCCGGCGCCGGAGACACCCCGGATCCTGGCCATCGCGGCCAGGTAGCCCGCCACCGTGAACGGCTGGTCGCCGGGGAAGGTCTCGGGCGAGTAGCCGACCAGACGAGGACGGCCCGCCACCGCCCCCCTGGTGGGGCGCAGCGCCCCGGCGAGCAGCCGCAGGAAGGTCGACTTGCCCGCCCCGTTGCGCCCGACCACCTCCAGCACCTGCCCGGGAGGAAGATCCAGGCTCACGTCGCGGAGAATCCACGGGCCGCGCCGCGCGTAGCGGAATGAGACGCTCGACAGTCGCATAGGCAACCCAGGCTATTGGCCGGATGCCCGAACTGCGGTCAATAAGCAGTTTTCGCCATGTTGACGATATTGAGGGGGTTCAGTCCACCACGCCGATCTGGCGGGCCGCCCGCAGCGCCAGCCACACCTCGGCGAATCCGGCGCTGGACGACAGGTCTCTGCCGGTGAGCGCGGCGAACCGGCGCAGCCGGTAGGCGAGCGTGTTCGGGTGGACGTGCAGCGCCCTGGCCGCGTCGTCGAGCCTGCGATCGCGCTCCATCCAGGTGCGCGCGGAGTCCAGCAGGCGAGTCTCGTGCTCCAGGTCGTAGCGCAGCACCTCGCCGAGCACGTATTCGACCAGCGCGTCCAGCACGGAGGGGTCGTCGGGCAGCCAGCGTCCCGCCGTGTCGTCGCCGTACGGCACGAACGGCTGCCCGGACTCGGTGGCCCGCGCCACCGCCCAGACGGCCTCGCGCTGCGGCACCCGCAGCGACGTTCCCGGCGCGAACGGCCTGCTCGCCCCGGCCGCCACCCCCCGCAGCTCGGCCACCGCGTCGTGGGCGGCGGCGGTGTCGGCGGTCAGCACGTATAGGTCGTCACGACGGCGCAGCATCAGGTGGGGGCACTCCATCAGGGCGCGGTCAAGGCCGTCGTCGTCCACCTCACGGACGATGAGCAGCCGCAGTCGGCCCTGCTCGTCGCCGGGGTCGGCGGGGAGGCCGAGGCGGCGCAGGCGGCGCCGTACGGCGGCCGGTTCGAGCACGTCCTGCAGCATCTCGGCCAGGGTCTCCGCCCCTTCGCGGCGCTGCGCCTCGTGCTCGTGACGCGCCATGGCCAGCCGCAGCGCCGCCACGGTGGCGATGTGCTGGGCCACGGCGAGCCCCGCCGGGCGGGTGTCGCCGCCGCCCAGGGCGACCAGGAACCCGGCCGAGCCGCCCGGCGAGGGCACCGGCAGCGCGAACCCGCCCGGAATGCCCGGCGGCGCCTCGGGGGAGCCCGGCAGCACCGAGGGATCGGGCGGCACGGGCACGTCGGGCAGCAGTGGGCGGCCGTGCGGCGTGCACAGGTAAAGCCGGTAGCCCGACAGCCGCTCCAGCCGGCGGAACAGCGTGGCGGTGCCGAGATCCTCCGACGCCATCCAGCGCAGCGTGTCGAACACCTGGAGCTGCGCCCCGATCCGCTGCCCGGAGTCTTCTCTGACCGCCGCCGCGACCTCCTGCGCGATCGCGATGAACGGCACCGCCCTCGGCACCTCCAGCACCGGCAGCGAGCGCTCCTCGGCGGCGGCGAAGAACTCGTCGTGCAGCGGCGGCGCGTACATCTGCGCGGACAGCGTGAGCGCGGCCACACCCGCGTCGTCGAGGCGCAGCAGGTAGTCGCGCTGTTCGGCGGCCAGGCGCGGAATCGCGATTCCGGTGGTCATGATGACCTCCGCGCCGAGCAGCCACGGGGTCGGGTCGTCCAGCTCGCTGACGTGGGCCCAGGAGACGAGTCGGGACAGCCCCGATTCGCCCGCCAGCACGCGCATCTGCAACTGGGGGAACTGGACGAGCTGCTCGACGGTCAGCTTGCCGCTCGGTGTCACTCTGGTGGGGGCCTTGTGTTCGGCCACAGGGCCTACCGTACCTCTTTGTGGCTATGACAGTTGCGCAGGGCCCCCGCGCTGTTGAAACTGGTCATCAGGTGCGAGACGAGCTGATCCCTCCGCAGGTCGAAACGCATATACCCCCAGTTCCCCCGAAATCCCTCAGGGCATGTGGTCGCGCCGATCATGCGCGATCGGCGCGGCCACATGCCACCCGCGCGGTCGGGAGACCGCGGCCGAGAGAGCCGGAGGACGGATGAACGGACGGGCTGTGGCCGAGGGCGGTTCCCCTGATCCTCGGACGCCGGGAGCGGGTGCGACCGCGCCTCCGCCGATCACTGAGATCGAGACGTACGGGGTCGAGCGCATCCCCGCCCACGACCGCACAGCCCGTCCGCTGGACCTCTTCCGGGTCTCCTTCGGCGGCGCGAACACCTTCGCCACCTGCGTGCTGGGCGCGTTCCCCATCCTGTTCGGCCTGTCCTTCTGGCAGGGGCTCGGCGCGACCGTGGCCGGGCTGCTGGTCGGCGCGCTGATCCTGGCCCCCCTCGCCCTCTTCGGCCCGCTCAACGGCACCAACAACGCGGTCTCCTCCTCGGCGCACCTTGGCGTCCACGGCCGTGTCGTCGGGTCGTTCCTGTCGCTCCTCACGGCCATCGCGTTCTTCTCGATCTCGGTGTGGTCCTCCGGCGACGCCCTGGTCGGCGGTGCCGCGCGGCTCGTCGGACTGCCGGCGAACGGGTTCTCGCACGCCGCGGCCTACGCGGTGTTCGCCGCGCTCGTCCTGATCGTGTGCGTGTACGGCTTCCGCTTCATGCTGTTCGTCAACAAGATCGCGGTCGCCGCCGCCTCGCTGCTCTTCGTGCTCGGCGTGTTCGCCTTCGCCGGTGACTTCGACGCCTCCTACCCGGGCACGTTCGCCTCCACGGCCGATCCGCTGTTCCTGCCGTCGTTCATCGGCGCGGCGCTCATCGTGCTGTCCAACCCGGTGTCGTTCGGCGCGTTCCTGGGTGACTGGTCCAGGTACATCCCGGCCGCCACGCCGCGCCACCGGGTCATGGGGGCGGCTTTCCTCGCCCAGGCGGCCACGATCCTGCCGTTCGGCTTCGGGCTGGTGACCGCCTCGATCATCGCCGCGAAGGCCGCGCCGTACCTGGACCCGGCCGCGCCCAACTACGTGGGCGGGCTGCTCGCCGTCTCGCCGGGGTGGTACTTCCTGCCGGTCTGCCTGATCGCCCTGATCGGCGGCATGTCCACCGGCACCACCTCGCTGTACGGCACCGGCCTCGACCTCTCCAGCGTCTTCCCCAGGTTCAGCCGGGTACAGGCCACCGTGCTGATCGGCGCGCTGTCGATCGTGTTCATCTTCCTCGGCCGCTTCGCGCTGAACCTCACCCAGAGCATCTCCACCTTCGCCACCCTCATCATCACCTGCACCGCGCCGTGGATGGTGATCATGACGCTCGGTTACCTCACCCGGCGCGGCTGGTACGACCCGGAGGCGCTGCAGGTGTTCAACCGCCGCCAGCGCGGCGGTCGCTACTGGTTCACCCACGGCTGGAACTGGCGCGGCGTCGCCGCCTGGGCGGTCTCCGCCGCGCCGGCCATCGCCTTCACCAACATCCCCGGCCAGTTCGTCGGCCCGCTGGGCGGGCTCGCCGGGGGAGTGGACATCTCGCTGCCACTGGGGCTCGGCACCGCCGCCGTGCTCTACCTGCTGCTGCTCGCCGTGTTCCCGGAACCCCGCGCGGTCTTCGGCCCGCGCGGGCCTCGTCTGGTCCGCGCCGCCGACACCCCGGTTCCGCCTATCATCGGCCCCGGAGGCACGGGCGCGGAGCATCCCGCCCGGGTGTGAGCCGGGTGTGAGCACGTGAGAGGGGGGCGGTCATGATCGTCGATCTATCGGTGCCGATCGAGACCGGCATGCCGGTCTATCCAGGAGACCCCGAGGTCACCGTCTCACCGGCGCTGACGGCCGCCGCCGACGGCGTCAACGTGCTGCGCGTGCACCTGGGCTCGCAGTCGGGCACCCATGTGGACGCCCCCAACCACATCGACGACTCCCTGCCCGGCCTCGACGCGCTGCCGCTCGACCGGTTTTTCGGCCCCGCCACGGTGGCCGACGTTCGCGGGCTGCCCCCGGGCGCGGCCATCGGCCCGGAGTCGCTGGCCCCGGCGCTGCGGCCGGGGCACATCCTGCTCATCGCCACCGGCTGGTCGGATTACTGGGGCACCGGCCACTACCTGAGCCATCCCCACCTGACGGCCGAGGCCGCCCGTCTCATCGTCGGGTCGGGCGTGCGCACCGTGGCCATCGACGCCCTCAGCGTCGATCCCACCCCGCCCGACGAGAAGGGGGAGTTCCTGCCCGCGCACCGGGTGCTGTGCGGCGCGCACGCCGTCATCGCCGAGAACCTGCGCAACCTGGGCACTGTGCTCGCGGAGCGCCCGGACGGGCCCTTCGAGGTCTCGCTGCTCCCGCTGCGGCTGGCGGGCGCGGCCGACGGGGCCCCGGTCCGCGCGGTGGCGCGGCTGTGAGCGCTTGATGTCAACCGCGGTTGAGGTTGCACGATAGGTCGCCATACCCGACTTATCGGAGGATTCCGGATGGACATTGGCATCGGCCTGCCCGGGCACGCCCCCTGGACGGACGGCAGGACGCTCGTGGAGTGGGCGCGGCGCGCGGAGAACCGGGGGTTCACCACCATCAGCGTCAGCGACCGCCTGCTGTGGAGCACGCCAGAACCGCTGATCACACTGGCCGCCGCGGCCGGGGCGACCACGCGCATCGGGCTGCTGACCAGCGTGCTGATAGGCCCGCTGCGCAAGAACCACGCGCTGTTCGCCAAGGCGGCGGCGACGCTCGACCAGGTCGCCGGCCCCGGCCGCCTGCGGCTGGGCCTGGCCCCTGGCGTCAGGGACGACGACTTCACGGAGAGCGGCACGGACTATCACACCCGGGGCAAGGACTTCGACCTGCTCCTCGACCGGCTCGCCACCACCTGGCGGGGCGAGACCCAGGCGGGGCCGCCGCCCGCGACGGCGGGCGGGCCGCCGTTGCTGTTCGGCGGAACCTCGGCGGCGACCCTGCGGCGGGTGGCCGCCCACGGGACCGGCTGGATCGCCGGAGACGCCACCGTCGAGGACGTCGAGGGGTTCGCGCCCCGGTTGCGGGAGGCGTGGGCGGGGGCGGGCAGAGACGGCTCACCCCAGGTCGTCGCCTCCGTGATGTACGCGCTCGGCCCGGACGCGCACGCCGCCGTGGCCCGGGCCATCGGCTCGTACTACGCCTTCGCCGGCGCGGAGTACGCCGAGTACGGCGTGGCCGCCGCCTACACCTCCGCCGGCCGGATCCGCGACGCGGTGCCCGCCTTCGCCGAGGCGGGCTGCGACGAGCTGATTCTGATGGGCAACGACCCCGACCCCGCCCAGGTAGACCTGCTGGCCGACACCCTCGGCCTCTAGCCGGAGACGCCCGCGCTCTCCAGCGGGGCGCGGCCGGTCTCCAGGAGGGTCTTGAGGCCGGAGAGGAGTTCGGGCCAGCCCCCCGACCGGTCGGACCCGCCGCTGATCGCCGCCAGCATCGCGCTGCCCTCGTCGAAGTCGTCGTGGATCACGGTCAGCTTGACCCCCTCCCCGGCGGCCTCGATCTCGAAGGTGACCTTCGACCGGCGTTCCTTCAGCGCCTCGGCGTAGCGGTCGGCGTCCCAGCCGAACAGCTCGGCGTGCTCGGGCTGGAAGGGGTGCCAGGAGTAGGAGAGCCGCCGGTTGGGCTCGCTCTCCAGGACGTACTGGCCGAGGTCGCGGAACTCCTCGCCGGGGGCGTTCTGCCACAGCACGGGCGAGCCCACCTGCCAGTCGGACGAAAGGGCCACACCGCCCCAGTAACGGCGGGTGAAGGCGGGCTCGGTCAGCGCCTGCCAGACGCGCTCGGCGCCGGCCTGGATGTAGGTGACGTAGACGAATTCGGGTTTGCTCACGGTCTTGCCCTCCAGAGCGTGCTTGAGATCGGCGAGCGCCTCGACCCGGTGCCGGTCGTAACGGCCGATCCAGCGGTCGGTGATCTCGATGATCGGCGCGGCGTTGAGGTAGTGCAGCTTCTCCCGCCCGCGCCGGATGGTGGCGACCAGCCCGGCGGCTTCGAGTACGGCCAGGTGCTTGGTCACGGCCTGCCGGGTCATGTCCAGATCGGCGCACAGCTCGCGCAGGCTCTGGCCGTTGCGCGCGTTGAGGCTGTCCAGCAGACGCCGCCTGCTGGTGTCCGCGAGCGCTTTGAAGATCGTGTCCATGCTCCACCGGTCGTTCGTAGGTCGCCTCCGGCAGAATAGGCAACCAAATGGTTGCTCGTCAATCCCGCGAGTGCCGCCCGGCGAGCGTCCGGGGGAGGGGCGCCGTCAGCCCGCCCGTGCCGCGCGTACGGCGGGCAGGTGGTCGGTCAGCGTGCGCGCGTAGGCCGCGAGCAGGGCCGGGATCCGGTCGGCGTGGTCCCACAGGGACTCGAGCTCGGCCGACTGCTCCGGGGTCTCGGGCAGCCCGCGCTGGTCGATCTGACGGCTCAGCCGGTCGGCCCCGGCCTTGGCGGCGAGCGCCGCGTCCAGGGCGGAGGAGGCCTCGCGGATCGCGCTCACCGTGGTCCGCGGCACGTCGCGCATGGTCAGGGACTCGACCAGTTCGCCGGTCTCCGGCAGCAGCGGCACCTGGTGGTCGAGCCAGCACCGCCCCCACAGCCTGCGGCGGCGCGCCTCTGGCCGGCCGTCCTCGGCGAGGACCTGGCGGCCGTCGGCCCCCGCCCGGAACGTGAGCCCGAGTTCGGCGGCCGGTCGGCGCCCGCCCGCCGGACCGGCGTCGCCCGGCGCGGGGCGGCCGAGCCACAGCGTCAGTTCGGCCAGGTTCCGCTCGTGGCGGGAGATCGCGGGCAGGCGGCGCAGGTTCTCGTCGGACATCCAGGACTCGGGGTCGGCGGCTGCGGCCCTGACCGGATGCAGGCGCAGGCCGAACAGCGTGGCCACGGTCGCCGACGCGGCGACGTCGGCCCACCAGGCGGCGAACTCGCGGGCCGCCGCGCGGTGGCGGTGGGCCGCGGACAGGGCCTGCTCCTGGCGGAACGACGACAGCGCCCGCGCCGGATCGGGCCACCCGCAGCCGGGCGGCCACCCGGCCCCGGCTCGTTCTTCGAGCAGCCGGTTGTCCTCCTCGGAAAGCCGCTCCAGAAGCCTTTCGGATTCGGCGTGATCCGCCATCACCCGCTCGGTGACACCGGCGAGCGCGCGCAGCGCGTCGTCGAGCGCGGTGTCGTCCATTCCGCTGTCGGACGTGGCCGGTGGCGCCGGGGGAGTCACGGATTCCAAGGAGGTCTCCTCGTGGAAAGGGATCGACGGGCCGGGCGATTTTCGGGAGGTCAGAGGCAGGGACAGGTTAACCCCGCCGCGCCGAGAGACGTGCTGGAAATCAGGAATCCATTGACCCTTCACCTGGACTTTCCATCCGTGTTCGCGTTGTTTGGCGGTGATATTAATTCCTATTCGCATGGGCGTGCCCCGCGATTGCGCGGCCGGTATCACGGCCAGCAGAATCGGGACATGAGCGAGCGACCCGGCGAGGGGCTGCGAGAGCGAAAGAAGGCCAGGACCAGAGCGCTGATCCAGCGCGAGGCGCTGCGCCTGTTCCAGGAGCGGGGCTACGCCGACACCACCGTCGAGCAGATCGCCGAGGCGGCGGAGGTGGCGCCGAGCACGGTCTTCCGCTACTTCCCGACCAAGGAAGACCTCGTGCTGATGGATCACTTCCCGCCGTTCGCCGAGGCGCTTGCCGCCGCGCCCCGCGAACTGGGGCCGGTGGCGGCGGTGCGCGAGGCGCTGCGGGTCACGGTGACCGCCCAGGCGGGTCAGGCCGCCGCCCTGGAGCGTGAGCGGCTGATGCTCACCGTGCCCGAGTTGTGGGCGGCCAGCCTGGAGAACGTCACGACCGCCGTCCGCACCATGCAGCAGATCCTGGCCGACCGGGCGGGCCGCGACCACTTCGACCCGCAGGTCCGCAACGCGGCGGGGGCGATCGTGGGCGTGGTCATGGCCATCTGGTTCGACTGGGTGCGCAATCCGGGCATCGACGGTCCGGCCGAGATCGACCGGGCTCTGCTCCACCTGGAAGGCGGCCTGTTGCTCTAAAGCGCTGGTGGTGGCATATATCACATTGCCGATCGGGAATTGTGCGAGCGTGGGACTGGTTTGAGCCGGAGGTTCGGCAATCCCCGCGATCGAGGTTATGTGATCGAGCTACGCGGCCTGCGCAAGGTCTACCCGAACGGCGTCGTCGCCCTCGACGGCGTCGATCTGAGCGTGCGCGAAGGCGAGATCCACGGAGTGCTCGGCCGCAGCGGAGCGGGCAAGAGCACGCTGCTGCGCTGCGTCAACCTGCTGGAGCGCCCGACCGCAGGCATGGTCACGGTGGACGGCACCGAGCTGTCCGGGCTCGGTCACGGCGAGCTGCGCGCGGCCAGGCGGCGGATCGGCATGATCCACCAGCACTTCGCGCTGCTGTCGTCCCGCACGGTCGCGGGCAACATCGCGTTCCCGCTGGAGGTCGCCGGAGTGCCTCGCGCCCGGCGGGAGCCGCGCGTGCGCGAACTGCTCGATCTCGTGGGGCTCGCGGACAAGGCCGCCGCCGTCCCGGCCCAGCTCTCCGGAGGTCAGAAGCAGCGCGTCGGCATCGCCCGCGCGCTCGCCGCGGGCCCCCGGGTGCTGCTGTCGGACGAGGCGACCAGCGCGCTCGACCCGGCCACCACCCAGTCGATCCTGGCCCTGCTGCGCAGGCTCAACGCCGAGCTTGGGCTGACCATCCTGCTGATCACGCACGAGATGCAGGTGATCAAGAGCATCTGCGACTCGGTGGCGATCATGAAGGCGGGCCGGATCGAGGAGGCGGGCCGGATCACCGACCTGATCGCCACCCCCGGCGCGGCGCTCACCAGGGAGATCTTCCCGCTGCCCGAACCGGCCCCGTCCGGCACGGTGACGGTGACCTTCGCCGGGCAGGCGGACGAACCGGTCATGTCCGCACTGGTCCGCCGGTTCGGCGTGGACGTCAACATCCTCGGCGGCTCGCTGGAGGAGCTGCGCGGAGCGCCCATGGGGCGCCTGCGGGTGCGCCTGACCGGCGGCCGGGTGCACGACGCGCTGGCCTACCTGACCGGCCTCGGACTGCTCGTGGAGGTCGCGTGAACCCCGACGAGCTGATGCCCGCGCTGCTCCAGGCCACCGGCGAGACCCTGCAGATGGTCGCGCTGTCCACCGTGCTGACCGCGATCTTCGGGCTGCCGCTCGGCGTGCTGCTGGTCACCGCCGACCGCGGCGGCCTGGCCCCGGCCCCGGCGTTCAAGGCCGTGCTCGGCGCGGTGGTCAACATCGGCCGGTCGCTGCCGTTCATCGTGCTGATGGTGGCGGTGATCCCGTTCACCCGGCTGGTCACCGGCACCACCATCGGCACCGCCGCGGCCGTCGTCCCGCTCACGCTCGGCGCGGTGCCGTTCTTCGCCCGGCTGGTCGAGACGGCGCTGCGCGGGGTGGGCCGCGACGTAGTCGAGGCCGCCCAGGCGATGGGCGCCCGGCGGGCCGCGATCGTGGGAAAGGTGCTGCTGCCCGAGGCGCTGCCGGGGCTCGTCGCCGGGCTGACGGTGACCGTCGTGGCCCTGATCGGCTACTCGGCGATGGCCGGGGCCATCGGCGGCGGCGGGCTCGGCGACCTCGCGGTGCGCTACGGCTACCAGCGGTTCGACACCACAGTAATGATCATCACGGTCGTGCTGCTCATCGTGATCGTGCAGCTCGTCCAGAGCCTCGGCGACCTGGTCGCCAGAAGGCTGTCCGGTAATGAGAGAAGGAGTGAACGGGGTGCGTAAGTTTCTCGGGGGCGTGGCTGCGGCGGCGCTGGCACTGGTGCTCGCCGCGTGCGGCGGGTCCGGTGAGCCGGCCGCCCCGGCCGCGGACGGCACGCTGAAGATCGGCGCCAGTCCCACGCCGCACGCGCAAATCCTCAAGTTCGTGCAGAACGACCTGGCCGCCAAGGCGGGCCTGAAACTGGAGATCGTCGAGTTCAGCGACTACGTCCAGCCCAACACCCAGCTCCAGGAGGGCAACCTGGACGCCAACTTCTTCCAGCACAAGCCCTACCTGCAGGACTTCGTCGCCTCCAAGGGCGGCGCCGAGCTGACCTTCCTCCAGCCCGTCCACCTGGAGCCGCTCGGCCTGTACTCCCGCACGGTGAAGTCGCTCGCCGAGGTCCCGGCCGGGGCGGACGTGGCGCTGCCCAACGACGCCACCAACCTGGGCCGCGCGCTCAAGCTGCTGGAGGACAACGGCCTGGTCACCCTCAAGGAGGGGACGGGCACCGCGGCCACCGAGCGCGACGTGACCGGCAACCCCAAGAAGCTGGTGTTCAAGCCGCTGGAGGCCGCCCAACTCCCGCGCTCCCTGCAGGACGTGGACGCCGCCGTGATCAACGGCAACTACGCGCTGGAGGCCGGTCTCAAGCCCTCGGGCGACGGGCTGGCGCTGGAGAAGGCCGAGGGCAACCCGTACGCCAACGGGCTGGTGGTCCGCGCCGACCAGGCGAACGACCCCGACCTGAAGAAGCTGGCGGGCCTGCTGGCCGGCCCGGAGGTCAAGAAGTACATCCAGGACACCTTCGGCGACGGCGCGGTGATCCCCGCCCAGGCGTGAGCACGCGTCACTCGCGCGGCACGGGCTCCAGCTCCGGCTGGGCCCCGCGCCGGGTGAGGGTGACGATGACGGCCGTCACGGGGGCGGCGAGGAACGCCCCGGCGATCCCGGCGATCACGCTGCCGATCGCGATGGCGACCAGGATGACCGCGCCCGGCAGGTCGAGCGCGCGGCCGTAGACCTGCGGGGCCAGCACATGGCCCTCGACCTGCTGGACCAGGATGGTCACGGCCACCACGATCAGCGCGACCAGCCAGCCCTTGGCCACGAACGCCACCACGGCGGCCAGCAGGCCCGCCATGAACGCGCCCACGACCGGCAGGAACGCCCCCACGAAGGTGAGCACGGCGAGCGGCAGCGCGATCGGCACGCCGAGGATCCACAGGGCCATGCCGATGAAGAAGGCGTCCACCGCACCCACGATGGCGATCCCGCGCACGTAACGGCCGATCACGTCGAACGTCGTGGTGCCCATGTCGTGCAGGCGCGGCCGGGTGCTCGGCGGGCACAGGTCGACCAGCCAGTTGAACAGGCGGTCGCCGCCGTGCACGAAGTAGATCGACAGGATCAGCGCGATGATCAGGCCGACCACGATCTCGCCGACGGTCTTGGCCCCGGCGATGGCGCCGTTGGCGATGCGCGACCACTGCTCGTTCAGATAGGTCTGCGCCTCGCGGGTCAGCTCCTGCAGACGGCGGTCATCAAGGCCGAGCGCGCCCGCCATGCGGTGCAGGTCGTCCACGACCTGGCCGAAGCTGGTGCTCAGCTCGCCGAGCCCGGCCGTGGTGGGCGGGACGAGCAGCGCGACGAGCCCGGCGAACAGCGCCAGGCCGCCCGCCCACACCACGACGGTGGACAGCGCGCGGTTCATGCCGTGCCGCCGCAGCCTGCGGACGGCGGGGTAGAGCAGCGCGGTGATGAACACCCCGACGACAGTGGCCAGCGCGACGGTGCTGATCAGGCCGACGACGTAGAGGGCCGCCCAGGCCAGCAGGATCAGGCCGACCAGGTTCCAGGCGGCCTTGCCCGCGCGCTCCAGACTGCGGCCGTCGCGCAGCCCGTGCCTGGTGGCCTCACGCCTTGCGGGCGGGGGTCGCCCGGCGCTGGCGGGGGGCGGTGTCTCACCGTCGTCGCTGGTCATCTCCTCACTGTTTCCCACCGTGTACGGGTGGTAACCGGCACACCCTCAGTGCGTACCCCAGGAGTAGGTCTGTTTGTGCAGCTTGAGGTAGACGAACGTCTCGGTGGCGCGGACCGTGGAGATTACCCGGATCTTTCCGAGGATGTCCAGCAAGTGCTGGTCGCTGCCGCAGACCACCTCGACCATGATGTCCAGCGATCCCGCGGTCAGCACCACGTAGGTGATCTCCTGGATCAGCGCCAGCTCGTCGGCGACGGTCTCCAGGTCGCCCTCGCACTTGATGCCGATCATCGCCTGCCGGGGGAAGCCGAGGGTGAGCGGGTCGGTGACCGCGACGATCTGCATGACCCCGGCGTCCAGGAGGCGCTGCACGCGCTGGCGCACGGCGGCCTCCGACAGCCCGACCACCTTGCCGATCGCGGCGTACGGCTTGCGGCCGTCCCGTTGCAGCTCCTCGATGATCCGCTTGGAGATGTCGTCGAGGGGGTACGGCCCCCGCCCCTCCGCTGTGCCCTGGCGTGATGCCCTGGGAGCCGTCGTCATGCAACGCGTCCTTCCTGCGAGCCGGGCCCGGGGACCGCCACCCGGACGTTCCGGAGATCGGGCCCTGTTGCGACATGCTGTCAGGTATGCGGCTTCTGTCAAGCGATTCCGTTGCTCTTTGTCATTTTCACCACGAAATCCCGCGTGGAGTACCGTTTGGCCTGTCAGGGTCGCGCGTAACGCCACTACGGCGGGGCCCCGGCCTTGTAGGGGGCGGGGCGGCCGGTCATGATGGGCTGCATGACCGCTGAGGGTGCCCAGGCCGAGCCCGTTCTGGTGAAATGCGCGGACATCGACGACGACCTGTTCGTCCGCTTCTACGAGACGGTCCTGGCCCCCGCGTTCCCGCCCGCCGAACTGGTCGGCCTGGAGACGGCGAGGGTCGTCTACCGGGCCCCCGAGTACGGCCACTTCGGCACAATCGCCATGGTGGACGGCGAGCCGGTGGGCGGCGCGCTCGGCAGCTTCTCCCCGTCCAGCGGCATCCTGCTGCTCGACTACCTCGCCGTGCGGCCGGAGCAGCGGGGCAGAGGGCTGGGCTCCGCGCTGATCGGGCATCTGCGAACGGCGTGGCGGCCGAAGGCCCGCCCGGTGGCGGTGCTGGCCGAGGTCGAGGACCCGGCGCGGCACTCCGCGAGCGTCTTTGGCGACCCGGTCGCGCGGCTGCGGCTCTACGACCGCACCGGCTGGTCGCTCCTGCCGGTCGACTACTTCCAGCCATCGCTGGCCCCCGGGCTGCCGAGGGTCCAGGGGATGTTCCTGATCTGTCTCGGCCCGGCCGGGCCGACGGTTCCCACCGAGGCCGTCCTGGCGTTCCTCGACGAGTACGTCCGGGGGTGCGAGGGCGACGAGGCGGCGCGGTCCGATCCGGAGTACCTCGCGCTGCGCGAGCAGGTGTCCTCCTGGGGGCCCGGCGTCCCGCTGTGGCCGATCTCCCGTGCTCCCGAGGTGCGCCGCCGCGCCGGTCATGCCTGATCCCGACCACGCGCTGTGCGCCCGCCTCAGGTCGGGCGACCTCACGGCGCTCGACGCCCTTCTGGCGCGCGACCACGGCGTGGCGGGGCTCCTGGCCCGGGTGGCGGGCGCGGGCGAGCCGGAGAGCGTGCTGGAGACCGCCTGGCGGCGGCTGGTCGCCGACATCGTGGCGGGCGAGGTGACCGGCGGCCTGCGCGCCGCCCTGCTGGGCCGCACGCTGGCCGCGATCGGGCCGACCGGTGAGAGCGCCGTCCCGCCCGATGGCCGGTTCCTGCCGCCAGGCGACCCCTGGGCGGGCTGGTGGTCGGGCGACGGCCCTGCGGAGTGGCCTCCCGGGTTCGCGCCGGACGACCGGACGGTCGCCGAGGCGCTTCGCCGGATCCCCCTTCCGCTGCGGATTCTTCTTGTGGCCCGCCATGTCGCCGGGCTCTCGGCGGAGGAGGCGGCGGCGCTCGCCGGCCGGGAGCCAGAACACCAGGAGCCGTTGCTGCGCGCCGCCGCCGAGGCGTACCTGGCGGCGATCGACGCCGTGGTCGCGGACGGAGGCTGAGGGCATGCGCGCGGTGGACATGAGCTGCGAGGTCGTCGCGGGACTCGTGGTCCCCTGGCTGGGGGCGCCGGGCGGCGAGGAGATGAGCGAGCGGGAGCTCGACGCCTTCGAGCAGCACCTGCTGTACTGCCCGCCGTGCATGGCCTACGGCCGCAACGCGCGGATCGCCCTCGACGCTCTGCGCGCGGCGGGCCCGGGGGCCGTGAGCCGGGATCTGCGGGAGTCGCTCGCGGCGCTGGTGCGGGCGGCGGCGACGTGACCCACTGGAAGTTCCTCGCACCGGGCGCGGTGAGCCCGTTCGCCGGTCACGTGTGGACGCCGGGGGAGTGGACGGCCGCCGCCGAACGGCAGGGCTGCCGGTCGGGAATCCACCTGTGCCGGGCCGATGACCTGCCGTACTGGCTGGCGGCGGAGCTGTGGGAGGCCGAGGCCGACGGCGAGGCCCTGCGGCTGCCGCACAAGGTGGTCGTGCGGCGGGCCCGGCTGGTCGGGCGCGTCGCCGCGTGGGACGCGGAGGCGGCCGGCGACCTGGCGCTCGCCTGCGCCGCGCGCACCGCCGTCCACGCCGCCGCCGAACTGGCCCGCGCCGGGCTGGACGGCGACGCCGGGCCGCTCGCCGCCCCCGGTCTCCCTCTCCTCGCGCTCGCCGGCGCCGCCCGCGCGGCGGCCCGCTCAGCCGCCCGAAACGGTGCGGGGCGGGCGGCCGGGCTGTGCGGCTACGTGCTCGACGCGGTCGAGGCAGTCGGCGTCCAGCCCGTCGCGAGCGTCGCCTACATCGCGGCGCGTGCGGCGAACCGGCGCACACCGGACACCTCCGCCGGGCGGCCGGCCGACCCCTACACCGCCGAACGGGCCTGGCAGGCCGCCTGGCTGGCCCACCGCCTCGGCCTCGGCCGGCCCGGCTGACCCCGGCTCAGATCAGCGTGTCCATCCCGGCCGACGCGTCCGGGGCCATCGACTCCTTGAAGTCGGACCACTCGTCGAAGAACTCGGTCGCGTCGGACCCCAGTTCGTCCGGCATGGGGCCGCGGGCCAGGAACCGCTCCCTGATCAGGGTGAGATCGGGCACGAAGAGCGGGGGCGCGGGCGTGGCGGGAGGGGCGGGCGCGTGCCGTCGCAGGGCCGCCAGGAAGGCCATGGCCTCGTCCTCCCCGAGCGCGGTCATCCGGGCGGCCGTCCGCGTGCCGATCTCCAGGTAGAACTGCCGCGAGTACTCGTCCGGCGGGTTGGGCTCGCCCTGGAACACGTAGGCGTGGGCGAGCGCCCGGCCGTACTGGTCGGCGGCGGGCCCGCGCTCACCGGCCGCCCAGTGCAGGTCGGCCCGCACCCGGTGCAGGTTGGCGATCAGTTCGTGGTCCCAGTCGGGGCCGCCGTCGCTCTCGGGCGTCTCCAGGGCCAGGTCCCGCGTGCGCCGGGCCGCCTCCGAGAGGACGGCGACCGCGTGGTCCGTCAGCCCCCGCTCTAGGGCGTGGTCGGCGCGCTCGAAGTGGATCCAGGCGACCGTCCAGGCGTCTCCCAGCTCCTCCAGCGCCGCCGTGGCCTGGTCGTAGTAGGCGTCGGCCCGCTGGTCGGCTGGGTCGCGGTAGCGCCGGGTATGGGCCAGGAACAGCGTGATGAACGCGTTGGTGCGCTTCACGTCCTCCTTCTCGCGCGCCGACAGGGAATGGGCGGCGGACCGCTGCTCGATGCCGCAGATCCGCCGGATCAGCAGCAGGCGCGATCGGATGCCGTCCCAGGGCGCGCCCGGCGGCTTCACGTGGGTCAGCGGGTAGTTGTCCAGCAGGTACGTCAGCGCGTCCAGCAGCTGCTCATCGGGGGAGGGGGCGTCGCGGGGAGACTCCGGCCAGGAGGCGTGCGCCCACTCCCAGGCGGCGGAGGTCCTGCTCCAGTCCTCCAGGAGCCGGCGGTTGAGCGGGAAGGGGATGTAGTAGCCCCACCACCAGAACGCCTCCAGGAACACCAGCGTGAACCGGGCCCGCGAGATGGCGTGGTCGCCGGTGAGCAGGCCGGAGTGGCGCAGCCACTCGCGCTTGTCCTCCTGCCACTCGCGGTCCTCGAAGCGGTACCAGGAGGTGTAGGTCGTGTAGATGCCGTCCTCCCAGCGCCGCAGGCGCTCGAAGAAGTACTCCGCGGCGGCCCGGTGCAGGTTCCTCCAGCGGTCCGGGTGGTAGGTCTGCAGCCGGGACGCCAGGGAGAGCCGGATGAACTCATGGATCCGGAACCGGCCGCTCGGCCCGAAGTCGGGGGTGGGCACGTCCTGGAGCAGCCGCAGCGAGACCAGCTTGGCGATGGCGTCGCCGACGTCGCTCTCCTCGTCGCCCATCGCCCGCACCAGCGCGCTCAGCAGCGTGGCGTCGAAGGTGCGGGTGATCGCGATGGCGTCGAGCACCTGGCGCAGGTGCGGCTCGTGCACGGCGGCGATGATCAGCAGCACGAGTTCCGCCCAGCGGCGGCTCGTCTCCTCCGGCAGCCGCTCCAGCGTGCGCCGCAGCGAACGGGGATCGACGGCGTGCCCGCCGCTCTCCACGACCAGGTCGCCGATCAGGGCCACCCCTCCCGCGTGGCCGTCGGTGTAGCCGTACACGACCTCGGCGAGCGCCGGCTGGACGGGATCGGGGTGCAGCCGCCGGGACAGGTAGTCCTGCACGTCGGTCGGGCCGAGGTTGGCGAGGTCGAGCCGCCGGTAGCGGGGCGAGGGCACGCTCAACGCCACCTGCGCGGGCACGCGCGCCAGGATGACCAGGGTCTTCGCCATCCGCATGGCCATCCGGACCATCCAGTGGCCGAGTTCGTCGTCGGCGACCAGCTCGAAGGTGTCCACCGTGATGAGCACCCGGCGGCGCAGCGTGTACTCCTCCCACGCCTCGGCGAAGGCGTCGTCGATCTCGCTCTGCGCCTCGCGGATCCGCTGCCGGACGGCCTCGTCGCCGATGTGGACGATGCTGGTGAACTCGGCCTTCTCGATCGCCGAGCGCCTGCCGAGGGAGATCTCGTTCTTGGCCAGGAAGTCCTCGGCGAGGCGGCTCTGGAAGCGGCAGACCTCCTTGAACCGGTCGAACTCCGGGACCGGCGGGTCGGCCAGGAACCGCATCATCGCCCGTGACCTGGTGAACGTCTCCCAGAGCACGGCGGCGCTGGCGGTGGCCCCGTAGTCGTCGTGGAAGCCCGCGCCCAGGTCGTACCTGGCCATGTCGAACAGGTAGACCTGGGTGCCGGGATCCGCGCCGGCCAGCTCCGACACCCGGTCCATGAACATGGTCTTGCCGCTGCCGTGGACGCCGACCACGTCGAGGACGACGCCGCCGCTCAGCGATCCGAGTAGCTGGAGCGTTCCATCCACCTCGGCCGTGCGCCCGACGAAGATGCTCATTCCCGCTCCGTGTCATCGTCCGCCGTCCTGCGCCCGGCCTCCATGTCCAGCTCTTCGATCCGGGTGTTCCACCCCGATCGCAGGACGTTGAGGCGGCCGGACCGGAAGCGCGCCCGGCGAATTCTGGTCAGTGCGCCGAATTTGGCAATGTTTGTCGGAGAGTTTTGGTTTTTGGACATTCTTTCCGGCTTGTTGGGGACATTCCGCTTCGCCGAGGCGATCGACATGATCGCCCGCAGGACGCAGAGCAGGAATGTCAGTCCCGCGATGATCCACGCGTACGGCCTGCCCTCCGCCGGTACATACAGGGCGATGACGGCGAGCAGCACGCCGGCCCCCATGCCGGCGAGCAGCACCGGCTCCCCCTTGAGGAGCCTGATGACTTCGAGTGGCGCGCGGAGGAATGATCCTATTTGGGCAGGTGGTTCCGGAGGCCCCTGACTCATGGCACAACTCTGGCATGGAAGATTACCCATAACAAAATATTTCGTGAAAGCGGCTGAACCGTTATGTGCGCCATTGGTAGGCGCGCGGTTCGACTTTGGTTCCGGCGTCTACACCGAAGTGATGACGGCCCGGATGGGCCGCCGCGACGATGCCCGGAAGGCCCCTCGCCGGAACCCTTGAAGTATGAGGCGAATAGCGGCGCTCGACATCCTGCGCGGGGTTGCGATCATGGGCACCCTGGGGACCAACATCTGGCTCTTCACCAGCCCAGGCGGGCCGGCCGCGCAGCTCGCGGCGAGCGCCGGGGGCGTGGAGACCTTCCTGCGCTTCCTGGCCAACGGCAAGTTCCTCGGCCTGCTCACCCTGCTGTTCGGCGTCGGCCTGGAACTGCAGTACCGGTCCGCGCGGCGGCGCGGGGCGCGCTGGCCGGGCTGGTACCTGTGGCGGGCCGCGCTGCTCTGTGCCGAGGGCCTGGTGCACTACGTGCTGATCTTCGAGTTCGACGTGCTGATGGGATACGCGGTCATCTCGGTGGCCGTGGCGTACCTGATCGGGCGGAGCGACCGCGTGACGAACGCCTGGATCGTCATGCTGGGCTCCCTGCACGTGGCGATGATGTCGCTGGTCACCTACGCCATGCTGACCGTCGAGGTGCAGGTGAGCGGGCCGGCCACGCCGCTCTACACCGAGGGCTCCTGGCTGGAGCAGGTCGTCGCACGGATCCAGCTCGCGCCGCTCTACCGCCTGGAGTCGGTCTTCATCATCCCGATGGGGATCGTGCTGTTCCTGCTCGGCGCGCGGCTGACGCGGGCGGGCGCCTTCGAGGACTCCGCGCGCGGCGGGCTGCTGCGGCGTCGCCTGATGGCCGTGGGCCTGGGCGTCGCGCTGCCGCTCAACCTGGTCACGGCCTTCGCCGGTCCCGAATGGTTCTTCCTGGACCGCTACGTGCTGCCGCCGGTCGTCGCCCTGGGGCTGCTCGGGCTGGTGACGACCGTGATCACCGGGATGCGCGGCGAGGGCGGGCCCGCCCGCCGGGGGCTGGCGAACGTCGGCCGCACCGCGCTGTCCTGCTACGTGTTCCAGAACCTGGCCGCCTCGGTGGTCTGCTACGGCTGGGGCCTCGGCCTCGCCTCCCGCCTGGACCACCTGCGCCCCTGGTGGGTCATCGCGGCCTGGGCCGGGATCTGCGTCCTGTTCATGGCGCTGGCCACGCTCTGGCTGCGCCGCTTCGAGCGGGGCCCGCTGGAGCTGGCCTGGCAGTGGGCCTACCGGCTGCCCCAGCGGGCGGAGGATCAGCGCGCCGGCTCGGCGGTGCAGGGAGCGCCGCCGCAGACGTTCACGACCACCCCGGACCGCAGGAACTGAGCCTTCTGCACTCGTGCGCCCGGATCGTTGCGCGGGTCTTCGTGGGAGTCGCGGCCGTACTCCGGGCCGAGCGGCGGGGTGTTGGTGACGGGGGGCGCGGGGGTGCCGCTGTCCCAGACCACCATCGCCGGCCCGGGGTACGGCCCGCGCGGCAGCGACCCGATCCCCCAGTACGGGACGACGTCCGGGTTGCGCCCGGCCGCGATCGCCGGGCGGTGGATCCGCGCCCCGAGCGTCCTGGCCTGCACCTCGGCCGCCACTGTGGTGACCTGGTGGTCGCCGAAGGCCACGTGCATCAGCACCCGGTGGCGGGGCGAGCCCGGCAGCGGGTCGTCGCCGAGATGACGGGCGTAGCCGTTGGTCTCCGCGCGGTCCCACAGCAACTGCAGCAGCGCGAAGCAGAGCTGCTGGGTGAGCTTGTCCGGGTAGGACGCGTTCATCATCTGCTGGAAGGGCGTGAAGTCCACGCTCCGGTTGAGCAGCGTGGAGTAGTTCATGCCGGTCACGCCGAGCACCGCGTTGCGCACGTCGGGGGAGACCGCGACCAGCGCGCCCCCGGCGATGCCGCCCTGGCTGTTGCCGTCGAAGGCGAGCGGCGCGCGGTGGTCGATCAGCGGGCGGCCGCGGTCGTCGCGGAACGCCTCGTGGGCCGCCATCCCGTCCGCCGTGATCATGGCCCGGCCCAGCAGGACGAAGTCGAGCAGGCTCTGCTGGAGCCGGTCGGGCACCGTGCCGAACCTGCTGAAGTCGGTGAAGACCGACGCCACGTTCGGGACGTCCTCGTCGGACATGCCGATCCACTTGGTCGCGCAGAACAGCACGTTGTGCTCGCCCGCCATGGCGCGCACGTGCCCGGCGCGGACCTCGGTGGCGCGTCCGAGCAGGCCGTGGCCGTACAGGGAGGGCAGCGCGGGGCGCTTGGCGGTGGCCGAGCGGGGGACCACGCAGTGGAACCCGGCCCGCAGCGTGTCGCCCAGCGGGCGGGGCAGGCCGTCGGGGCCCCGGTTCAGGTTGGATCCCGGCGGCCCGCCCGGCCGGTTCAGGTAGTTGGGCACCAGGACTTCGCCGGTGACCTCGCGGGACACGTTCGGGTCCTGCTCGGGGGAGAGATCGGTGACCGACGTCACGGTGAACTCCGGCGACCGGCCGCGCAGGGCGCGCAGCGCCTCGTCGCGCATCCGCAGCGCCGGGCCCGCGATGCCCTGCTCGCTGGCCACCGTGAAGTCCCACGCCAGGTAGAGGTCCCTGGCCGCCACTCCGGCCGCGCGCAGGTCGGCGAGGGTACGGCGGAGCGCCCGCTGCCGCGCGGCCAGCGGGTCGTCGCCCGGCAGGTCGCGCCCGGACAGCCGGGTGAAGGTCTCGGGGGCGGGCAGCGCGCCGCCGTCGGCGCCCTTCAGGCCGCGCAGCGCGACGGCGTAGCGGCGGCCCTCCCGCAGGTTCTCGGCGGGCCTGACGATGAGCGCCCGCCGCGCCGGTTCGGTGGCCCCGGCGTCCAGTTCGGCCCAGTACGGCACGCGCTCGCCGGTCCGGGTGTCCACCAGCACGATCGGCGCGTCACGCCGCAGCGAGCGCCCCACGTCGGTCACCGGCGCGGCCCCGGTCGCACGCAGGTCGAGCCCGGGAACGTGGGCCAGCAGCATGGAGCCGGGCGAGAACCCGTCGGCCAGGTTCCACAGGGCGGGGTCGATCGGCGTGCCCGCCGCGTTGCGCGGCATGGCCGAGACGTCGAACGCGACTCTCCTGCCGGTGGGCGTCTTGGCCGGTTCGGTGAACCAGTCGTTGGGGAAGGGCAGCAGGCACTCGGTGCCCGCCACGGGGTCGCATCCGGGTACGGACGCGGAGGTGGACGGGGAGGTGGACGGGGAGTCGGCCTGGGCGGGGAGTGTCAACGGGGTGAGTGACGTTCCGGCCAGCGCGAGCATCGTCAGCGCGATACGCAGGCGCACGGGGGTTCCTCCTACCGGTCACACCGCCGATGGGCGGTGTGACCGGTAGGAGATCCCAAGACGGAGGGCGGGTCAACGACAGAAGTTGATATATAGAGGAGATATGGATCATTGAGCGGACATGTCGTCCTTGGTGAGCACCACCCCTGAGGTGCCGTCCACCGTGATCCGCTGGCCGGTCCGCACCACTTCCGTGGCGTGCGCCACGCCGACCGCGGCGGGGATGCCGTACTCCCTGGCCACCACCGCCCCGTGCGAGTTGGCCCCGCCCATCTCCATCACCAGGCCGCCCGCGGTGAGGAACAGCGGGGTCCAGCCGGGGTCGGTGGACGGGCAGACCAGGATCTCGCCCGGCTCCAGGTGCGCGCCGACCGGGTCGAGGACGACCCGCGCGCTGCCCGTCGCCACCCCGGCCGAGGCGGGGGAGCCGGTCAGCGCGCCGTCCGGCGGGGCGACGGCCACGGCCTCCGGGTCGGTGCCGTCCGACAGCAGCACCCGGGGCACCCGCCGCCTGCCCAGTTCCCGTTCGTATCCCGCTCTGGCCCGCGCCACCGGCTCCCGCAGGTCGGTGCCATGGCGGACGGCCGACCTGGCCTCGGCCAGGGTCACGAAGAACACGTCGTCCGGCTCGTCGAGCAGGCCGCGCCCGGCCAGCTCGGCGCCGACCGCCGCGATCTGCTCCCTGGCCGCCGCCAGCGCCGTGATCAGCAGGAACTTCGGCAGCTCGCGCAACCCCACGAGGGCGCGGGCCCGGCTCAGCGCGAACCGGACGACCCCTCCGCGCACCCCTCCGGCGCGGGCGGCCAGCTCACCGATCATGCGGGTCGCCTCCGCCGCGCCCCTGGCGAACACGGCGTCGGGCTCCAGCTCCCGATCCCGCAGGCGCAGGTAGTTGGCGAGCACGCCGAGCACGTGCTCGGGGTCCTCCGACCAGCGGGGGAGGCCGAGGTCGATCTCGGCGACGGCGCGCCTGCCGTGCCGGCCCAGGAAGGCGGTCAGGCCGGAGGCCAGCGCCTCCGGCAGCTCGCCGTCGCGGCGCATCGCGGCCAGCCGTTCCGGGGGCGTGCCGAGCAGCGCCGCGCTCGACTCCGGATCGTGCCGCAGCCGGACGGCCAGCGCCCACAGCGCGAGGTCCATCTCCGTGGTCACGTTGTGCGGCAGGCCGCGCAGCACCGTCTGCACCTCGTCGGAACGGGCCCGGCCGCGCAGCAGCCGCCCGGCCAGCCCGAGCATCGTGAACCCGGCGGCGGGCCCCGGCACGACCGCCGGGAACAGCGGGAAGACCGACCCGAGCGCCCGGACGGCGTGGTCCAGCCGCTCGTCGGCCGTGGGCGCGGGCGGCGGAGCCAGACGTGCCTCCAGCCGGGCGCGGAGCCGGTTCGCGTCGCGGATCGCGTGACGCGGGCGCAGCAGGTAATGGACTGTGCGCAGCGGCATCCCGCGCCGGAGGGCCAGGCCGCCCGCCCGCCGCAGCAACGGCCGCCACGACCGCCGGTTCACGCTCAGCCGGGGATCGTCCATCAGCCCGCGCAGCACGACGGCCGACCTGGCCTCCATGAAGTCGAGCGCGCGTGGCACGACCGCCCGCCCAGGACGGCTCCGCACGGCGGCGGTGGCGTCCACGAACACCCGGTGTCCCGCCTCGGCGAACACCGGCGGCCCGGCGAGTGGATCGGCGGGCGGCAGCCCGAACAGCGTCGCGACCGAGGAGGCCAGCACCCGCATGGCCGACAGGCCCATCGGCGTGATCGGCCGGTTGAGACCCTGTGCGACGGTCACGCAGAAGAACACGCGCAGGCCGTCGCGGCCGTCCGGGATGGGGAAGAGGGTCGTGATCGGCCGGGACTGGGTCAGCCAGAGGCGGCCCCGCCCGTCGAGCGCCCACTCGATGTCCTGCGGCGCGCCGTAATGCGGTTCCACCTTCGCGCCGAGCGCGGCCAGTTCCCTGACCCGCGCGTCGTCCAGGCACGGCGGCCCGGAGCCCGCTCCGGGGCGGCGTTCGGACACCGTGCCGGTCGCGGTGTCCACGGCGAAGTGGTCGGGGTTGACCGACCCGGAGACGACCGCCTCGCCGAGTCCGGACGCGGCGTCGATGACCGCCATGCCGCGCCGCCCGGTGAGCGGGTCGGCGGTGAACAGCACGCCCGCGACCCGGGCCTGCACCATGTCCTGCACGATGACGGCCAGGCGCACCGAGTCGTGGCCGATCCCGGCGGCCTCGCGGTAGGCCACCGCGCGGTCGGTCCACAGCGAGGCCCAGCAGCGGCGGATGGCCGCCAGGATCGCCTCGGTGCCCTCGACCTGGAGAAAGGTGTCCTGCTGGCCCGCGAAGCTGGCGTGCGGCAGGTCCTCGGCGGTCGCCGAGGAGCGCACCGCGACCGGGCCTCCGCCGGGCCGTTCGTCCAGCCGCTCGCGCACGGCCCGCGCCACCTCGGTGGGGATCTCCGCCGCGAGCAGCCGCTCGCGCGCCCCCGGCGGCCCCTGGACGCCCGCGCTCTCGGCGACCAGGCGATACGCCTCGGTGGTGACGCAGAAGCCGTCCGGGACGGGAAACCCGGCCCGGAGCAGGACGCCAAGGCTGGCGGCCTTGCCGCCGACCAGTCCCAGTGGATCCGCCACGGTATCGGCCAGGCCGGTGACCAGGGGCGGGACGGATGCGGTGCCCTCCATGGACACGACGTTAATCCCGGGGCCACCAGGAAGTCAACAAGTGATGAAATAAGCTCACGCTCACGTCATGGTCTTGCCGCCGTTCACCGCGATCCGCTGGCCGGTGACGAACCGCGCGGCTGGGGAGGCGAGGTACGCCACCGCCTCGGCCACGTCGGAGGGCTCGCCCATGTGGCCGAGCGCCACGCCGTTCATGTAGGGGCCGGTGTCGCCGACGACCACCTCGCCGTGCCGCTCCACCGGGATCCAGCCGGGCTCGACGGTGTTGACGGTGATCCCGTACGGCCCCAGCTCCCGCGCCCAGGAACGGGTCAGGCCGTGCATCGCCGCCTTGGCCGCCACATAGTGTCCCATCTCCGGATTGCCCAGGTCGGTCACCTCGCTGCCGACGTTGATGATCCGCCCGTCCCCGGCCGCCCGCATGCCAGGCAGCACCTCCTGCAGAACCAGCAGCGGGGCCTTGACGAAGAAGCGGAGCTGATCGAGGTGGTCGTTCCAGGTCTGGGACTCCACCGGGATCAGCGGCTGCGGGCCGGTGGCGTTGTTCACCACGACCTCGACCGGGCCGGCCGTGGCGACGATCTCGGCCATGCCCAGGCGCACCGACTCCTCGTCGGTGATGTCGAATCGGGCGGTGTGCGCGCTGCCCCCCGCGCGGGCGATCCGCCCGGCCACGGCCGCCGCCCCCCGATCGTCGTGCGCGTAGTTCAGCGCCACGTGGCGCCCGGTGGCGGCCAGCCGTTCGGCGATGGCGGCCCCGAGCCCCCGTGAGGCCCCGGTCACGAGTACGCACCCCATGGGCATGCGCGCCTCCCCTGGCAGAAGGGTTATTACCGGGGCCGACTGTACGACCCGCCGCGACGGGCCCTTCGGCGGGTGTCTAGCGGGCGGCCGCCCTGGCGCGCTTGGCCTCCCGGCGCTCGACGAAGCGCGCCGCCGTGACGTCGAGCTTCTCCAGGAACGAGGCCAGTTCCTCGCGGGCCTTCTCGCCCTCCGCGCCCAGGTCGGTCTTGTCGAAGACCGCCCACTGGCGCAGCACGGGCATCAGCACGTCGTCGTGGTGCAGTCGCAGGTCGTAGATGCCCTCATGGGCGATCACCATCGCCCGGCGGGCGAAGCCGGAGAGGTCGGAGCCCGGCATCTGGAAGGTGGTGACGACGTCGGTCACCGCCCGCATGGTCTGGTCGGGGTCGAGCTCGAAGGCGGCGGCGAGCAGGTTCCGGTAGAAGAGCATGTGCAGGTTCTCGTCGGCGGCGATCCTGGCGAGCAGCCGCTCGCAGAGCGGGTCGCCGGTCGCCCTGCCGGTGTTGCGGTGCGAGATCCGGGTGGCCAGCTCCTGGAAGGAGACGTAGGCGAGCTGCTGGAGCATGGTGCCGTACTCGGTGGTGAACCCGGCGTTCATGTGCGCCATCCGCTCGCGCTCCAGCGCGACCGGGTCGACCGCCCTGGTGACGGTCAGGTAGTCGCGCAACGCGGTGCCGTGGCGGTCTTCCTCGGCGGTCCAGCGGTGCACCCACGTGCCCCACGCGCCGTCCCTGCCGAAGGTGGTGGCTATCTCATGGTGATAACTGGGGAGGTTGTCCTCGGTCAGCAAATTGACGATGAGCGACACCCGTGCGGCCTCCGGCAGTTTGGAGTCGGCCTCCGTCCACGCCTCTCCGCCCATGAGGCCGTCGAAGTCGCGTCCCTGGCTCCACGGGATGTACTCGTGGGGGAACCACTCCTTGGCGACACCGAGGTGTCTGTCCAGCTCCCCGGCCACGACCGGCTCCAGCTCATGCAGCAGCTCGGTCTGGGTCCACTGACGCATACCCACTCCCTATTACGATCTACGAGAACCGCAACCTACGTTACCGTAACCTTGCGTGGGCTCCCATTTGCCCCGGTTTGTCGGCAGGGGCGGCAGTGGGGATGCGGCTCAAGGGAGGGACGGGGACCTCGTGTCCGTCAGGCGGGGTATCGCGGTGGCGACCAGGAAGAGGATCACCATGCCGCTGATCAGCAGCAGGCGCTGGAGCAGGCCGTAGTACGCGGAGCCGTTCACGAGGTCGGACACGAAGGACCCGGGGTGCGCGCTCAGGAACGCCACCAGGAGGCCCGTGGACCACACGGCGGCCACCCGGAGGCGGCGCAGGCCGTCGTCGCCTCTGGCGAGCATCCAGGCCGCGCAGGGCAGGCCCGTGAAGACGACCGCCGCCGACCAGCGGTGGATCTCCCCGCCCATCGAGGTGACGCCGGGCGTCGGGTCGGTGGGGAAGATGGCGGCGAGCACCAGGCCGAGGGCGCCGAACGTGAGCAGCACGCGCGTGGCGGCGCTGCGCGCGGGCGCGATCTGGGCCAGGCCGTACGTGCTCCACAGGCAGCTCATCGCGAGCGCGAGCGTGCCCAGCAGGATCGCGCCCCTGGTGGCGTCGTTCAGCGCGTAGTCGCTGATCAGCCCGCGCAGCGGGCTGACGCCGACGCCGGGCGTCAGGTGGGCGTGGACCATCGCCGCCAGCGCGAGCGCCGGGCCCGCGGCGGCCGGCCACGCCCAGATCCGCGTCGCGGAGTCCCGCGCCGCCACCCTCGCCGGATTGGCGGAGGAGGTGGGCAGCGCGCTCATCGGGCCACACTCGCGTAGATCTCCTCGAACCTGGCCAGCGAGCTCTGGTGGTCGTGGGTCAGCGCGATCTTCCGGCTGGTACGGCCCAGCGCCGCCCGCAGCGGGTCGTCGGTGAGGATCCGGGTCAGGTGCCCGCCCAGCTCGCGGACGTCGCCCGGCTGGAACAGGAAGCCGTTCTCACCGGGGACGGCCAGGTGCGGCAGGGCCATGGCGTCGGCCGCCACCACGGGCAGGGCGGTCGCCATCGCTTCCAGCGTCGCGATGCTCTGCAGCTCGGCGATGCTCGGCATGGCGAAGACGTCGGCCGCCGCGAACACCCGGGGCATCGACTGGTCGGGCACGAAGCCGAGGAAGTGCACCCGCTCGCCGACGCCGATCCGGGCCGCGAGGTGTTCGAGGTGGTCGCGGCGGACGCCCCGGCCCACCAGGGCGATCTGGGCGTCGGTGACGTTGAGCACGAACGGCAGCGCCCTGATCAGGTCGTCGAGCCGCTTCTCCTCGTCCAGGCGGCCGACGAACAGGATCGTGGGCCGCTCCGGCAGCCCGAACAGCCGCCTGGCCCAGGACTTCGGCTCGGCGAACGGGTGGAACCTGTCCAGGTCGATGCCGCACGACACCGGCTCCACGCTCCCGGTGAACCCCTGCCCGGCCAGCAGCTCCGCCGCGATCCTGGTCGGCGTCGTCACGTGGTCGACCCGGGAGAAGACCCGGTTGAAGTCGCGCCAGGCGATCCGGCCCACCCGGTCGCGCAGCCCGCCGGGGATGTGCGCGAACTGGAAGAGGTTGTCCGGCATGAAGTGGTTCGTCGCCACGATGGGCACCCCGGCGCGGCGGGCGGCCGAGATCGCCGCCCTGCCCACCACGAAGTGGCCCTGGGCGTGCACGACGTCGGGGGCCAGCTCGGTGATCAGCCGGTCCAGGCGCTGCGGCAGCGAGACGCGCATGGTGGGGTGGACCGGCAGCGGCGCCGACCGCAGCCGGTGCTCGGCGGTGCCGTCCACGAGCCGGGTGTCCGCGCGCCCGCTCTCCGACGCGCACGCGACGTGGACCTCGTTGCCCCGTGCGGCCAGGCCGGTGGCCAGCCGGTGCGTGAAGTAGGACGTGCCGTTGACGTCGGGCGGGTAGGTGTCCGTCGCGATCAGCACCCGCAGCGGGCGTGTGGGCAGCGGCGAGACCTCGGCGGCGCGTGCGGGGTGGGGCGCCGAGGCGGCGTTCGGCTCGGCGGGCAAGGGCAGGACCATCAAGGGCTCCATGGTTCAGTGGGACAGCGGTGTGGTGCGTGCCAGGGCGAACGTGCCTATCCCGGCGAGCGCCGCGGCGGCGACCGCGACGGCGGCGCCGCCCGGTCCGGCCGGGAGGGGCTCGCCGAGGAGCAGGGCTCCGAACACCACGGCGGTGAGCGGGTCGGTCACCTGCAGCGAGGCGAAGGACACCCCGAAGTGGCCGACCGAATAGGCGCGTTGCAGGAGCATCAGCGCGAGGATCGCGGGCAGCGGGATCAGCGCGATCAGCCAGAACTCCCAGGTTCCCTGCACCAGGACCCGGGTGAGCGTGGCGGTCGCGCCGTACAGGACCCCCGACCCGGCGGCGAGCAGGCTCGCGCGCAGGGACGGCGTGGCCGTGCGGGAACCGGCCCACAGGACCAGAGCCGCGATCCCGGCGACCGACAGCAGCGTGAAGGTCCCCTTGCCCGTGAGCGTCGGGGTGTCCCACGCCGGGGGCACGATCAGCACCAGGCCGATCAGCCCGGCGCTCACCGTCGCGGCGGCGGTGAGCTCGGCCCTGGCCGGCCTGCGGCCGATCAGAGCGGCCGAGATGGGCAGCGCGAACAGCAGGCTGGCCACCCCCATCGGCTGCACCACGGTGAGCGGCCCGAGCGTGAGCGCGACGATGTGCAACGCGCCACCGGTGGTGATCGACAGGCCGCCGAGCAACCACCGGGGACGGCGGGCGAGCCGCAGCAGACCGACCTCCGCCGTACGGACGGCTTCGAGCTGTTGCAGCGCGGCGCCGAGTGCGAAGAACAGGGCGCCCAGCAAGGCAACGCCGGCGGCGACCACAGTCATTGCGCACTCCTTTCACCTGCATGAAGACATGGCGAGATGGCCGGGACGCCTCCCATGGGCGTCCGGTTACGAACATTTGGCAGACTTGCCGTCAGCGAGCCGGTCAAGAACCGGTTCGGACATACAGCGGAACGGGCCTGATGTCAGCGTCTCCGGTCAACGCGTTCCGGAGCCATAGGGGACATCCCTGAAAGCCCTGGGAGATCCCTGAGAGACCGCCTCGGGGACACCTGGGACCCCTGATGCGTCCCGGGGGTGCGAGGTCAGTTCCGGGGGACGGCCGGCTCGTTCTCGGGCTCGCCCGGCAGCGCCGCGGCGGCGGCGGAACGCTTACGGACGAATCGGACGGTCTCCACGACGAGCGTGATCGTCAGCGCGATGCCCAGTCCCAGCAGGAGCCCCTTGAACGGGTCGTTCTCGAAGGCCATGCCGCCCAGGTAGCCGATCAGCACGGAGTAGATCGCCCAGGACCCGGCGGCCAGGGTGTCGAAGAACGAGAACGAGCGCAGGGGGTAGTTCACCGCGCCCATGGTGATGGTGGTGGCGGTGCGCCCGCCGGGGATGTAGCGGGCCACGACGAGCACCAGCCCGCCCCGCTCCTCCAGCGCGCGTCGTGCCCACTCGAACGCCTTGGCGCGCGCCGTGCCAGGTCGCAGCTTCGCGCACAGGCGTGCCCCGCCTGTTCGACCGATCAGATAGGACACGTGGTCGCCGCAGAACGCGCCCAGCATGGCCGCGACCGCCACCCCGAAGACGTTGGGCTCGCCGGACGCGGCGAACACGGCCGCGGTGATCACCGCCGTCTCGCTCGGCACCACGGGGAAGAAGCCGTCGATCAACGCCACGGTGAACAGCGCGACGTAGACCCAGGGCGAGGTCATCGCCTGGTGCAGGAATTCGAGGATGGCATCAGTCATGATCAGTAAGGTCTCCGGGTCGTGGGCGGGAACGGGCGCCACTAGAACCATCGCGCCGCCCGGCTCTCCGAGGCCATCGGGGATTGCCCCCTAAAGGAGGGGCGACATCCCCGATGCCGGATCAGGGAGCCCCTGAGCAAGACGCTACGGAACGACCCCGTGCGGCCGCATCGGACGAACGTCCGCCGGATCGAGCGGGAACCTGCGACTTTCGGATGACCGGGAGGGGGCGGGAGACTACGCGGGGATCGCGGCCTTCGCGTGCGACTCGTGGTTGAGGCGGCGCAGCAGGCGCCGGAAGGCCCACACGGAGATGCCGATCGCGGTGCCGCTGATCAGCGCGACGATCGCGGTGCGCACCAGCAGGTAGTCGCCGACGGACTGCTCAAGGGAGCGGCCGATCGACTGCCCGATCGACTGGTGGAGCAGGAGCCAGATGCTGACCGTGGAGTTGGCCAGCAGCACGAAGGCCCACAGGAGCGTGATCCGCGCGAAGAACCGGCGCACCCGTTCGTGCTTCAGCACGGCGGAGGGCAGGTGGATGTAGTCGAGGGTGAGCTTCTGCACCAGCGGCCGGCGCAGCCGCACCGAGGCGAGGAAGACCAGGCTGATGCAGATGGTGCCGGCCTCGGGCTGCAGGAAGTAGACGACCGGGCTGCCGGTCCACAGGGCGAGCAGCGCCCTGGCGGTGATCGCGATGGCCGCCACGATCATGGTCGCGGGCACCCGCTGACGGCGGATCAGCCGCCACACCACCCCGCCGTACACCCACGCGGTCGCGGCGGCCAGCGCGCCGTTGAAGCCCAGCACCGCCAGCGCGGCGTAGAAGACGGCCAGTGGCGCGACGACGCCTTCGAGCAGCTTGGGGACCGCCTGTCTGACCAGCGACGTGAGGCGGGGGAGGGTGACGTGGGGGTGACTCAACTTGGCTCCGTAGGTCGGCCGCGCGCCGGCGGAGTGGGCCCGGCGACTACCCGGAACGCCGACGATCAGGCGTCAGGGAATGTCTCGCAGGGGTTACGGCAGGATAACGTTATAGCTCACGGAAGGCGTCGGTGGCCAACGGTACCTGACGGGCGCGAGCGGTTGGTCACATCTCCGAAAACCCACGCAGCTCTAGGCAAAAGTGCTAATTCGCTGGACCTATAACGGTTCGGAAACAGAAGCTTTCCGGATGGCCAAGTGTCCGAGACCATCGGAGACATGGCGGTGCTCGCTAGTGCCGGCGGCACGGCGTCCGAGTTCGCGGCGTTCGTGGCCGCGCAGCTCACCGCGTGGCCGGATCTCGTGCCGCGGCGCAAGCGCCGGAGGCTGGAGTTCCGGGCGGGCGGCGTCCGAATCGTGCGCATGACCCCCGACGGCACCGCCGAACTGCTGCTGACCGAATCCGTGATCGAGCGCATGGCGCCGGTGCTCGCCGACTGTGCGCAGGTCGTCACGGGAGGGCGTCCAGGCTGGGTGAGCATCCGGATCGCGGGCCGGGCCGACGCCGAGCTGTTCCTCTCATTGGTGAGCGTGGCGATCAAGGCCAACGCCGCCTGAGCCCGGCCGGGCTCGGGCGCTACATGGCCAGCCGCGCCCCGAACGCCACGAACAGCGCCCCGACGGCCGACGTCAGGCCCGCCGACAACCGGCGTCTGCGGCTGAACTGCGCCGACAGGAAGGTGCCGCCGAAGATCAGCGCGGACAGGTAGAGCACGCTGAAGAACTGGCAGATCGCGCCCAGGATGAGGAACGACAGCGCGGGCGCGCCGTAGCTCGGGTCCACGAACTGGATGAAGAACGACACGAAGAACAGGATCGCCTTCGGGTTGAGCAGGCTGATCGCCAGCGCCCTGGTGAACGGACGGCGGGCGGGCCGGTGCCCTTCGGCGGCCCGGCCGTCGTCCTCCCGCGCGCGCCAGGACCGCCAGGCGGAGCGCAGCATCTGGAAGCCGATCCACGCCAGGTAGACGGCGCCGGCGTACTTCACGATCGAGAACAGCACCGCGTTCGACCGCAGCAGCGAGGCGACGCCCGCGGCGGCCAGGAACATCAGCACGGTGTCGCCGAGGAAGACGCCGAGGGCGGCCTGGTAGCCCGCCCGCACGCCGCGCTGGGCGGCGGTGGTCAGGACGTAGACCGAGTTGGGGCCGGGGAGCAGGATGATGAGGAACGCACCGACCACGTAGGTCCAGATGTCGGTGATGCCGAAGAACACGGTTCAGAGTAACGCGTATCCCGCCTGAACGGTGATTACCCTCCCGCTCTATGCCTCCTCGGTGAGCAGCGCGGTCAGCGCCTGCGTGTAGAAGGACGCGACCGGTTCGCGGAGCGCGGGCAGGTCCGCCGTGTGCCCGACCAGATGTGCCCGATGGTGTCCGCCCGCCAGGCGTTTCCCGGCGCGGCCTGGCCGCCCCAAAGATCCACGACGGTCTCTCCGCCGACGACCACGCACACCGACGCGCCCACCTCGCCGCGCTCGGTCAGGTCGCGCTCGAACTCTTCGGCAACTTCGGTGAATCCGGGGGCACTCGCCGTATATCGCCACCTACCGACTGCATCACCCCCGGTGCGGCAAGTCCAGGGCCGGTCCACTACTTCCGCAGGTCGCAGGATTGTGGTCAAGTGGCTGTCCGTAACTCCCCTCGGTGTCAGGAGTGGGAGACGGTTTTGGGCCTTGTAAGGCGGTTGAGTCAGAGCTACGATCGCCACAACTCTTAGGAAACTTTCCTAAAAGTAAGTGGTACACCAGGAAGTCGGCGATAACCACGCCGTTCGTCGCGACCTATTCCCGCACATGCGGCCGTCACCCCCCAAACGTTCTACACAAACGCCGAGGCTTCATGCGAATCACGCGCACGCTCATTTCGGTCGTCGTCGCGGCACTCGTCGCCGCGACGTCGCTACTCCTCACACCGGGGTCGGCGGCCGCCGCCGCCGCGACCGCCGTCTTCACCAAGACCGCCAACTGGGGGTCCGGGTTCGAGGGCAAATACACGATCACCAACAGCGGGAGCACGGCCGTCAACGGCTGGTCGATCTCCTTTGACATGCCGTCCGGGGCCGCGATCAGTTCCTCATGGGACACGCTCATGACGCGCACCGGGCAGAAGTACACCTTCGGCAACGTGAGCTGGAACGGTAACCTCGCGCCCGGCGCCAGCGTGACCTTCGGCTTCATCGGGTCGCCCGGCTCCGCCGAGCCGTCCAACTGCACCATCAACGGCAGCGCCTGCGGAGGCACCTCCATCCCGGTGCCCGGTAAGCCCGGCGCGCCGTCCGTGACCGGGACCACCAACAGCGCGATCTCGCTTTCGTGGGGTGCGTCGTCGGGGACGGTGACGGGTTATCGGGTGTATGAGGGTTCGACGGTGCGTGCGACGGTGACGGGTACGTCGGCGTCGATCGGTTCGCTGGGTACTTGTGAGTCGCACACGTACACGGTGAAGGCGTACAACGCCAACGGCGAGTCCCCCGCCAGCGACGCCGTGACCGGTAAGACCACCGGTTGCTCCACAGGCGTCCCCGGCAAGGTCGGCACCGTCAGCTCCAGCGCCATCACCAACACCTCCGCCACGCTGACCTGGCCCGCCGCCAGCGGCACCGTGACCGGCTACCGCGTGTACGAGGGCACCGCCCTCAAGGCCACCGTGACCGGCACCTCGGCCACCATCAGCGGCCTCACCGCCTGCGACACCTACAGCTTCACCGTCCGCGCCTACAACGGCGAGGGCGACGGCCCGGCCAGCGACGCGATCAGCGTCACCACCACCGGCTGCGGCGGCGACACGCTGCCCAAGCACTTCCTCACCGGTTACTGGCACAACTTCACCAACCCCGCCGTGGAGCTGAAGCTCGCCGCCACGCCGAACGAGTACGACCTGATCGCGGTGGCGTTCGCCGAGGCCACCTCGACCCCCGGCCAGCTCACCTTCGGCGTCGACCCCGAGCTCGCGGCGGCCGTGGGCGGCTACACCGACGCGCAGTTCAAGGCCGACATCCAGGCCCTGCACGCGCGCGGCAAGAAGGTCATCCTGTCCGTCGGCGGTGAACTGGGCCGCGTCCAGGTGGCCAGCTCCAGCGCCGCGACCCAGTTCGCCGACAGCGCCTACGCGCTGATGCAGGAGTACGGCTTCGACGGCGTGGACATCGACCTGGAGAACGGCCTCAACGCCACCTACATGGCCCAGGCGCTGCGCCAGCTCCGCGCCAAGGTCGGCAGCTCGCTGATCATCACCATGGCCCCGCAGACCATCGACATGCAGTCCCCGGGGATGACCTACTTCCAGCTCGCGCTGTCCATCAAGGACATCCTCACCGTGGTGCACACGCAGTACTACAACTCCGGCACCATGCTGGGCTGCGACCAGGGCCAGGCCTACGGCCAGGGCACGATCAACTTCATGACCGCGCTGGCCTGCATCCCGCTGGAGAACGGCCTGCGGCCCGATCAGATCGCCCTCGGCCTGCCCGCCGGACCCGGCGCGGCCGGCGGCGGAATGGTCTCGCCGAGCGTGGTGAACCAGGCGCTGACCTGCCTGGCCACCCGGACGAGCTGCGGGAGCTTCGTGCCCCCGCGCGCCTACCCCGGGATCCGCGGCGCGATGACCTGGTCCATCAACTGGGACGCGTCGAACAACTGGAACTTCTCCAAGACCGTCAAGCCGCACCTCGCCACCCTGCCCTAGGGACCAGAGGAGACCACCCCCCATGAGAGTCCGCCGTACGGTCATGGCCGTACTTACGGGCGCCGCACTCCTGGCCGTCGCGCCCCTCGCCGCCACCCCGGCGGCGGCGGGCGCCGGTCAGATGGCCCTGGCCGGACAGGCCGCGGTCGCCGACGCGACGGCCTACTCGCGGATGGGCATGTCCGGTATGAACGGCCTGTCCGACCAGCAGGAGCAGACGACGCCGCAGATCTGGACCCAGATCCGCGACTACGCGAAGTCCAAGGGCCTCACCCGCCTCGCCTACTGGGCGGTCAACCGCGACCGGCCCTGCCCGGGCGGCGGCGTGACGTCCAACTGCAGCGGCATCGCGCAGCAGGAGTGGGAGTTCACCCGGATCACCGCCGGGTTCTGACCCGCTCCCCAGGCGGCGGCCCTCCGCCGCCGCCTCACCAAGCCGGTACGGCTCGCGCCCGGTCCCCCCAACGGGCGCGGGCCGTACCACCCTCCCCGAAGAGGTAGATCGATGAGGTCGAGTCCTAGCCCGAGGCTCGCGCGTGTCGTCGCGCCGCTGGCCGCACTGGTCGTCGGATGCGGCGGCCTGCTGGCCCTGCCCACGGCCGCCCATGCCGCGAACATCGTCACCAACCCCGGCTTCGAGAACGGGCTGGCGGGCTGGACCTGCTCGTCCGCCGCCGGCGCCCAGGCCGTCTCCTCGCCGGTCCACGGCGGATCGGCCGCCCTGCAGGCCACCCCGGCCGGCGGAGACCTGGCCCGCTGCCAGCAGAACGTCAGCGTCAAGCCGAACTCGTCCTACACACTGTCGGCGTGGGTCCGCGGCGGGTACGTCTTCCTCGGCGCGTCGGGCACCGGCACCACCGACGTGAGCACGTGGGCGTCCTCCGCGTCCTCCTACAGCCAGCTCAGCCGCACCTTCACCACCGGCGCGTCCACGACGTCCGTGACCATCTACGTCAACAGCTGGTACGGCCAGGGCGCCTACCAGGCCGACGACGTGGTCCTCGACGGCCCGCCCGGCGACGGCGGACCGGTGGACACCGAGCCCCCGACCGTGCCCGGCGGCCTGACCGTCGGCGGCGCGACCGCGAGCTCGCTGAACCTGAACTGGACGGCCTCGACCGACAACTCCGGCTCCGTCGCGCGTTACGAGGTCTCCCGCGACAACGGCTCCGGCGTCAGCGCGGGCGCCTCGACCTCCTACACCGCGTCCGGCCTCTCGGCCTCCACCTCGTACGGCTTCCGCGTGCGCGCCTGCGACGCCGCGGGCAACTGCTCCGCGTACGGCTCGTCGGTCAGCGGCACCACCAAGGAGGGCGGCGGCAACCCCGGGGGACAGCTCCCCAAGCGGGTGCTGGTCGGATACCTGCACGCCTCGTTCGCCAACGGATCCGGATATATCCGGATGCGCGATGTCCCCTCTGAATGGGACGTGATCAACCTCGCCTTCGGCGAGCCCACCTCCGTCACCTCCGGTGACATCCGCTTCCGCCAGTGCCCCGTCGCCGAGTGCGCCAACGTGGAGCCCGAGGCCGACTTCATCGCCGGCATCCGCGAGAAGCAGGCCGCCGGCAAGAAGGTGCTGATCTCCATCGGCGGCCAGAACGGGCAGGTCCAGCTCACCAGCGCCGCCGCCCGTGACAAGTTCGTCGCGTCGGTGTCGGCCATCATCGACAAGTACGGCCTGGACGGCCTGGACATCGACTTCGAAGGCCACTCGCTGTACCTGAACCGGGGCGACAACGACTTCAGGAACCCCACGACGCCCGTCATCGTGAACCTGATCTCGGCGCTGAAGACCCTCAAGGCCCGCTACGGCGCGAAGTTCGTGCTCACCATGGCCCCCGAGACCTTCTTCGTGCAGCTCGGCTACCAGTTCTACGGCCCCGGCCCGAACGGCACCGCCGACCAGCGCGCCGGATCGTACCTGCCGGTCATCCACGCCATGCGGGACGACCTCACCCTGCTGCACGTGCAGGACTACAACTCCGGCCCCATCGTCGGCCTCGACAACGCCTACCACACCATGGGCACGCACGACTTCCACGTGGCCATGACCGACATGCTGCTGGCCGGGTTCCCGGTCGCGGGCGGCGCCACGTTCCCGCCGCTGCGTCAGGACCAGGTCGCCTTCGGCCTGCCCGCCGCGCAGTACGCCGGCAACGGCTTCACCTCGGTCGCCGAGGTGCAGAAGGCCGTGGACTGCCTCGCCAAGGGGACCAACTGCGGCACGTACAAGCCCAGGAGCGGCACCAACCCCGGCCTTCGCGGCCTGATGACCTGGTCGATCAACTGGGACCGCTACAACAACTTCGAGTTCTCCCGTAACCACCGCAGGCACCTCGACTCCCTCCCGTAACCAGGAGGGCCGTCGCCCACCGAACCCGCCGCGACCCCGCGCCGTCTCCCTTCCCGGCGCGGGGTCCGGCGATATTCGTTTATCGCCCCGTGCCCGCTTTCCCTGTGTGCGCGCCGATGCGGAGCCCGGACGGCCCGGTGTGGGTTTACCGGCCGGGGTGGGGGCACGGGCACTCTCTGGGGTCCTTCGTCAGGGGGGAGACGCGGATGACCACGGTGCAGCGGCAGCCGACCGGCGAGCTGGTCAAGCGAGCCGCCCAGCAGATCTCTGACCTGATGCGCGCGGAATTGCGGCTGGCGGTCGCCGAGATGAAGGGCAAGGGCAAGCGCGCCGGAGTCGGCGCGGGACTGCTCAGCGGAGCGGGGGTGCTCGCCCTTTTCGGGGTGGCGGCGCTGCTGACGGCGGTGATCGCCGCGCTCGCGCTGGTGCTGCCGGTATGGCTGGCGGCGCTGATCGTGGCCGTGGTGCTGTTCATCGTCGCCGCCGTGCTCGGGGTGACCGGCCGCCAGTCGGTCGGCCGGGCCACGCCACCGCTGCCCAGGCAGGCAATGGAGAACACCAGGCTGGATGTCGCCGAGATCAAAGCGAGGGCACATCGATGATGTCGCACAGGACGCCGGGGGCGCGGAAGGGCAAGGGCCACGCGGCCACGCCCGAACAGCTGCGCGCGGAGGTCGCGCGTGCCCGCGAAGACCTCGGCGAGACGGTGGAGGCGCTGGCGGCGAAGGCCGACGTACGGTCCCGCGCGCAGCGACGGGCGGGACGCATGAAGGCCGGAATGACCCAACGGGCCCGGCGCATGCTGCACCGCGAGCAGGGCGCGGAGCCCGGCGGCCCGGAACGGGAGTACGCGGGGTACGCGGAGGCCGAGTACGCCGGCCAGGCCCGTTCCGTCGGCTACTCCGAGGTCCCGGGGCCACGCGCGTCCCGCGAGGGGCCCGTCGCCCATCCGAAGACGCCACCGGCACTGGGCGGCCGCCCGGGCGAGCACACGAAGGCCCATCCCGGCGCCATGCCTTCCGGCGAGGAGGGGGGACGGCAGGCCGCCGTGCAGCGCGCCATGCCGATCGCGCTCACCGCGGCGGCCATCACCGCCCTGACGGTCGCGATCCTCCGCCGACGCCGCGCAAGCGACATGACGGCGCTCATGCCGGAAACCCTCCGCCGAAGGGCCAGAGGCATGGCCATCATGCGCCACCGGGGGCCGACATGGACTGCCCTGCCGTCCTGGACCGGCACCTCGCGCACTCAGCGCATGGGCCGTGCGATGCGGCGGCGGATGGGCCGGGGGTCGGCGTGGGGTGGCATGCAGTCTTGGACCGGTATCTCGCGTACCCGGGGCATGCGCCGCGCGATGCGCCAGATGGGAGGCGGGCCGTCCTGGGCCGGTATGTCACATGGCCGAGGTATGCGCCGTGCGATGCGGCGGCGGATGGGCCGGGGGTCGGCGTGGGGTGCCATGCCGTCCTGGACCGCCACCTCGCGCACTCGGGGCCTGCGCCGCGCCATGCGCCAGATGGGCGGCTGGACCGGCTCCTCGGGGACGGCGCGCGGCATGATGACGCGCGCCCGCCGTACCGTGCGCGGATCGCGGACCGGAGGCTACGGCAGAGCCGCCGGTGGCGGCGGTGCCTCGTCGCTCGCCGCCCTGGGCGTGCTACTGCTCGCCCTGCGCCGCCTGCGGCACCGCGGCGAGACGACGGACACGGAACACGCCCACGGCAAGCGCGGACACCGCCACCACGGCAAGCACCACCACAACGGGCACAGCCACGAGGGCCACGGCCGGCCGGGGGCCGGGCGTCAGGAGTCCGAGCGCCGTGGCCTCTCCGGGGTCACCCGGCCGTGGAGCCAGCCTCCCAACATCGGATGACCCACGGGAGCATGGGAGCACACCATGGGGAAGCTGCTGACCCCGATCTTCGGGATGGTGAGCGGGCTGGTCTCCGGCCTGGTGTTCAAGCGGGTGTGGCGGCTCACCGCCGGTGACCGCGACGTACCCGAGGCCACCGACCCCGACCGTGGGTGGCGCGAGGTCCTGATGGCCGCCGCGATCCAGGGCGCGATCTTCGGCCTGATCAAGGCCGCCACCCGCCGCGCCGCCGCCCGCCCAGGCCACCACCCCTCAGGCGCCCACCCAGCCCCAGGCTGAGTGGCCGGCGACCCAGAGGGGTGAGGGCGGCCCTGCCCGCTCGCTGTTCAGGAGCCCGACAACGACCTGCCACGCGCCACCGGGCCCCTGCCTGAGACAACCCGCGGTGGCCGTGACACGGTCGCTACGCGCCGCCCGTTCCACGGGAGCCCCACCGGCCACCTCGCAGCGCCAATAGAGAGCCTCCCGACCGCCCAGCGGGGGTACGGCCGGGCCGTCGCCGTCCAGGTGCGCGCCTTCGGGGACCTTGGCGTCGCCGAGCTGCTGGCCGCCGGGCACTTTGTACCGCTGCCCGGCCGCCAGGCCCGATTCTGCGCGCGTAGTGCCGTCTGGAGCCGCGTCCGGCCTGGCCGGAGGGGACCTCATCCTCCCGCCCGGAGGACTGGGGTTGACCTCAAGTGGCGTTGAGGTTGCACGCTTGAGCCGATGATCGGGCCGACGGGTGAAAGGGGCATCGGTGAATGATGTGCGGTGCGGGCCGGTGGTGGGGGTGAGTCCGCTGTGAGGGAGGCGGTGAAGGTCGGCGTGTACCTGCCGCCGTTCGGTGGGTACGGCGATGAGGGGCCGTGGGCCCATGCAAGGCACGCGGAGGACGTCGGGCTGGAGTCGGTGTGGGTGGGCGATCACCTCATCCCCACCGCGCCGCGGCTGGACGCCACGATGGTGCTCGCCTCGGCCGCCGCGGTGACCCGTCGGATCGGGCTCGGGTTCGGGGTGATGGTGCCGGTGTTGCGGGGGGCCGCCTGGGTGGCGAAGCAGGTGGTGAGCCTGCAGCACCTCTCGGGTGACCGGGTGCTGCTCGGTGTCGGCGTGGGCGGGCCGGTGCACGGTGACATGGCGTTCCGCGCGGTCGGCGTGCCGTACCGCGAGCGCGGCAGGCGCACCGACGAGCTGCTCGCCGTACTGCCGGACCTGGTGGAGGGCAGGACGGTGGATCTGGACGGCCACGAGGTGACGCTGTCGCCGGGGGCGGACATGCCGCCGTTGCTGATCGCCGGAGGCGCCGGTTCGGAGCCCGCGTTGCGGCGGGTCGCCCGATACGCCGACGAGTGGTTCCCCGCCTTCACCGGTCAGGGGGCCTTCGCCGCGTCGGCGCAGCGCATCGCCGAGCTGGCCGCCGAGTACGGCAGGCCGGTCCCCGGCCTGACCCTGAGCGTGAACCTCGCGCTGGGCGAGGACGTCCCCGCGGAGGTGATCGAGCACCAGGTGCGGGCCACGATGCGCTACGGCATGCCGGAGGCGATGGCCCGCGCCTCCCTGGTCACCGGCCCTCCCGAGGAGGTCGCGCGGTGCTTCGCCGATCTCGCGGAGCAGGGGGCCGACCGGATCATCGGCATGCCGTTCGGCGAGGACCGGTTCCGGCAGAGCGAGCTGCTCGCCGAGACCGCCCGCCTGCTCGGATCCTGAGGTCGCCGCCGCACCCCCGCTTGGTAGCCGAATCATTACATAAGGTTACGATCTGCCGTGACGGCATGTCGTGACTTCGGGGCCTCAGGGGGACCGCCATGAATGAACGACCGGCACACGGCGGCGCGGCGGCGAACCTCGCGCTGGCCACGGCCGCGTTCGCCCTCACCTTCTGGGCGTGGAACCTGATCGGCCCGCTGGCCGGCGGCTACAGCCGGGAGCTCGGACTGTCGCCGGCGCAGACCTCGGCGCTGGTCGCGGTCCCGGTGCTGGTCGGCTCGCTCGGCCGGATCCCGGTCGGGGTGCTGACCGACAAGTACGGCGGACGGCTGATGTTCGCGATCATCTGCTTCGTGTCGATCGTGCCGGTGCTCTTCGTCGGCTGGTCCGACTCCTTCATCGCCCTGCTCATCTGGGGGTTCCTGCTCGGCGTGGCGGGCACGTCGTTCGCGGTCGGCATCCCGTTCGTCAACGCCTGGCACCCGCCGGCCAGGCGTGGGTTCGCCACCGGCGTGTTCGGCGCGGGCATGGGCGGCACCGCGCTGTCGGCCTTCCTCACCCCGCGCCTGGTCGACTGGATCGGCCGGGGCTGGACCCACGTGCTGATGGCCGTCGCGCTCGCCGCGATGGGCCTGATCATGCTCGCCTTCAGCCGCAATGCCCCGTCCTGGCATCCGTCCCACGAACCCGCGCTGCCCGGCATGCGGGACGCCGTCCGGTTGCGGGCGACCTGGCAGTGCGCGTTCCTCTACGCGGTGGCCTTCGGTGGGTTCGTAGCCTTCTCCACCTATCTGCCTACCTTGCTGCAGAACGCCTATAACTACGCGCAGACCGACGCCGGCCTGCGCGCCGCGGGCTTCTCCATCGCCGCGGTGGCCGCCAGGCCGATCGGCGGCACCCTGTCCGACCGGGTCGGCCCGGTCAGGGTGCTGGCCGCCGCGTTCGCCGGGGTCGTGGTGATGGCGCTGATCCTGTCGCTCAAGCCGCCCCCCGAATTCCTCGCGGGGACCAGCTTCGTGCTCATGGCGCTCTTCCTCGGCCTGGGCACCGGCGGCGTGTTCGCGCTCGTCGCCAAGCTGGTCGAGCCCGCGAGGGTGGGCACCGTGACCGGGCTGGTCGGTGCCGCGGGCGGCTTGGGCGGCTACTTCCCGCCGCTGGTGATGGGCGTGGTGTTCACCGTCACCGGGGCGTACACGATCGGTTACCTGCTACTGGCGGTGACCGCGCTCGTCGCCCTCGTCTACACCTGGACGGCCTTCCACAGCCGCGAACCTGCACGCCACCCGTGAATTCGGTTCCGATACCGGAAGAATTCTCGGCCCGAGTGGGCGTCCGGCGGTCGGTTCCGGCAGGCTATGCAGGGTCATGGACTACGCAATTCTCACGGGGGCCGTCCTCGTAACCGGTGTCGTGCTCGCGATCGTCGCCCAGTGGCGCGGTTGGCGCCCGTCGATCGTCGTCATCCTGGCCGTCGGAATCGGCGTCCGGGTGCTGATCATGGGAACCTCCGCGATCGACACCTGGCAACCGGTCGATTTCGTGAACAGCTTCAGACCGGCGGGGGAGGCGGTGCTCAACCGGCAGGACCCGGTGCTCGGCAGCAACGGCGGCTGGCACTTCCTGCCCACCATCCCCTACGTCTACGGGCTGCTGCTGTGGCTCGGCATCCCGTGGGAGTACGCCGGACGCCTGGTCACCGTGGTGGCCGACATCATCCTGATCCCGCTGGTCGGCAAGCTGGCGGGCGGCGAGAAGGCCTCGCTGCGCGCCTTCCAGTACGCCTGCAACCCGCTGGCCATCCTGGTCGCCTCGGTGCACGGGCAGGTCGAGCCGGTCGCGCTGGTCTTCGGTGTCGCCGCGTTCGTCGTGGCCAGGGGCCCCGGTGATCCCAACCGTGAGGGTCTGACGGCCGGGTTCCGCGACCTGTACCACAACGGCGTGTCCACGATCCGGGGGCACGGCCTCGGCGGGGCGCTGGCGATCGCGCTGGCCCCGCATCCCGGCACGACCCGCAGGGCCGTCTACGGCGGCCTGCTGATGGGTCTCGCGCTGTGCGCCAAGAGCTGGCCGATCTGGCTGATCCCCGGCATGCTGCTGCTCCTGCCCGGCATCAGGGCCCGCGTGATCGCGCTGGTCAGCACCGCCGTGCCGCCACTGTTCTTCCTGATCACCCTGCCGATCTTCGCGGGCACCTCACTCGACCAGATCCCCGAGGTGATCCGCGTCATCCAGGACATCCGCCCGATCGTGGGCGAATGGGGCTGGACGGCCATCGCGGTGGACGGCTTCTGGACGCTGCACTCCACCTACGCCAAGATCGGCACATACCTCATCTACGTCACCGTGGTGGGTGTCTGCCTGCTGTGGCGCAGGGCCGACCCGGTCGATCTCACGACCGCGATCCTGCTCGCGTTCATGGTGGTCACCCCCCGCCTGGGCGCGCAGTACCTGCTGTGGTTCATGCCGTTCCTGGTGGCCAGGCCCACCAAGTTCGCCTGGCCCGCGATCATCGGCACGTCCCTGTGGGCGGCGACCGGTTATCTCTGGCTCACGCAGTGGACCGCCGCAGAATGGTCGCTACGGCACTCGCCCTGGGCGATGAGCTCCATCGTGCTGCTGCCGATCCTGGCCGCCGCCATGCCGTGGGGCCGCCGCAACCCGTGGCGCGACCGGCGCGAGGACGCCGCGCCCGGAGCGGTGAACGCCTAGCTGTTCTGTCCAGTGAGGCCGGGCACGCGCGGTGATCCGGTCACGATGACCCGGATCAGGTGACCGTGGGCGGCGTAACCGGGCGGGTCTCCCTGGAGCACCCCGGTCACGCAGTCGAACACGCCGGGGCCGCTCTGCCGTACCAGGAAGATCGGCTCGGCGACGGTCGCCAGCAGCTTGATCACCGCGCGTTGCACGGCGATGCCGTCGATGGGCATACGGGGGCGGGCGCGCACCTCGTAGACCCCGTCGGGCAGCAGGCGCTCGGCCACGATCTGCCACTCGATGGCGCGGCGGAGCCGCGGGAGCAGGTGGTGGTGGGGATCCTCGGTCACCCACCCCGGACCGCTCATCGCGGCGAGCAGCGCCCGCACGGGACTGGCGAGCGCCTCGCCGTCCGCGATGCCGGTGAATCGTTCGTCGATGTCCCATCGTCGGCGTTCCACACGTCCGATTCTTACAAGACGGCCGTACGGGGTCACGGGCTACTCTCCATGGCATGAAAGTCCTGACCAAGGATGCTCTGGCGCGCGCCGAACGCCACCTGCTCGGCACGGCCAGGCTCATCGACAGGTTCCGCTTCGCGGCGATGTTCGGCGACGGGCCGTCCGAGCCCGTCCTCGCCGCGCTCCGCCTCTACCAGAACCCCGACGGCGGGTTCGGCAACGCGCTCGAACCCGACCTGCGGGGCGCCGGCAGCCAGCCCGAGCCGGTCGAGGTCGCGCTGTGGATCCTCAGCGAGGTGAACGCGCTGGACGACCCCATGGTGCCCGCCGCCTGCGACTACCTCGCGAGGATCACCACGCGGGACGGCGGCGTGCCGTTCGTGCTGCCGAGCGTCCGCGAGACGCCGCGCGCCCCCTGGTGGGAGACGCCTGACGACCCGCCGGGCTCGCTCGTGCCGACCGCCTCGATCGCCGGGCTGCTCACGGCGGGGGGAGTCGAGAACCCGTGGCTCGCGCCCGCGACCGCGTTCTGCTGGGACCGCATCGCCGCCATCCGGGAGACCACGCCCTACGAGGCGCGGGCCGTCGTCACGTTCCTGGAGCGCGCCGCCGATCGCGAGCGCGCCGAGCGGGAGTTCGCCCGGCTGCGTGAGGCGATCCTCGCCACCGTCACCCTCGACCCCGGCGCGACCGGCGACGCGCACCTCCCGCTCGACTTCGCGCCCCGCCCGGGCGGGCTCCCGCTGTTCGACGCCGACGTGCTCGACCGGCACCTGGACGCCCTGATCGAGGCGCAGTCGCCGGAGGGCGGCTGGACCTTCGGCTGGGCGGCGTGGGCCCCCGCGACCGGCCCCGAGTGGGACGGGTACATCACCATGGCTCGGCTCGCCACGCTGCGCGCCTACGGCCGGGTGAGCAACTGACCCAAGGTCATGCCCGCCAGCCTGCGCACGTCGTTGGCCATGTGCGACTGGTCGGTGTAACCGCTGTAGGCCGCGATGTCGGCCAGCGGACGGCCCGCCCTGGCCAGCCGCAGCGCCCGCTGGAAGCGCACCACCCGCTGCAGCGTCTTGGGGCCGTAGCCGAACGCGGCGGTGCATCTGCGGTGCAACTGGCGCTCGCTCAGGCCGAGGTCGCAGGCCACCTCGCCGATCCGCGAGCCGTCGGCCAGCGCCCGCGCCAGGGCCCCGGCCGCGGGGTCGGGCGGGGGCGTCTCGCCCAGCCGCCCGGCGACCGCCCGCAGCAGGTCGGCGGGGCCGTCCAGGCGCAGCCCGGACAGGCCGGGCAGTAGGTCCATCGGCACCCGCTCGTCGCGCAGCGCGGCGGGCGGCACGCCGAACACCTCGCCCACCGCGCCCGGCCGGAACCGTACCCCCTCGTAGCGGTCGCCGGGCATCATCAGCACCGGATGAGGCCCGGTGTCGGGCCCGGCCACGTGCGGGCCCTCGGGGCCCCAGATGAGGTCGACGCAGCCGTCGGGCACGACGGGCTGGGTGTAGCCGGTCACGATGACCTGCGACCACACACAGGCCACCCGCCCGGCAAGGGCCGGATGCGGAGGCCGTTCCACGTACATGCGCTCCAGGCTATGTCTTCTTCGGCGGCGGCCTGTCCTTCGGCGGCGGCCTGCCGGAGATGAACGCGGCGGCCCACGTCGCCGACGGGTCGCTGTCCACCAGCAGGGCGCGCGCCAGCAGGCTCAGCGGGATCGCCAGCACCGCGCCCAGCGGGCCGATCACGAACGTCCACAGCAGCAGCGACAGGAACGTCATCGTGGTGGACAGCTCCACCGCGTCGCCCAGGAACTTGGGCAGGATGAACGACTGGGTCACCACGTTGATCGCCATGTAGGCCAGGATCACGCCGATCATCGTGCGCGGGCCGCCCTGCAGCAGACCGAGGACGGCGGGCGGCACCATTCCGATGACGAACCCGATGTTCGGGATGTAGATCGTGATCAGCGAGAGCACGCCCCACAGCAGCGGCAGCGGAACCCCGAGCAGGTACAGCGCCACCACGTTCAGCGTCGCGTTGAGCAGCCCGAACACCGTCGAGACGAGCAGGTAGCGGCGGGTCCGCTCGGCGAACTTGGCCAGCGCCGAGGCGAGGCCGGGCAACTGGCCGGAGCCGCTCGACATGATCCTCGCGAAGCCGGCCGCGTCCAGGCACATCGCCAGCACCAGCACGACGATCAGGAACAGGCTCGACGCCACCCCGAGCAGGCCGGAGAACAACCCCTGCACCAGGCCGATGACCTGGGTCGGATTGAAGGAGTTGATGGCCTGGTCGACCTGCTGGGTGCTGATCCCGAAGCGCTGGGCGAGCGCCTGGAGCTGATCGACGAGCCGGGCGAACTCGGCGGAGTAGTCGGGCGCCAGGGAGGCGAGCTGGGCGATGGACACCGTCAGCACCGCACCCATGGCCAGCAGCACCACCAGGATCACCAGCAGCGGCGCCGCCACCAGCACCCAGGTGGGGGCGCGCCGGGCGACCAGCCAAGAGCGCACCGGGGCGACGGCGATGACCAGGACCAGCGCCAGGAACATCGGCCCGGCCACGGAGGCGATCGCCTTGAGCCCGGCCAGCGTGATCACGGCGCCGGCGGCGCACAACAGGACGACGAGCGCGCGCGGCGTGCTCGGTCGGTCGGGTCTCAGGCGATCAGCCATAATGCTCTATCTACCCTCCAGGGATAATTCACCGCACTTCGTCGAGGCGCTTGCGCCGTGGCGGACGAACGAGTGAAATCCCACGTATGTGGGAGTTCGGCGTTCTTGGCCCCGTCGAAGTCCGGGGAAAGGACGGTCCTCTCCAACTCGGCGGACGATCGGCACGTGCGGTGCTCGCGCGCCTGCTGGCCGCGCGCGGCGCGGTCGTCCCCGCCGACCTGCTGATCGCCGACGTGTTCCCCGGCGAGGCCCCGGCCCCTGCGCTCGCCCGCCTGCAGCGGTGCGTCACCGCCCTGCGCCGCGTCCTGGAGGCGCACACGCTGGTCAGCGTCCCGCCCGGCTACGCGCTGCGCCCCGGCACGCTCGACGCCGAGGAGTTCGAGCGCCTGGTCCGTACGGCGGGCGCCGTGCCCGACATCGACCGGGCGCTCGAACTGTGGCGCGGCACGCCGTACGAGGACGTCGCCGACCGGCCGTGGGCGGCGGCCGAGATCGGGCGTCTCACCGAACTGCGGCTGCGCGCCCGCGAACAGCGCCTCGGCCTGCTGCTCGCCCAGGGCGACGCCGGCTGCGCCGTGCCCGAACTGCGCGAACTCACCGCCCGGCATCCCTACCGGGAACGTCTGTGGTGCCTGCTCGCCGTCGCCCTGCACCGCCTCGGGCGCAGCGCCGACGCCCTGTTCACGGTACGCCTGGCCGCCGACGTGATCGGTGACGAACTGGGCGTCGAACCCGGTCACGACCTGCGCCGCCTGGAGGCCGAACTGGCCGCCGACCCGCCCCGGGCCAACGAGCCGGTGCTGTGCGTGGAGCTGCCCCCGGCCGTGCGCCGCGTCGAACCGCGCGATCCGCTGGTCGGGCGCGACGCCCTGCTCGCCGAACTCACCGAACGGGCCTGCCAACAGGGGGCGCCGGGGCCGATCGTGATCGCGGGCGATCAGGGCAGCGGCCGGACCCGCCTGCTCGACGCGCTCGCCGACACCCTCGGCGACCGGGGGTGGACCATACTGCACACGTCGTGCCTGCCGGACGCCCCGGCGTTCGACCCGTGGAGCCGCCTCCTGCTGCGCGAGGCGGCTCTCCAGCCGCCGCCGGCCGTCCTGCGCCTGCTCACCCACACCACCCCGCGGGCCGACCCCTCAGGACCGCACCGCGACGTCCTGGACGAGCCGGACAACGCGCCTGAGCGGCCGGACGACGACCGCCACCCGCTGTTCACCGCCGTCGGCGGGCACTTGGCCGCGCTCGCGGCCGAACACCCGCTCGCGATCCTCATCGACGACGTCCATCACGCCGACCAGGCCACCATGGACCTGATCGCGCACATCTCCCGCGCCGAGCCCTTCGCCAGGACGGCCGGCGACCGCCCCGCCTCCGGCAGCGTCCCCGGCGGCGGGCCCGTGGCCGACTGGGCCGCGGTGCGCGGACGGCCCGTGGTGATCGTGTCGGCGTCCGGGTTCTGCGGCCTCGGCGGCGTACGAGTTCCCGCCGCCGCGCTGGACGCCGACGAGATCGAGACCATGGCGATGGCGATCGGCCTCCCGATCGGCAGGCGCACCGCCGAGGAGATCGTCGACGCGACCGGCGGCAACCCCTACTTCGCCAGGGCGATCCTGCCGCGCGTGTCCCGCGCGCCGGACGAGCTCCAGGCGGTTCGCGCCGAGTCGGGCGGAGGGCTCCTCCCCGCCGTGCGGCGCGGCCTGGCCCGGCTGCCCGCCCCGGTCAGGAGCGTCCTGGAGACGGCGGCCGTGATCGGCGCGGCCGTCGAAGCCGGCCTCGTGGCCGAGGTCGGCGGGCACTCCGCGCAGGACGTGGAGGAGGCGTTCGACCTCGGAGTGCTGCTCGGCATCCTGGTCACCGAACCCGGGATCGGCCTCCGGTTCGCGCACGAGCCGGTGCGCACGATCCTGCGCGACGACCTCGCAGAAGCGGCGCGCTCCCGCCTGCACGAGGCCGCTCTGCGCGCACTGCTCACCAGGCCGGGCGTCTCCGCCGAACGCCTGGCGGTGCACGCCCTGGCGGCCTTCGACGGCGAGGCGACGGCCGTACGGTGGGCCGTCGCGGCGGCGGAGGAGGCGGCCCACCGGCAGGCGTTCCACTCGGCGGCGCGCTGGTGGTCCAAGGCCGCCGACGGCTGCGGTGGGACCGCTCGCGAGCAGGCGGAACTGTGGCTCGGGCAGATCGGGGCGGAGGCCGGCGCGGGGGAGCCGGGGGCGGCGCGCCGTACGCGGGCGCGGGCCCTGGAGCGGGTCGAGAGCGATCCGGCGGTGCGGGGGGATCCGGTGCTCGGGGCGCGGTTGCTGACCTCGCTGGACGGCCCGGCGGTCTGGACGCGCCTGCCGTACCGGGAGACCGAGCACGCGCTGGTGAAGCGGCTGGAGCACACGCTCGCGGCGCTGCCGTACGGTGACTCGCCGCTCCGCTGCCGGATGTACTCCAACCTGGCCAGGGAACTGAGCGGGATCGCGTCCGCCGACCGGTGCGAGTCGCTCGCGTACGAGGCGGTGGAGATGGCCCGTCGCCTCGGCCGTCCGCGCGCGCTGGCTCCGGTGCTCCAGGACCGGCTGCAGTCCGCCGCGCAGGCCGGAGACCTGCTCGGCGCCGAACGCCTGGCGTGCGAGCTCATCGAAGTCGCCGACTCCGGCGGCCTGCTCGCCTACGGCTTGGCCGCCCGTCTCGCGCTGCTCCCGGTGTACGCGGAGGGGTACGACCTGGTGTCGGCCGACCGCCGGTCCGCCGAGTGCGGGGCGTTGCTCGACCGGGTCGTCCTGCCCGGCGCCGACCTGCTGCACCTGCTGTGGCGCTCGACCAGGGCCATGCTGTCAGGCCGTCCAGACGACGTACGGTCCGCCGCGACGGCCCTGCCACGTCCGGCGGAACCGCAGGTCTTCGGCGACATCGTGGGCGTCCACACGATGCTCGCCGCCGCCCACCGCGACGCGGGCGCCCGTCCCACCCTCGACGAGACCGCCCTGGCGGACCTGCGCCGCAGGCTCACCCCACGCGCCGCCACACCACCCGCCGACGCCCTCGACCCCGGTACCGAGCAGCACCTCCCGGACGGCGGGACCGACGGGTGGTCCTGGCTGAGCCTCGCCTGCTTACGCGCGCAGGCGCACATCGACGCGGGCGACGCCGCCTCCGGCGAACGCGCCATCACGGCCCTGCTGCCCCACGCGGGCCGCCTGTCCACCGGCCACGGCCTGCTCCCCGCCGGCCCGGTCGGCTACCACCTCGGGCGTCTTGCCCTGCTCTGCCGCAGAGACACCGAAGCCAGGTCGTTCCTCAAGGACGCCCTCGACCGCTGCGCCCGAGCCGGGCTGACCGGCTGGGAGGACCGGATCCGCATGGTGCTGGGCTCGATTTGACGGGCTGTGGCCGCGCACGTAATCTTCACGAGGCCCGAAGGTCTTCGGGGCATCCCAACACGGCGACGAAGGTCGATGTGTTGCCCTGCCGTCCTAAAGGTGTTTGCGAAATCAGGTGCGAGTCCGGCGGATTTGACGCCGAACGAGAAACACATAAGATTAAAGCAAGCGAAAAGAAAACGGCTTCAAGCCCCGGCGGGCTAGAGCGACCGAGTCGGTCTGGCACAATGGTGTACGCGTCCGTTTCTTGAGAACTCAACAGTGTGTTAAAAGCCAGTGCATGCATGATGAATGCATAGAATGCAT
>NZ_JARLTC010000060.1 GCF_029382225.1 Spongiactinospora sp. TRM90649
CCCCCGCCCGGGCGCCCCCCCCCCCCCCGGGGGGGGCCGGCCCCCCCCCCGCGGCGGGGGGGGGGGGGGGGGGCGCGGGGGGCGGGGGGGCGGGCCGCCCCCCCCGGCCCGGTTCAGGCCAGCGAGATCGACTCGCCGTCCACCTTGATCTGCTTCTCCGGCAGCGGCTTGCTCGCCGGCCCGCCCGCCACCGAGCCGTCGGCGATCTTGAACTTGCTCCCGTGACAGGGGCAGTTGATCAGGCCGTCGCTGACGTCGGCGACCGTGCACCCGTTGTGCGTGCAGGTCGCGCTGAACGCCTTGAACTCACCTGCCTGCGGCTGGACCACGACGACGTTCTCGTTCTTGAACACCGCGCCGCCGCCCTCAGGGATGTCGGCGGTCTTGGCGAAACCGCCGGAGCCGCCGCCGGATTCGCCGGACTTGGACTCCTGGGGCGCGGAGGACTGCGGCTCCGTGGTGGCCCCGGTGGCCCCGCCGGGGTCGCCGTACGCGGAGCAGGCGGTCAGCGCGACCGCCAGGCCCGCCCCGCCCGCGCCGAGCATCAGCAGGCGCCGCGTCGGGTCCTGTGCCCGCGCGCCCGGCCCCGCCGTATCGGCTCCGCGTGTAACGTCACTCATCGCTGCCCTCCAGTGCACTTCTGCCGGCTTCGACCACCCGGCCGGGACGGCCGGGTGGATCGTCGGGGACGCCGCCACATGTATCTCATCAACCTCAACGGGACGGCCTCCCATTAGGTCGTACGAAGCAGCCCCGACAGAAGTTCATGATCACATCCGACAGTTCACCCGATCCACGCAGATTTACCACTTCAGCGGGTCAGCCAATGACGATTCCGTCACCCTGGACCTTCAGCGGGAACGCCACCAGCGGCGCCTTGGCCGGTCCTGACACGCACTCGCCGGAATCGATGGCGAACTGGCTGCCGTGACACGGGCACTCGATCAGGCGCTCCTCGATCCGGCCGACCGCGCAGCCCGCGTGCGGGCAGGTCGCGGTGAACGCCTTGAACACGCCTGCGCTCGGCTGCGTGACGACCAGCTTCCAGTCGTCGAACACCTTGCCGCCGCCGACGGGGATGTCGGCGGTCTTGGCGATGACCTTCCCCTTGATGCCGGGCGGCACCGCGGGCGGGCCAGGGTCGCCGCCGCACGCCGCCAGCGCCGCGGCACCGCAGACCACGCCCACCGTGCCCAGCACCCGCCGGCGCGGCACACCGTTTCCGGACAAGACGAAACCCCGCTCCCCATCCGACATGACGTGGCGGCCCTCCTCGCGACTCCCCCGGCCGACCGGGCTCGCGAACAGCGTATTGACCGCCCCCCTCGCCCCCCGATCCAGCCCCGGCGCGGGCGGGTTCGCCGAAACTGTCGGTGCCGCCGGGCAGACTGTGCCCTGTGTCGACGTCCTTTCCACGGCCGAAGCCGGGAACAGCCCACACGGCCCCTGCGGGCCGCACTTCCCGCCTGCCCGGCGGTGGGCCCGTCCTGGCGACTCAGGGCCCAGAGCCCTTCCCGCGCCCCCGATTCCGCCTCAGGAGGTCACGATGAGCGACCCTGACGCCGCCGGCGGAGCGGGCGCGGAGGTCCGGCTGCGCCCGGTCGAGGAGAGCGACCTGCCGGTGTTCCTGGAGCAGGAGCACGCCCCGGAGGCCGGCCGCAGGTCGCGGTTCAGGCCCCGGCCCGAGGCGGCCTTCATGGCGCACTGGCACACCGCCATCCTCGCGGATCCGCCACGCTGGTGCGCACGGTGGTGGCCGGCGGCGAGACGGCGGGCAACGTGATCTCCTGGTGGGAGGGGTCCGAGCGGCGCCTGGGCTACTGGCTCGGCCGCGCCCACTGGGGCAGGGGCGTCGGCACCCGCGCCGTGTCGCTGTTCCTCGAAGAGGAGAAGACCCGCCCGCTCTACGCCGACCCCGTCGCGGGCAACACCGCCTCGATCCGGCTGCTCGAACGGCTCGGCTTCCGGCGCTCCGGCACGGTCACACACGGCGAGGACGAGCACATCATGCTGATCCTGAACGACCCCGCGGGCGGCGGCGGGTGAGCGCCGCGGGCGCCGCCCTCCCCGGTGGGAGGACGGCGCTCCGGACACGGCGGTCAGCCGGGCAGGATCTTGCGCAGGAACCGGCCGGTATGACTGGCCTCGACCTGCGCCAGGTCTTCCGGCGTGCCGGTGGCGACGAGGGTGCCGCCCCTGGAGCCGCCCTCGGGCCCCATGTCGATGACCCAGTCCGCGGTCTTGATGACATCGAGGTTGTGCTCGATGACGATCACGGTGTTGCCGCCGTCGACCAGCCGCCCGAGCACGCCGAGCAGCCTGCGGATGTCTTCGAAGTGCAGACCCGTGGTCGGCTCGTCTAGCACGTAGACCGTGCGCCCGGTGGAGCGGCGCTGCAGCTCGGAGGCCAGCTTGACGCGCTGCGCCTCACCGCCCGACAGGGTGGTGGCGGGCTGCCCCAGCCGGACGTAACCGAGGCCGACATCGTTGAGCGTCTTGAGGTGGCGCTTGATGGCGGGGATGGCCTCGAAGAACTCCAGCCCCTCCTCGATCGGCATGTCGAGGACCTCGGCGATGGTCTTGCCCTTGTAGTGGACCTCCAGCGTCTCCCGGTTGTAGCGGGCGCCGTGACAGACCTCGCACGGCACGTAGACGTCGGGCAGGAAGTTCATCTCGATCTTGATGGTGCCGTCGCCGGCGCACGACTCGCAGCGCCCGCCCTTGACGTTGAAGCTGAACCTGCCCGGCTGGTAGCCGCGGATCTTCGCCTCGCTGGTCGCCGCGAACAGCTTCCTGACGTGGTCGAAGACACCGGTGTAGGTGGCCGGGTTCGACCTGGGGGTGCGCCCGATGGGCGACTGGTCGACGTGCACCACCTTGTCGACCAGGTCCATGCCGTTGATCCGGGAGTGGCGGCCGGGAACCGTCCGCGCGCCGTGCAGTTCCTTGGCCAGCGAGGTGTAGAGGATGTCGTTGACCAGCGTCGACTTCCCCGACCCCGAGACCCCGGTGACCGCGGTGAAGACCCCGAGCGGGAACTCCACGTCGACGCCCTTGAGGTTGTGCTCCCTTGCGCCCTTCACCACGAGCTGGCGCTTGCGGTCGCGCTTGCGGCGCTGCGCGGGCAGCGCGATCGTCCGGCGCCCGCTGAGGTAGGCCCCGGTGAGCGACTCCTCGCTGGACAGCAGCTCGGTGACGGTGCCGGAGACCACCACCTGCCCGCCGTGCTCACCGGCCCCTGGGCCGATGTCGACCACCCAGTCGGCCGCCGCGATGGTGTCCTCGTCGTGCTCGACCACGATCAGCGTGTTGCCCATGTCGCGCAGCCTGATCAAAGTCTCCAGCAGCCGCTGGTTGTCACGCTGGTGCAGGCCGATCGACGGCTCGTCGAGCACGTAGAGCACGCCCACCAGGCCGGAGCCGATCTGCGTGGCCAGCCGGATGCGCTGCGCCTCGCCACCGGCCAGGGTGGCCGCGGCGCGGTCCATGGTGAGGTAGTCGAGCCCGACGTCGAGCAGGAACCCCATCCGGGCGTTGATCTCCTTGACCACCCGGGCGGCGATCTGCATGTCGCGCTCTGACAGCTTCAGCGTGGCCAGGAACTCCGCGCACTCCCCGATCGACATGCCGGAGACCGCCGCGATGGAGTGGCCCCCGACGGTGACCGCGAGCGAGACCGGCTTGAGCCGGGCACCCGCACAGGCCGCGCAGGGGATCTCGCGCATGTAGCCCTCGAACCGCTCCCGGCTGGAATCGCTCTCGGCCTCACCGTGGCGGCGCTGCACCCAGGGGACGACCCCCTCGAAGGTGGTGTAGTAGGAGCGCTGCCTGCCGTAGCGGTTGCTGTAGCGGACGTGCACCTGCTCGTCGTGCCCGTTGAGCAGCGCCTTCTGCGCCTTCTTCGAGAGCTGACCCCACGGGGTGTCGAGGTTGAACCCCATGGCCAGGCCCAGTGCCTCGACCAGGCGGATGAAGTAGTCGCTGGTGTGCCCGTTCGACCACGGCGACAGGGCACCTTCGCGGAGCGTCTTCTCCGGGTCGGGCACCACCAGGTCGGGGTCGACCTCCATGCGGGTGCCCAGGCCGGTGCACTCCGGGCAGGCGCCGAACGGCGAGTTGAACGAGAACGAGCGCGGTTCGAGCTCCTCGAACGACAGGTCGTCGTATGGGCAGTAGAGGTGCTCGGAGTAGAAGCGCTCGCGGTTCGGGTCGTCGTCGGGGAGATCGACGAAGTCGAGGGTGATCGTGCCCCCGGAGAGCTGGAGCGCGGTCTCGACCGAGTCGGTCAGGCGGCGGCGGGCGCCGTCCTTCACCGAGAGGCGGTCGACGATCACCTCGATGTCGTGCTTCTCGTACTTCTTCAGCGTCGGCGGCTCCTCCAGCCGCACCACCGTGCCGTCGACCCGTGCCCGCGCGAAGCCCTTGGCCTGGAGCTGGGAGAACAGTTCGGCGTACTCGCCCTTGCGCCCGCGCACGACGGGCGCGAGCACCTGGAAGCGGGTGCCCTCTGGCAATTCGAGCACACGGTCGACGATCTGCTGCGGGGACTGCCTGGCGATCGGCCTGGCGCACGTCGGGCAGTGCGGCTTGCCGATGCGCGCCCACAGCAGCCGCAGGTAGTCGTAGACCTCGGTGATGGTGCCCACGGTGGAGCGCGGGTTGCGGCTGGTGGACTTCTGGTCGATGGAGACCGCGGGCGAGAGCCCTTCGATGAAGTCGACGTCGGGTTTGTCCATTTGGCCGAGGAACTGCCGTGCGTAGGCGGACAGCGACTCGACGTAACGGCGCTGGCCCTCGGCGAAGATCGTGTCAAAGGCCAGGCTGGACTTACCGGAACCCGAGAGCCCGGTGAAGACGATGAGCGAGTCTCGTGGCAGATCCAGCGAGACGTCTTTGAGGTTGTGTTCTCGTGCGCCACGCACGATCAGGCGATCAGCCACGGTGATCCCGATGTAGGAGGTTGGAAGGGTCGATCCTGCTGCACGGGCAGAGTAGCGGGAGGGTCCGACAAATTCTTGGCGACCGACACCGGCGCCCTCCACAATACGGGCACGGGTCCCTCCACCGCAGGTCAAGGGATATAACGCCGGAGCCGTACCGGTTATGCCCCCGTGAATCGGCCCTCACAGGAGGGTCACGTGGAAGGGCCACGTGGAAGGGCCACGTGGAAGGGCCACGTGGAAGGGCCACGTGGAAGGGTAGGTGCCGATCGGGCGCGGCCGGCCGCCCGTCACATCAGCGAGGAGAAGACCTGTGAGCTACACCGGCGACGTCACCAAGGACGGCCCCGCCGACGTCCGCGAGCTGGACGACATCACGATCGCCAAACTGGAGGTCGGTGGTTTCGGCAACAACGCCTACCTGCTCCGCTGCAAGGAGACCGGGGACGGGTTGCTCGTGGACGCCGCGGCCGAGCCGGAGCGGCTGCTGGAGCTGATCGGCGACATCCCGATCAGCAAGATCGTGACCACGCACCGGCACCAGGACCACTGGAACGCCCTGGCCGACGTCCAGCGCGCCACCGGGGCGACGGTGATCGCCCACCCGCTCGACGCGCCCGCGCTGCCGGTGCCCGTGGAGCACACGGTCGAGCACGGCGACCGGATCACGCTCGGCGTGCTCACCCTTTCGGTGATCCACCTGCGCGGGCACACGCCCGGTTCGATCGCGCTGCTCTACCGGGACTCCCACCTGTTCACCGGTGACTCGCTGTTCCCGGGCGGCGTCGGCAACACTCGCGGAAACGCGGCCGACTTCGCGCAGTTGTTCGGCGACGTCCGTGAGCGGATCTTCGACCGGCTGCCGGACTCCACGTGGGTGTATCCGGGCCACGGCAAGGACACCACGCTGGGCGCGGAGCGCCCGTCGCTTCCGGAGTGGGAGGCCCGCGGCTGGTAGCCGCGCGCGGGCACTGGAGACGGCGTGGTCCTCAGAAGGGACGGCGTGGCGCGGAAAGGACACGTGAGATGCGCTCCGCCGCGCCCGCCGCGTCGTCGACCCCGCCCACCACGTCGCCCCAGGACCACCGGTAGGCCCATCCGCCGTCCACGGCCACGCAGTGCACCGTCTCGGTCATCAGCGCGGCCTCCGGGTCGGAGACCTTCAGCGACGGCGGATCCGGGCGCAGCACCGCCGACATGCCCCGAAGCTCCAGTTCCCTGGCGAGCTTGCCGAGGTAGTAGGTGCGGGTGTGCTCACGCGGGACGGTCATCTCCACCTTCCGCCCGCCGTCGCGAACGGCCGCCGCGCGTGGTCAGCCCAGCCTGGCGCGTTGTTCACGGCGCTGCTCGCGCTTGAACATGAGCACCCGCAGCGGGATGGCCGTCACCAGCGCGATCTGCATGCTGGCCCCGACCTTGATCAGGGTGTCGCCGCCCTCGGGCCAGGCCGCCCAGACGGTCAGGCAGGCCACATTGATCATGATCCACGCGAGGACCACCGCGGCGAGCTGCCCCTTGGGCTTGGGGTACTCGATCCGGCTGACCATCAGCCAGGCCACCGCGAAGATCGCCAGCAGCGAGAGGTAGGACGGCGGGAAGAGCAGCACGACCGACACCACGGTCATCGCGCCCATCGGGATGGGAAGCCCCATGAAGTCGCCGCTCTTCGTCTTGACGCAGGCGAACCTGGCAAGCCGTACGACACCGCCGATCAGCACCGATCCGGCCGCGCCGAGCACGAGCCACAGCGGCAGCGCGGCCGAGAACCCGGCCCACATCACCACCATGAACGCGGGCGCCAGCCCGAAGCTGATCACGTCGGCCAGGTTGTCGAGCTCGGCTCCCATCGCCGAGGCGCGGAACCTGCGGGCCACCAGGCCGTCGAACAGGTCGCAGGTCGCGCCGATGAGCAGCAGCACCACGGCGGTGGCGAAGTAGCGCGAGTCGGGCGCGAACGCCCGGGTCTCCTGGAGCTGGCTGATCGCCGACCAGGCCAGCACGCAGACCGCCAGGAAGCCGCAGAGCGCGTTGCCCAGCGAGAGGGAGTCGGCCGCCGACAGCCGGAACGCCTTGCCGACCGGGCCCTTCGGCTCGTCGTCGGCCTCACCGGGAACATCCACCCGGTCGACGTCGTCCACCGGCCAGCTAGCGTCAGCCGTGGTCAAGTCCGGTCACCCCCGCTACGGTCTTCTCACCGACGGTCACCGAGGGGGCGATCCCCTCGGGCAGGTACACATCCACCCGCGAACCCAGGCGGATGAGCCCGATCCTCTCGGCGCGCGCCACCTTGGCGCCGACCGTCAGGTACGGCACGATCCGCCTGGCCACCGCACCGGCGATCTGCACCAGCTCGATGTCCCCGAGGGCGGTGTCGAAGTGCCACACCACGCGCTCGTTCGTGTCGCTGTCCTTGTTGAAGGCAGGTACGAATCCCCCCGGAATATGCTCTATCGACGTGACGGTTCCGGCAAGAGGCGCACGGTTCACGTGCACGTCGAGCGGGCTCATGAAGATCGCCACGCGGGTGCGGCCATCCGGCCATGGATCGACGCTCTGCACCACGCCGTCGGCGGGCGCCAGTACCCGCGCCGTGCCGGGGACGCGCTCCGGGTCTCGGAAGAACCAGAGCATGCCGCCGGTCAGCGCGGCGAGCGGAGCCGCCGCCAGCGCCCAGCGCCGGTCGCGGGCCGCGAGAACGGACGTCGCCGCCGCCGCCGTGGCGACCGGAGCCAGCCACGGCGAAACACCGCGGGCCAGACGCACACGTCGGAGTGGGGTTCGAGCTGAATCGTGGGACACGGGGAACCTTATGTGATGACTTCCGGCTATTTGTTCGCCGCCTTGGAGAAGGATGTTACCGATCCCACACCCCATAGTCGGCGCAATGAGACAAGCAAAGCGCCTCGCACCGGGTTTCGCTACCCCTGGTGGCTGGGGTTCGGGCTCGTGGAAGCGGCCACATCATCGCCCTTACGCGCGTCGCTACGCGCCTTGAGCAGGCTGGCGACCGTGGTGACGACCATGGAGACCCCGATGACGGTCAGGGACATCCAGATCGGCACCGTCGGGGCCCAGGACACGCCGCTGGAGTGCAACGCTTCCAGAATCAGCTTAACCCCGATGAAGGCCAGGATGAACGCCAAACCATAGCTGATGTACACGAGCCGTTGCAAAAGCCCGCCCAGGAGGAAGTAGAGCTGACGCAGTCCCATCAGCGCGAACGCGTTGGCGGTGAAGACGATGAAGGCGTCCTGGGTGAGACCGAAGATCGCGGGGATCGAGTCGATGGCGAACATCAGGTCGGTCGTGCCGATGGCGATCATGACGATCAGCATCGGGGTGACCATGCGCCTGCCGTCCACCTTGACGGTGACCTTGGAGCCGACGTAGTCGGCGGTGGTGGGCAGCGCCCGGCGGGCCCAGCGCAGCACCACGTTCTCGCTGACGTCGTCCTCCTTGCCGTGCTGGCGGATGATCCCCACGGCGGTGTAGAGCAAGAAGAGACCGAACACATAGAACAGCCAGCTGAAGTTGGCCAGGGCCGCGGCGCCCAGGGCGATGAAGATGCCGCGCATCACCAGCGCGATCAGGATGCCGACCAGCAGGACCTTGTGCTGGTAGGGCTTCGGCACCGCGAACCGGCTCATGATGATGTAGAAGACGAACAGGTTGTCGATGCTCAGGCTGTACTCGGTGAGATATCCGGCGAAGAACTGTCCGGCGTGGGTCGGAGAGTCCACGACCCAGATCCCGATACCGAAGAGCACCGCGAGGGTGACATAGAAGCCGACCCAGATCCCCGCCTGACGCAGGGAGAACTCGCGGGGTTCTCCCCTGTCCACGATCCACAGATCGATGGCGAGCACGATGAGAAGGCCGCCGATGACGGCGGCCCACGCCCATACGGATACGTCCACGTTGAATTAACCTCCGGCGCACAGGACAGACTGCCGGAGGTCTCTCCCGCCCGCGTGAAAGGCGGACCGACAGCCCCGGGGGCCTCGTGGACCGAGGCTGCACCGTGATGACGAGACTGACGCGAAAGGGATACTCCCCCCCTAACCCACGGAGTATAGGTGAACGGGAGGGACCATATCTAACGTTGGTGACCCGTAGCCGACCCCAATTGCGTCCGGTAGAGGGCGAGCACGGACCGAACCGCGTCGTCTTCGCCCGGCAGCTCACCGCCGCGCCGCGCCGACGCCTCGGCCAGCCGTACGGCGAGCGCCGGATCACCCAGGACACGCCGCACGGCATCGGTCATCGCCGCAACGTCACCATACGCCACCAGGAGGCCCGCGTCGCGCACCATTTCCGGCACGCCGCCGACCGCCGTGGCGATGACCGGACGGCCGGCGAGCAGCGCCTCCTGCAGGCTCAGCGGCTGCCCCTCCCAGCGGCTCGGCAGGAGGACCGCGTCGGCCGCCGCGAGCAGATCCGGAATGTCATGACGATCACCCAGCAACCGCACCGGCAGCCCGCGCTCCCGGACACCCGCCTCCAGTGGCTCCCGCAACGGCCCGTCGCCCGCGACCACGAACTCCGCCTCCGGCACCGACGCCGCAACGTCCAGCAGCGTCTCCAGCCCCTTCTGCTGCGCCAGCCGGGCCACCGTCAGCAGGATCGGACGGTCTCCCGGAACGCCCAGCGCCGCCCGCGTCTCCTGCGGCGTACGCTCTGCCGGGCGCAGCGCGGGCGCGGGCACGACGGCCGGTGTCACCCGCCGCGCGCCCAGCGCCGCCATCCGCTCGCCCAGGTCGCCCGAGACCGGCAGGACCACCGACGCCCGCCGGGCGACGATCCGCTCCAGCACCCCGTAGACCGCGCCCACCGCTCCCCCGGCGGTGAGCGCGTTGTGCAGGGTGACCGCCACGGGCACCCGCGTGCCGGTCACGGCCAGCGCCGCCAGCGCCCCGGCGCGCAGGCCGTGCGCGTGGACCACGTCGCCGCCCGCCCGCCGTATCGCCGTCATGGCCCGCAGGTCGCCCGCCGGGTGCGGCCGATCGGAGATCGGCACCGGCAGGAACCGGGCCCCGGCCGCGGCGAACCCGAACCTCTCGCCGGTCTCGGCGGGACCGGCCACCACCACCCGGTGCCCCGCGCACACCAGGCCGGCGGCCAGCATCCGCACATGCCGCCCGACGCCGCCCGCGCTGGTGCCCAGCACGAGCAGGATCCGAGCCTCATCCATCGACGCGCTCCTCGATCGTCTCCGCCGTTCCCGCCGTCCCCGTGCGACGGCCGCGCCGTACCCGCGCGAGCAGCGCGCGCGCCTCGCGGCCGTCTACCAGCATCACCACCATCGCGCCCGCAACGGCGGCGACCACCGCCGCGAGCACGGTGTTCAGCACGCTGAGCCACACGCCCCCGGCGGCGGCGAACGCCGTCACCCCGGACCCGGCGAGATACGCGGCCAGCCCGCCCAGCACCGCCGCGGCGAAGGAGCGCCCGGCTCCGCGCAGGGCGGCGGCCCCCCGCGCGCGCAGCACCGCGACGGCCAGCGTCACCCCGCCCGCCGACATGCCCAGCGTGCCGCCCAGCGCCAGACCGGCCAGCCGCCAGTCCGGCGGCAGGACGAGCGTGAACACCGTCTGCGCGACCATCACCGCCAGCCAGCCGCCGACGGTGCCCACGGCGGCGGCACGGCCCCGCCCGGCGGCGTACAGGACCCGGCTCAGGTGCGCGATCAAGCCGTATCCGGCCAGGCCGGGCGCGAACAGCGCGATCGCCCGCGCCAGCGCGCCGGGATCGACGTCGCTCGCCGCGCCGTCCAGGAACACCCCGGCGACCGGTACGGCCACCGCCCCGAGGAGCCCCGCCGCCAGGCCCGACACCAGGATGACGGCGCGGCTGGTGGCGGCGGCCGTGGCCGCGAAGCCCGCGGTGTCGCCGTGCTGCGCCCTGGTGGACAGTAGCGGGAAGGCGCTCGTCGCGATCGGCACCGCGAGCACCGCGTAGGGCACCTGGTAGATCGCCCACGCGTAGTTGTAGGCGACGATCGCGCCCGGCCCGGCCCCCCGGTTGGCCAGCACCACGGTCAGCGCCATCGCCGCCTGCTGGGCGAGCAGCGCGGCCAGCCCGGCCAGCGCCAGCCGCCGCACGGTGGGCCCCACGCCCTCGGGGAAGCGGAAGGTCGGCCGCAGCCGCAGCCCGAGCCGGGACGCGGGCCCGATCACGGTGAGCACCATCGCCAGCACGCCGAGGGTGGTGCCCGCCGACAGCGCCAGCTCGGCGGGGCCGGGCACCGGCAGGCCGATGGCGTCTCCCCGCAGTGGAACGTAGATCAGGTACGCCGCGATCACCACCAGGCTGGACACCAGCGGCGCCAGCGCGGGGGCGGCGAAGCGGCGATGCGCCTGCAGCACGCCGTACAGAACCACGGCCACCCCGTACAGCGGGATCTGCGGGGCGAAGACGACGAGCATCCGGGTCGCGGTCTCGACCACGGCGCCGGTGTCGCACCCCGGCAGGTCCGGGCCCACGAACAGCCGGATCACCGGCGCGGCCGCGAACGCGGCGAGCACGGCGAGCGGTACCAGTGCGGCCACCACCCACGTCAGCAGGGCCGAGGTGACGCCGCTGACCGCGGCCCGGTCGGATGGGGCGGCGCGGGCCGCGAAGCCCGCCAGCACCGGGACGACCATCCCGGCGAGCGCCCCGCCGACCACCACCTCGAAGACCATGTTGGGGATGTGGTTGGCGGTGAAATAGGCGGTGGAGAGGCAGTTGGTGCCTACGGTGCGGGCAAGGGCGAGCTGTTTGCCGAATCCGGCCAGCCTGGCGGCGACCGTGAGGACGCCGATCAGCACCGCCGCCCCGGCCACTCCCTGCCCGAGCCGCCTCAACACGAGTGGTTCAGACCTCCACCGGTTCCACCGGCTCGATCGCCTCGGCGGGGTCGGGCTTCTTCTGCTCCACCGGCCGGCGGCCGAGCATGTCGATGCGGTTCAGCGCCGGGGTCGCCGCGATCACCTTGGTGAAGCTGACCTTCTCCGAGGCGGCGGTCAGCGCGGTGACGGTGCCGAGCACCGCCAGGCGCGCCGGACGGCCCAGGGTGACGGCGGCGGCCAGGCCGAGCAGCGCCCCCATGGCGTTGGCCCCGGCGTCGCCGAGCATCGCCCGCTCGCCGAGGTCCTCCGGCAGCAGCGCCACGGCCGCGCCCAGCGGCACGGCGGCCATCGCCGCCGACGCCGGGGAGCCGCGCAGCACCGACGCCGCGAGCAGCGGGCCGCCGGTCAGCAGGCCCACCTTGATCGCCCGGCCGGGACGCAGGTCGAACAGGTTTGCCAGGTTGGCGCCGCCCGCGACGAGCGCGCCGTTGACCAGCGTGTCGGCCGGGCCGCGCGACACCAGCGCGGCGGCGGCCAGCCCGGCCCCGCCGATGCCGAGGATCTTGACGGCCCCGCTGGTCACCTCGCCCTTGGCCAGGGCGCCGAGGTGGCCCTTGAAGCCCTTGGAGGAGGTGCCGCCGTACAGGTCGTCGTAGGCGCCGAGGGCGCCGCTGCCCAGGCCGGCCAGCAGCGCGGCGGCGCGGACCCGCGCCGGGAGACGCGGTGCGAGCGCCGCCGCCGCCCCCGCGCCCACCGCGAAGGCGGGCCCTTCGAGCAGCGTGATCGGCTCACCGCGATGGTTGGTCCTGGTCCAGGTCTGCTCGTCGCCGACCGGCGGACGGCGGCGCAGGGCCGCGTACGCGGCGCGGGCGGCCACGGCGCCCAGCGTGGCGCCGAGTGCGGCGCCGGCGAGTGCGGCGAGACGGGGTCGGGCGGCCATGGTCAGCCTCCGGAGGAGCTGCTCGGAGTGGATGTGGGTACGGGAGAGGGCTCCACGGCCGAGGCGCCGGGACCGGTGCCGTACTGCCCCGCGCCGCCGGAGAGCTGCTCGCGCAGAGCGTAGACCAGCACGACGCGTCCCGTAGGCAGTTCGCCGTTGTCGACAGTGGAGACGGCGCCGGCCGCCCCGGAGTCGCGCAGCCCGGCGACCACCCCGCCCGGCCCCGCGGAGGCCGTGGGACCGGTGACGACGGTGCCCCGGTCGGCCGCGTCGAGCCCCTCGGCCAGCGCGATGATCCCGGCACTCTGCGCCTCGGCGTCATCGCCCTCGGACGGCTCGCCGGGCGCCAGCACCACCGCCAGCGACGCCCGCAGCGCGGGATCGCCGCTCATCGTGATCAGCGCGCCCTCCTGGAACGCCTCCAGCACCCCCGCAGCCGCCGGGTTCTCCCTGCCCACCTGGGCCGTGTCGGAGGTCACCACCGCCGCCGCGAGCACCGCGGCGGCCTTCTCGTACGGCGTGGCGTCAGCCGGAAGCGTCATCTCCGCGGGCTTGGCGGCCGTCGCGAGCTGGTCGATCATGCCGGTCTGCTTGGGGTCGAGGTACTTCTCGGTGAGCGCCACCTGCCCGCTCACCGCCGCGTCGGCGTGTTCGAGCACCTGCTGCACGCCCTCGCGGTCGGCCGCGGTGACCCCGGGCAGCTCGACGAGCAGCACCCGCTCGCCGTCGAGCGCGCCCCGCACCAGCTCGCGGGTGTGCGCCGAGATCAGCGCCTCGTTGCCGCCCTCGCGGAGCTGCAGCGAGGTGATCTGGTCCTGCAGGCCCGTGTTGCGCTGGGTGACCTGCTCGACCGCCTTGTTCGCCACGTAGATGGCGGGGTCCTGCAGGAAGGTCGAGCCGAGCACGATGCCGACCGACAGCGCGAGGAAGATCGCGATGATGGAGACGAGGTGATAACGGAAATCGATCACGAGAAGAGTCCGACCAACCAGAAGATGAAGGCGTTCCAGAAGTCCCGCAGGCCCTCCAGCCAGATCTGGCCGACCGGCGAGATCCGCAGCGCCACCCCGAACGTGATCAGGGTGGTGATGACGAGCAGGAGGAGGGAGGAGTTGGAGATCCGGCTGCGGTAGAGCCGGCTGACGCCTTTCGCGTCGATGAGCTTGCCGCCCACCCGCAGGCGGGTGAGGAAGGTGCTGGCCATGCCCGAACGGCCTTTGTCCAGGAACTCGACCAGGGTCGCGTGGGCGCCCACGGCCACCATGAGGTCGGCGCCCTTGTCGTCGGCCAGCAGCATCGCGATGTCCTCGCTGGTGCCCAGGGCGGGGAAGATCACGGCGTCGCGGCCCAGCCTGCGCACCCGCTCCAGGCCGGGCGCGCGGCCGTCGCGGTAGGCGTGCACGACCAGTTCGGCCCCGCAGGTGAGCGCCTTGGTAGAGACCGAGTCGAAGTCGCCGACGATGATGTCGGGCAGGTAGCCCGCCTCCATCAGGGCGTCGGCGCCGCCGTCGACCCCGATCAGCACCGGGCGGTACTCCCGGATGTAGGGGCGCAGCGTGGCGAGGTCTTCCTTGTAGTGGTAGCCGCGGACCACGATAAGGACGTGCCTGCCTTCGAGTGGGGTGCGGATCTCCGGCACCCCCACGCCGTCGATCAGCAGGTCGCGCTCGCGCCTGACGTACTCCATGGTGTTGGCGGCGAACGCCTCGATCTGCACCGAAAGGCCCGCCCGCGCCTCGGTCATGGCCGCCTCGACGCTCTCGGCGGTCTGGGCGTCGCCCTTGCCCACCACCTCGTCGCCGACGTAGACCACGCCTTCGTGGACCCGGATGACGTCGCCGTCCTTGATCCGCTCGAACAGCTCGGGGGTGGCGTTGTCCACGAACGGCACGCCCGCCTCGATGATGATCTGCGGGCCGAGGTTGGGGTAGCGCCCGCTGATGCCGGCCGCGACGTCGACCACCGCGGCGGCCTCGCACGCCACGAGCGCCTCCGCGCTCACCCGGTCGACGTCGACGTGGTCGATGATCGCGATCTCGCCGGGCCTGAGGCGTTTGGTGAGCCTCTTGGTCCGCCGATCGATCCTCGCCACTGCCGTAACCCCGGGAAGGTCGTCTGCCTTCCAGCGGCGGAGGCCCGGAACCCTCATGGTCGGCACCTTCATCACGCCCATCCTGCCAGAGGGAACGACCCCACCGGCCTCGCATGGCGCGGCGTGTCAGATTTGTCACACGGCGTGACGGAAGGGAAAGGCCGGTCCGCGCCGGAGCCGGAACTGTCCGGATCGACCGCCGTCATGCCCGATCGGTGGCGGCGATGTCGAGGAGCTCCTCCGCGTGCGCCCGCCCGAGCTCGGAATCCTCCAGGCCGGCGAGCATCCGCGACAGCTCGCGCACCCGCCCCTCGTGGTCGAGCGTCACCACCCCGCTGCGGACCACGCTGCCGTCGCTCGACTTCTCCACGACCAGGTGCTGGTCGGCGAAGGCGGCCACTTGCGGCAGGTGGGTGACCACGATGACCTGCGCGGTGCGGGCGAGGATGGCGAGCCTGCGGCCGATCTCGACCGCCGCCTTGCCACCGACACCGGCGTCGACCTCGTCGAAGACGAACGTCGGCACCGGATCGGCGCCCGCGAAGACGACCTCGATGGCCAGCATCACCCGGCTCAGCTCACCGCCGGAGGCGCCCTTGCTGAGCGGCAGCGGCGGCGCGGCCGGATGCGCCGACATGCGCAGCTCCACCTCGTCGAGCCCGTGGGGGGCGAACTCGCGCCCCTGGGTGAGCTGCACCACGACCCGGGCGTGCGGCATCGCCAGCGCGGTCAGCTCGCGGGTCACCGCCTCACCGAACCGCTCGGCGGCGGCGGTGCGGACGCGGGTGAGGTCGCCGGCCAGCTCGGTGAGCCGTCCGGTCAGCTCGTCGTGCTCGCGGGTCAGGTCTTCGATGCGGTCGTCGTCGCCCTCCAGCTCGGCCACGCGCGCCGCCGAGCGCTGCGCCCACTCCAGGACGGCCGCGGCGTCCTCGCCGTACTTGCGGGTCAGCCCGGCCACCAGCGACCTGCGCTCCTGGACGACGGCCAGCCGCAGCGGGTCGGCGTCGACCGACTCGGCGTAGGCGGCCAGCTCGGTGGCCACGTCAGAGACCAGGTAACCGGCCTCGGCCAGGCGATCGCCCAGCCCGCCGAGCGCCGCGTCGAACTCGCGCACGGCCTCCACCGCCGCCCGGGCCGCGCCGAGCAGCGAGATGGCGTCCTGGGCGACCTGGGCCGCGCTCATCGGGCTCATCGGGTCGCCGAGCAGGGCGCCGTGCGCCGTCGTCGCCGCCGAGCGGAGCGCGTCGGCGTGAGAGAGCCGCTCCTCTTCCTCCCGCAGTTCAGCGTCTTCACCGGCCTTCGGATCGACCTTCTCGATCTCCTCCAGGCCGAACCTGAGCATGTCGGCCTCCTGGGCCCGCTCCCGGGCCCGGGTGGTCAGCTCGTTGAGCAGCTCGCCGACCTCGCGGTGGCGGCGGTAGGCCTGCTCGTAGGCGCGCAGCGGCTTGACCAGCTCGTCGCCCGCGTACCTGTCGAGCGCCGCACGCTGGCGTGAGGGCTGCAGCAGGCGCTGCTGGTCCATCTGCCCGTGCACGGCCACGAGGTCGTCGGCCAGGTAGGTGAGCGTGCCCACGGGCACCGTGCGCCCGCCCAGCCAGGCGCGGCTGCGGCCCTCCGCCGAGACGGTGCGCGCGATGATGAGCTGCCCGTCGTCGACCTGGCCGCCCGCGTCCTCCACCTGCTGGGCGACCCGGCCGCCCGGTTCGACGAACAGGCTGCCCTCGACGGTCGCCTTGTCGGCGCCCGGCCGGACCCGCGAGGGGTCGGCGCGACCGCCGAACAGCAGCCCGAGCCCGGTCACCACCATCGTCTTACCCGCGCCGGTCTCGCCCGTGACGACGGTGAAGCCCGGCGAAAGCTCCAGGACGGCCTCGTCGATGACGCCGAGACCGCCGATCCGGACCTCCTCGACCCTTGGTCGCACTGGTCCCTCCCGTCACATACCAGCCACCGAACGCGTGTGCGGCGCGTGCCACACGATCCTACGCGCTTCCCGCCCTCCGGAACCTGAACGCGCGCGTCACAGCACGCGTACCCGGAGTGCTCAAATCCCGCGCACGCGGCCCCTCCAGCCCTGCACCGGCAGGTCGAACTTGGCCACCAGACGGTCGGTGAACGGCGCACCGGTGTCCTCGATACCGTGCAGCCTGGCCAGACGCACCGGCAGGTCGCCCCGGCGCACCTCGACCCTCGCCCCGGACGGCAGGTCGAAGCGGCGGCGGCCGTCGCACCACAACACCCCACCGGGCGTGTTCGGGAGGATCTCCACGGCCATGATCGATCGCGGCGAGACCACCAGAGGCCGGGCGAACAGGGCATGCGCGCTGATCGGCACCAGCAGCAGCGCCTCCACCTCCGGCCAGACCACCGGCCCTCCGGCGGAGAACGCGTAGGCGGTCGAACCCGTCGGGGTGGCGCAGATGACACCGTCACAGGCGTAACGCGACAGCGGGCGGCCGTCGATCTCGGTGACCACCTCCAGCATGCGGTCGGTCTTCTCCACCGTCACCTCGTTGACCGCCCAGGTCTCGGCGATCACCTCGCCGTTCAGGCGCGCCACCACCTGGAGCGTGAGACGCTCCTCCACGTCGTAGCGACCGCGGACCACGCCGTCCACGGCCTCCGCCAGGTCGTCCACCTCGGTCTCGGCCAGGAAGCCCACGTGGCCCAGGTTGACCCCGAGCAGCGGCGTGCCAGTGGGCCTGGCCAGCTCGGCGGCGCGCAGGATGGTGCCGTCGCCGCCGAGCACGATGATCATCTCGGCGTCTTCGGCGGCGTCCATCGTCGCCGGGACGATCTCGGCCCCGGGACAGGCGACCCCTTCGGCCTCCGAGGCGAGCACCCGGACGTGCATCCCGGCGCTCACCAGCATGTTGATCACCTGCCGGGCCGCGGCGACGGCCGCCTGCCGTCCGGTATGGGTCGTGATCAGAATGGTCCGCTTCGCCGTCACTACCGGGGCCCCTCCGCCACCGCCCGATCGATCTCCGCCTGCAGGTCGGGGACGGGCGCTGCCCCCTCGCCCCTGCCCAGCCACAGCAGATACTCCACGTTGCCCGAAGGTCCGGGCAACGGGCTCGCCGTCACCCCGCGCACCACCAGACCCAGCCCCAGCGCGGCCACGGCCACCTCCCGCACGGCCCGCGCCCGCAGCTCCGGCTCGCGGACCACGCCGCCCGCGCCCACGCGCTCCTTGCCCACCTCGAACTGCGGCTTGACCAGCAGCACGAAGTCGGACGCGGGCGCGGCGCAGGTGAGCAGCGCGGGCAGCACCAGGCGCAGCGAGATGAAGGACAGATCGCCGACCACGAGGGTCGGCGGCTCGCCCACGTCGGCGGGAGTCAGTTCCCTGACGTTGACGCGCTCCATGACGGTCACCCGCTCGTCGGTGCGCAGCGACCAGGCGAGCTGGCCGTAGCCGACGTCCACCGCGAGCACGTGCGCCGCGCCCTCGCGCAGCAGCACGTCGGTGAAGCCGCCGGTGGACGCGCCCGCGTCCAGGCAGCGGCGGCCCTTGACGGCCAGCCCGCGCGGGGCGAAGGCGGCGAGCGCGCCGAGCAGCTTGTGCGCCCCGCGCGAGACATAGTCGGGGCCGCCGCCGGCGGGCTCGGCCACGACGATCGCGGCGGCCGTGTCGACCTGGCTGGCCGCCTTGCCCGCGACCTGGCCGCCGACGCTGACCCTGCCGTCGGCGATCAGGCTTCCGGCCTGCTCGCGCGAGCGCGCCAGGCCCCTGCGCACTAGCTCGGTGTCGAGCCGAACTCTCCTGCTCACGCGCCGTCCCACCGGTCGTCGGCCCCAGGGAGGTCGGCCGCGACCGCTGCGGTGTCCTCTACGGTGTCCTCTATGGTGTCGTCCGCGGTGGACAGGAGGTGTTCCAGCCCGGCGTGGATCTCCTCGAACACGGCGACGTGCTCGGCGACGGGCAGCGTGGCGAGACGGTCGAGCCCGGCGAGCGCCTCCCCGGCCGACCCCGCCGCCCGCTGCGGCAGATCCGTCATGCGTCCCCTTCCGGGAGATGATCCGATGCGAACGCGTATGTACGCCCCGCTGCTCTGACGCTATCCGACACCCGCCACGGACAGGCGCGCCGACGGTGCCGCGCTGTGCCCATGCACGATGGATTTCGCGTAGTAGTTAGGTTGGAACGCTACCGTCCTGAGGAGGAGGGGCACGAACTATGGCGACCGTCGAGGAGTGCCGGGCGGCGCTGCGCAAGCTCGCCGAGCAGTTCGACGAGGTCGACGAGGAGACCAAGGCCAAGCACGTCGTCGACCGCTCGGTGAGCTGCCACGTGCCCGACCTCGGCGCCGTCTTCCACGGGCGCATCCACCACGGCGGCATCGAGTTCCGCGACCCCGCCCCAGGCGAGCGGGCGCGCGACGCCGACATCCGCCTGACGATCAGCAGCGACGACCTGGTCGCCTTGGTGGACGGCGAACTCGACATGGCGCGGGCGCTCTTCGGCGGCCGGGTCAAGATCGAGGCGAGCATCGGCGACCTCTTTCGCCTCCGCCGTCTCCTTTGACGGCGGCGCGGCCGGGTCTCAGCGGCCCCGAGGGAACACCTCGGACAGTTCGGATAGCTCGGATAGCTCGGATAGCTCGGCCAGGGCGGGCTTGACGGCGTCCTCGCTCAGCCGGTCGTCGCCCGCCGCGTCCCAGGCCGCGCGGGCGGCGGCGCGCAGGCCGTCCAGCGGATCGCCTGAGCCGGTCACCGACAGGCTCCCAGACTCCCAGCGGGCGCTCCAGCCCTCGCAGGTCCACGATCCCCCGCCGCCGGGCTCGACGCGCGGATAGGGCCTGTGCAGCGCGGACAGGTCGGCGGCCACGTAGGTCGGCCGATGCTCGGGCACGGCGGTGAGCACGTCGAGGGACGTGGCGACGCCGGTGAGCACCAGCAGGCTGTCCACGCCCGCGTTGGCGGCGCCCTCCACGTCGGTGTCCAGCCGGTCTCCCACCACCAGCGGGCGTTTCGCGCCGGTGCGCAGCATCGACTCGCGGTGCATGGGCGGCAGCGGCTTGCCCGCCACGATCGGCTCGACACCGGTGGCGGTCGCGATCACCCGGCTCATCGCGCCGTTGCCCGGCAGCTCGCCCTTACCGGACGGCATGGTCGCGTCGCCGTTCGCGGCCACGAACAGCGCCCCGTGGCGTACGGCGAGCGCCCCCTCGGCCAGCAACCCATAGGACATGTCAGGCGAGAAGCCCTGCACCACGGCCACCGGCGAATCCGCCGCCGTGGTCACCGGCCGCAGCCCACGCTCCCGCACCGCCTGCCGCAGCCCCGAACCGCCCACCACCAGCACCGGCGACCCCGGCACCACGCGCTCGGCGATCAGCCGCGCGGCGGCCTGCGCCGAGGTGACCACATCCTCCGCCCGCGCAGGCGCTCCCAGCGCCACGAGATGCTCGGCGATGGCCCGCGGTGTCCGCGACGCGTTGTTGGTCGCATAGGCCAGCCGCACCCCCGTCCGCGCCGCCTCGCTCAACGCCTCCGCGGCCCCGGGAATGGCACTGGGCCCCAGGTAAACCACACCATCAAGGTCAAGCAGCAGCGTGTCGTATCCCTCGACCAGGCACCTTGTCACCACACCCCGCGATCCTATGCGGCCATCCCCATCCAGTAGCGCCCGCCCTCCCGCCGTACGCCCCGAAGGCACACTCGAAGCCGAGGTCCACGACGCCGACCGCAGGTCACCGGAACCCAGCGCCCACCCCGAGCGAATGGAAAGCCCTCCCCAGCCACGGCTTGCAAGCCGGGGCAGACACCACAGCCGGCCGGAAGGACTCCACCCACTCCACAGCCGCTGTCCGAACAACGGCGGATCGTCCAAAACAAGAGCGGGGTGTGTTGGGTGTGCCCCCCAGGCGCGCGCCGGCTCCCTACGGCCCGAAGGCACGCTCACGAGCGACACGACCTCGGCGTCCGCCTCAGTCCGCGCGAGGTATTGGAGGTGAGCCTGCGAGCGACGCCTGAGGCGGCGGTTGCTGACGGGCGTCCGGGGAACGCGCACCAGCCAGGCGGTGCGGCGAACGCCATGACCCGCCCGAACGGCCGGGAGCCCGCAAGCGGCAGCGTCACTGCCCCAGACGGTGGACACGTCCGTCCACCCGCACGTGGCCTGCGACAGTGGCCACCAGCAGGGCACGACGCGGGGCAGCGGGCGCTGCTCGTCCATGACACGGGCGGGGACGCCGTCCAGGACCAAGGGCGACAACGAGAAGGCCATCAGCGGTCGGTGGCATGAGCGCGCCCGGCAGGCGGGGCCTTGCCGGGCGCGGGGAGAGCCGGGTGGGTGGGTGGATAGATGGTCACATGGCCTCGCGGGCGCGGAGGGTGGCGCGGACGCTCTTCAGGGCCGATACGTAGTCGTTGTGGTCGGGGCGCATCGCGACGGCGATGGCCAGGGGTTCCTGGGCCGCCTCCATGTCGCCGGTGCGCCAGAGGGCGAGGCCGAGGCCGAAGTAGGCGTAGTCCTCGGTCGGGTTGAGATCGACGATCGACCGGAAGCTCTCGGCCGCCTTGCCGTACTGGCGGGAGTTGAACTGGGCGCGGGCCAGGCCCTCGCGCACGCTGCGCGAGTCCGGCTCGGCCTCGGCCGCCCGCTCAAGCAGCGCCGCCGCAGCGGCCGGGCTGCCCTCACGCAGCAGCTTCATGCCGCGCTGGAACCACTCGTAGACGTCGCCGCTCGGGGCCCCCGCCGACTGCTCCGGGGTGTTGTCCGGACCGTTGGGGCCGTGCACCATCTGCCATCCTTTCCATACGAATATGGCGAACTGACAATGCATCCGCAGACTTGCCGTTAGGAGGGAGAAGGATTCCGCCGTGTCATCGGGGCGGACTCTGAACGAATCAGTGCTCTATGGGAGCATGCCCGATATGGCGAATCCTGAACTGCCGGTGCCGGACGGGCTGGTGCTCCGCCCGTTCCATGGTGTGCGCTTCACCGCCGGGGAACCCGGCGGCGTGCATGGCGCCGAGGAGACGGCCAAGGTCACCTCTCCGCCATACGATCTCATCTCCGACGACGACGTCCGTGAATTGCTTGCCATACACCCGAACAACGTGGTGCGGCTGATCCTTCCCGGAAGTGATCGTCATCACTACGCGCAAGCCCGCGACACCCTGCGTGACTGGCTGAGGTCCGGCGTGCTGGCCGCCGACCCCGACCCGGCCGTCTACGTCTATGAGCAGAGCGCCGGTGACCGGGTGCTCCAGCGGGGCCTGATCGGCGCCGTCGCGCTGGCGGACCCCGGCACTGGCGTCATCCTGCCGCACGAGCACGTCATGCCAGGACCGGTCGCCGACCGGCTGGCGCTGATGCGGACCACCGAGTCCAATCTGGAGCCCATCTTCCTGGTCTATGAGGGCGGAGGCCCCGCCACCCGGCTGGTCGACGAGATCGCGGCGAGCCGTACGCCGCTGGTCCAGGCGGACACCACCGATGGCCTGCGACACCGGCTCTGGACGATCACCGACCCCGCCGAACTCGCCGTGCTCGACGACGACCTCCGGCCCCGCCAGGCGCTGATCGCCGACGGCCACCACCGCTACGCCACCTACCGGGCACTGCAGGCCGAACGGCGCACCGAGGCCCAGGACCCGGCCGCCGCCTCCGGGCCGTGGGACTACGGGCTCGTCCTCCTGGTCGACTCCAGTGCCTATCCGCCAGATCTGCACCCCATTCACCGGGTCATCCCCGGGCTCCCCCTTGGGCAGGCGGTGTCCAAGGCCAAGGGCGCCTGCCAGGTGCACGAGTACGGCGACCTGGCGGAGGGGATGGCCGCGCTCGCCGAGGTCGGCGACCCGGCGTATCTGCTCGCGGGCGAGGGCGACGCCTGCCATCTGCTCACCAAGCCGGACCCGCTGCAGCTCGCGCACGCAATGCCGCACGGTGCGTCTCCCCGGTGGTCGGCCCTGAACACCTCGATCCTTGCGGAGTTCCTGCTGCCGAAGGTGTGGGGCCGCCAGGACGACGAGCACACCGTGCGCATCGTGCACCACGACCCGCACGCCGCCGTACGACAGGCCCGCGAGACCGACGGCACCGCAGTGATCCTCAACCCGCTCGCCCTGAGCGAGGTCCTCGCCCTCGCCGCCGGAGGCGAACGCGTGCCCCGCAAGTCGACGTCGTTCGGCCCCAAGCCCCGCACCGGCCTGGTGATGCGCACCTTCGCCACCGGCTGACCACCCCGGCGCGCGAACAAGAGGACGCGAGTACGGAAAACCGCTGGAATTGCCGGTCCCATCAGCACCGGTCCGCGCCGATGCCACCGAAATACCTTCGGATGGCACGACGGCCCGCCGCGAGGGCGGGCCGCGCCGCCTGAAGGGGTAAAGCATGGACCTGCAGCTTTCCGGCCGTGTCGCCGTGGTCACCGGCGCGTCCAAGGGGATCGGCCTGGCGGTGACGCGGACGCTGCTCGGCGAGGGGCGCGGCTCGCCCGGCTGACGGGCACGGACCGCGAAACGGTACCGACCAAGATCGCACCGGAGTCGATGGACCTGACGACCGGCCGGCTGGCCGAGCCCCAGGAGGTCGCCGATGTGATCGTGCTGCCGGCCTCGCCGCGTTCGGGCAGTTCGACCGGTGCGGAGTTCGCCGTCGACTCCGGGTACGTCAAGGCGGTGTGACGACGCCCCTGGCGATCAGCGATTCCGGCACCTGTTCACGATCATCTCGAACGAGTGATCAGGGTAACGGAGGGTCGTCTTTCGGGGCCGCTTCCTTCCCGGCGCCGCCCGGCCCCGCTTCCGAACTGGGCGGGCGGCGCGGCCGGGGCACCAGCGGCGGCAGCTCGGGCCCCGCATCCGCCGCTTCCGCAGGTTCCGGACCTTGGCGCCCGGCGCGGGGCGGCGGCTTGTCGTAGGACACGATGAGCGTGCGCTCCAGCAGGCGGACCGACCGGGCCACGATCTCGTGCACGCTGGCCCTGCCGTGCCTGGTGGAGAAGAAGCGGCGGCGCAGCGCCCCGTGCACCTCGATGACATCGCGCGGCAGGAGGGCGGCGACGGACCGCCCCAGCTCGTCGTCGAACGTCACGCAGTCGAAGCTCTCGGTCACCGACTCGCGCGTGCGGCCCGGACGGCGGACGGAGAGCTTCCAGGTGGTGAGCGTGTCACCGCTGGGCAGCGTGCGCACCTCGGCGTTATCCGACAGACGGCCGGACAAGACGATCTCGTTGCGGTCCATTCGGTGCCTCCTGGCTGATCGGGAACCGGGACCACTCTCTACGATGTGAACGTGCCCGGGATCGCCCGAACGCGGTTCTGGGGACAACGCCGTTCCCGTGCCGAGGAGGGCCTGTGGACAACATCACCGCTCTGGGCGGCGACGTCTACGAGATCGACACCCGTATGGCGGGATTCGCCGGGATCACCGCCGGATATCTGATCCTCGGCGACAAACCCTGCCTGGTCGAGACCGGCACCTCGACGTCCGCGCCGATCGTGCGCGACGCCCTCGAATCCCTCGGCGTCGGCCCTGATGACCTGGCCACCGTGGTGGTCACGCACATCCACCTCGACCACGCAGGCGGAGTCGGCGACATCGCGCGGTTCTTCCCGTCGGCCGAGGTCGTGGTCCATGAGAAGGGCGCGCGGCACCTGGCCGACCCGACCCGTCTGATGGCCAGCGCGCAGATGGTCTGGGGCGACCGTCTGGACACCTTGTTCGGCGCGCTCTCACCGACCGAGGCGTCGAGGATCAGGGCGCTCGGCGACACCGGGGCGATCGACCTCGGCGGCGGCCGTACCCTGAACAGCCACTACTCCCCCGGGCACGCCAAACACCACGTCGGACTGATCGACTCCGCGACCGGAGACCTCTACGTCGGCGACGCCGCCGGGGTGTACCTCCCGGAGACCGGTGACCTGCGGCCCGCCACCCCGCCGCCGGACTTCGACCTGAACACGGCGCTCGACTCGATCGCGCTGTTCGGGGACCTCGGTCCGCAACGGCTGCTGTTCAGCCACTATGGCCCCGTGGAGGATGTCGGCGGCACGCTCGAACGATCGGCGGAGGAACTGCGCGTGTGGGTGGATCTCACCAAACAGGCGCACACGGCGGGCATGGATCTGGACCACGCGGTGGCCATGGTCAGGGATCGCACGCGCGACCGCTACAGCGCGCTAGGCATCGACGGCGAGACCGCCGAGCAGCTCGAACTGCTCAGCGGCGCGCCGTCCAACGTCGCGGGCATCCTGCACTGGCTGGACCGCGTACAGCCCTGAACGGGCCGATAGGTCGACATACACCGGTCAGGCCGCCGCGCCCACGAGGGTGAACGCGGCGGCCTGACCCGAGATCAGCTCTTACGCTTCGCGGATCCCTCTGACGTGGCGCCCTCGTCGGCACGGTCAGCGGCACGGTCAGCGGCACGGTCGGATGCGTCGAGCCGGTCGGGCTCGTCGGATTCATCCGAGGCGTCGGCGGAGTCACCGAAGTCGGGTTCGATGAACGCGGGAGCGATCGGCGACTCACCGGCCGTCTTCACCGGCGGCTCCTCATCGTCTCCCTTGTCGTCCGTCTCGTCTGAGACGTCCAGGTCGTCCGCGTGCCCGGTCTCGTCCTTGGGCTCCTCCGCGAGAGGCTCCTCAGCAGCGTCCTCAGCGGCGGGTTCCCGCGTGGGAGGTTCCTCCGCGGCGGGCTCCGCCACGGCCGCGACCGGGGCCGGCGCGGCCTCGACGGGCTCCGGGGCCGAGTCGGCCGGAGGGTGCTGGCCCTCGAAGTCCAGCTCGTCGAGGTCGTCCTCGTCCTCGATTTGACGGTCGAGGTCGGCCAGGTCGTCTATCTCCCCGTCGTCCGCCGCATCGCCTTCTGGCTGGTAATCCTCTTCGATGTCCTCGATGTCGCCGATGACATCGCCGGTCAGCTCCGAATAACGGGCCGCCGCCTCCGTCTCGCCGTCCTCGTCGAAGGCCATCGCACGCCCGAACCAGTCGGCCGCCGCCTCCGCGTGCCCGGCTTCGGCCAGGGCGTCCGCGTACGCGTAGGCGAGACGCGCCGACCACGGCTGCGGGCGCGGGTCGCGAAGCTCGGGCAGCCGCTGCAGCGTGACCAGGGCCGCGTCCTGCTGGCCGAGGTCGCGGCGAGCACCCGACTCGACGATGGTCAGCTCGATGCGCTCAGGCCGATCGAGGCGCTCGGCCTCTCGCGACCGGACCAGATCGAGGGCCCGCTCCGGACGGCCGAGCCCACGCTCACAGTCCGCCATGATCGGGAGATACGCATCCGAACCGGTCATCCGGCGCGCGGCGCGCAGATCGCCCAGTGCTTCGGCGAACTGTCCCGCACGGTACGCCGTCACACCGGCCGCCTCGCGGATCACGCCGATCCGGGCGGCGAACCGGCGCGCCACCTTCGCGTGCTCGTAGGCCCGCTCCGGCTCGTCGTCGCCGAGCGCGCGCTCCGCGGCGACCAGGTGCCGGGCTATCAGATCGGCCAGGTCACCGGGGAGGGAACGCAGCTCGTCACGGACCTCGGCGTCCAGCTCGTCCGCCGTGATGTCGGGCGCGAGCTCGGGCAGTTCCTCCCGCTCACGCGGACGGGGGGCGTCGTCGTCGCGCCTGCCGTACCGGGTGTGCGAGGTGCGCCGCGGGTCGCCGTCACGGGGGCCCCGGTCGTCACGCTGGTACGGCCTGCGCTCCCGGTCGCCGTGGTCGCCGCGACCGTCACGGTCGTCACGCCGGAACGGCGGGCGGTCGCCGTACCGCTGCTCCGAGCCCCGATCCCGCCGGTCGCCCCTGTCACCACGGTCGCCACGGTCATTCCAGTCACGGCGTTCCGGCCTGCCGCCGCCGCCCCGCCGGTCGTCTCCGCGACCGCCGAACCCGCGCTGTGCGTCGCGGTCACGGTATGGGCCGGGGCCGCCAGGGCCACGCGCCTCGTCCCGGTCTCTGTAGGATCCCCGCCGGTCGTCTCTGTCGCCGTACGGGCGTGCCGGACGGTCGTCGCGCCGCTCGTACGGGCGACGCTCCCGATCGCCGTACGAGGGCCGTCCGCCACGGTCGGACCTGTCACGGTCGGGCCGATCGCTGCGGAACGGACGCCCTTCGCGAGGCCCGCGATCGTCGCGGTAGGGCCGCCCCTCACGCCTGTCGCCGCCAGGACGCGAGTCATCACGCCGGTACGGCCGATCGCCGCCACCGCGCTGGTCTCGATTCTGGTCTCGATTCTGGCCCCGGTCGTCGCGCCGGTACGGCCGGTCGCCCCCGTCCCGGAAGCCACCGGGACCGCGGCGGTCGTCTCTGTCGCGGAAACCTCCGCCAGAACCACGCCGGTCATCCCGATCGCGGAACCCACCCGGGCCACGCCGATCATCCCTGTCGCGGAAACCTCCGCCAGAACCACGCCGGTCATCCCTGTCACGGAACCCGCCGGGACCACGCTGATCGTCCCGGTCACGGTAGCCACCCGGGCCACGCCGATCATCCCTGTCCCGGTAACCACCCGGGCCACGCCGATCATCCCGGTCACGGAAACCTCCGCCAGAACCACGCCGATCGTCCCGGTCACGGAACCCGCCGGAATCGCGATGCGGCGGACGGCGGTCGCCGTGTCCCCCCTGGCCATGGTCACGGCCGCGCTCGAACGGGCGCCCGCCTCGGTCATCCGGGCGCCTGTCCTGGCGATTGTCGTAACGTCCTCCGAAGGACCCGCCACGCCGGTCACCGGACCGCCCGTCTCGGTCGCCCTCCCGGCCACGGCCCGCGTCGCCTCCACGGTCGCGCGGCGCGTACGGGCGGCCCTCGCCGCGCTCACGTCCCTGCTGCCTCTCACGGCGCTCGCCGTACCGAGGTCCGTCTCCTGGCATACCACGATCCCCGCGGTAGCCGCCCCGCTCTGGCCTCCCGCCATCAGCGTCCGGGTCGCGGCGCCCGGCTTCTCCACGCCGGTCCGCGCCATCACGTCCTTGGTCTCTGTTCACTTCTGTCCATTTCATAGGCTCGGTCAGCGAGCCGGCCGCGGGCGCGTTCATCATCTCGTCGCCGCCCGCCCTGTGGTCCGACGTGGCAAGGGCCACCCGCGGTGGGGTGGCCCGGCACCTTCAGCCTAGCAAGGGCGCAAACCTCCCCGGCCAAAACCGGCTAGGGCCGCCCCTACCCGCAGGGACCCACTACTGACCCGCCTCCCGGACATTCATCTGCTCGTCCTGGACGGCGTCGCGCCCGGTCGAGGACCTCAGCGCCCGTAGCTCCGCGGCGACGAGTGTGCACGACGTGCCGAGCTGGCCGCCGCCGAAAACGTAGATCTGCTCACCCGCGTCGATCTCCAGGTGCTCCCAGCGCCTGCCGTATCGGCGGTGCACATCGACGACGATGCGCTCGACATCGCTCCACGGCACCCGGCGCCTGCCGGCGAACCCGCGCACGACGATGACCCCCTCCTCGTCGGCCGCCAGGCGCACCGGGACGAGCAGGTCACGAGCGATGAGGACGGCCAGCGCCAGCGCGGCGACACCACACAGGACCATCGCCCGCCGGTCGTCGTGGTTCAACACCACCAGCACAAGTGCGAGCACCAGGCCCACGGCCTTCAACACCACGAAGTCGCGCCTGACCCGCCACTCTCGTGCTTCTCCAACGCTCTCAGTCACGCCTTGTACGCTACCGGGCCAGAACGCAAAAAAGGGGAGGCCCCGGTGCCAAACACCAGGACCTCCCCCCTTCATATTCAAAGATCGTGCGGCGGCGACCTACTCTCCCACACCGTCCCCAGTGCAGTACCATCGGCGCAGGC
>NZ_JARLTC010000061.1 GCF_029382225.1 Spongiactinospora sp. TRM90649
CCTATCCAGGCCGGATCAGGTAAAGAGGTTCTTCATCACCCGGGAAGGATCTTTACACACTTGAGGTGACAAGCTCGTTAAACGAATCGTTCGTACGGTCGGGGGATGGACGAGAGGGAACTGTCCTTCGGGCGGTATGCGGATGTGGTGGCGGTGTTGTCGGATGCCCGGTTCGTGGTGCCGGGGGTGGGCGCTGGTGGGGCGCGCGGGTCGTTGGCGTGGTTGCGGGCGATGGTGTGCCGGTTCAGTGAGGGGGCCGTGCATGAGCGACGGCGGGCGGTGGTGGCCGGGGAGTTGGCGGGGATGGATCCGGAGGTGCTGGGGCGGAGGGCGCGGAAGCATGCCTTGCGGATGCTCGCGACGGCCGATCCCCGGGACGTGACCGGCATGGTGGCGACGGTGGCGCGGGCCGCGCCCATGACCGCGTTGGGGGAGGCGATGGGGGTGCGTGACCTGGGCGCGTTCGTGGAGGCCGTGCCGGTCGTCGCGTCCGTTTACCTCACCGGGGGCTCGGGGCCTGAGGTCGATGCGGCGGTGGAGGTGCTGGTCGAGGCACTGGAAGACGACGGCCGGGACGACGAGCACGTAGCCAATCGGATCGCGATCGTGGCGCAGGCGTGTGAGTCGACCGCCGCGCTCGTCGCCGACTCGGTCGCGCTCGCGGTGCGGATGGACGACCCCTGGAAGTGGCCGGTGGTGGCGATCGTCCGGGAGACGTCGCGGTTCGATCCGCCGGTTCCGGTCATGCGGCGGGTCGGGGCGCGGGACGGCGTGCCGCTGACCCTGGACCTGCGTGCGGCCAACCGGGACCCGGAGGTCTTCGCGGACCCCGACCGGTTCGATCCTGGACGCACTGAAGGTAGCCATTTGACCTTCGGGGCGGGACGGCGGCCCTGTCCCGGGGCAGATCACGCGGTACGGCTGGCCGCCGGTGTGGTGGAGGCGATCCTGCGCAGGACGAAGGAGACCGAGGGATGAGTTTTCGTGAGCTGCACCATGCCCAGGGGCCGTTGCTGTTGCCCAACGCCTGGGACTACACCAGCGGGGCCGCGCTCGTCCGGGCCGGCTTCCCCGCCGTGGGCACGACCAGCCTCGGGGTCGCCGCCGGTGCCGGGAAGCCCGATTCGGCGGGTGGCACCCAGGCCGAGACGCTGACCCTGGCCCGCGCGCTGGTCAGGCTGCCGGTGCCGGTCACGGTGGACGCCGAGGGCGGCTTCTCCGACGATCCCGGCGAGGTGGCCGCGCTGGTCGCCGAACTCGCCGCCCTCGGCGTCGCCGGGGTGAACATCGAGGACGGCCGGCCCGGCGGCTCGCTGGTCCCCGTCGCCCACCAGACCCAGGTGGTCGCCGCCGTCCGCTCGGCCGCCCCGGAGATCTTCATCAACGCCCGCACCGACACGTTCTGGCTGTCCGGCGACCGCGAGCCGTCCATCGACGAGACCCTGACCAGGGCGCGCGCGTACGCCGACGCGGGGGCGGACGGAGTGTTCGTGCCCGGAGCGGCGCGGGACGAGGACGTGTCCGCCCTGGTGGCGGGCGTCCCCGTCCCGCTGAACATCCTGTTCCTGCCCGGCCGTACCGACCGCGTCCGGCTGGCGGAGCTCGGCGTGCGCCGGATCAGCCTCGGGTCACTGCTCTACCGCACCGCGCTGGGCGCGGCCGTGGCCGCCGCGACCGAGATCTTCGGCGGCACGCCGGGGCCCCAGGTGCCGACCTACGCGCAGGTCGAGGAGCTGCTGGAGGACCCTAGTCCTCGGTGAGGGAGTCGAAGTCGGCGGCCCAGGCCACCATCCAGTGCGGTTCGACCAGGTAGAAGACGAGGTCGTCGCGGTCCATGAAGGCCCCGTAGTACTTGCGGAGATAGGCGTATACGTCCGGCCATTCCGGGTGTTCCGGCCCCTCCTCGGGGTTCAGGTTCACCGCCGTGCCGTGGGTGAACACGCCCAGCTTCTCACCCTCGATGAGGGCCACGCTGACGGCCGGGCGCGCGGCCAGATGCCTGGCCTTGGCCGCCGTGACGCTGGTCCCGAACACCCACCGCCCGTTCAGGAAGTGCCCGTCACCGGCGCTGAGCCGTGGTTCGCCCCCGGCGGTGACCGTCGAGATGGCGAGCGTCCGCATGCCGGTGAGGACGCTCGTGAGCTGTTCCGCCGTCAGGGCGCGCTCGCCCGCCCCGATGATCGACCGTAGGTGGTTCGACGACCGCGACAACGAGTCGTCGAGCAGCCGCTGCAGTTCCGCGAGTTGTGCCGGAGTCTCACGCATCAGATCAGGACGTGCGCGTCGGGGCGGCCGACGAAGGAGAACTGGGCGTTGCGGGTCAGTTTGATGTGGTCGGCCTGCCAGGTGTGCATGTCGGCGTCGGCGCTGCGCCAGTAGACGAAGTTGAAGCGGTCGGCGGAGTAGATCTTGACGCCGTCCGCCTTGAGCGCGCGGACCATGCGGGTGTCCTCGCCCCGGGTGACGTCCTCGAAGGGGTAGGCGCGGAACATCGCGGCGCGGCCGAGGAAGGTGCCGCCCTGCACCAGGTGGGCGTAGCGGTGCTCCAGGCCGGGCAGCCGCAGCATGGTGGTGTCGCGGCCCTCGAAGTAGGTGTAGTGCGCGCCCTTGCCGACCAGTTCGGCGTCGGTGTAGTCGAAGGACCGCACCAGGTCGGACAGGTAGTGCTCGCCGTACAGGTTGTCGTCGTCCATCTTGGCCACGAAGTCGCCGTCGGCGGCGGCGATGCCCAGGTTGAGGCAGGCGCCCAGGGACAGTTCCGGGGCGGCGGGCAGCACCACGACGTCGGAGATCCCGGCCATCCGCGCCTTGTCGGCGACCACGACGGGGTCGATGTCCAGGCCGTGCAGCACCATGACGAGCTGCAGCGGCCGGTGGATCTGCTTGGCCACCGAGGAGATCGCGTGTTCGAGCTGGGCGGCGCGGTTGGTGGGCAGCACCACGGAGATCGTGCGTTCGAGCGATTCGGCGGGACGGCCGAGCGCCCCCAGGATCTGGTCCACCCGGTGCGAGAAGAGGTGCTTGTCGAACACCTCGCGCATGGCCAGGTGCCCCTGGCGGGCCCGCAGCTCCGGGCTGTTGATCAGGTGCAGCACCTGGTTGTAGGACTCGATCGGCTCGCGCGCGATCGGGATCAGCTCGCCGAACGTCTCCTCGATGGCCCGCGACCAGCCCGACACGACCGGCGTGGAGCAGGCCGACAGCTCGAAGACCCGCCGGGCGCACATGGTGGGCGAGTCGAGCACCGAGTTGACGTTCAGGAAGACCTTGTAGAGCTTGTAGGCGGCCAGCATCCGGTCGTAGGGCAGCTCGCCGACGATGTGCGGGCCGTACTCCGGCGGCCAGGCGTACTTCTCGTCCACCTCGCCGTTGCGGGCGAAGATGTGCAGCCCGAGCTCGCGGACGGGGGCCAGCACCGTCTCCATCTGCTCGCGCCGCTCGGGGTGCTTGTCGCGGAAGTACATGCCGCCGAAGACGACGTCGTGCAGGCGGCCCTCGCGGGACTGCACCGGGTTGTGGACCCGGGGCTGGGCGGCGAACTGGAGGACGTCCACCCGGTCGTGCCCGAGTATTTCCCTATATTTCGGGATCATGTCGCCATCACACGTGAACACGTGATCGAACAACTTCGCCGTGTCGATGAAGAAGTCGAAGTTCGGCGGGTCCTCCTTGTTCCAGAAGACCGTTGGGATCCCCTCGCTCCGGCACCACGCGATCAGGTCGCGCAGCTCCTGCTTGGGGGCCTTCGTCCCGGTCATCTGGTAGCGCCAGCGGCCCTGGTTGCCGTGCCAGGCCGACTCGCAGAACAGCACCTCGGGCCGCCGCTCGGCGAAGATCTCCGGCCAGTCGCGCAGCCCGAACTCGATCTGGTCCCACTCGTAGCGGAAGGCCATCCTGGAGAAGTCGTCCAGGATGACCGCGACCTTCAGGTCGGGCCGGGCGATCGGCCCGGTGGGCCACTTGACCATGGGCACGTCCACCAGCGGACCCCGGTTCTCCACGGTGTGGATCACCTCGGTGACCGGGGTGGGCGCGTCGGGCGCCTTGTCCCTGGACCGCATCGCGCGGACGACGCCGCCGGGGCTGCGGTCGCTCAGCGCCTCGCCCACCTTGAACGCCCGCTTGGCCGTCATGGCGGAGAGCTTCCAGTTCGCGTACTCGGCCCTGGCCTCGGCGATCTCCAGCCTGCGCCGCAGTTCCCTGATCTCCGCCTCGTGGCGTTCGACCACCTTGCGCTCTTCGGGCAGCCAGTTGACCGGGCCGAGGCGCTTGAACTCAGGGTCGGGGGTGGGATCTTCGGGACTTGCGGACATGATGACGGCCTCGCTCAGGCGGACTCGTAGGATCTGTCATGGTACGGCGGTCGCCGCAGGATAAATGGGCGTTTAGCCCTTTTTGTAGGAAGCGCTCAGCGTGTGCGCAGCGGGCGACAAGCTGTCTCCCCGCAGCCAGGCGGCGATGACCCGGGCGACCCTCGGGCCCGCGGCGCCGTCCCACAGCGGGGGCAGGTCACCGCTCGGCGTCACCGCGCCGTCCGCCAGCGCCTTCTCGGCGGCGGCCGGCAACTGGGCGGGCGTGACCAGCCGGTTCGTGCCGTGCGTGATGGTGATCGGCCGCTCGGTGTTGGCCCGCAGGGTCAGGCACGGGACGCCCAGCATTGTCGTCTCCTCCTGGACCCCGCCCGAGTCGGTCACCACCAGGCTCGCGCCGCGCACCAGTGACAGGAACTCGACGTATCCCAGTGGGTCGATGACCGTCAGGTTCTCGCCGGTGACCAGCCCGGCGGCGGCCAGCCGCTCGCGCCCGCGCGGGTGCAGCGGAACCACCACCGGGATGCGGCGGCTCACCTCGGTGACCGCCTCGACCAGTTCGCGCGCCGCGTCCGGGTCGTCCACGTTCGCGGGACGGTGCAGGGTGCCGACGGCATAGCGCTCGGGCATGCGCAGCCGCAGCCGTACCGGCTCGGGGTCGAGCAGCGGCAGCGCGGCGGTCAGGCTGTCGATCATCGGGTTGCCGACCAGGTGCACCTTGGCCGGGTCCACGCCCTCGCGGGCCAGGTGCGACAGGGCCTCCGGCGAGGTGGCGAAGAGCAGGTCGGCCAGCGCGTCGGTGACCACGCGGTTGACCTCCTCGGGCATGCCCCGGTCGAAGGACCGCAGCCCGGCCTCCACGTGCGCGGTCGGCACGCCCAGCTTGGCGCACACCAGGATCGCGGCGAGCGTGGAGTTGACGTCGCCGTAGACCACGACCAGACCGGGATCGTGCTCCTGCACGACCTGCTCAAGCCCGACCAGCAGCGCGGCGGTCTGCTTGGCGTGGGTGCCGGATCCGACGGCCAGGTTGGCGAGCGGTTCGGGGAGGCCGAGGTCGGCGAAGAAGACGTCCGACATAAGGGCGTCATAGTGCTGGCCGGTGTGGATGATCCCCTGGGGAACGCCCAGCTCGGTGAGGCCGCGAACCACGGGAGCGGCCTTGACGAAATTCGGCCTGGCCCCGAGTACGTGGAGCACCAAGGGGAGACGTTCCCTCATTGACCTCGCCTTTCGTATCACAGTAGGAAAACGTTGCCTATGGTACGGTCGCCGCGTGGTCCCTGACGCCAGTCCGCCACAGTCCAGCAAGGTATCCCCCAAGTCGGCCAAGGCCGGATTGAAGGGGATCCTGAAGGGCTTCGTGCGCCACCCGGTCATCGTGTCCCGTGTCGTCGCCAGCCGCGTCAAGTCCGACCCGATCAGGGTCGCCCATGCCGCGGCCGACACCCTGCCCCCCAAGCTGCGCCCCGTCGTGGGCAGCGTCGCCTGGCCCGCGGCCCGCAGGCTGCGCTGGGTCGCGCGCAAACTCGGCATGCGCGTGCTGCGCGGCCCCTGGGACGAGGCGCGCGCCCACTTCGACGCCGGCCGGATGACCGAGGCGGCCGGGGTGCTCCAGCCGCACGTCAAGTACCCGTTCATCCGCCGCCGCGCCGAGTACTACGCGGGCGAGCTGGCCGCGCTGAAGCCCGACCCGATCCCGCCGAAGCCCAAGGTCATCATGGGCGAGCGGGTCGAAGGGCGGGTGCTGCACTGCGTCACCAACGCGCTGCCGTACACGCAGGCCGGGTACACCGTCCGCACACACCGGATCGTCACCGCGCAGAAGGCGGCGGGGCTCGACCCGCACGTGGTGACGAGCTGGGGCTGGCCGATGCTCCAGGGGCACACCGACGTCGAGCCGTACGAGGAGATCGACGGCATTCCGTACCACCGGCTGCTGCCCGGCAGTCAGGGCGAGGTGCCGTTCGAGACGCGGGGCCGGATGGTCCGCGGCGCGGGCGAGGTCACCGAACTGGTCAGACGGCTGCGCCCGCAGGTGCTGCACGCCGCGACCGACCACCGCAACGGCTCGGTGGCGCTGGCGGTGCGCGAGCGCACCGGCACCCCCGTGGTCTACGAGGTCCGCGGCTTCCTTGAGGAGACCTGGGCCTCCCGCGACCCCGAGCTGCGGGTCGGCAGCGAGCGGCACCTGCTCCAGCGCGAGCGCGAGGCGCACCTGATGCGCTCGGCGGACGCGGTGGTCACGCTGGCCGAGACCATGGCGGTCGAGATCGTCGAGCGCGGCGTGCCCCGCGAGCGCATCCACCTGGCCCCCAACGCCGTGGACGACTCGCTGCTCACCGCCGAGTACGACGGCACGGCCTTCCGCGAGGCGTACGGTATCGCCCCCGGCGAGATCGTGGTCGGCTCGGTGTCCAGCATCGTGGCCTACGAGGGCTTCGCGACCCTGCTCAACGCCGCCGCCCTGCTCCGCGACCAGGGCTCGCCGGTCCGGGTGCTGCTGGTCGGCGACGGCTCGGAGCGCCCCGCGCTGCTGGAGCTGCTGGGCGAGCTGGGCCTGACCGACGCGGTCCTGCCGGGCCGGGTCGGCCCCGACGAGGCCCTGCAGGCGCAGGCGGCCATCGACATCTTCGTCTGCCCGCGTGAGGACCTGCGGGTCTGCCGCCTGGTCACCCCGCTCAAGCCGGTCGAGGCGATGGCCCTCGGCAAGCCGGTGGTGCTGAGCGACCTGCCCGCACTGTCGGAGCTGGTCGGCTCGGACGGCGCCGGCCTGCTGGTACCCGCGGGCGATCCGGCGGAGCTGGCCAAGGCCCTCGCCGGGCTCCGCGAGGATCCCGCGCGGCGCGCGGCGATGGGCGAGGCCGGGCGTGCCGAGGTCGCGGCCAAGAGGACCTGGAGCCGCGTGGCCGAGACCTACCGGGATCTGTACAGCACGCTTGACTCCCGATGACCGGTGCGATGACCGGCCTGATTGGTACCGGATCTGATGGGTTCATTGGCATTACGCGTGCCTCATGCAGACTTGAGATAGCCTTTGCGACCATGAAGTGTTCTTTCCGGCTCCCGTGGGCTACCCGTGAACGAGTTTGACCTCGCCGTCATCGGTCTTGGGTACGTCGGTATGCCGCTGGCCAAGGAGGCCGCGGCCGCCGGGCTGCGGGTCGCGGGGCTCGATGTGGACACCCGCAAGGTGGTCGCGCTCAACGCGGGGCGGTCGTACATCGACGACCTGACCGACGCAGACCTCGACCAGATGCTGAAGAACGGTTTCACCGCCACTACCGACGAGTCCGTGCTGGCGCGCAGCGAGACCATCGTCATCTGCGTGCCCACCCCGCTCGACGAGGACCACCGTCCCGACCTGTCCGCCGTCGAGGGCGCGACCAAGGCCGTCTCGGCGCACCTCACCGCGGGCACGCTCGTCGTGCTGGAGTCCACGACGTGGCCCGGCACGACCGACGAGGTGGCCCGGCCGCTGCTGGAGTCCTCCGGGCTCGCGGCGGGCCGCGACTTCCACCTCGCCTTCTCACCCGAGCGCATCGACCCGGGCAACCCCAAGTTCGGCCTGCGCAACACCCCGAAGGTGGTGGGCGGTTTCACCGCGGCCTGCCTGGAGCGGGCCACCGCCTTCTACGCCAGGTTCGTCGAGCAGGTGGTGCCGGTCAGCGGTACCCGCGAGGCCGAGATGGCCAAGCTGCTGGAGAACACCTACCGGCACGTCAACATCGCGCTGGTCAACGAGATGGCGATCTTCTGCGACGAGCTGGGCATCGACCTGTGGGAGTCGATAGAGGCCGCCGCGACCAAGCCGTTCGGGTTCCAGAAGTTCCTGCCGGGGCCGGGCGTCGGCGGGCACTGCATACCGGTCGATCCGAGCTACCTGTCGTACACCGTGCGCAAGCTGGGCTACCCGTTCCGCTTCGTGGAGCTGGCCCAGGAGATCAACGAGCGGATGCCGTCCTACGTGGTGGCCCGGGTGCAGCGCCTGCTGAACCGGCACCGCAAGGCGGTCAACGGGTCGCGGGTGCTGCTGCTCGGGGTGACCTACAAACCGGACATCGCCGACGAGCGTGAGACGCCCGCCGTTCCGCTCGCCCGTGCGTTGCGTGAGCTCGGCGCGGATCTGGCGTTCGTCGATCCGTACGTCAAGGAGTGGCGGGTCGAGGGTGAGCTCGTCCCGCGTGAGGAAGACCTCGCGCAGGCCGTCGCCACGGCCGACATCACGGTGCTGCTCCAGCAGCACGCGGTCTTCGACCTCGCGGTCGTCGAAGATCGCGGCGGACTTGTGCTCGACACCCGAGGCGTCCTCGCCGAGGGCGAACGCGTCGAGAGGCTCTAGGGGGTTCGGCGCGTGCACGTGCTCGTCATGACGGTGGTCCATCACCCCGAAGACGCGCGGATCCTGCACCGGCAGATCCGGGCGCTGGTGGATGCCGGTCATGAGGTCACGTACGCGGCGCCGTACAGTGCCCGTGGCGTCGTGCCGCGTCCCTGGGTCAACGGGGTGGATCTGCCCAGAGCGGCCGAGCGGCGGCGGTTCGCCGCCGTCCGCGCCGCGCGCACGCTGTTCAAGCGGCTGCGCGACAAGGTGGACCTGGTGCTGGTGCACGACCCCGAGCTGCTGTTCGCGGTGGTCGGCATGCGCAAGCGCCCGCCCGTGGTCTGGGACGTCCACGAGGACACCCCGGCCACGCTCTCGCTCAAGCCGTGGCTGCCGCGCCTGCTGCGCCCCCCGGTGCGCGCCCTGGCGCGTCTCCTTGAGGGCAGGGCCGAGCGCCACCTGCACCTGCTGCTCGCCGAGACCGCCTACGCGGGCCGGTTCCGCCAGGCCCACCTGGTGGTGCCCAACGAGACCTGGGTGCCCGACGGCGTCGTGCCGCCGGGCGATGACCGGGTGGTCTACCTGGGCTGGCTGTCGGAGGCGCGCGGCGTGCGCGAGGCGGTGGAGGTCGCCAGGCTGCTGCAGCCGTACCGGGTGACGGTCGAGCTGATCGGCTACGCCGACCCCCGCTCCCGCCCCGTGCTGAACCAGGCCGTCGCCGAGGGCCTGCTGGAGTGGCGCGACTTCATGCCCAACGACGAGGCGCTGAAGCGGCTGGACGGCGCGCTCGCCGGCCTGTCGCTGCTGCACGACGAGCCGAACTACCGGCACTCCATGCCCACCAAGATCGTGGAGTACATGGCCCACGGCATTCCGGTGATCACGACCCCCTCGCCGCGCGCGGTGGAGCTGGTGGAGCGTTACCACAGCGGCGTCGTGGTGCCCTGGGAGGACGCCAAGGCCGTGGCGAAGGCCGTGCTGACGCTCAAGGACGACGAGCGCGAACGGCACGCGCAGGGCGCGCGCGGCTACTCGGCGGCCCGCGCCAACCACCACTGGCCGAACTCGGCCCGCAGGTTCGTTTCGCAGCTTGAGGAGTGGGGCGGCGTCCGGCGCCCTGGGGTGAAGAAGCACAGGCGGGTGTGACCCAGGCATCCGGGCTGCGGTCCGGATTTATGCGGTGTTGATATCAAGGGCGGTAATCTCCTGAAAGTGCGCTGGCTCACCGTTCTCCTGGGAGCGGCGATCATCGCCGCGGTCGCGGCCGTCGTCATCGTCCTACCGGAGGACCCGTCGGCACGGCGCAGCGCCGAGCGTTCCTCGCCCGCCAAGCCGTCGCCCTCGGCCAGCCTGTTCACCGACCCGTGCGGCACCTTCGACACCGGGACGCGCTCGCCGTACGCGGTGACCGGCTACTGGCTGGTCCCGACCTCCAACGAGTGCACCTGGCGCAAGCAGCTCGAAGCCATCCACAAGGTCGGCGGCGACACGGTGATCAGGCTCGGCACCGGCCTGCAGCCGCGCTACGTGGACGACGACGGCCGGATCATGACCAAGGACATGCAGGTGGACGCGCGGTACGCGCCGTGCGAGGAGGACGGCCTGACGTGCGTGCAGTCCGCCGAGCGCGACCTGCAGAAGGCCAACCCGAGCAACCGGATCACCTGGACCTACGTCTACCGGACCGACGAGAGCTTCGGCGACGGCATCTTCCGCTGCCCGGGGATGGAACGCTCGATCACCGTCGGCAAGGCCGTCTACTACCGGCTGATCGCCCCCCAGGACGGCAGCGACGCCGCCGCCTGTGACTTCACCGAACCGCGCAACTACCACCTGATCATCGTCGCGGCGGCGGCCACGGACAGCCTGACCGAACTCCTCGGCCTCGCCGACCGGTTCCACATGCAGGTCTTCCCGGCGCTGCCGCTGGCCCCGCGCAACCCGGCCCAGCCCACCAAGGCCGACCCCAGGCACATCGGCACGCTCACCACGCTGACCCGCCGCATCCTGCAGGACTACGGGCAGCGGCACCGCGACCGGGCCTCGCTCGGCGGCGTCTACCAGCCCTTCGAGCTGCAGATGCGGCAGATGACGTTCGACGGCGGCGAGGGCGACCACGAGACCCTGCGGGTCTACGCCGAGCAGCACAACATCGTGGAACAGGAGCTGCCGGGCAAGCCGATCCTGGTCAGCCCCTACCTGGACGCCCGCAAGCGGGTCGCCTTCGGCGCCACCCCCAAACAGGTCGCCCAGGGCTTCGAGGCACTGGCCAGGACCGGTGTGGAGATCATCGCCCCGCAGGACAGCCGGGGCACCGGCAAGGTCGGCCTGTTCTGGAGCGACCAGCGCGATGAGCCCGTGGACGAGCGGCTGCGGTCGGTGGTCGGCGACACCACGTACGGCACGGCCTACCACGCGTCCACCCGCGACTACTACCGGGCCATGGCCGAGGCCAGGGAGAAGATGGCGGCCGAGGGCCACGACGTGCGGCTCTGGGCCAACGTGGAGGCGTTCGAGCCGTCCGGCGACCAGCCCTGCGGGAGTCAGGGCACCCGGGGCGCGACCGACAAGAAGCGGCTGGACACCGCGGTCACGCTCACCGGCCGCTACGTGTCCAAGGTCATCTCCTACATGTGGAGCGACTTCTTCACCTGCGGCTCGCCCTCGCTGTCGGAGCAGATCACCGCCGACCACGACCGCCCGCTGCCGGTAGACGCCGTCCGCAAGCCCCGCGACATCCAGGACGGCCTGGAGATCCGCGGCTACAACCTGGCCGCCACCCGGGTGAACGTCACCTGGGAGGGCCTGGCCACGCCGCGGACGGCCGACGCCCGCGCGGCGGGCTGGCACGACCCCACGCCGCTGCCCGGCATGCCCGCGGGCACCGGGACGCTGTGGGTGCCGCTTGACTGGTCCGACGTACCGGAGGGTGAATGGGTGCGCGTGGAGGTCATCTCGGCGGACGGCAGGGCGGCGGCCGAGCCGCTGCACGTCCGCGCCGGGTGAGGTGGCGTAGATGACCGTTCGCTCGGTGTAACGTGCATCACATGGTCCCGCGCATCCCGGTCAGCGTGGATCTGGTCGTGCTCACCGTGCGTTGCGCCGAGTTGTGCGCGCTGGTCTGGCGCCGCGACCGACCGCCGTACGTCGGCCGCTGGGCACTGTCCGGCGGCTTCATCCATCTCGACGAAGACCTCCCGGCCGCTGCGGCCCGGGTCCTCGCCGAGCGGGCCGGGCTGCCCGGGGCGCCCGTCCACCTGGAGCAGCTCCAGACCTACGGCTACCCCGACCGCGACCCTCGCCAGCGCGTGGTCAGCGTGGCCTACCTGGGGCTGGCCCCCGACCTGCCGGCCTCCACCGAGGCCCACATGAGCTGGCGGCCGTTGCCCGAGCTCACCGAGATGGCCTTCGACCACCGCCGGATCATGCTCGACGGCATCGAGCGGGCCCGCGCCAAGCTGGAGTACACCTCACTGGGGGCGGCCTTCTGCACGCCCGCGTTCACCGTCGCCGAACTGCGCCGGGTCTACGAGATCGTCTGGGGCCGCACCCTCGACCCGCGCAACTTCCACCGGAAGGTCACCAAGGCGGAGGGCTTCCTGGTGCCCACCGGGCACAGTACCACCCGCGACGGCGGGCGTCCCGCCATGCTCTACCGCAGGGGCCCGGCCGAGCTGCTGCGCCCGCCGATGATGCGCCCGGCGAAGGACGCCTCCCGGCTCACCTAGATCCCCCGATCTGACGGGGTGCCGGTGGCCACGTGCCTGCTCATCCGGGGGATGTGGCGCGAACACGCCCGGGGAGAGTCTGAGAGGACAGGCCGCCGCCAGAGGGGGTGCCTTTCATGTCCACTGTTCCTTCGGTCGCCATCACGGCCAACCATGAGCCGATCGGTGAATACGCGACGTACGAAGAGGCCCAACGGGTCGTCGACTACCTATCCGACCACGAGTTCCCCGTCGAGGGCACGCTGATCATCGGGGTCGGGCTGCGCACCGTGGAACGCGTCGTCGCGCGGCTCACCTACTGGCGCGCCCTGGCGATGGGCGCGGCCGGAGGCGCGTGGTTCGGTCTGCTGATCGGACTGTTCTTCGGCCTCTTCGCGAGCGGCGCGAGGTCCTGGCTGGCCCTGCTCATCTGGGGCCTGATCTGGGGCGCGATCGCCGGTGCGATCTTCGGCCTGGTCTCGCACGCGCTCACCGGCGGACGCCGGGACTTCGTCTCGTCGTCGAGCCTGGTCGCCGACAGGTACCAGGTGCTCGTCGAGTCGGGGCACGCGGCCAGGGCGCACGACCTCCTGGTCAGAAGCGGCGAGCGACACCTCTGAGACCACTGAGGTACCGCTGAGACGCTGCCGGCCGTCGGCGCGTTATCGTGTGCGCATGCCTCGTTTCCGCGCGATTCTGGACACCGTACCCGCCTACAAGGCGGGGAAGTCCGTGGTCTCCCCCGACGGCCGCTCGTACAAACTGTCGTCCAACGAGACGCCCTACGATCCGCTGCCGTCCGTGGTCGAGGCCGTCGCGAGCGCGGCGCGGGAGATGAACCGCTACCCCGACCCGGCCGCGGCCGGGCTCACCGCCGCGCTCGCCGAACGGTACGACGTACCGGCCGAGCACGTGGCGCTGGGGGCCGGATCGGTGACGCTGGCCCAGCAGATCCTGCAGACGGTGGGGGAGCCGGGCGCCGAGGTCGTCTACGCCTGGCGTTCGTTCGAGGCGTATCCGCTGCTCAGCGATCTGGCCGGGGTCACCTCCCTGCGGGTCCCGCTGACGGACGCGACGCACGACCTGGAGGCGATGGCGGCGGCGATCACGCCCGGCACGCGGGTGGTGTTCGTGTGCAACCCGAACAACCCGACGGGCACCGTGGTGCGCCGCGAGGAGCTGGTGCGGTTCCTCGACGCGGTCCCCGGCGACGTCCTGGTGATCCTCGACGAGGCGTACCACGAGTACGTCAGAGACGCCGACGTGCCCGACGGCCTCACCCTCTACCGAGACCGTCCCAACGTGGCGGTGCTGCGCACCTTCTCCAAGGCGTACGGCCTGGCCGGGCTCCGCGTCGGCTACCTGATCGGCCACGAGCCGGTCGCCGCGGCGGTGCGCAAGGTCATGGTGCCGTTCGCGATCAACCACCTGGCGCAGGTGGCGGCGGTGGCCTCACTGGCCGCGCAGGACGAGCTGCTCGAACGCGTCGAGCTGGTGGTCAAGGAGCGCGCCAGGGTCCGCGAGGGGCTGCTCGCCCAGGGCTGGGAGGTGCCGCACACCGAGGCCAATTTCGTCTGGCTCGGCCTGGGCGACGACACCGTGCCCTTCGCCGACCACTGCGCCGCCTACGGCGTCGCGGTGCGCCCGTACCCGCCGGACGGCGTGCGGATCTCGATCGGCACGCCGGAGGCCGACGACACGTTCCTGACCGCCGCCGCCGAGTTCAGGTCGTCCGGTCGGCGGGGCTGAGCTCGCGTTCCTGGGCGGGCCCCGCGCGTCGGCGTTCGGTGGAGACCACCAGCGCCACCCCCGCGACGATGATCAGCCCGCCGAGGATCACCTGCGCGGTGATCGGCTCGCTCAGCACGATCGCGCCCAGCACCACCGCCACGACCGGGTTGACGTAGGCGTACGTCGCGACAAGTGAGATCGGCGCGTTGCCCAGCAGCCAGATGTACGACGTGAAGCCGATCAGCGACCCCACCAGCACCATGTAGACGAGCCCGGCCCACGACCGGCCGGAGATGTCGGCGAAGTGCAGCCGCTCGCCCAGCGCCGTGCCCACGGCCGCCAGCGCGATCCCGCCCGCCAGCATCTCCACGGTGCTGGCCGCGAACGGGTTGGGCGGCATCGGCAGCTTGGCCGCCAGGAAGGATCCGAGGGCCCACGACAGCGAGGCGAACAGGATGGTGATGATCCCCTGCGTGCTGGACTCGCCGCCGCCTCCGGTGAGGCACAGGGCGGCCACTCCGGCGAAGCCCACCAGCACTCCGGCGAGGGTGGACAGGGTGGGCCGGTCGCGCACCGCGAACCTGAAGATCACCAGCCAGAGCGGCACCGAGGCCACGAGCAGCGCGGCGAGCCCGGTCGAGATGTACTGTTCGGCGATGCCCACCATGCCGTTGCCGCCGGTCAGCAGCAGCAGGCCGACCAGGGCCGCGCCGCCGAACTGCCGTGCGGACATGCGAAGGACGCCTCTGCCCCGCAGCAGCAGGACCACGCCGAGCACGGTCCCCGCGGCCAGGAAGCGCAGCGCGGCTCCCAGCAGCGGTGGAATCGTCTCGATCATTACGGCGATGCCGAGATAGGTAGATCCCCACACGACATAGACGATCGCGAGAGCGCCCCAGATCATCAGATTTCGTCTGCGGACAGCATCGTCTGTGCCCATGGCTCATTACACTATCGGCTTTCGCCGCGACGCACTCGCTGGGGTCAGACCCCTGACTCGGGGTCGGCGAGTGCCGTAAGGTGCCGTCACTCAGCGGGTGCCGAGCTTTTCCACGATGAGCCGGTAAAGCTGCCTGGGACGGCCCGGCTGCGGTGTCCGGTTGGGCGGCAGCGGCCACGCGAGTCCCTCGTCCACCAGCGTGCGCAGCAGACGCCGTGCCGTACGCGGGGTCACGCCGAGCATGCGCCCCGCGCTCTCCGCGTCCACCACGGTGTCACCGCCCTCCAGCTTGGCCGCGAGCCTGGCCAGGACCTCGACGCCCTTCGGCTTGATGGGCCCGGACCCCTGTGGCGGCATCCTCGGCGGCGGCACCAGCGCCCGGCCCTCGCGGTCCACCGCGAAGCCCTGGCCCTGCTTGCCCGTCTGGGTGCGCGCCAGCGCGGCCCTGGCGTGGCTCTCGGCGTCGTGCGTCGTACGGCCCATGCCGACGCCCACCTCCACCGCCAAACCCAGCTCGTCCCGGATCCTGGCCGCGAACGGCATGACCCGGAACCCGTCGGTCGCGGCCGCGACCGAGCCTCTCGTCGCGGTCACCAGATAACTGTGATCGTCGATCGGCCACACCGTGGCGTTGATCCGGTTGGCCTCCTGCACGAGTAACCGGTGCAGCGAGAGGCGCAGCTCGTCGCGCCAGTACCGGGGCGCGGCCCGGCGAACCGGCTCGCGCAACGTCGGCACCTCGACGACCACCACCGTGAGCTGGGATTCCTCCAGCCGATGGTGTGCGCCGAGCAGCGCCGCGGTATGCAGCGCCGTGCGCACGGCCGCGGACGTCGGCCGGATCCGGATCACCGGAATCGAAGCCGCCTGTAACCGCTCGGCCACAGCGGGCAGGCACGTCAACGCCCCGCTGGTGGCTCCCTGTCTGGCCAGCCGCTCGTGATAGGCGGCCACCGTGCCGGTCGCTCCCGGCTCGTCGCGGCTGTGCACCTCCGCACTGGCCAGCCCGAGATCGGAGTATGCCTCCTCGACCTCGGGTCTGGTCAGGACGTCGATGCTGACCCGCTCGGGGTCGATCCGCTCGTCCAGCGCAGCCCGTGCCAATGCCGCCACGAGTGCCGCCCCACCAAGCTGAACATAAGTCGCCGGCATGGTGAGCACGCCCGAACGCCGGGCGATGTCGTAGGGGACAGGGCTGGCGAAAAGGCAGGCGTCTACGCCTGGCCCTAGCCGTGTCACCTTGTCGGCGGCTTCCTGTTCATCCCGATAAGCGGCGGCCACGAGTCGGCATGGCAGCGGTGCCGCGGCATGCCCCATAAGCATCACGCGCTCGACCAGATCGTGTGGTCCCACCACCCCGATGGTGAGATCCGGTGTCATGGTGCCCGGGCGTGACACTCGGGGTGTTTCTTCGCCCCGCTCGACCAATGTTCGTCCCATCCTGCCATCCGTTTGCGGTGCTCTCTTTTGGAACGATCGCTCGCGAGGGCCATAATGTCACGCCCGGATTTTAGTCAATTCCGTTCCCATGACTGGTAGTTCCGGTAAAGATGCAGGTCAGCCGCGAAAAACAGGAGTTTTCATGTGGCGCAAATCTCTCGCTGTACATCGGCCCCCAGAGCCTGCATGCGTTCGGCCAGATGCGCGTGCCCACGGTCGATGAGATAGCCGTTGGAGATCAGGGTCTCGCCTTCGGCGGCGAGGCCGGCGAGAACCAGTGCAATGCCGGAGCGCAGGTCGTGGGCCGTCACCTCGGTGCCGGTCAGCGGCGTGGCGCCGTGCACGACCGCCCGGCTGCCCTCGACCTCGACACGGCCGCCCATCCGGTTCAGCTCGGCGGCCAGCGCGAAGCGGCCGTCGAAAATGCGCTCGTGGATGTAGCTGACGCCGTCCGCCAGACAGGCCAGCGTCATGAGCGGGGACTGTAGATCGGTGGCGAAACCAGGGTAGGTATCGGTGATCACATTGATCGGCCGCAGCGAGCGATCCCGGCTCACGTGCAGCACCGCGCCCTGGTCGGCGAACTTGACGCCCATCTGTTCGAGCTTCCAGCGCACCACGCCCAAATGGTCGAGGTGGGCCCCCACGAGGTTGACCTCGCCGCCGGTGATGGCCGCCGCCATCGCGATCACCCCGGCGTCGAGCCGGTCGGGCATCACCCGGTGCTCGACGGCGCGCAGCTCGTCGACGCCCTCGACGGTGATGAACCCGGTGCCGCCACCGCTGATCTTCGCGCCCATCTTGGTGAGCATGTCGATCACGTCGAGGACCTCGGGCTCCAGCGCGGCGTTCTCGATCACCGTGGTGCCGGAGGCCAGCGCCGCCGCCATGATCAGGTTCTCGGTGCCGGTGTGCGACGGGGTGTCGAGGTAGAGCTGGGCGCCGGTGAACCCGGCCGCCTTGACGTGGATGACCGTCTCGCCCTCGTCCACGATCGCGCCCAGGCGCTTGTAGCCCAGGTAGTGGAAGTCGAGGTTACGACTGCCCAGGTTGCAGCCGCCGATGCCCTCGATGACGGCCTCGCCGAGCCGGTGCAGCAGGGCGGGCACGAACAGGACCGAGCCCCGGAAGCGCCGGGCGATCTCCGCGGGCAGCACCGGGCTGGTCAGCTTGGAGGCGTCGATCACCAGGGTGCGCTCGGCCTCGTGCAGCTCCACCCGGGCGCCCACCGCCTCGGCCAGCTCGACGGCTCGGCGGACGTCCTCGATGATCGGTACGTTGCGAAGTACCGTGCGGCCCTCGGTGGCCAGCAGCGCCGCGCCGATCATCGGCAGCACGGCGTTCTTCGCACCCTGGATGAAGGCGGTGCCACGCAGTGCGTTGCCACCACGCACGCGGTAACGGACCATTCGCGTCAAGCTCCTTGGACAGTAACGGGGGTGGCTCGCGGGACGAGCCGCGGAAGTGAACCCGTGTGCATCAGGCGACACCTGTTGTTCGACGGGTGAGCGTCCGCAGGGGTATTCGCGCCCACAGTAGCCGCTGCGACGGAGTGACCCGGCCGATTCCTGAGTGTCAGGAGGGGAAGATGTGACCTGTGAGGCGTTCGTACACCTCGATATAACGCTGTCTGGTCCGTTCTACGACCTCGGGGGACAGTCGCGGGGGCGGAGAGCCCGACGCGCGGTCCCAGCCCGACTCCGGCGACGTCAGCCAGTCGCGGACGATCTGCTTGTCGAACGACGGCTGCGTACGGCCCGGCCGCCATTCGTCCTGCGGCCAGAACCTGGAGGAGTCGGGGGTCAGCACCTCGTCGCCGAGGGTCAGCGTGCCGTCGGCGTCCCAGCCAAGCTCGATCTTGGTGTCGGCCACCACGATGCCCCGCTCGCGCGCGATCTCCGCGCCGCGCGAGTAGACGGCCAGCGTGATCCGGCGCAGCTCGGCCGCCACCTCGGCGCCGACCTCGGCCTCCACCTGCTCGTACGTCATCGGCTCGTCGTGCTGGCCCACCGGGGCCTTGGTGCTGGGCGTGAACACCGGCTCGGGCAGCCGCGAGCCGTCCTCCAGGCCGCGCGGGAGCACCACGCCGGACACCTCGCCCGCGCTGCGGTAGTCGGCCAGCCCCGAACCCGCCAGGTAGCCCCGGGCCACGCACTCCACCGGCACCATGCGCAGCGGACGGCACAGCACGCTGCGGCCGTCGTCGCCGCCGCGCACCACGTGGTTCGGCACGATGTCGGCGAGCTGGTCGAACCACCAGAGGGAGAGCCGGGTGAGGATCTTCCCCTTGTCCGGGATCTCTGGTTCGAGGACGTGGTCGAAGGCCGAGACGCGGTCCGAGGCGACCATCAGCAGCAGGTCGTCGTCGGTCTGGTAGAGATCGCGGACCTTCCCGGAGTGCAGGTGCTTCACCCGGCCAGTCTGTCAGGTCATCCACGGCGTGCGGCCCCGGACCTCCGGTTCTCTACAGGGTGCCCTCGGTCTCGGTGCTCTCGGCCGCCGCGGCGGCGATGTCGGTGCGGTGGTGCGACCCGGCCAGGGTGACCCGGCCGACGGCGTCGTAGGCCACGGCGCGGGCCGTACGCAGATCGGGCCCCGTGCCCACCACGTTGAGCACCCGCCCGCCCGCGGAGACCACCCGGCCGTCGGCGTCGAGCGCGGTGCCCGCGTGCAGCACGTAGGCGTCCTCGCACTGCTCGGCCACCTCGTCGAGACCGCCGATCACGCCGCCGGTCACCGGGGCCTGCGGGTAGTTCTCCGAGGCCAGCACCACGGTCACCGCCGCGCCGCCCCGGTAGGTGAGCGGCGGCAGCGCGGGCAGCGCGCCGGTCGCCGCCGCCAGCAGCACCCCGCCGAGCGGCGTGGCCAGGCGGTCGAGCACGACCTGCGTCTCGGGGTCGCCGAACCGGGCGTTGAACTCGATGACCTTCGGCCCGTCGGGCGTCAGCGCCAGGCCCGCGTACAGCACCCCGATGTACGGCGTGCCGCGCGCGGCCAGCTCGTCGATCGTCGGCTGCACGACGGTGGCCATGACCTCGTCGGTCAGGCTCGGCGCGGCCCAGGGGAGCGGGGTGTAGGCGCCCATTCCACCGGTGTTGGGGCCTTCGTCGCCGTCGTAGGCGCGCTTGAAGTCCTGTGCGGGGCGCAGCGCCACGGCCGTCACGCCGTCGCACAGCGCGAACAGCGACACCTCGGGGCCGGGCAGGTACTCCTCGATGACCACGCGCTCGCAGGCGGCGGCGTGGGCCAGCGCGGCCTCGCGGTCGCCGGTCACCACCACGCCCTTGCCCGCCGCCAGGCCGTCGTCCTTCACCACGTACGGCGTGCCATACGCGTCGAGGGCGGCGGCGGCCTCCTGCGGCGTCGAGCAGGTGCTCGCGCGGCCCGTCGGCACCCCCGCGGCGGCCATGACGTCCTTGGCGAACGCCTTGGACCCCTCGATCCGCGCGGCCTCCGCCGACGGCCCGAAGCACGGGACGCCCGCCTCCCGGACGGCGTCGGCCACGCCCGCCACCAGCGGGGCCTCCGGCCCGATCACGACCAGGTCGGCGCCGAGCTTGCCGGCCAGCCCCGCCACCTCGGCGGGATCGGTGGCCCGCACGGCGTGCACCGTCGCCACGGACGCGATCCCGGCGTTGCCCGGAGCACAGTGGACCTCATCGACCTGCGAGTCCGCCGCGAGGGCCCGGCACAGGGCGTGCTCGCGGCCGCCGCTCCCAATCACAAGTACGCGCACGCGAACGACCCTATCGTTGTCCGGCCCTGGGCAAGATGACACGGACAGTCACCGGGGTTTTTGTGGAGTTCTGCATGATCTATGGGAGGTGGCGAGGGTAGGCTTAGCGCTTGGCACAACGCCCTTGTGATAACTTGGGGCGGCTATGGCGTCTGTTTGGGATTGGAGGTGGTCCGGGATGAATTCTGGTGATCCTTGCAGTACGTGCTGGCGCACGTACTTCGTGCGCACGATCGATCTCCCCCGACCACCCCGATTCGGTCGCCCGATCTGAGCCTTCTCACGCATTTCCTTTAGACGAACGCGCTCCCTCGTGGGGTCGCATGCCGTCACGCGTGGCCGGCGCTCGCCCGGGCGGGAAGGTGCCGTCATGCGCTCGTCCATGCTTTTCCCCAAGATCAGCCGCCACCACCGCGCCGCCGCCACGCACGGCCGTCGCAAGCCGGTGACCTCGTCCGCCGCCGAGCGCGCTGCCGCCGTCGGTGTGTGCGTGCCGCCGAGCGACTCCCTCGTCGAGTACGCCGCCTACCTCGGTGGCGCCAAGGTCACGGCCCGCACCATCGAGGACGCCCTCGGGCTCGTCCGCGAGCACAACGCGGGCGAGGCGCGCGACCGCAACGCCCCCGGCCAGGCCGGGGCCTTCGTCTGGGTCGGCCTGCACGAGCCCGCCGCCCCCGAGGTCGAGTGGCTGGCCGAGGTCTTCGGCCTGCACCCGCTCGCCGTCGAAGACGCCGTCAAGGCCCACCAGCGGCCCAAGGTCGAGCGCTACGGCGACTCCCTGTTCGTCGTGCTCAAGACGGTCTCCTTCATGGAGCACGACAAGGACAACCCGAACGACGAGATCATCGGCACCGGCGAGATCATGCTGTTCGTCGGCCCCGACTTCGTGATCACCGTCCGGCACGGGCAGCACAGCCCGCTCACCCGGGTGCGCCGGAGGTTCGAGGACGACCCCCGGCTGCTGTCGCGCGGTCCCACCGGCGTGCTGCACGCCGTCGCCGACCACGTGGTCGACGAGTACCTCTCCGTCGCCGACCGCATGCAGGAGGCGCTGGAAGAGGTCGAGGCCACCGTCTTCGCCGACGTCAGCTCCCGCGACATCGGCCGCATCTACCACCTCAAGCGCGAGATGATCGAGATGAAGCGGGCGGTCACCCCGCTGGTCACGCCGCTCGGCGCGCTGCCGCAGCGCCGGATGATCCCGCCGGAGATGCGCGACTACTTCCGCGACGTGGGCGACCACCTGTCCCGGGTGTGCGAGCAGGTCGAGTCGTCCAACGAACTGTGCAACTCCGTGCTCCAGGCGGCGCTGGCCCGCTCGAACGCGCTGGCCAACGAGGACATGCGGAAGATCTCATCCTGGGTCGCCATCATGGCCGCCCCCACGATGGTCGCCGGGGTCTACGGGATGAACTTCGACTTCATGCCCGAGACCAAATGGGTCTTCGGCTACCCGGTCATCGTCGGCGGCATGCTGGTGATCTGCGCCCTGCTGTACCGCAGCTTCCGTCGCAACGGCTGGCTGTAGGGCCCGATCCGGTCAGGCGGCGGCCACGGGGCGGAGGGGGCCGACGGGCTCGGCCAGCGGCAGGCCGCGTTCGGCCCACAGAGACCGCATCCGGTCGGGGTAGTCGGTGACGATCCCGACGACGCCCATGTCGATCAACCGCGCGGCGTCGGCCGGGTTGTTGACCGTCCAGGCCACCACCGGCAGGCCCGCACCGGCGGCCTGCGCCATCATCTCCTCATTGATCAGCACGTGCTGCGGGGACAGCGTGTTCGCGCCGATCTCCGCCGCCGCTCGCGGGATGTCGCCGCCGAACTCGGCCAGGTCGATGCCGTCGAGCCAGGCCGGGTCCATGGTCGCGGACTCGATCAGCGCGACGCGCGGCAGCGCGGGCGTCAGCTCGCGCGCGGCCCGCAGCACCCGCCAGTCGAAGCTGAGGATCGCCGAGGACGCCAGCCGGTGATGGCGCTCCAGCTCCTCCACCACCATCGCGGTGAACTCCGCCGGATCCGGCGTCAGCTCCGGCCTGGTCGGATCGGACTTCAGCTCCACGTGCAGCCGCACGTCGTCGGCCTCGTAGGCGCCGACCAGCCCGAGCACCGCGCCGAAGGTCGGCATCCTGGTGTCGGGCAGCGGGACCTGCGTCAGCGCGAACGGGTCGTCGGGGTGACGTGGCAGGCGCACCCCGCAGTCGAGGGTGCGCAACTGGGCGAGGGACAGCGCCCCGATCGGCTTGCCGACATAGGGGAACGCGGGGTCGCCGTGATGCGCCGGGCGGGTGTCGGCACTGGTCACCGAGGACACGACGAGATCGTGGCTGAGCACGATGCGCCGGTCGGCGGTGAGGGCGAGATCGAACTCCAGGGCGTCGACGCCAAGCTCCAGCGCGTGCAGCAAACCAGGAAGCGTGTTCTCCGGTCTGAGCCCTCTGGCTCCCCGGTGTCCATGGATCTCGACGCGCACACTCGGACCTTACCGGCACCGGGCGGGGATCCGCCGGATCTCCCGCCCGGCGCGCCGTGTTCGGACCGGCGCGGGGCTCAGACCAGCGGGCGGAGCTGGAGGGTCTGGGTACGGCCGGGGCCGACGCCGATCGCCGAGATCGGCGCGCCGGACATCTCCTCCAGCGCCCTGACGTAGGACCGGGCGTTGGGCGGCAGGTCGTCGAAGGACTTGGTCTCGGAGATGTCCTCCTGCCAGCCGGGGAACTCCTCGTAGATCGGGGTGGCGTGGTGGAAGTCGGTCTGCGTCATCGGGATCTCGTCGTGACGCACGCCGTCGATGTCGTAGGCCACGCAGACCGGGATCCGCTCAAGGCCGGACAGGACGTCGAGCTTGGTGAGGAAGAAGTCGGTGACGCCGTTGATCCGGGTCGCGTAGCGGGCGATCACCGCGTCGAACCAGCCGCAGCGGCGGTCGCGGCCGGTGGTCGTGCCGTACTCGTGGCCGGTCGTGCGCAGCCAGTCGCCGGTCTCGCCGAGCTGCTCGGTGGGGAACGGCCCCGAGCCGACCCGCGTGGTGTACGCCTTCAGGATCGCGATCACCCTGGTGAGACGCGTCGGCGGGATGCCCGCCCCCGCGCACGCGCCGCCGGCGGTGGGCGAGGAGGAGGTGACGAACGGGTAAGTGCCGTGGTCGATGTCGAGCAGGTTGCCCTGCCCGCCCTCCAGCAGCACCACCTTGCCGTCGTCGAGCGCCCGCGACAGCACCAGCGAGGTGTCGGCGATGTGCGGCTTGAGCCGCTCGGCGTAGCCGAGGTACTCCTCAAGGACCTTGTCGGGGTCGATCACCCGGCGGTTGTAGACCTTGGTCAGCACCTGGTTCTTCTCGCCGAGCGCGACCTCGATCTTCTTGCGCAGGATGCCCGGATCGAGGAGGTCTTGCACCCGGACGCCCATCCGGGCCACCTTGTCGCCGTACGCCGGGCCGATTCCCCGCCCGGTGGTGCCGATCTTGGCCTTGCCCAGGTAGCGCTCGGTGACCTTGTCGAGGGCCTTGTGGTGCGGCATGATCAGGTGCGCGCTGGCCGAGATCAGCAGCCGCTCGCAGGAGATGCCCCGGGCGCGCAGGCCGTCGATCTCCTCCAGGAGCACTCCCGGGTCGATGACCACACCGTTGGCGATCACCGGGACCACCTCGGGTGAGAGAACGCCGGTGGGCAACAGGTGCAGCGCGTATCTCTGGTCGCCGATCACCACCGTGTGCCCGGCGTTGTTGCCTCCCTGATAGCGCACCACGTAGTCGACCTGGTCGCCCAATAGGTCGGTGGCCTTGCCCTTGCCCTCATCGCCCCATTGAGCACCCACGAGAACGACAGCCGGCATCGCGTAACTCTCCCCAGCAAAAAGCGAAACCCCTGGCGCAAGCGCGTCAGGGGCTCTTGCATACGGATTCTACCTGGTTACCGCTGATCAGGTCGCGGCCAGCTCCGCCACCGCGGCCGGGCTGGAGTCCTTGAGGAACTGGGCGCAGCGCTCCGCCTCCTCCTTCTCGCCGATCGCCTGCGCGGCACGGGCCAGGGCATGGAGACAACGCAGGAACCCCTGGTTCGGCTCGTGCTCCCAGGGAATCGGCCCGTGCCCCTTCCATCCGGCCCGCCGGAGCTGGTCGAGCCCGCGGTGGTATCCGGTCCGCGCGAACGCGTAGGAGGTGACGGCATGGCCCTGGGAGAAGGCCTCGTCGGCGAGGGCCGCCCACGCGGCAGAGTAGGACGGGAACCGCGCGGCCACATCGGACGCGGCGGCTCCGGCTTCCAGCGCTTCCCGCGCCTCGGGGGTGTCCGGCAGGCGGGTGGGCGGCGGTCCGGCGAGAAGGTTGTTCTGCGTCTCCATAAAGACAGTCTTACCCGTAGGGCGGGGGGACCGGGCAAGGGGCATCGTTCTAGATAGCCTGATATTTCGCGTCATCAGAAGATCGCCCAGAATCCGGGGGTTAACGGGGAGGGCGCTCCGATCACGAAAGTCCGCGGAAAGGGTGATCCGGTGCTCTCCAGCCCGCGAGCGACACCCACCGCCCTCCCCACTTTCCTTCCCCTCCTTTTCCTCCTCCTCACCGCCTGCGCGTCTATGGTGCAGCCGGACGCGCCCGCCGAGGCCGCGCCGTCGTCGTCCCGGTGCGCGGATGCGGGCGGCTGCTCTAGAGGGGCCGCGGCGCGTGCCGTCCTGGCCTTCGACGACGGGCTGGCGTCACAGGCCGAGGCCGTACGGCTGCTGCGCGGGAACGGCCTGACCGCGACCTTCTACATACCGAGCGGGCTGCTGGGCCGTACGGGCCGGATGACCCCCGCCCAGGTCCGCGACCTCGCCAAGGCGGGCCACGAGATCGGCGGCCACACCCTCACCCACGCCCGCCTGCCCGACCTGCCCCCCGACGCCCGCCGCCGCCAACTCTGCGACGACCGCACCGCCCTCCGCACCCTCACCGGCCAAGACGTCCGCTCCGTCGCCTACCCCTACGACGCCTCCGACCCGGCCACCACCCGCATCGCCCGCTCCTGCGGCTACCAGCACATCCGCCCCAAAGCCCCCCTCACTGTCCTCAACACCACCACCCTCACCACCCTCCGCCACCACGCCACCCGCGGCGGCACCTTCGTCTTCCACGACATCTGCCCCACCGCCTGCGGCCGCTACTCCATAGACCGCCAGACCCTCAAAGCCTTCCTCACCTGGCTAGCCCAATCCTCCTGACCACCACCTCCCCACTCCACTGAAACCCGCCCTGCCACACGGAACCCGCCCTACCCCCCGCCGTCCCAAGCCCGCTGCCGCGCCCCGCACCGCCGCGCGGCCAGTGGCCCCCGCTCGGCTCGACCTGTTCTTTCCGACGTCGGCCTTCGCCCGACGCTCGCGCCGCAGGTCGGTCACTTGGGTCCCATTGCCGGGAGATCATTCGTGTCCACCGCCCATCCCGAAGGCTACTCACCTGGGAGTGGAAGCTCATTGATCTTGTGGCCGGGTGTCCGTGACGATGTCCACCGTCTGGACACACCCGGTTGTTTCGGTGGGGTGTGTCCATCGTCTGGGACGCAGCCGCAGGAGGAAACGCGTTTGCGCAGGTCACAGTGTTCATCTCGGCACCCGTCTCAGAAGAGTCCCTCCTTGCTTGAACGCTCCGTGCGATGCGCGTTGAGGACCTGGGGCAGTCACCGAGAGAAGGGGAGCTTGTCACCTCAAGTGTGTAAAGATCCTTCCCGGGTGATGAAGAACCTCTTTACCTGATCCGGCCTGGATAGGC
>NZ_JARLTC010000062.1 GCF_029382225.1 Spongiactinospora sp. TRM90649
GGCCTCGGGCAGCGCCGTGGGGGTGGCGGTCGGGGTGGGTGGGGCTTCGAGGATGGTGTGGGCGTTGGTGCCGCTGACGCCGAAGGAGGAGATGCCCGCGCGGCGGGGGTGGTCGGTCTCGGGCCAGGGGCGGTTCTCGGTGAGGAGTTCCACGTTTCCGGCGGACCAGTCCACGTGCGGGGACGGCTCGTCCACATGCAAGGTCCTGGGCAGCACGCCCGCGCGGATGGCCATCACCATCTTGATCACACCGGCCACACCGGCCGCCGCCTGGCTGTGACCGATGTTCGACTTCACCGAACCCAGCCACAACGGCTCTTCACGGTCCTGCCCATAGGTGGCCAGCAGCGCCTGAGCCTCGATCGGGTCACCGAGCACCGTGCCGGTGCCGTGCGCCTCGACCGCGTCCACGTCGGCGGGGGAAAGGCCCGCGCCCGCCAGCGCCTGGAGGATGACCCGCTGCTGCGAAGGTCCGTTGGGGGCGGTGAGGCCGTTGGACGCGCCGTCCTGGTTCACCGCTGAGCCGCGCACCAGCGCGAGCACCTGGTGGCCGTTCCGCACGGCGTCCGACAGCCGCTCCACGAGCAGCACGCCGACGCCCTCCGACCAGCCGGTGCCGTCGGCCGCCGCCGCGAAGGACTTGCACCGGCCGTCCGAGGCCAGGCCCCGCTGCCGGGAGAACTCCACGAACACGCCGGGGGTGGCCATCACGGTCACGCCCCCCGCCAGCGCCAGCGAGCACTCCCCGTTGCGCAGCGCCTGCACCGCCAGGTGCAGCGCCACCAGCGACGACGAGCACGCGGTGTCCACCGTCATCGCCGGGCCCTCGAACCCGAACGTGTAGGAGACGCGCCCGGAGACGACGGCGGTGGAGCCGCCGGTCAGCAGGTAGCCCTCGCTGCCGTGCCGGGAGCCGTGCAGCAGGGCGAGGTAGCTCTGGTCGTTGGTGCCGGCGAAGACGCCGGTGCGGCTCCCCCGCAGCGCGGTCGGGTCGATCCCGGCCCGCTCGAAAACCTCCCACGACGCCTGGAGCAGCAGCCGCTGCTGCGGGTCCATCGCCAGCGCCTCACGCGGCGAGATCCCGAAGAACACCGGGTCGAAATCGGCCGCGCCCTCGACGAAGCCGCCCTCCGTGACATAGCTCTTGCCGGACCGCTCGGGGTCGGGGTCGTGCAGTCCCGCGAGGTCCCAGCCGCGATCCTCGGGAAAGCCGCTGATCCCGTCGCGCCCTGCGGAGACCAGGTCCCACAAGTCCTCGGGCGAGCGCACCCCGCCCGGGTAACGGCAGCTCATGCCGACGATGGCGATCGGCTCCCGCTCGCTCTCCTCGATCTCACGAAGCCGCTGCTTTGTCTGTCTGAGATCGGCGGTGACGAGCTTGAGATAGTCACGGAGAGTATCTTTGTCTGCCATGTAAGGGACCTCTTACCAGAGAAAGCGCATGCCCAGACTTTACATATCCACCACATGAGCCTAATGAGCGGGAATTTTCCCTCAAACCCCTAGCCGGGCCCCTCGACCCCTTTTTACTTCATCGCCACGGGGAACTGCAGCATCCCCCGGATGATAAAAGAGTCGCGGCGGCGCACGGGGCCGACCTGGCGCAGGCCGGGAAGGCGTTCGGCCAGTGCGGCGAGCGCGATTTCCGCCTCCAGGCGGGCCAGCGCCGCGCCTAGGCAGAAATGAATGCCCATGGAAAAGGAGAGGGTCTCGGGCCCGGATTCGCGGGTGATGTCGAACCGGCCGGGGTCGGGGTAGATCTCGGGGTCGCGGTTGGCCGCGCCCGCGCAGATGGCCAGTTCGCTGTCGGCGGCGAGCAGGTGACCCTCTAATTCCAGGTCCTCGTGCACGATGCGCCGGTACTGCTGCACGGGGGTGTCGTGGCGCAGGGTCTCCTGGACCACGGCGGGCGCCAGCGAGACCGGGTCGGCCTTGAACATCTCCCACTGCTCGGGATGGTCGAGCAGCGCGCGCAGCGCGTTGCCGATCAGGTTGACCGTGGTCTCGGTGCCGGCCAGCGGCAGGAACATGCACAGCGGGACCATCTCGTCCATGCTCAGCCGGCCGTCCTCGACGGCGGGCAGCAGGTCGCTGATCAGGTCGTCCTGCGGGTCGGCCTTGCGCATCTCGATGATGTCCACGAACATCGCGGTCATCTCGGCGATGGCCCGCTGGACGTCCTGGGCCACCTCGACGGTGGCCACGCCGTCCAGCAGATACGCCATCCGCCTGCTGAGCTGGAAGAACAGCCGCCGGTAGCGATCCGGGATGCCGACCAGGTCGCCGATCACCTGGAGCGGGAGCTGCTGGGCGAAGGAGCTCATGAAGTTGAACTCGTTGCGCCCGCGCATGATGCGGTCGATCAGCTCGTTGCTCACCTCGGCGGCGCGCGGCTTCCAGCGGACCAGCTTGCGCGGGTTCAGGGTGGGGACCGTCAGTTTGCGCAGCCGGGTGTGGTGCGGGGGGTCCAGGCCGAGCATGGAGTTGTCGAACGGCATGAACTCCGGGGCCTTCTCCCCGTCCGTGCGGCGCACGCCGAAGCGCTTGTCCCGCAGCACCTTGTTGGCCAGCCGGTGGCTGCCGGTGACCCAGGTGCCCAGGCCGCTCTGGTGCAGCGGCCCCCGGGCGTGGATCCGCTCGTACAGCGGGTAGGGGTCGGCGGGCGCGCGCAGCAGCAGGGCGTACGGGTCGCCGCGTTCACCGACCGACCACAGGTAGTCCTGCCACACGGCCGCGTGGGCGCGGGTCTGCCGGTCGGCGATTTCGGTCATGACGATCATCCGCTCCGGTGCTCGGCGACCAGCCGTACCAGTTCGGGCACGACCTCGTTGGGGGACGGCACCGCCTCCATCGACGCGCGCAGCCGCTCGGCGGCCTCGCGGAAGGCGGGCTCGGTGAGGATCCGGAGCAGGTCGTCGCGGACCCTGTCGGGCGTCACCTCGTGAGGGTGGATGGCCAGCCCCGCGCCGGAGGCGGCGACGCGCTCGGCGCGCACGGCGGAGTCCCAGAACCCGGGCAGGACGAGTTGCGGCACGCCGTAGTGCGCCGCGGTGTTCTGGATGCCCGCGCCGCCGATGTGGACGACCGCCGCGCAGGTCGGCAGCAGTCCCTGCATCGGGACGAAGTCCACGACCTTGGCGTTCGCCGGGGCGTGCGAGACGGACTCGCCGTGCCCGGGGACGAGCGTGGCGACGACCTCGATGTCGAGGTCGTCGAAGACGTGCAGGGCGGCGATGGAGAACATGTCCACGCCGAAGTACTCGCGCAGCGAGATGCCGGCGGTGACGGCCACCCGGGGGCGGGCGGGCTTCTCGCGCAGCCACTCGGGCAGTTCGGCGGGGCCGCAGTAGGGGACGAAGCGCATGGCGACGGTGGGCCGTCCCACGTCGAGGCGCAGGTCCGGCGGGGCGGCGTCCAGGGTCCAGCGGCCGGAGACGACCTCCTCGTCGAACTCCAGGCCGTGCCGGCCGAGCACCTCGGTCAGCCAGTCGGCGAAGGGGTCCACCCGCCGGTCCTCGGGACGCTCGGCCAGGCGGGCCAGGAAGTCCCGGCGGCTGCGGGTGACGACGTCGGCGCCCCAGAGCATGCGGACGCTCGCCGCGCCGCACGCGCGGGCGGCCACGGCCCCGGCCCAGGTGAACTGCTCCCAGATGACGAGGTCGGGCCGCCATTCGCGGGCGTAATCGACGAGGTCGTCCACGAACTCATCGTTGTTGATGGTCCGGAAATAGTCGTTCGTAGTGCTCTGGTAGAACTCGAAAAGCTCGTCGTGATCCAGGTCCGCGGAGTTGCTGACGGCGTTGACGACCCGGGCGGCCCAGGTGTCGTCGTCCTTCTCCTGCATGACCTGTTTCCATTTGTGGTCGGCGCCGAGCGGCACGGAAACAAGCCCGGACTCCACCACCGCAGCCGACAATTCCGGCTGCCCGGCCACCCTTACCTCGTGGCCCGCCGTACGAAAGGCCCATGCCAGCGGCACCATACCGAAATAGTGGGGCTTCTCACTGTGCGAAACAAACAGAACCCGCATCCGTCGTCCTCCCGACCATTCTCCGCATGGCGCAGAAATCGCCTGGGCACCTCTGTTAGAGAGGCTAGGAGGCCGGTTACCCCACGGCATACCCCTACCGCCCCGTGTTCACGACTCAGCCCGTTCACGGAGCGTAGCCACCGCGCCGGGCGTCGATGCTCTGCCATCGTCGCCAGGCTGGGGGTCGTCAGTCGTTGATCACGATCTGCTGGACGATGATCGTGCCGACGCCGAGCGCGTTGTAGTAGAGCGTGATGTCGTCGAGTTCCATGACCCACATGTCGGCGACGCCGTCGTATGGCTCGCTACCCGGCGGCTGAGGATTTTCCAGCAGCAAGAGGATGACCTCGAACAGTTGCTTGCGCAGTCTGTCGGGCAGGACGGCGATCTGTGCGCGGGCCGCCGGGGGGATCATGAGGTGGTCAGGCATTCAGAGTGCCGCTCTCCCACTCCTCAGGGGTGGCGTTACGCCAGCGCTCGATGTCGTCGCGGTGGATGACGAGGGTGCCCTCGGGGATCGTGCCGTCTTCCAGCGCCTTACGGAACCGCTCGGCTTGCCAGCGCAGGTGATCGGTGAACATGACGTCGTACATGGACTTGGAGACGACCACGACGGGTGCCGACCCATGACGGGTGATCTGGACGGGCTGCCCATGGGCGGCGGATGCATGGATCTTACCGAGCTGAGTTCGGGCATCCTTCAAAGGGATACTTTCCATAGCTAGAGTGTACACTTTTTACCCTGCGAGTCCGAGCGGATGGCGGCGGCACTCGCCACTGTGCCGCGACATCTGTTCACGCCGGACGCGTACGCGCGGCCGGCTCGTCCGGGTTGTCGCCAGACGCCGCCAGCCAGGGCATGCGGTGGACGAGGCTGTCGCGCAAGCGAGCGAGAGTGGCGATTCGCTCCTCCAGCTCGGCCACCCGCTGCGCAGCGACGGCGTTGCCGGCGGCGCACGGCGGCGTATGGCAGAACACCTCGGGCAGCTCGACGTCGAGGTAGTCCAGGGGGTCCAGCGTCACTCGGGACAGGAGTCTCCCGCTGGCAAGAGGTCATCCAAACCCTGACCTCGCCCTCTACAACGCCACACAGCGCATGCCACCGGAACACCGTTCGCCGCCGACCCCCCTCCTCGGCCTCACCCCCAAGACGCCGCCAACCCGCGCACCGTCGTTCACCACCGCAAAGCCGCCCGAGGCCAGGAGACGAGCAGATGACACCACCCACCCCCACCACCGGCCGGACATGGGACCTGCCCGCCACCCACGGAGCACCCCAGACCGCCCGCGACCTCACCCGCGCACTGCTCGCCGCCCACGACCTCACCCACCACGCCGACACCATCACCCAGATCGTCTCCGAACTAGTGGCCAACGCGGCCGTCCACGGCAAACCCCCGATCGAGCTGTGCCTGCACGTCATGGGAGGCGCCGTGTACGGCACCGTCTACGACGCCGCGCCCGCGTGGCACACCCCCACCCCCGACCACACCGAATGGCACGTCGAGCACGGCCGGGGACCGTCTCCTTCATGATCGCCCGCGCCCAGCGGGCGCCCGCGCCGGGGAGTCCCGGTCATTGGGCGCTTCTGCTGAAGGACGCCGTGCCACGGCCCGCGCGGCACGATCCCGGGCGGCTGGACGAACCGACCGGGAAAGGGTTCTTCGCCCGGTTTTTGGGGCAACCGGCCGTGCCGGGCCTGTTGTTCACCCTCAGCCCATCAGGAGCATGAGCGGGTTCAGTGGGACACCAAGGAAGCGGTCAGGTGGTGTTCGATCGCGTCCGCGCCACGGACGCCGCCGCCCGCCGTCGCTATGTCGGTGCGCATGCGGTCCACGCGTTTGCGGGTCATCTGGTCTGCGGCGACGCCGAGGACGGCGGCGCGGAGGCGGTCGGGAGTCGGCAGGTCCTCTCTGATCACGCGGCCGAGGCCGAGTTCGGCGACCCTGCGGGCGTTGACCCAGTCTTCGGGGGAACCGGGGACGACGACCGCGGGGACGCCCTGGTGCCAGGCGCCCATCAGGCTGCCCATGCCGGCGTGGCACAGCAGCACGTCGGTGTGCCGCAGCACCTCCTGGTGGGCCAGCCACTCGTGGACCTCCACGTTGGAGGGCAGCGGTTCCAGTTCGGCGCGGTCGACGCCCTGGTGGACGGTCATCACCACGTGCCACGGTTGGTCGCGGAAGGCGTCCACGCATGCGCGGAAGAAGCCGGGGCGGCGGTTGACGCTGGTGCCGAGCGAGACGAACAGGACGGGGCGGCCGTCGCCGGGAGGGGTCCAGCCGCCCGGGGCCGGGTCGTCTTCGAGGCCGGGGCCGATGAAGGCGAAGCGGTCGTCGAAGGTGGGCCCGGCGAACTGGAAGGAGCGAGGGAAATACGCCAGGTTGAGCCCTTCGTTCTGGCCGATGAAGTCTTCGAGACGGGTGTCGGCCTGGCCATGGGCGGCGAGCAGGGCGGTCAGCCTGCGGACGAACTCCAGCAGCGCGGGGTGGCGGGGGTCGCCCTTGCCCATGTGCCGCACCATGGCGTCCAACAGCGAGAAATGGTCGTTGGAGGCGAATACCGGCAGGCCCTGGACCGCCGGTATGCCCCATTTGGCGGCCAGGATCCGCCCCGCGTGGTACACGGTCAGGTCGTATTCGATGAGGTCGGGCGGGGTGTCGCCGAAGTGGGCCTCGGCGGCCCGGAGGATGGTCTCGCTCTCGGTGAGGTAGATCCCGAGGAGTTCCGGGGTCCGGTCGGCGGTCACGTACTCCGACAGGTCGATGCCGGGCAGGCGGGTCTCGTACGGCACGACCTCCGCCCCGGTCGCCGCCACCTTGGCGGTGACCCCCGCCCCGGTGAAGTAGGTCACCCGGTGGCCCCTGCGGACCAGTTCGGCGACCACCCCCAGGGTGGGGAGCACGTGCCCGTAACCCGAGTTGTTGAAGAACGCGATGCTCGCCATGCCGTCACGCACCGACCAGTTCGGTGGCGGTCCGCGCCAGGCCGTCACGCAGCAAAGTCTTCGGCCGCCAGCCGGTGATGTTCCGGAACGCCGTGGAGTCCATCTCCTGGTTGCTCATGTCGGTCGGGTCGGCGTTGTCCGGCGGGGGCACCGAGACCACGGGCACCGGCGGCCTGCCGGTGCGCTCGGCGACCAGCGCCGCGATCTCGGTGAACAGCTCGCCGAGCGGCACGCTCGCGCCGCCGCCGACCAGCCAGTGCCGACCGGCCAGCTCGTCGGCGTGGTCCAGCGCGGTGAGGAAGGCGTCGACGACGTCGTCGATGTAGACCAGGTCGCGGCGGACGGAGCCGTCGCTCCACATGGTCAGCCGGTCGCCCGCCATGGCGCGGCGCATCATGGTGGCGGCCACGCCGCGGTCGGTGGCGGTGGACTCGGGGCCGTGCCCGTAGACGGTGGGCAGGCGCAGGGACACCGCGCGCAGCACGCCCTCGGCGGTGGCCTCCTTCAGCGCGGTCTCGGCGGCGAGCTTCTGCCGGCCGTACGGGCTGACCGGGTTGTCGGGCTCGGTGCCGTCGATGCGGTCACCCGGCGGGTGGCCGACCTGGGTCTTGGTCCCGGCGTACAGCACCACGGGGGGCTTGCCGGGCGACGGGCGCGAGCGGATCGCCTCGACCAGCTCGCGGGCCAGGCCGACGTTGATCCGCTCGGCCATGGTGTCGCCGTCGGCGACGCGCCAGCCGCCGTCGGTGTAGGCCACCAGGTGGAAGACGGCGTCCGCGCCCTCGACCAGGTCGGCGAGGGCGCCCTCCTCCGTCAGGTCGGCGGTGCGGACCTCGATGTCCGCGACGCCGCCCTCGGGCACCGGCGTGGGCCTTCTGGCCACCAGGCGCAGCCGGATCGGCCGCTTGGCCAGGGCCCGGGTGACGGGCGAGCCGATGAAGCCGGACGCGCCGAGTACGACGACCAGCGGCAGGTCGGCGCTCACCGGTACAACGCCTCCTCGATCTCCCTGCACCGTCCGTAGTCGGGCAGCAGGCCCTGCTCCAGCGCCTGGGCCAGGGTGGGGGCGATCGTGTCGCGCGGGGAGGTCAGCGCCGGCGGGTCGTCGGGGATCGGCAGGCCGAGGTCGGGGTCGAGCGGGTTGATCGCCAGCTCGTGCGCGGCGACGTAGCTGCTCGACACCATGTACGACATCACCGTGTCGTCTTCGAGCGCGAGGAAGGCGTGGCCGAGCCCGACCGGGAAGTACAGGGCCCGAAAGTCGTCCTGGTCCATCAGCACCGCGTCCCATTTGCCGAAGGTGGGCGAGCCGACGCGGATGTCCACGACGATGTCCACCGCCCGCCCGCGCGGGCAGTAGACGTACTTGGCCTGGCCGGGCGGGGTCAGGGTGAAGTGGATGCCCCGCGCCACGCCCCGCCGCGACCGGCTGTGGTTGGTCTGCGCGACGGGGAACAGCGCGTGCCCGGTGGCCTGGCGGAACGCGGGCTCCTGGTAGGGCGACAGGAAGTAGCCCCGGTCGTCGGGGAACACGTCAGGGGTGAACTCGATGGCCCCTTCGACGGCGAGCGGCCGCCAGCTCATGGCCGCGACGCGACGCGCGTCGGTGAGAATGTCCGTCATGGTGGAACCCCGTTCAAGGTGGGATGGACTCAGTGGAAGCGGCGGCCCTCGTCACGGCGGTAGGCGCGGTAGGCCAGCCAGCCGAGGGCGAGGGTCCAGACGCCCAGCATGATCAGGGAGATCGGGTTCGGGGTGAAGCCGCCCACGGCGGCCCAGACCAGCTCGACCGAGCCCCTGGTCGGGAAGAACGGCGAGACGTTGGCGAAGAACGCCGACTGGTTGTTCGGGTCGGTGAACAGCCCGCCGAGGAAGGCCAGGGCGATGGGCAGCACGCTGGTCACCGCGCCCACCAGGTACGGGTTCACCGCGTAGGCGATGGCCAGCATCATCAGGCTGAACGGAACCACGGCGACCAGCAGCGCGCCGAGGCCGGCGAGGATCTGCAGCGGCGTGGCGGTGGCGACGGTGCCCAGGGCGGCGACGCCGATCAGCGGGACCGAGCCGAGCACCACCAGCATGGCGCTGAGCGCGATCATGCTGGTCATCTTGGGCAGGAACCCGCCGGGCAGGGTGCGGACGTATCCGCCCCAGGGCTTGGTCCTGGCGTCGGCGATGCCCAGGCCGTACTGGGCCGAGCAGATGATCAGTACGGTGAACAGGCACATCGAGGCGGTGCTCAGCGTCGCGGCCGCCGGGTCGCTGCCCATCGCGGGCAGCACGAACAGCAGCATGCCGACGACCGGCATGAACAGCAGCGTGACGTAGACCATCGGGATGCGCATGGCCCCGAGGATCTCGAACTTGGTGTAGGCGGCGATCGCTCTCATGTGAGTCAGCTCCAGCGGTGGTCAGGAGACGGCGGCGGTGGTGGGGGCCTTGGCGGTGATGGCCAGGAACGCGTCCTCCAGCGTTCCCGCGCGGACCTCCAGGTCGCGGAAGGCGACGCCGGAGTCGATCAGGCCGCGCACCAGGGCGTCGGAGTCCTGGGTGATCAGTTCGACGCGGTCGCCGTCGCGCTCGACGCCGACGACGCCGGGCAGTGCGGGCACCTCGGGCACGATCATGCTGACCCGGCGCATGCCGCCCACGTTGCGCAGCGCGTCCACGCTGTCGTCGGCGACGGCGGTGCCGTTCTGCATGATGACGACGCGCTGCGCGAGCGCCTCCACCTCCTCCAGGTAGTGGCTGGTCAGGACGACCGCGCCGCCCGCCTGGTTGTAGGCGCGCACGCCGTCCCAGAGGGTGCGGCGGGCCTCCACGTCGAGGCCGGTGGTCGGCTCGTCGAGGAAGACCAGGTCGGGGCGGCCGACGAAGGCCAGCGCGATGGCCAGCCTGCGCTTCTCGCCGCCGGACAGCGCGCCGGTCTGGCGGCGGGCCAGCGCGTCGAGCTGGAACTGAGCGAGCAGTTCGTTCTTGTCGGCGGGGTTGGCGAAGTGCGCCGCCACGAAGTCGATCACTTCACCGACGCGCAACGTCTCGGGCAGGCCGGTGTCCTGCGGGGTCATGCCCATCCGCTGGCGCGCCTTGGCGTCGCGGGGGTCGTAGCCGAACAGCTCGATCCTGCCCGCACTGGGACGGCGCAGGCCGACGAACATGTTCATCAGGGTGCTCTTGCCCGCGCCGTTGGGTCCGAGCAGGCCGAGCAGTTGCCCTGCCGGGATGTCGAGCGACACGTCGTCCACGGCGGTGAGGTCTCCGTACCGCCTGCTGACACCGATCGCGCGGGCCAAGGTCTCCGTCATCTCCAACGATTCCTCTCATAGGGGGTTTTGCCGGCTAGAAGGTCTCGGGCGGTGGTCACAACGTCTCCTCGATCCAGTGGTGGATCGCCAGGGCCGTGGTCTCCGCGTGTTCGGACATCATCGAGAAGTGGTCGCCGGGCACGTCCACGACGGCGCGGGCGTGTTCCCACGAGCTGCGCCACTCGTCGCCCTCGACCTCGCCCAGCGGCTCGGTCGCCCGCAGCAGCAGGGTCGGGGCGGCGACGTCGCCGGTCGCCGACTCCCAGAAGATCCGGCCGTACCAGGCCATGGCGGTGAGCCGGATGTCGTCCATGGGGACGTACTGGTGCTCCCGGTCGAAGACGCCTTCCGACAGCTCCACGTCCCAGTCGGTCATGGTCTGGTCCTCCGGCCGGTAGATGTCCACCAGCACCAGCGCCGCCGGGCCCTGGCCGAGCCCGTCCAGGTGCCGCGCCAGCGCGTGCGCCAGGATGGCCCCGCCGGAGTGGCCGAGCAGCACGTACGGCCGGCCGCCGGCGTGCCGCAGCACCGCCTCGGCCTGCCACCCGAGCGCGACCTCGGCGGTGGCGGGCAGCAGCTCGCCCCTGCCGTAGCCGAGCGCGGGGACCGCCGAGACGTCGCGCAGCCCGCGCAGCGGGGCGGCGATCCTGGCGAACTCGTGCGGCCCGCCCGCCGCGGTCATCCCGCTGCAGCAGATCAGCGGCGGCGCCTCGGCGGCGCCCCTGGCCAGCCGGACCACCTTGGCGGGCGTGGTGATCTCCTCGACCCGGTCGGCGGCCGGACGGAACTTGGCGGCGTCGCCCAGGAACTCCAGGAAGTCCGCCACCTTGCGGTTGCGGGTGGCCTCCCGGTAGAGGGAGTTGAGCAGGCCGACCGGGTCACGGTCGTCCGGCGAGACGCCCAGGCTCACGGCCGACCCGGCGTTCTCCTCGCCGGAGGTCCCCTCCAGCGCGGCCCGCAGGTGCTCGGCGAGCGCGACGGGGGTCGGGTGGTCGAAGACCATCGTGGCCGACAGGGTCAGGCCGGTCGCGGTCTGCAGGGCGTTGCGCAGTTCGAGGGCGGCCAGCGAGTCGAAGCCGAGCTCCAGGAACTCCCACTCCGGCTCGATGGGGTCGGTGGTGGCGTGGCCGAGCGCGGCGGCGGCGCTCTGGCGCACCAGGTCCAGCAGGGCCGCCGCGCGGTCCTGCCGGGACAGGCCCGCAAGCCGTACCTCGGGGACCGCGGCGTTCCCCTCCGGTACGGCCTGCGGGGTCTCGGCGGCGGGGGCGGCCTCCGGCGCGGTCGCCGGGACTCCGGCCGCGAGCCAGTAGCGCTCCCGCTGGAAGGCGTAGGTGGGCAGTTCGACGGTCCCCGCTCCGGCGAAGATCACCGTCCAGTCCGGGCTCACGCCGTTGGCGTGCAGCCGGCCGACCGCGCGCAGCAGCGAGTCGAGCTCGCCCCGGCCCTTGCGCAGCGCCGCCACGGCGACCGACTTGGCGGGCAGCACGGGCTCGGCCAGCGCGGTCAGCGCCCCGCCGGGGCCGATCTCCAGGACCCTGGTGACGCCCGCGTCCCGCAGCGTCGTCACACCGTCGGCGAATCGGACGGCCTCGCGCACGTGGCGCACCCAGTAGCCGGCGTCGTAGCCCTCGACGTGCGCCCCGGTCAGGTTGGACACGATCGGCACGCGCGGGGCGCGGTACTCGACGCCCTCGGCGACCCGGCGGAAGTCCGCCAGCATGGGCTCCATCAGCGGCGAGTGGAAGGCGTGCGAGACGGGCAGCCTGCGCGCCTTGCGCTTGGTCTCCTCGGCCAGCGCGGCCAGTTCCTCGATCGCCGCCGTCTCGCCGGAGACCACGATCGCCTCCCGGCCGTTGACGGCGGCCACGCTCACCCGGTCCTCGTAGCCTTCGAGCGCCCGGCGCGCGTCCGCCTCGGTCATCTGCACGGCGAGCATCGCCCCGCCCTCGGGGAGTGCCTGCATCAGCCGGCCGCGCGCCCCGACGAGCAGGCACGCGTCGTCCAGCGACATGACCCCGGCGACGTGCGCGGCGGCCAGTTCGCCGACCGAGTGACCGAGCAGGTGGTCGGGGGTGATCCCCCACGACTCGACCAGCCGGTACAGCGCGACCTCGACGGCGAACAGCGCCGCCTGGGTGTAGGCGGTCCGGTCGAGCGCGCCCGTCTCGCCGTCGCCGAAGACGACGTCGGCGAGCGGGTGGTCCAGGTGCCGGTCCAGGCGGGCGCGGATCGCGTCGAAGGCGTCGGCGAACACGGGGTAGGCGTCGTAGAGCTCGCGGCCCATTCCGGGGCGCTGCGAGCCCTGGCCGGGGAACAGGAAGGCCAGGCCGCCCTTGCCGTTGACGCCGCGCAGCACGTTGCCGGCGGTTCGCCCGGTGGCGATCGCCTCCAGGCCGCGCAGGAAGCCGTCGCGGTCCTCGGCCACGACGACCGCGCGGTGCCCGAGCGCCGCTCTGGTGGTGGCCAGCGCGTTGCCCATGGCCGCCGGGTCGAGGCCGTCGTGCGCGGCGGTGAAGTCGCGCAGCCGCTCGGCCTGCGCCCGCAGCGCGGCGGGCGACCGGCCGGACACCGGCCAGGCCACCGGGCCGGTGACCGGTGCGGAGGCTTCCCGCTCCGGTGCGGCGGGCGGCTCCTCGATGATGGTGTGCGCGTTGGTGCCGCTGACGCCGAAGGAGGAGATCCCGGCGCGGCGGGGGTGGCCGTTGACCGGCCAGTCGCGGGCCTCGGTGAGCAGTTCGACGGCGCCCGCCGTCCAGTCCACGTGCCGGGTGGGCGCGTCCACGTGCAGGGTCTTCGGCATCGTCCCGTGCCGTATGGCCAGAACCATCTTGATCACGCCCGCGACGCCGGAGGCCGCCTGGGTGTGCCCGATGTTCGACTTCAGCGAGCCGAGCCAGAGCGGCCGGTCGCGGTCCTGGCCGTAGGTGGCGAGCAGCGCCTGCGCCTCGATCGGGTCGCCGAGCGTGGTACCGGTGCCGTGTGCCTCGACCACGTCGATGTCGGCGGTGGTCAGGTTCGCCCCGGCCAGCGCCTGGCGGATGACGCGCTGCTGGGACGGGCCGTTGGGGGCGGTCAGGCCGTTGGACGCGCCGTCCTGGTTGACGGCGCTGCCCCGGACGATCGCCAGCACCTCGTGGCCGTTGCGGCGGGCGTCCGAGAGCTTCTCGACCAGCAGGACGCCGACGCCTTCGCCCCAGCCGGTGCCGTCGGCCGCGTCCGCGAAGGACTTGCACCGGCCGTCGCCCGCCAGGCCGTTCTGCCGGCTGAACTCGGCGAACACCGTCGGGGTCGGCATCACGGTCACGCCGCCCGCCAGCGCCATCGAGCACTCGCCGTTGCGCAGCGCCTGCGCGGCCAGGTGCAGCGCCACCAGGGAGGAGGAGCAGGCCGTGTCGATCGTGACCGCCGGGCCCTCAAGGCCGAAGGCGTAGGAGACGCGGCCGGAGATCACGCTGTTGGAGGTGCCGGTCATCAGATGGCCCTGCGAGGCGTCGGGGACCAGCGCGCCGGTGCCGTAGCCGGAGGCCGAGGCGCCGACGAACACGCCGGTCGGGGTGCCGCGCAGCGCGTGCGGGTCGATCCCGGCCCGCTCAAGGACCTCCCAGGACGCCTCCAGGAGGAGGCGCTGCTGCGGGTCCATGGCCGTGGCCTCGCGCGGCGAGATGCCGAACAGCTCGGCGTCGAAGGTGGTCGCCTCGTGGACGAACCCGCCCTCGGCGGCGAACCCGGCCTCGCCCAGGTCCCAGCCCCGGTCGAGGGGGAAGGCCGCGATGCCGTCGCCGCCCGCCGCGAGCAGCTCCCACAGTTCCTCCGGCGAGGACACCCCGCCGGGGAAGCGGCAGCTCATCCCGACGATCGCGATCGGATCGGTCTCGGTGGCAGCCACCGGGGCGACCGGCGCGGCCGTGCCGTCCTCGGTGCCGCCGAGTTCGCCGACCAGGTACGCGGCGAGCGCGGCGGGTGTCGGGTAGTCGAACACCAGGCTCGCCGGCAGGCTCAGCCCCGTCGCCTGGGCGATCCTGCCGCGGACCTCCACGGCCGTCAGCGAGTCCACCCCGAGGTCCCTGAACGGCATGGCGGGCTCGATCGCCGCCGTGTCCCGGTAGCCGAGCACCGCGCCCAGGTGGGTCTTGACCAGGTCGGTGAGCAGCCGGTCGCGCTCGGCCGGGGACGACGCGGCGATCCGGCCGCGCAGCCCGGACGACTCGTCGGCGTCGCCGGAGGTCGCCCCGGCGGCGTCGCGGGCCTCGGGCAGCGCGCCGAACAGCGCCGACGGCCGGGAGACGGTGAACGACGGCGCGAACCGCGCCCAGTCCACGTCGGCCACGGTGACGGCGGTCTCGTCCGCGTCGATCGCGTCGGCCATGGCGACCACGGCCTGCTCGGGCGGCATCGCGCGCAGGCCCCTGCGCGCCAGGTGCCGTCCGGCCTCCTCGGAGGCCGCCATGCCCGCCGCGGCCCACGGTCCCCAGGCCACGGAGGTCGCGGCGCTCCCCCGCGCCCGGCGGCGCTCGGCCAGGCCGTCCAGGTAGGCGTTGCCCGCGGCGTAGCCGGTCTGGCCGCCGCTGCCCCAGGTGGCGGCGATGGAGGAGAACAGCACGAACGCCTCGGCGTCCGGCAGCAGTTCGTCGAGGTTGGCCGCGCCGGTCACCTTGGCGGCCAGCGCGTCGGCGAGGGAGGCGGGGTCGAGTTCGGGGATCGAGGCGGTGGCGGCCACCCCGGCGGTGTGGAAGACGGCCCGCACGTCGTGCCCGGCGAGCAGCGCGGCCAGCGCGTCGCGGTCGGCCACGTCACACGCGGCCACCGTCGCGCGGGCGCCCAGTTCCGCCAGCTCGGCGACCAGTTCGGCGGCGCCGGGGGCGTCCGCGCCGCGCCTGCCGGTGAGCAGCAGGTCCGTCGCGCCGCGTCCGGCCAGCCAGCGGGCGACGTGCCCGCCGAGCGCGCCGGTGCCGCCGGTGACCAGGACGGTCCCAATCGGGGTCCAGCGGACGGCCTGGCCGGTCTCCGGCCGGGAGGCGCGCCGCAGCCTGCGGGCGAACACGCTCGACGCCCGGACGGCCACCTGGTCCTCGTCGTCGCCCGCCGCCAGCACCGACACGAGCCGGGCGGCGGAACGCGCGTCCAGGTCGGCCGGTAGATCGACGAGCCCGCCCCAGCGGCGCGGCAGTTCCAGTGCGGCCGAGCGGCCGAAGCCCCACACCGCGACCTGCGCCGGATCTACCGGCGGCTCCGAACGAGCGGTCGCGACCGCGCCCCGAGTCGCGCACCACAGCGGCGCCCCCAGTTCGAGGTCCCCGAGCGCCTGCGTCAGCGCGAGCGTCCCGGCCACGGGCTTGGCGGCGGGGTCGAGGGCGACCAGGGAGAGGACTCCGGCGATCTTGCCGGCGTTCCGGACGACGTTCGCGAGGGTGTCGGCGAGGTCCCACCGGTCCTGGTCGGAGCCGGGGAGGCGGACCTCGACCACGTCGGCGCCGCCCTGCCGGACGGCGGTGGCCACCTCGGCGGCGGGGACGTGCTCGGTGGTCACCAGCAGCCAGGTGCCGGACAGGGTCGCGGGGGCGACGGTGATCGGGGTCCACTCGGCGCGGTAGCGCCACGAGTCCACGGTCGAGCGCTCCCGGCGCTCGCGCCGCCACACCGACAGCGCGGGCAGCACCGCGTCCACCGCTGAATCGCCCAGTTTGAGGGCTCCCGCGACGGCGGAGAGGTCGCCGTTCTCGACCGCCTCCCAGAACCACGCCTCGTCCGGGTCCGCCGCCGTGGCGGTGCCCGGCTCGAAGGAGAGGGAGAAGTCCGGCCAGTACCGCTCGTGCTGGAAGGCGTAGGTCGGGAGGTCGGTGACCTGGCCGCCCCAGCCCGCGAAGACCGTGCGCCAGTCCACCGGGACGCCGTGCACCCAGGCTTCGGCGAGCGCCGCCGTCCAGCGCTCCGGGCCGCTTTCGTCGCGGCGCAGGGTGGCCAGGGCGACGCCGCCGGCGTCGCCGAGGGCCCGCTCGATGCCGGCGGTCAGCACCGGGTCGGCGCTGATCTCGATGAACGTCGAGCGCCCGTCGGCGAGGAGCGCCCCGATGGCCTCTTCGAAGCGGACCGTCCGCCGCAGGTTCTCGTACCAGTGGTCCGCGTTCAGGGTGCTGGTGTCGACGCGCTCGCCGGTGACCGCCGAGTAGTAGGCGATGCGTCCCCGCGTCGGGCTGATCTCGGCCGACTTCTCCATGAGCAGGTCAGGGACCTGCTCCCGCTGGCTGCACAATGCGACGACTCGTGCGCCGTCTTCGAGGCTGAGCCCGCCCGCGACCACTGCGGCGGCGATCTCACCCTGGCCGTGGCCGACCACGGCGCTGGGGACGACTCCCGCCGACTCCCACAGAGCGGCCAGCGACACGCTGACGGCCCACAGCACGGACTCGGCCATGTCCACCTGGTCCGGCGACCGGCCCGCGGAGATGATCTCCAGCAGCGACCAGTCAACGAACTCGGCCAGCGCCCGCTCGCACTCGGCCATCCGGGCGGCGAACACCGGCGAGGACTCCAGCAGCTCCGCCGCCGCGCCGATCCACCGCGACCCCTCGCCGGGGAACACGAACACGGGGTCGGCGGTGCCCTGCGCCACGCCGGTGACGAGCCCCGACTCCGCCGTGCGGTCGGGCCCGAGGAGCACCGCGCGGTGCTCCAGCGTGGCCCGGGTGGTCGCCAGCGACCACGCCACGTCCACCGGGTCGCCGCCGGTGTGGGCCGCCAGGCGGGACACCTGCTCGCGCAGCGCCACGGCCGACTTGGCGGAGACCACCCACGGGACGACCGGCGGGGCGGAGACCTCGGGGGCCTCCTCCGGCTCGGCCTCGGCCTCGGCCTGCTCGATGATCACGTGCGCGTTGGTGCCGCTGACGCCGAACGAGGAGATCGCGGCCCGGCGCGGGCGGTCCAGCCCGGGCCAGGGGCGGTTCTCGGTGAGCAGTTCGACGGCGCCCGCCGTCCAGTCCACGTGCGAGCTGGGGGCGTCCACGTGCATGGTCTTCGGCAGCTCGCCGTGGCGGATGGCCTGGACCATCTTGATCACGCCCGCGACGCCTGCGGCGGCCTGGGTGTGGCCGATGTTGGACTTGATGGATCCGAGCCAGAGCGGCTCGGCGCGGTCCTGGCCGTAGGTGGCGAGCAGGGCCTGGGCCTCGATGGGGTCACCGAGGCGGGTTCCTGTGCCGTGCGCCTCGACGGCGTCCACATCGGTGGGCTCCAGGCGGGCGTTGGCCAGCGCCTGGCGGATCACCCGCTGCTGCGAAGGGCCGTTCGGGGCGGTCAGGCCGTTCGACGCGCCGTCCTGGTTGACGGCCGAGCCGCGCACCACCGCGAGCACCCGGTGCCCGTTGCGCCGCGCGTCCGACTGACGCTCCAGCAGCAGCATGCCGACGCCCTCGCCCCAGCCGGTGCCGTCGGCGGCCTCGGCGAACGCCTTGCAGCGCCCGTCGCCGGACAGCCCGCCCTGGGTGCTGAACTCGATGAACGTGCCCGGCAGCGTCATCACCGTCACGCCGCCCGCCAGCGCCATCGAGCACTCGCCCTGCCGCAGCGACTGCGCCGCCAGGTGCAGCGCCACCAGCGAGGAGGAGCAGGCCGTGTCCACGGTGACCGCCGGGCCCTCAAGGCCGAAGGTGTAGGAGATCCGGCCGGACATCACGCTCGCGGTGTTGCCGGTGCCGAGGTGCCCGTCGGTGGCCTCGGCCGCGCCGAGCAGCAGCGTGCCGTAGTCCTGGCCGTTGGTGCCCGCGAACACGCCCGTCTGGCTGCCGCGCACCGAGGTCGGGTCGATGCCCGCGGACTCGAAGACCTCCCAGCACGACTCCAGCAGCAGCCGCTGCTGCGGATCCATGGCCAGCGCCTCGCGTGGCGAGATGCCGAACAGGGCCGCGTCGAACCCGGCGACGTCGTGCAGGAACCCGGCCTCGCGGGCGTCGGAGGTGCCGTTCCCTGTGGGGTCGAACAGCGCGTCGAGGTCCCAGCCGCGGTCGGACGGGAACTCGGTCATGGCGTCCGTGCCGGAGCGGACCATCTCCCACAGCCGCTCGGGCGAGGACACGCCGCCGGGGAACCGGCAGCTCATGCCGACGATCACGATGGGGTCGGCGACGGTGTCCACGGCCCCGGCCCGGATGGGCACGATCTCGTCACCGGGACGGCCCGCCAGCTCGGCCAGCAGGTGCCTGGCGAGGGCCTTCGGGGTCGGGTAGTCGAAGACGAGCGAGGCGGGCAGGGTCAGCGCGGTCGCGGTGCCGAGCAGGTTGCGCAGTTCCAGCGCGGTCAGCGAGTCGAAGCCGAACTCTCGGAACGCCCGCTCCGGCTCGATCGCCGCCGGAGTGGCGTGGCCGAGCACCAGCGCCGCGTGCTCCCTGACGAAGTCGAGCAGCAGCCGCTCGCGCTCGCCCACGGGGGTCTTCAGCACCCGTGCGCGCAGCGGCGAGTCCGGCCCGGTGGCCGCCTCGGCGACGGCGGCGTCCGCGAGGGCCGCGGCCGCCTCCGGGAGATCGGCGATCAGCGGGCTGCGCCGTACGGCGGTGAAGCCGGGGGCGAACCTGGCCCAGTCCACGTCCACCACGGTCACGGCGGTGTCGCCGCGGTCCACGGCCTGCGCGAGGGCGGCGACCGCCTGCTCGGGGTCGATGGCCGGGAGGCCCGCCCGGCGCATCCGCTGCGCGACGGCCTCGTCGGCGGCCATGCCGGACCCCGCCCAGGGGCCCCAGGCGATCGAGGTGGCGGGCAGGCCGAGGGCGCGCCGCCGCTCGGCGAGCGCGTCCAGGTGGGCGTTGGCGGCGGCGTACGCGGCCTGTCCCGCGTTGCCCAGGGTGCCCGCCATCGAGGAGAAGAGGACGAACGCCTCCAACCCCTCGGTCAGTTCGTGCAGGTGGGTCGCGGCCTCCGCCTTGGCCGACAGGCTCAGGGCGAGGCGGCCGGGGGTGAGCGAGTCGATCAGCCCGTCGGCCGTGACGCCCGCCGCGTGCACGACGGCGGTCACCGGGTGCTCGGCCAGCAGCGCGGCCAGCGCGTCGCGGTCGGCCACGTCGCAGGTGGCGACGACCGTCTCGGCGCCCAGCTCGGTCAGTTCGGCGACCAGTTCGGCCGCGCCGGGGGCGTCCGCGCCCCGGCGTCCGGCGAGGACCAGCTTGGCGGCGCCGCGCCCGGCGAGCCAGCGGGCGGCGTGCGCGCCGAGCGCGCCGGTGCCGCCGGTGATCAGGACGGCCCCCGAGGGACGCCACGGCGTGAGCTCCGGGTCGTGGCCCGCCGGGTCGTGGCGCAGCCGCCGCCCGAACACGCCGGAGGCGCGCACGGCCACCTGGTCCTCCGTGCCGGTGAGCACGGCGGCCAGCCGTGCGGCGGCGCGCTCGTCCAGTTCGGCCGGGAGGTCCACCAGACCGCCCCAGCGGCCGGGGTATTCGAGGGCGGCGACCCGGCCGAAGCCCCATACCTGGGCCTGTCCGGGGTCGGGCGGCCCGTCGGCGGGGCCGGTGACGACGGCGTCCCGGGTGGCGCACCACAGCGGGGCGTCCACGCCCGCGTCGCCGAGCGCCTGGACCAGGGTCACCGTCGTGGTCAGGCCCAGCAGCGACAGCACACCGGCCGGGGCGGGGACGTCCAGCAGGCGTGCGGTGAGCGCGTCGCGATCCGCTCCGGCCGATTCGAGGGTCAGCTCGACGGGCTCGGCCCCGGCCCGGCGCAGCGCCGTGGCGAGCGGCCCGGTGTCGCCGGCGCGGTGGCCGAGCACCAGCCAGGGGCCGGTCAGCGCGGCGGTCGCCGGGTCGGGCAGCAGCCGCCAGGTGTCGCGATAGCGCCAGGTGTCCAGCGCGGACTCGGCGCGGCGGCGCCTGCGCCAGGAGGACAGCGCGGGCAGCAGCCCGGCGAGCGCGTCCTCGTCGGCCAGCTTGAGGGTGCCCGCGACGGCGGCCAGGTCCTCGCTCTCCACGGCGGCCCAGAACTCGGCCTCGGCCGGGTCGGCGGCCACGGCCCCGGGGACGGCGGGCTGGATCTCCGGCCAGTAGCGGCGGCGCTGGAACGGGTAGGGCGGCAGTTCGATCCGCCTGCCGCCGCGCTCGGCGAGCACGCCCGGCCAGTCCACCGGCACGCCGTGCACGTGTGCGGTGGCGAGCGCGGTCATGACCGCCTCGGGCTCGGCGCGGTCGGAGCGCAGGGTGGGGATGAGCGTGGCGTCGTCGACGGACTGCCGGGCCATGGCGGTGAGCACGCCGTCGGGGCCGAGTTCGACGAACCGGGTGACCCCGTGGCCGTGCAGGGTCGCGACGCCGTCGGCGAACCGGACGGCCTCACGGACGTGCCGCACCCAGTACTCGGCGGTGTAGCGCTCGACCGGCCGCCCGTCCAGGTTGGAGACGACCGGGACGGCGGGCCGCGCGTAGCCGATGGTCTCGGCGACCGCGCGGAACTCGGCGAGCATCGGCTCCATCAGCACCGAGTGGAAGGCGTGGGAGACGTTCAGCCGCTTGCACTTGCGGCCCCGCCCGCGCCACAGCCTCTCCTGCTCGGCGACGGCGGGCTTCTCGCCGGACAGCACGACCATGTCGGGGCCGTTGACGGCGGCCAGGCTCACCCGCTCGTCCAGCTCCAGCTCGTCCTCGCGCGCCTGGAGGGCCAGCATCGCGCCGCCCTCGGGCAGCTCCTGCATCAGCCGCCCACGGGCCTCCACCAGCCGGCACGCGTCGTCCAGCGACATGACCCCGGCGACGTGCGCCGCCGCCAACTCGCCGATCGAGTGGCCCAGCAGGTAGTCCGGGACCACGCCCCACGACTCGAACAGCCGGAACAGCGCCACTTCCAGCGCGAACAGCCCCGCCTGGGTGTACCGGGTCCGCGACAGCAGGCCGGTGTCCGCGAAGACCACGTCGTGCAGCGGGCGCTCCAGCGCCGTGTCGAGCCGGGCGGCGACCGCGTCGAAGGCGTCGGCGAACACCGGGAAGGTCTCGTACAGCTCCCGGCCCATCCCGGGCCGCTGCGCGCCCTGCCCGGTGAACATGAAGGCGGTGCGGCCCTGCCGGATCACGCCGCGCACCAGGCCGGGCGCGAGGGCGTCCTCTGCGAGGGCGGTGAGCCCGCGCAGGAGACCGGCCCGGTCCCCGGCGAGCACGACCGCGCGGTGCTCCAGCGCGGCCCTGGTGGTGACCAGCGAGGCGGCCACGTCGGTGAGGTTCAGCTCCTCGTCGGCCTCGGCCAGCGCCAGCAGCCGCCCGGCCTGGGCGAGCAGGGCGGGCGCGGTGCGGGCCGACAGCGTCCAAGGGACGATCTCGCCCTCGCGGGGCGCGCCGGGCGCGGGAGTGTCGGACAGCGGGGCCGGAGGCTCCTCGATGATGGTGTGCGCGTTGGTGCCGCTGATCCCGAAGGAGGAGATCCCGGCCCGGCGCGGACGGCCGTTGATCTTCCAGGGGCGGTTCTCGGTGAGCAGTTCGACCGCGCCGGCCGTCCAGTCCACGTGCGGGGTGGGCTCGTCCACGTGCAGGGTGCGCGGGAGGGTCTGGTGCCGCAGCGCCATCACCATCTTGATCACCCCGGCCATGCCGGCCGCCGCCTGGGTGTGCCCGATGTTGGACTTCACCGAGCCCAGCCACAGCGGCTTCTCGCGGTCCTGGCCGTACGTGGCCAGCAGCGCCTGCGCCTCGATCGGGTCGCCCAGCGCGGTGCCGGTGCCGTGCGCCTCGACGGCGTCAACGTCGGCGAACGACAGCCCGGCCCCGGCGAGGGCCTGGCGGATCACCCGTTGCTGGGAAGGTCCGTTGGGGGCGGTGAGCCCGTTGGAGGCCCCGTCCTGGTTGACGGCCGACGCGCGGAGCACGGCGAGCACCTCGTGGCCGTTGCGGCGGGCGTCCGACAGCCGCTCCAGCAGCACCACGCCGACGCCCTCGCCCCAGCCCGCCCCGTCGGCGTCGGCGGCGAAGGACTTGCAGCGCCCGTCGAAGGCCATCCCGCGCTGCCTGCTGAACTCGGTGAAGATGCTAGGGCTGGTGAGGACGGTCACCCCGCCCGCGATGGCCATCGTCGCCTCGCCCTGGCGCAGCGCCTGCGCCGCCAGGTGCATGGCGACCAGGGACGACGAGCAGGCCGTGTCCACGGTCACCGCCGGTCCCTCCAGGCCGAACGTGTAGGCGACCCGCCCGGACACCACGCTCGCCGATCCCCCGGTGGCCAGGTAGCCCTCGCTGCCGGTGGCCGACGCGCTCAGGAAGCTCATGTACTCCTGGCCGCCGCTGCCCGCGTACACGGCGGTCTGGCTGCCGCGCAGGGACATCGGGTCGATGCCCGCCCGTTCGAAGACCTCCCAGCACGCCTCCAGCATCAGCCGCTGCTGCGGGTCCATGGCCAGCGCCTCGCGCGGCGAGATCCCGAACAGCTCGGCGTCGAAGCCGGTCGCGTCGTGGACGAAACCGCCCTCCCTGGCGTAGGTGGTGCCGGGGTTGTCCGGGTCGGGATCGTAGAGCGCGTCGGTGTCCCAGCCCCGGTCGGCGGGGAAGACCGACATCGCGTCGCCGCCCCCGGCGACCAGGTCCCACAGGTCCTCGGGCGAGGCCACGCCGCCGGGGAACCGGCAGCTCATGCCGACGATCACGATGGGGTCGTCGTCGGTGGCCACCACGGCGGGCACCGGCGCGGCCGTGGCGGCGTTCCCGGCGGCGCCGCCGCCGATCTGCGCGTCCAGGTGCCTGGCCAGCTCGGCGGCCGTCGGGTAGTCGAAGACGACGGTGGCCGCGACGCGCAGCCCGGTGACCAGGGTCAGCCGGTTGCGCAGCTCGACGGCCCCGGCCGAGGCGAGGCCGAGGTCCTGGAAGGTCCGGCCCGGCTCGACGGCCTCCGCCGACTCGTAGCCGAGCACCAGGGCGACCTGCTCGCGGACCAGCTCCAGCAGGATCCGGTTGCGCTCGCCGTCCGGGAGACCGGACAGGCGGGCGACCAGGGACGTGTCGCCGTCGTCCTGCTCGTCCACCACCTCGGCGGCGGCGGCGAGCACGCGGACCTCGCGCAGCTCGTCCAGCAGGTGGCTGGGGCGGGTGGCGGTGAAGAAGTAGGAGAACACCTCCCAGCGGATGTCCGCGAGGGCGATGGCGGTGTCCTCGTTGTCCAGCGCCCGCTGCAGGGCGGCCAGCGCCAGCTCGGGGTCCATCCTGGGCACGCCATGGCGGCCCATGGCGTCGCCGATCGCGCCCTCGGCCATGCCGCCGCCGTCCCAGGCTCCCCAGGCGACGGCGGTGGCCGGCAGCCCGAGGCCGCGCCGGTAGGCGGCGAACGCGTCGAGGAAGGCGTTGCCGGGGCCGTAGTTGCCCTCCCCCGCCGCGCCGAAGACCCCGGCCAGCGAGGAGAACAGCACGAACGCCGACAGGTCGAGGTCCCTGGTCAGCTCGTGCAGGTTCATCGCGACCCGCAGCTTGGCACGCAGCGCGCCGTCGATCCGCTCGGGGGTGAGGGAGTCGATGATGCTGGAGTCCACGACCCCGGCCGCGTGGAAGACGGCGGTCAGCGGGTGCTCGGCCGGGATCCGGGCGAGCAGCCCGGCCAGGGTGTCCCGGTCGGCCGGGTCGGCGGCGGCCACGGTGACCGTGACGCCCATCGACTCCAGCTCGGCGGCCAGCTCGCCCGCGCCGGGCGCGGCCAGGCCACGGCGGCTCACCAGCAGCAGGTGACCGGCGCCCCGGCGGGCCAGCCAGCGGGCCACGTGCGCGCCGATCGCCCCGGTGCCACCGGTGATCAGCACCGTGCCGGACGGCGACCAGGACCGCTTGGCCGGGGTCTCCCCCGCGCGGACCAGCCGGGGCACGAACACGCCCGAGACGCGAACCGCGACCTGGTCGTCGTCGCCGCCTCCGGCCAGCACGGCGGGCAGGCGGGACAGCGCCCTGGCGTTGGGGGCCTCCGGGAGATCGACCAGGCCGCCCCAGGTGGGGTACTCGTGCGCGGCGATCCGGCCGAAGCCCCACACCAGGGCCTGTGCCGGGTGGGTGAGGCGGTCGGCGGACCCGGTGGACACGGCGCCGGTGGTCAGGCACCACAGCGGGGCCTGCACCCGGGCGTCGCGCAGGGCGTGGGTGAGCGTGACGGTGGCGGCCATGCCGCACGGCACGCTGGTGTGCTCGGGGGTGGGCTCCTCGTCGAGCGCGAGCAGCGAGACCACCCCGGCGGGCTCGGCGTCGTCCGCCTCGGCGAGGGCGTCGCCGATCCGGGCGGCGAGCGTCGCGCGGTCTCCCCCGGCGTCTTCGACGGCCAGCGTGACCACCCGGGCCCCGGCCGACTCCAGCGCGCCGAGACAGTCGCGGGTGACCTCTGCGTCCCGCCATCCCTCGGGGACGACGGCGAGCCAGGTGCCCGACAGGGTCGCGCCGCCGGTGGTGGCGGGCTTCCAGGAGACCCGGTAGCGCCAGCCGTCGACGGTGTTCTCCTCGCGCCTGCGGCGGTGCCACGAGGACAGCGAGGACAGCGCGGCGCTCAGCGGGGTCTCCCCGCTGACGTCCAGGGTCCGCAGCAGCGGGCCGAGGTCCTCGCGCTCGACGGCGTCCCAGAACCAGGTCAGGTCGCCGGACCGCTCGGAGACCGGCTGCGCGGCCTCGGGCTCCGCGGTCTCCAGCCAGTAGCGCCTGCGCTGGAAGGCGTAGGTGGGCAGGCCGATCCTCCGGCCGCCGCGATCGGGCAGTACGGCGGTCCAGTCCACGGTCACGCCGTGCACGTAGGCCTCGGCGAGGGCGGTGAGCCAGCGGCGGGTGTCGCCTTCGTGCCGGCGCAGCGTGGCCAGCACGGCGGCCTGCCGCCCGGCGGCCTCGACGGTGTCGCCGATGCCCATCGTCAGCACCGGATGTGCGCTGATCTCGATGAACGTCGAGCGCCCGTCGGCGAGCAGCGCCCGGATGGCCTCTTCGAAGCGGACGGTCCGGCG
>NZ_JARLTC010000063.1 GCF_029382225.1 Spongiactinospora sp. TRM90649
CTCCACCTCCGAGGCTCGATCATGTGGCTGAAACTCCTCACCTCAGCCACATGATCTGAACATCAAACAGCTCCTAGTAGCCTGGCCAGTCTCGGTGCCAATGTCGCAGTCGCCGAACCGGCCTTGATCGCTCGCGTCATCGCCGCGTGGCCGTCAATTGCGCTGATCGGTGCTTACGAAATGCTGATGGGTCAGATCCGCCAAAGCTGTACGCTGGGCCGACCGCTTTCGTCGGCGCCGGAGGCCGCGGACACCGATGATCAGCGCCCACCAGGAGTACTGGAGAAGGCGGGTGATGACCATCTCAACCGGCGGGATGGAGGGCAAGGGCTGCAACGCCTGGCATGGCAGTGGGCGCTGGACAACCGCCGTCCCGGTGGTGCCCTGCCTCCGGGTACCGTTATAGCGGCTCAGTTCTCCCGGAGTTCCCGGTGGGGTCGCTGGATCAAACACCTGGGAGAGTCCGGTCGGTTCCACCAGGAACCGTAAGGAGACAGTCAGCGATGCCTCATTGCGACATGTGTCATACGCCCTCGATGTGGGGCTACTGGTTCAAAGGGAGAGGCATGGACCCGCTGCCTCACTCGTGGCCTATCGTTTGAGGAACTGCGGTTCGGAACCTGTAGTGCTCATGCGACACGCCAGGGGTTCCTAATGAGATATGGGCCCATATGTACCTTGATAAGTGAATTCAGTTGGCGTGAGAGCGGTGCCGTATGGGCATAAGGCCTGTTCAAAGACCGTGGCATCCCGGCTTCGCCGCCGGGTCTCATTGCGGCATCCGGTGATCCAAGGTGACCGTGCGCGCTACGGGTGGCATCCCGGCTTCGCCGCCGGGTCTCATTGCGGCGCCCCTGTCGAAGACCAAGCGGACAACCTGTACGGGTGGCATCCCGGCTTCGTGGCCGGGTCTCATAGCGGCCCCATGCCGTCGTCATCCAGGCCCGCGTTGGTGCCGTGGCATCCCGGCTTCGCCGCCGGGTCTCATTGCGGCGTCTGGAGGTCCACGCCTGCGTTCAGCTCGTCCGGTGGCATCCTGGCTTCGCCGCCGGGTCTCATTGCGGCACCGCTAGCCGGTAGGCGCCCGTCTCGTCGGTCTCGTGGCATCCCGGCTCTGCCGGGTCTCATTGCGGCTGTCCCTGCGCTCCGCTGTGGAACGACTTGCGCCAGGGGGCATCCCGGCTTCGATGCTGGGTCTCATTGCGGGCCGGACGTGATCGTGGTGGTGGCTCAGGGCATCGCCGGGCATCCCAGCTTCTCAGGCCCTATGTCCACAACCGGACGACGCGCTGACCGCTCAACCTTCGTTGTCACAACTCAAGGTTCGCTGTCACAGGACAGATGGGTCGATCTCCTTCACGCCATCATCAAGGGGGTACGGCCGTCGTGATGGGAGCTTGTCCCGCGGTCAAGCCGGGCGGCTGATGAGGATCACGGAGGCTGGGTGGCGGAGGGCGAGGAGCAGGACTGACGTCGCTGCTGGCGATGGTGTAAAACCCGACCGGCTCTCCGGTCGAATACGAGGTCGGCGGACAGAAGTCGCTGGGTGAAGCGCGAGCGGGTCGCTCAGATGCTGGCCGGCGACGCGATGCAGGTCCGCTGCGGCCCGTCACCGGCCCTGGAGCGGTGCGGGCTCGTCGTGATGGTGGCCCGCCGGAGTCCAGTGTTACGGGGGAATCACAGTTCGTAAAACTCTGAAACCGCTGAGATCGATCACGCGATGCTCATGTGGGCGAGGAGGGGCGATCAGATGCGCGGCAGGCAGCTCGGATACGCAGTCATCGACGTGGAGACCACAGGCTTGCGGCCGTCCTGGCACGATCGCGTCATTGAGGTCGCGGTGGTCCTGCTCGATCCGCTGGGGCGGATTACGGGTGAATGGTGCACCTTGGTCAACCCCGAGCGTGATCTGGGAGCGCAGGGCATTCACGGCATCAGGGCTGCCGACGTCCGGCACGCCCCAAGTTTCAAGGACGTCGCCGCCTCGCTCATCGAGATGTTGCGCGGTCGGGTGCCGGTGGCTCACAACCTGCGCTTCGATGCGGGCTTCCTGGAATATGAGTTCGCGCGTGCCGACATGCCGATCCCCGCGCTCGGCCCGAGTGGTGTTTGCACGATGACCGAGGCCCTTCGATTCCTGCCCGCCGCCCCACGCACGCTGGCCGGTTGTTGCGCCGTCGCCGACGTCCCGCTCGACGATCACCACAACGCGCTTGCCGACGCCCATGCTGCCACCGACCTGTTACGGCACTACCTCGCTCTGGCCCACCCCGACTCGCCGTGGGCCGCCTCCCTCAAGGCCGCCGCCGAACTCACCTGGCCGACTGCTTCCTGCAGCACCGCTGCTCCGGTCCGACGGGGTGTATCTGCCGAACGCGATGGCCACTTTCTGGCCAGGATCTTGGATCGCATGCCACGCGGGACCGGAACCGTCCAAGCCGACCCCTACCTCGCGTTGCTCGACCAGGTGCTCTTGGACCATCACATCGCGGCTACCGAGGCCGACCTGCTGATCGCCTTGGCCGCACAGCTGGATCTCAGTCGTGCCGAGGCCACCAGCCTGCACCGCGAATACCTGAGCGGCCTGGCCGCTGCGGCGAAGGCGGACGGCGTCGTAACGGTCGAAGAACGCCAAGAACTGGACTCCGTCGCTGTCCTGCTCGGGCTTGCGCTCACGGCGGTTGAGGAGGCTCTGGCCGCCGCCGCTCCGCGCCGGCACCTTGCCGCTACTGGCGGTTTCCGCCTCCAGTCCGGTGATCTCGTGGTGTTCACCGGCGAGATGGACGACGGCCGCGAGGCTTGGGAAGAACGAGCCCGTCGGGCAGGCCTCATCGCCCACCCCAACGTCACCAAACGCGTCCGGTTGCTGGTTGCCGCCGACCCCGACACCATGTCCGGGAAGGCGCGGAAGGCACGCGCCTACGGCATCCCTATCGTGACGCCAGGTGCCTTCGCACGCATGATCGCCGAGCCGACCCTTTCCTCATAGTGCGGGGATTGCGGCACGGCGATTTCAAGGTGGCCCATCTGGGTTGATCGTGCCCCGATGTCCGTTGACATCGGAACGGCTGTTGTCACGTAGGGTGACGCCGGAACGAAGACAACCTTCTGTTCGGGATCATGGGAGTTCTCACGCTTCCATCACCCGAACAAGAAGGTCATCGGTGTCAGTCTCGCATGCCCGCTCGTTCCCGTCTCTGCTGGAAGCCCTGGAGGGCCTGACCGATCCGCGTAAGCGGCGTGGAATCCGGTATCGGCTGGTGGCGGTGCTGGCGGTGGCGGTGGTGGCCACGCTGGGCGACCGCGGCGGCGAGGAACCCAGGGACCGGTGCATCGGCGGCCAACCGCTCGGCGACCGCGCGGGCCGTGGCGCGCGGTTCGGACCAGGGCGGGTCGGTGAAGACCCGTTCCGTGAGGTCGGCTACAGCGGTCAGAAAATGGTGAACCTCGCCGCCCGGGATGAGGCGGATGTGAAAGGAAGCGGTGCCCGCCTGGTCATGCGGACCATGCTGTGACCGGGCGGGAGCCGCTTGTATCAGGCGCCGCGCGCGGTGTCGTAACGGGCGATGACGTCGTTCCAGTTGATCAGGCCCCATAGCTTCTCGACGTAGTCCGGGCGCACGTTGCGGTACTGCAGATAGTAGGCGTGCTCCCAAGCGTCGAACACGAGCAGCGGGGTGGTGCTCATGCCGACGTTGCCGTGGTGGTCATAGACCTGCTCGACGACCAGGCGGCGGCCGAGCGGCTCCCACGCCAGCACGCCCCACCCGGACCCCTGGACGGTGGCCGTGGCGGTGGTGAGCTGCTTCTGGAACGCCTCGAAGGAGCCGAAGTGCTCGGTGATGGCCTCGCCGAGCGCGCCGTCGGGACGGTCGCCGCCGTCGGGTGAGAGGTTCTGCCAGAAGATGGTGTGCAGGACGTGGCCGGAGAGGTTGAAGGCGTAGGTCTTCTCCAAGCCGACGAGCCCGCCGAACTCGCTCTTGTCACGGGCGGTGGCGAGCTTCTCCAATGTGTCGTTGGCACCCTTGACGTAGGCGGCGTGGTGCTTGGAGTGGTGCAGCTCCAGGATCTCCCCGGTGATCGCCGGCTCCAGGGCGGCGTAGTCGTATGGCATGTCCGGGAGGGTGTACTCGCCCATGGTGTCTCTTCCTTCGCGATTCCTAGTTGCATATTTCTTGCAACAACTTTAGTTATGCAACTAGCCCGCGCCGCAGGGGGCATGTCGGCACCTTTCACACCTGCCGCGAAACACCTGGTCGGTGGGCTCCACCTCGAAGCCGCAGCTTGCCCGGATCAGATCCATGGTCGCGCCCAGCCGGTCGGCCGGCACCTCGACCAGCAGTCCGCATCCTTCGCACACGAGGTGATGATGCGGCGTCGTGCCCGAACAGCCACTCCTTGCCAAGCTCGATGCCGTGCAGCACGCCGCAGGCGCTCATCACCGTCACGTTGCGGTAGATCGTGGAGACGTTAACCATCGGGTACGCGTCATCAAGGTCTTCGTACCCGCCGGGCCGATCCGCATGGCGAACGCGGCGGCGCGGTTGACCAAGGCGACCTTCCATCAAGCACCGCCGCCGGTGTGATTCGCCGTGGCCGGAACGGCGGCCCTCTCCATGTCGGCCAGACGGCTCCTGATCCACGGGACGCTGCGTCCCAGCGCGGTCGCGATCTTTGCCAGCGACCACCCCTCCCGGCGGCGTGCGGCCAGCCAGACGAACAGGTCAGGGGTCTCCACGCGAGCAGCCGCCACCGCGATGTTCGACGCGACCCGCGACCGCCTGCCCTCGGGGGTGTTCGTCCCCGAGGAGCGGACGGGAATGGCGCATGCGGACAGGGCACGGCGCAGGATCCGGCGGCTGACTCCCAGTTCGGCGGCGAGCGCCTCCAAGCTGATCTCCCGTCGGACGTAGAGGGCGCGCAATCCGCTCTCCACGGTGGCGTAGCCGCGGGCGCGTATGCCGTCGACCAGCCGCTGCTCGGCTGCGGCCGTACGCGCGCTGCGTCTTAAGGCACACGCGGGCGACCCGGCTGATGGAGGGCGGCACCCCGGTCGAGCAGATCGCCGACATCCTCGGCCACCAGTCGGTGGCATCGACCGGCGTCTACCTGAAATCCTCCCGGCCTGCTGTCCAGGTGCGCCCTAGACCCCGACGAGCCCGGAAGGCAGGTGCCGCGGTGAAGGGCAGCGCGAACCCGGGCCTGGCCGTCGCGATCGCGGCGCTCGCCGCCGAGAAGCGCGCCGTCGGCTACAAGTACGACGCCGAGGAACGGGTGCTGGCCCGGTTCGAGGCGTTCTGCCGCGCCGAGTTCCCCGGCCTGGGCACGGTCACCCGGGCCTGCGCCGAGGCCTGGCTCGCCGGCGGGGTCGGCGGTGGCGTCGGCACCTTATCTGCGCGGAACCGGTGGCGCGAAATGCACTAATAGCGAGCTATGTGGTGAAGGAGTGAACGGTTCGTTTGCCACGTAAACATGCAAAATGGATAGGCCTTTATGCCGTCATAGTCGTGACCGAATATCGGATGGTGGCCACCGAACTGGCCGCCGGTGTGATCCTCGCCAGCTATGGCTGGTCACTCGGATACGGCGGCCCTGTGGCCACGCCGCGTCACTAATACACACGAGGGCAGAGGGCGTTCGGTGCGGCTCGGTCGCGGAGCGGCGCGGCTGACCGAGTCGGTCGCCTAGGCAACCTACCTAAATGAGCATTTAGTCTGCTTTATCCCAGGTCAAGGAGTCGACATGTCGAATGCGAGTTCGCTAATGAGGCGTGATTCATGATGTCGCTCACGGCAATGGGATCACAGCCAAGTGGGCGTCTTGCAACGTTCTACTTACGAGTTATTGAAACTTCGTAGACCGCCGTTACTATACGGCGGCAGGGGTTTGGGTCTCGCGGCCTGGCCGAAGAAGCATGGCATAGACAAGCGGAGTGGACGCATGCTCGAAGGCCGGTGGACGACCGTCACCGAGTCTGAGTTCGATCACGAGCGCCGCGGGCTGGAGGCCATTCGCGAGAAGCTGCCTGAAGCCGAGCCCTGGCGGGTGTGGTCCAATTTCACCTTTACTGCACACGCGGGCCACGTGCGCGAGGTTGATCTCTTGGTCGTCACCCCCGGCGGCGTGTTCATGGTGGAGCTCAAGGACTGGCACGGCAACCTGACCACCGAGAACGGCACCTGGGTACAGACCGCCCCGAACGGCCGCCGAATCCCGCACGGCAACCCGCTCCATCTGGTGAACAAGAAGGCCAAGGAACTGGCCGGCCTGCTCGGGCGGCAGGGGAAGCGCGTGTGGGTGTCGGCGGCGGTCTGCTTCACCGACTCCTCGCTTCGAGTCCACCTGCCCGCCCACGACCAGAACGGCGTCCACACGGTCACCGGGCTGGTGGAGACGCTACGGAGGCCCGCGCGCGACGAGCGGCAGCGGATCACCCCGACCGGCTCCCGGGAGATCAAGGCGGCGCTGGAACAGGTGGGTATCCGCCGCAGCGATGCCGAGTACAAGGTCGGCCCCTACCTCCTGGAGCGCAAGTCCTTCGACACCGGCCCGACATGGGCCGACTACCTGGCACGGCACAGCGAGCTGCCCGAGCTGACCCGCGTGCGCATCTACCTGCGGGAGCGCGGCTCGGACGCCTCGATCCGCGCGTCCGTGGAGAACGCCGCCCGGCGCGAGGCGGCCGTACTGCGCCGCTTCCGCCACCCTGGCGTCGTTCATCTGAAGCAATATGACCCGTCGGGGCACTCGGCGGGTCCGGCGCTGATCTTCGATTACCACCCGCAGACTCTGCGCCTGGACGAATATCTCCTCCAGTACGGTGACAAGCTCGACATTCTCGGGCGAATGGCCCTGGTCCGGCAGCTCGCCGAGACGATGCGCTCCGCGCATTCCAGCCGCCTGTATCATCGCGCCCTCGCGGCGCGTTCCGTGCACGTTATCCCCCGCAACCGCGGCCGTGAGGGCCAGGCCATCGGGGAGGACGCAGCCTGGCTGGCCCCCCGCCTGCAGATCTCGGACTGGCAGATCGCCACGCAGCGCGGCGGCGGACCGTCGCGGGGCATGACGCGGTTCGCCCCCACGGCCCTGTCGGCGGTACACCTCTCCGAGGCGTCCGACCCCTACCTCGCTCCCGAGCTGACCGCGGTCAGCCCCGACCCGATCGCCCTGGACGTGTACGGCCTCGGCGTGCTCACCTACCTGCTCGCGACGGGCAGGCCACCGGCCGCTAGCCAGGCCGAACTGCTGGCCAGGTTGGAGGCGGGTGAGGGGCTGCGGCCCAGCGCGATCGTGGACGGCCTGGCGGAGGACATCGACGAGCTGGTGCAGGCCGCGACCGCCTACCAGCCGGAGCGGCGGCTCGCCACGGTCGACGAGTTCCTGGAGATGCTGGAGTGCGTCGAGGACTCGCTGACCGCTCCCGCCTCCGGGCAGCCCGATACCGCCGTGGCGGCACAGGCCCCGGAGAAGGATCCGCTGGAGGCTGGCGCGGGCGACGTGCTGGCCGGCCGCTGGGAGGTACGCCGCCGCCTGGGCACCGGTTCGACGAGCCGTGCCTTCCTCGTCAGGGACCTCCGGGCCGACTCCGCCCGCGGCGCGCGGGCGCTGGCGGTGCTGAAGGTGGCGCTCTCGGACAGCCGCGGCGAGGTCCTGGCCCGCGAGGCCGACGTCATGGGACGGCTCCGCCCTGACTCGCGCGTCATCCGGCTGATCGAACCGGAGCCCGTGGTCATCGCCGGTCGTACGGTCTTGGTGCTGGAGTACGTCGGCGACGAACGAGACCCGGATGAGGGCGGAGAGCCGGCGGGCGGTACGCGGCGGCGTGAGGAGACCGTGGCGCGGCAGCTCCGGGAGGGCGGCCGGCTTCAGGTGGATCAGCTTGAGGCGTACGGCGACTACCTGTTCGGCGCGGTCGACTTCCTGGAGGGCGAAGGGGTCTGGCACCGCGACATCAAGCCGGACAACATCGCGATCCGCGTGCGCCCCAACCGTACCCGCGAACTGGTGCTCATCGACTTCTCGCTGGCCGGATACCCAGTGCAGGAGACGGACGCCGGCACGGACGGCTACCTCGATCCGTTCATCGGATCGCTGACCCGATCGGTCTACGACGCGCACGCCGAGCGGTACGCGGTCGCCGTCACCCTGCACGAGATGGCCTCGGGAGAGCTGCCCAGGTGGGGCGACGGCAAGGTCTCACCGCGCCAGACCGATGCGGGCGAGTGGCCGGTCCCGACGATCGCCGCCGACGCGTTCGACCCCGCGATCCGAGACGGCCTCGTCGCCTTCTTCCGCAGGGCTCTCCACCGGGAGAGCACGTCGCGCTTCGGCGAGCTGAAGCCGATGCGGGACGCGTGGAAGAAGATCTTCCTCGACATGGCGGAGACGGTCTCGACCGGGCCTCGCTCCTCCCGGCATCCGGTGCCCGTCGCCGCGAAGGAGACGGGCACGCCCGCCGTCCCGGCGATCGCCGACGCCGAGCCCGAGTCCGCCGAGCGGCAACGGGACCGGCTCGCCGCTGAGGTCGCCCGTGAGACCCACCTGTCCGCCGCCGGGCTGACACCGGCCGCCGAGTCGTTCCTGTACGGCCTGGGCGTGACGACGGTGGGCGAGTTGCTCGACTACAGTCAGCGCAACCTCGTCAACGCCCCCGGCCTCGGGGCCAAGACCCGCAGTGAGATCCAGCGCCGCCAGCGCGAGTGGGGTGAGCGCCTGCGCCAGACGCCGCTTTCCCCACTCACCCCCGAAGGCCGCCGGGCGGCCGAGGAGGAGCTGAACGGGCTCAGCGCGGCGGAATCCGCGCTGGTGAGCGGCCTGGCTGCGGACGGCGGCGCGGACGATCTGCCGTACCGCACTCTGCGCTCGGTCAGCCTCGATGCCCTCGCCACGCTGCTGGTTCCCGAATTACGGAAGAACGGCTCCAACCGCAACGAGGTCGAGATGGTGCGGTTGCTGCTGCGCCTGCCCGACGAGCGGGGCGAGTTACCCGCTATCGGGGTCTGGCCGCGGCAGCGGGAGGTCGCCGAGGCGCTGGGTCTCAGCGTAGGCCGCATTCCGCAGATGCTGAAGACCCAGCGCACGCGATGGAAGAAGGTCCCAGCGGTGGAGGCGCTCCGGGAGGAGATCCTGGAACTGCTCGCTGGGCTCGGGCGGGTCGCGTCCGCCGCGGAGATCGCCGACGCGCTGGCCGTACGGCACGGCACCCGCTTGCAGGGACGCGAGCAACGCCGCTCCCTCGCGCTGGCCGCCGTGCGAGCCGTGATCGAGGTGGAGCAGCTCACTCCCGACGAGAGCGCCGTCCGGCACGCCGCCAATCGTGAGGCTGTGGACGCGGCAACGGGTGCGGGCCTGCTGGCCCTCGAAGTCGGTGAGCACGACGCCCCCGACACTCCCTCCGCTCCTGGCTTGCTCGACTACGCGCACCGCTTGGGCCGGGTCGCCGACCGCCTTGCCAGGCTTGACACGCTCCCGACCGCGGCAACCGTGCTCACCGAGCTGAGCGCGATCACACCACCGGCGGGCACGGTCGAGTGGGACGAGCGCCGCATGGTCGAGCTGGCCGTCGCCGCCTCCCGGAACGCCGCCGCCACACCGCGCCTGGAGATCTACCCGCGTGATCTGCGGCTGGTACGGGCGCTGCGGCTTACTCAGGCAGGCCTGATACGGCTTATCCCCGGTGTTCCTGAGGAACGGCAGCCGGGCCTGACGTCCGACGACATCCACGAGCGGGTACGCGCACGATTCCCCGAGCTGACGGACGGTGGGGGCGGCCACGACCTGCCCACGGGCGGAGCGCTCACCAAGGCCCTGCGGGAGGCCGGGTTCGACCTCACCCTATCCACCCGGGACGACACCCAGACCCCGCGTTACCTCCCCACCCGCATGGACGCGGCCTCCAGCTACCTGACCACGCGTGTCTGGCGCCACGCCACGGCAGGCAGCCGGGTCACCAGATACGCCGACGACCCGCAGCTAGCGGGCGCGGTCCGTGCGGAGGAACGGCTCGCCGCTTCCGCGCGGCGGGACGGGTTCAGGGTGCTGACCGTGCGGACCGGCGTGACCCGGGAGGCGATCACCGAGCTGGCCGGAGCGGGCGGCAGGTTCGGGGGCGAGGCGGTCTCGATGACCGGCCTGTTCCTCGAGGTCATGCACGAGTTGGTGCCGCCGGGCACGAAGCCGACGTGGGACACCATTCTGCGCGCGGACGTCGCCGAGCCGGGAACGCGGGCGGCGCTGAAGTTCGCCGAGCACTCGCGCACGGCGTGGGGACGGATCGAGCCGAGGGTGCGCGGGCTGCTGGAGTCGGGCAATGGGCCGGTGCTGATGACGGACGCGGCGGTGTTCGCCCGCTACGACGCCATGGGCGTACTGGACCGCCTGGCGGCGGCGGCCCGGCAGGGGATGCGGGGGCTGTGGCTGCTCTGTCCGCAGAGTGACCCGGCGCGTGAGCCGAGGTTGGGCACGGTGGCGGTGCCGTACCAGGCGGGGCTGGGGGAGTGGATCGTGCTGCCGGACTCGTGGGTGCGCAATACGCACCGGGCCGGCGAGACGACGGGAGAGACTCGATGATCGACCGCAAGGCTCTGTTAACCGACCTCAAGCAGCAGGTCAGAGCGGTCGAAGCCGACCTGGGCAAGCAGGTCAAAGCCCTGCCGGAGGTGGGCGCGCGGCTCGGGGCAGAGTACGAGCGGGCGCGCGGGCTGGGGCGGACGGGGGCGACGCGATCCTCATGGCTGGACGAGCGGGTCACGCAGGTGGCGGTGGCTTGGGTGCTGGGAACCGTTTTTGTGCGGTTCTGCGAGGATAACCGGTTGATTCTGGAGCCCTATCTGACGGCTCCGGAGGCTGAACGGCGTGAACTTGCGCAGGCGCGATACGAGGCGTATGTCGAGGAGGACCCTGATCCCACGTATCGCGGGTGGATGGAACGTGCCTTCGGGGAGTTGGGAGAGGGGCAGGCGGGGAGGCTGCTGTTCGACCCGAAGCACAATCCGCTCTTTCAGATTCCACTTTCTCACGACGGGGCGCGGGGACTGGTTGAGTTTTGGCGGGAGCAGGACGAGACGGGCGCGTTGGTACACGACTTCACTGACCTGCTGAGCGAGGACGGTACGGCGGGCTGGGACACCCGGTTTCTGGGTGATCTGTACCAGGACTTGTCGGAGGCGGCGCGGAAGACGTATGCGCTGTTGCAGACGCCGGAGTTCGTGGAGGAATTTATCCTCGACCGGGCGATGGACCCAGCGGTCCGGGAGTTCGGATTCGAAAAGCTGAAGATGATCGACCCTACGTGCGGGTCGGGGCACTTCGTGCTGGGGGCGTTCCGGCGGTTGGTGCGACTGTGGGGCGAGCGCCGGGCCGATGTTGACCGACACGAGCGGGTACGGGCGGCGCTGGACTCGGTGCACGGGGTGGACATCAACCCGTTCGCGGTGGCGATCGCGCGGTTCCGACTGCTGGTGGCGGCGATGGCGGTGGCGGGGATGCGGACGATGGGGGAGGCCGCGAAATACCAGTGGCCAATTCATCTGGCGGTGGGCGATTCGCTGATTAAGACGCGGCAGCTTGAACTGAGGCTGGGCGAGGAAATGCCGAGCGATCCGCTGGCGGAGTTCGCGTACGTGGTGGAGGACGTTCACGAGCATCCGGGAATTCTAGAGGAGGGTCGCTACCACGTGGTGGTCGGCAATCCGCCCTATATAACAATCAAGGACAGGAAACTGAACGAGCTGTATAGAGAGTTGTACAGCGCCTGTCATAGGGAATACGCGCTGTCTGTGCCGTTTGCTCAGCGGTTCTTCGAGTTAGCCAAGCGCGGTGATGCCGATGGGCGAGGGTATGGGGTTATTGGGCAAATCACGGCGAACTCATTTATGAAGCGTGAATTTGGTGCCAGGTTAATCGAAGAATTTTTTGCCCACGTGGTGGAGTTGACGGAAGTCATAGACACCTCGGGTGTCTATATCCCTGGGCACGGTACTCCCACAGTGATTCTCGTTGGTACCCGGCGATCCGGCCAGCTTCGCGCGGGCTCTGTCCGTACTGTCAGGGGAATCCAGGGAGAGCCTGCTGCTCCTGATGATGCAGAAAGGGGCTTCGCTTGGCGTGCCATCGTTGAGCAGATTGACGTGCCAGGCTCAGCGGACGAGTGGGTTTCGGTGGATGACCTCCCACGTGATCGATTCTTTTATTCGCATCCGTGGATCCTTGCCGATGGTGGCTTGGAAATGATCGAGAAGATCGGTGACGGTACGGTGGCCATGAATTCATTCCTCGCTCTCGGCGTGGGGCGGGCGGAATCACAGGTGAGGACGACGTATTCCTCTATTTGGATCGCGGTGCTCCTATCCGGATGGGCATCGAGCATACCCACTTGCTGGCGACAGGGGCTGCGATCCGAGATTTCTCGGTGAAGTTTGCTCACGTCAGCATATGGCCCTATGGGGAAGCTCTGGAGAGGCTGGATGAATCGAGCATACCTGCCACCCTTTCCTTTTTATGGCCATATCGGCGGAAGTTACAGATGCGCAAGCGGTTCGGGAAGCCGGTCGAAACTATTCCCGGTCTCCAATGGTATGATTATCGAGAGCTTTATAGGGAAAAGTTGAAAGGTGATTTCGCGATCACTTTTGCAGAGGTTGCCTCGCACAACCATTTTGTGCTTGTACAAAAGGAGGTGTTATGCAATCAGACTGCTCCGATGATCAAGCTAAAGGAGGGTGTGGGTAGGAATGGTTATCTACGGCTACTTGGTCTGCTCAACTCATCCGTCGCCGCTTTCTGGCTTAAAATGAACTGCCAAAAGAAGGGGGGGAGTCCAGAATCTGGTGGCGGCGAAGCCGATCAACCGTGGTCTTGGAGTTATCAATTTAACGGGAGTAACGTAGAACGCTTTCCTATTCCCTTGAAAGGGTTTGTCCTGTCCGATTCCGCTTTCGATGCGATTTCGCGGCGGATTGCGGCCACTAATCCGTCTGCTATTATGGATTGCGCTGTGCCTACTGTTGCTGTACTCCGTGAAGCCAAGGACGAATGGCATCGAAGTCGGGCGAAGATGATTGCGTTTCAGGAAGAGCTGGACTGGCAGGCGTACTCGCTTTATAATCTCCTCTCTGACGGCCCGCTGACGTTCGATAAGGCTGGCGCCCCTGGCCTTGCCCTGGGTGAACGCGCCTTTGAAATTGTCCTTGCCCGAAAGATGGCCAAAGGCGAAGCGTCTGAGGATTGGTTCGATCGACATGGATCCAGGCCCATCACCGAGATTCCTTCTCACTGGCCTGATGCGTACAAGCGGATTGTGCAGAAGCGTATCGATGCGATCGAATCCTCCCGTGCGATCGGAATGATTGAGCGACCTGAATACAAACGACGCTGGGCAACCGAAGGCTGGGACGCACTCCAGGACAAGGCCCTTCGCTCCTGGCTGCTCGACCGCATCGAGAGGCGCGAACACTGGTACGACGAGAACGGCCAGCCCACCATCACCACCCTCGCCCGCCTCGCCGACACCCTCTCCCGTGACGCCGACTTCGTCTCCGTCGCTAACATCTACGCCCCCCGCCGCGACCTCCTCGCCGTCGTCACCGATCTCATGGCCGACGAGCATGTCCCCTTCCTCGCCGCTCTCCGCTACAAGCCAAGCGGCCTAAAGAAGCGTGTCGACTGGGAGCACGTCTGGGACCTCCAGCGCCAGGAAGACGCCGCCCCCGACGAACCGGCCAAACGCAGGATTCGCGACTCCATCCCCGTCCCCCCGAAGTACGCCTCGGCCGACTTCCTCAAAGCCTCCTACTGGCGCGCACGCGGCAAGCTCGACGTCCCCAAAGAGCGGTTCATCTCCTATTCCTCAACTGGCTCCAGCACCATCGACCTGTACGGCTGGGCGGGCTGGGACCACCGCGAGCAGGCCCAGGTCCTCGCCACCTACTTCACCAACCAGCCCCTGACCACTGAGGAGATCGCCCCCTTCCTCGCGGGCCTCCTCGAACTACAGCCTTGGCTGTACCAGTGGCACAACGACTTCGACGCCACTTACAGCAGTTCCCCAGCCGCCTTCTTCGCCGCATACCGCCAGCAGATCCAGGGTGAACACGCCCTCACCGACGACGACCTCCGGAACTGGCGCCCACCCGCGTCCACCCGCGCCCGCCGTACCGCCAAGAAGAAGTAGCCCCCCAACAGAAGCAGGAGAGCGAGACAGTCCATGGCAGAGTCCCCCCTCCTCAAGGACGTCATCGACATCAAGGAGTCCATCTCCACCTCTGACTTCGTGCTGAGCCTCGCCGAGGCGGTGACGCCCGAGGGGGCCGGGCACGCACTGACCGATTATGTGGTCACCGATCGGCTGCTGGAGAACTTCGACGAGGCGCTCGGCCTGATCAAGGCCGCCCTCGATGGTCACACCTCAAAGGCCGCCTACCTCCACGGTTCATTCGGTTCCGGTAAGTCGCACTTCATGGCCGTCCTGTACGCATTACTCAGCGGAAACCAGGAGGCCCGCGCCCGCGCCGAGTTCGACCCCGTGCTCACCAAGCATGAATGGCTGGCCGCCGACGGCAAACGGTTCCTGCTCGTGCCCTACCACATGTTCGGGGCTAAGGCCCTGGAGCAGCGAGTGCTAGGCGGCTACGTCAGTTACGTCAAGAAGCTGCACCCCGACGCGCCGACTCCGCAGGTGTACCGGACGGATGCGCTGTTCACCGACATCCGCTCGATGCGCGCCCGAATGGGCGACGAGGCGGTCATCGCCGGCCTCGGTATCGGCGACCCCGGCGTAATCGACGAGGACGACGAGTGGGGCGAGTCGTACGCCTGGACGCCCGAACTCCTGGACGCTGCGCTCGCAGCCGAGGAGAGCCACGACAGCGACGTGCCGTTGGACCTCGTTCACCCGAACACCCCGACCGAACTGCGGGCCAAGCTCGTGCAGGACGCCAGCACGAACCTGCTGCCCGGCTTCGCGAAGAACGCGGCCGAGGACCAACATGGGTTCATCTCGCTCGATGCCGGTCTGTCGGTGATCGCCCAGCATGCGAAGTCGCTGGGGTACGACGGCCTGATCCTCTTCATGGACGAGCTGATCCTGTGGCTGGCGACGCTCATCCATGACCAGAAGTTCGTCGCCCGCGAAGCCAGCAAGATCACTAACTTCGTGGAGGGCGGCGACGCCCGGCGGGCAATTCCCGTTGTCTCGTTCATCGCGCGACAGCGTGACCTGCGCGAGTTGGTCGGCGAGGAAGTGTCGGGCGCTGCGGAGGCGTCGATCCAGGACACACTGAACCTCGCCTCTGGACGGTTCGACAAGATCACGCTCGAAGACCGCAACCTTCCGCAGATCGCGCACGCACGCCTCCTGCAGCCAAGGGACGCCGAGGCTCGAACGCTCGTCGACGCCGCATTCGAGCGGACCAGAAAGATCGGCGGGCAGGTGTGGGACACGCTGCTCGGCTCCGACAAGGGGGCGACCGGAGCAGACGAAGAGTCGTTCCGCCTGACCTACCCGTTCTCGCCCGCCTTCATGGACACCCTGGTCCACATCTCCTCCGCGCTGCAGCGTTCGCGCACCGGCCTGAAACTGATGGGCCAGCTCCTCGCCGACCACCGGGACGACCTGCGACTCGGTGACCTGGTCCCGGTCGGTGACCTGTACCCGGTCATCGCAGACGGCGGCGACAAGCCGTTCGTGGACAGTCTGAAGGTCGTCTTCGAGGCCGCCGACAAGCTGTACAAGACCAAGCTCCGGCCGTACCTGCTGACCTCCTACGACATCACCGAGGACGACGTCGAGCGCTACCTGCACCGGCCTGGGACGCTCACCGACGCCGCCCTGGCGCAGCGGTGCAGGTCGTTCGTCGGCGACAACCGGCTGATCTGCACGCTGCTGCTGTCGGCGCTCGCGCCCAGCGTGCCCGCGCTCGGAGAGCTGACTATCCGCAGGCTCGGCGCGCTCAACCATGGCTCGGTCACCGCGCCGATCCCGGGCAGCGAGGTCGGCATCATCAAGAGCAAGGTCGCCGAGTGGGCCGCCCGCTTCCCCGAGATCAAGGAGACCGGCACGGGGGCCAATGCGGGCGTACGGCTGGAGCTGACCGGCGTTGATGTCGACTCGGTGATCGCCAATGCGGCCGTCAACGACAACCCCGGCAACCGGATAGCGCTCGCCAAGCGGCTGCTCGCCGAGGAACTCGGGGTGGACCGCTCAGACGGCAGGCTCGGCGCCGACGACCTGAACCTCGTGTGGAAGGGCTCCACTCGCACGCTGGAGGTGGTCTTCGGCAACATCGCCGACGAGGACGACTTGGCCGACCACGACCTGCAGCCGCAGATCGAGGGCCGCTGGCGGATCGTCGTGGACCTGCCGTTCGACGAGGGCGCGTACGGGCCCGTGGACGACCTCAACCGGATGCGCGCCCTGCAGGAACGCCAGCACGAGCCGTCCCTGACCGTCGCCTGGGTGCCGACGCACCTATCCGCCCAGCGGTTCGCGGACTTCCGTAGGCTGCTCGTCATCGACAAGGCCCTCGCCGATGAGAACCGGTTCGCCACGCAGTACGCGGCCCATCTCAACGCCGACAACCGGGCTCGTGCCAAGGGCCTGCTGGAGACCCAACAGCAAGCCCTCCTCAAGCAGGTGCGAACCGCGATGAAACAGGCGTACGGCCTGGCCGACAAGAAGGCGGCCGACGTCGAGCTGGGCTTCGATGACCACCTTGTGGCACTGCCCGACATCAGCGGCCTGACGGTCTCGTTCGCCAAGCCGATGCGCGAGGCCGTCAGGGACGTCGCCGGCAAGCTGCTCACCTACCAGTTTCCCGCGCACCCGAACCTTGACCCCGGCGCCACCGGCGTCGCGGTCAAGCAGTCGGACGCCCGGACCATCCTGGGCCACGTGCGCATGGCCGCAGAAGCCCGCGACCGGCGGGTCGAGGTACCGGAAAAGGACCGCAAGCTGATGCTCCGGGTGGCCGAGCCGCTCGGCCTGGGCCAGCAGAAGGAGGCGTACTTCGCGCTGTCCACCCGCTGGGCCGACCACTTCCGGCGGATGGCGCAGACCGGAGGCGTCACCGGTGACCTCAGCCTGATCACTCTCGCCGACTGGACGGACAAGCCGGAGCGGCGCGGACTGGAGTCGTTCCTGGCCAACCTGGTCGTCGCCGCGTTCGCGGAGATGGACGACCGGGTGTGGGTGCGCGGCGGCGTCCCGATCGACCCGGCCCCTGAACTGGCACAGATCAAGCCGGGTGACGCCTTGCGCAGCCAGCCGCTTCCGGAAGAGGACGACTGGAACGAGGCCCGGCAGCGGTACGAAATCGTTTTCGGGAAGAAGGCCCCGGTGCTGCGGCGCGGCCGGATGGTGAACCAGTTCGCCCGGCAGATCGTCGAGAGCGCCCGCGCCTACCAGGAGTCGGCGGCGGAGCTGGTACGTCAGTTGGAGACACACGCCGCCTTCCTCCACTTGGACGAGACCGACGAGAAGGGCCGTCTGGCGCTCGCTCGCCGCTCCCACGCCCTGCTGAACGAACTGGCAGGCGGGCGAGGCGCAGCGGCCGCGAGCGCGGCGAAGAGGACGGTCGAGGCGCTGGCCCGCTTCGACCTCGGAGACGTGAGCTCCGACCGGTACGGCACGTCAGTCAAGCGGGCGCACGAAGTGTCACGAGCGCTGGTCGGGGCGGCCTGGGACACATTGGAACTGGCCGAGGGGCTGGGCACGGAGGGACAGGCATTGTTGCAGTCCCTGCGCGGGATGGCACAGGCCGACCAGCTCACCGCCGACCTCGCCGCTGCCCTGGACACCACGCGCCGCGAGGTCACCGCGCTGGTCAGGCGCAACCAGCCCCGTCCCACCCCGCCTGTTCTGGATCCGCCGGTCCGCACTCCGGGGCAGGTGGACCTGAACACGGTGACCAGCTATCCGCGGGTGCCAGCGACCAAGGTGCCGGGCACCGGTGTCGCCGGCTCGATCCGCCGCTCGGGCGCGCGACGGACCACGGCGGCGAAGGCCGTCGCGGAGATCCAGGCCGAGTTGGCCGAACTGGCGGCCAGGAAGCCGGACGCCACGATCGAGATCACCTGGCGGGTGGTGGACTGATGAGCGCAGCGGTCACCGCGGCCGGTGTGATGCGTCTGACCACCGCGACCATCACCCAGTTCCTGTCCGCCCAGAAGTCGTTGGCCGACTCCCTGAACGGCACCGGGCGGCGCCGGGTCGTGCTGCTTCGGTCCGCACCCCAGTGGGACGGGCCCGACGAGCTGGTCTGGGGAGAGGAACAGCGGGCCCGGATCGCGGCGGCCCCGTCGCCGCTGGCCGTACACGAGCTGGTGCTCGGGCACCTGGCGGGGGACGTCGCCGGGCCGCCGGTGCTGGCGGTGCTCACCGATCGTGAGCAGAACGAACTGGATCCGGCGATCCTCGCCCGCGCGCACAAACAGCGCATCGAGGCCGTCGACGGCTGGGATGTGGTGCGCGAGGCGTTCGGCGTCGAGCAGGTGGACGGGCGTCTGATGGCCGATGCCTGGGCGGCCGAGGCGCTCCTCGACGCCACTCCGCCGGGTGGCTGGCCGCCGCTCGCCGGAGGATGGCTGTCTCGCCGTACCGCCCTGTCCGCCCTCGCCGCGCGTCGGCTGCGGTTCGGTCGCTACGACACCGACGGGACCACCCCCGGTACCGGTCGGGCACGCGGCGATGACGGCCTCGACATCCACACGCTGCTGCGCTGGTCGCTCACCCCTGGCGGGCCGGACCGGCTGCCGGCGCTGCGCGGGCCGGAGCGCGCCGGGCTGTCGGCGTTCCTCGGCGAGGAGGACCAGGCGGGGCTCGCCGGGCGGGCGCTGCTCGCGCTGGTGGGAGCCGGGTACGGCGCGGACGCGGTGCCGTTCGGGCTGCTGTGCGCGGCGTTGTGGCTGCACGCCGGGACTGACGCCCAGACGTACCGGCTGCGCGGGCGTGCCGAGCGGTGGTTCGGAGAGGAGCCGCCCGCCATGGGTGAGGCTCTGGACACGCTGGCAGCCGCCTTCGGGCGCTCCTGCGAGGAGTTCGTGACCGCGTCGCTGGAGGCCGGCCGTACCGGCGCGGACGAGGGCGCGGCCCGCGAGGCCCGGCGGATCACCGGCACGGTGCTGGACCGGGCCGCCGCCTTGGCCCGGCAGTTCGGCGCGGAGGACGCGGTGCGGGCCAGCCCGGTGCTGGCCGCCGGGCTAGAGGCCAGGTTCGCGCAGGTAGGGCGGGCATTGGCGGGGGATAAGCCCGATGTGGTCGCGGATGCCGTACGGGCGCTCGACGCCCACCACATGGCCGCCGAACCGGACGAGCGGGTACGTATCGAACGGGCCCGGATGGGACAGCGGCTCGCCCGGTGGCTTGCCACCGACCCACCCGTGGACGCGGACACGGTCGCCGCGGCGATCGAGCGCCACGTGGCCGAGACCGGCTGGGTGGACCAGGCGCTCGAACACGTCGCGGCGGGCGGTGACCCCGACCCCGATTTGAAAGCTGCCTACGACACGCTGGGCACCCGGGTGCGCCGCCGCCGCCGCGAGATCGACCGGGCCTTCGCCCGGACGCTCGCCACCTGGACGGCGGCGGGCACGGACCCCGGCTCGATGCTCACGGTCGAGTCGTTTCTTACCCGGGTCGTCAAACCCGTCGTGGCCGCCAGGGCGGGACGGCGCGTGCTGCTCCTGGTATTGGACGGGATGAGCGCCGCGATCGCGGCCGAGCTGGGCGAGGAGCTTCGCCGGCACTGGGCCGAGTACGACCCGGTGGTGGACCAGGCGGACCGGCCGCCACGGCGGCGCGCGATGGCCGCCGCCCTTCCGACGCTGACCGGGATCTCCCGGACGTCGCTGTTCGCCGGGAGGTTGATGAAGGGCACGCAGGTCGACGAACAACGGCTGTTTCCGGCGCACCGGTTCTGGGGCGGAGTTCCGGCCGCCGTCTTCCACAAGGACGACCTGCGCGGCGAGAGCGCCGGTGATCCGTTCGGACCGGACCTGAGCGCGGCGCTCGCTGAGGAGCACACGCATGTGGCCGTCGTGCTGAACACCATCGACGACCGGCTCGGCAAGGAGCAGAAGCTTGGCGATGGCACCTGGCGGCTCGACCAGGTCGGGAAGCTGCGGGAACTGCTGCGGGTGGCCGCGGCCCAGGGCATGGCGGTGATCCTCACCAGCGACCACGGGCACGTCGTGGACCGCCACGGGGTGAAGGCGGAAGGCGACGGCATCGCCTCCGCCAGGCACCGCGTACCGGGGGGCGCGATGGGCGCGACCGAGATCGCCCTGTCCGGTCCGAGGGTGGTGTGGCCGCAACCGGGGGCCGCGATCGTGGCGCTGTGGGACGCCGACTCCCGGTACACGGCCCAGAAGGCGGGCTACCACGGCGGTGCCTCGCTTGCCGAGGTGACCATCCCCGTCCTGGCGTTCCTGCAGTTCGGGGCCGAGCCGCCCAAGGGCTGGCGGGAGCTCGGCGACCAGCGTCCGGCGTGGTGGTCACCTGAGGCTGAGGCCGCTCGTCCCGCCCCGCCCATCGCCACGGCGCCCGAGCCGAAACGGCGCACCAGAACGCCGAAGCCTTCGAAGAACGCCGGGATCGGCGAAGCGCTCTTCGACGTCGTGCTCGCACCTGCGGATGACGCCCTTCTCGCTCCGCGCCTGGTCTCGCCCGACGACGCTCTCGTGGGCGCGCTGCTGGAGTCGGAGATCTTCCAGGCACAGGTGGGGCTGCTGGCCCGCAAGCCTCCCCTGGACAAGGTCGAGAAGGCCGTGCGGGCGCTGCTGGGCACCGGCGCTCTACCTGTCACGGCTCTTGCCCAGCGGGTCGGCTACCCGCCGGGCCGTGCCGACGGTTTCGCGGCCGTTCTGCGGCAGCTTCTCAACTACGACGGCGTGCAGGTACTCGCGACCCTGCCGGACGGGCGCACACTGAGGTTGGACACGGCGCTGCTGCGGGACCAGTTCGAGCTGGCGTGACGTCCACGATGGGAGACTGGCAGGCGTGAACACCGTCAGGCCCTCCCGTTCCGCACAGGCCAGCGCGGTGCGTCGGCGTGCCGTGATCGACGCGCTGCGGCGCGGCGCCGTACCAGAGAGCGGGCTCGACCTGCTCGCGACCGGCCTCGACCGGTTCGAGCAGGCGCTCGACGCCGAGTTGGACGCGGTCGCCTCCGGCGCGTCGGTGTTCAAGGCCGTGCGCGGCGAATACGGCTCCGGCAAGACGTTCTTCACCCGGTGGCTCGGAGAGCGGGCGAAGCGGCGGAACTTCGCCGTCGCGGAGATCCAGATATCGGAGACCGAGACACCGCTGCACCGGCTGGAGACCGTCTACCGGCGGCTCACCGAACGGCTCACCACGACGGGCTTTCCTCCGAGTGCGCTGCGGTCGGTGGTGGACGCGTGGTTCTACGCGCTGGAGGAGGACGCGCTCGCGGCCGGAGCGGGCGACGACGAGTTGCCGGTCGAGGTGGAGAAGCTACTGGTCGCCCGGCTCACCGACGTCTCGCGGCACGCGCCGTCTTTCGCGACCGCGCTGCGCGGCTATCGTGCCGCGCTCGCCGAGGGCGATGAAGCGACCGCTGCGGCCGTTCTGGCCTGGCTCGGCGGGCAACCGCATGTCGCCGCCGCCGCGCGGCGGTTCGCCGGGGTGCGCGGCGACCTCGACCACTTCGGGGCGCTGGGTTTTCTGCAGGGACTGCTGACCGTGTTGCGCGACTCCGGGCATCCCGGCCTGCTCGTCGTACTGGACGAGGTCGAGACGTTGCAGCGGGTGCGCTCCGACGCGCGCGACAAAGCGCTCAACGCGCTCCGGCAGCTCATCGACGAGGTGCATTCGGGCCGTTTCCCCGGCCTCTATCTGGTCATCACGGGCACACCGGCGTTCTACGACGGTCAGCAGGGAGCGCAGCGCCTCGCGCCGCTGGCCCAGCGGCTGGCCACCGACTTCACCACCGACCCTCGCTTCGACAACCCGCGCGCCGTGCAGCTCAGGCTGTCCGGCTTCACCTTGGAATCCCTGGTGGACCTCGGTGTCGCGGTCCGCGACCTCTACGAGGGGGGAGCCGACGCGCCCGAGCGAATCAAGCGCCTCGCCACGGACGACTACATCACCGATCTGGCGCGAGCCGTTGGCGGGGCACTGGGCGGCAAGGTGGGTGTCGCGCCCCGGCTGTTTTTGAAGAAGCTCGTCGGCGACGTGCTGGACCGTATCGACCAGTTCGACGACTTTGACCCCGTCAAGCACTACACGCTCACCGTGCGGGGCGGTGAGCTCACCGACACGGAACGAAATCTCGCCGCCTCGGCCGACGACGTCGATCTGGACCTGTGATGGCCGATCCCCCCGATCCTGCTGATCACGTCGATCCGCTGGAACGGCTCGATCGGGTCGTGCTGCACCACATCGTCAACAGCCTCGGCTGGCGCGACCTCCGTCCGTTGCAGCGGGCCGCGATCGGGCCGCTGATGGACGGCGAGGACACGGTGCTGATCGCCCCGACCGCCGGCGGAAAGACCGAAGCGGCCTGCTTTCCGCTGCTGTCGGCGATGACGGAACAGCGCTGGGCCGGCGCGTCCGTGCTCTACCTGTGTCCGCTCAAGGCCCTGCTGAACAACCTCCTGCCACGGATCGACTCCTACGCGCAGTGGGTCGGGCGGCGGGCCGCGCTCTGGCACGGCGACATTCCCGAGTCGCGGCGGCGGCGTGTCCGGACCGATCCGCCCGACATCCTGCTCACCACCCCGGAGTCGCTGGAGGCGATGCTGATCGGCGTGAAGACCGACCACGCGCACCTGCTGGGCCGGGTCCGAACGGTGGTCGTGGACGAAGTACACGCTTTCGCCGGCGACGACCGCGGGTGGCATCTGCTGGCCGTACTGGAACGGCTGGAGCGCGTGACCGGCCGTGCGATCCAGCGCGTCGGCCTGTCCGCGACCGTGGGGAACCCGGGGCGGCTCCTGGAGTGGCTGCAGGGAGCCGAGGCGGGAAAGCGGCCCGGCCGTGTGGTGGCGCCGGAGACGCCGCGCACCTCCGGTTCGGCCGGAGCGGGTTCCGCTGGCGCGGTCGAACTCGACTACGTCGGCTCGCTGGACAACGCCGCGAAGCTGATCGCCGTGCTGCATCGGGGCGAGAAGCGGCTGGTGTTCTGCGACTCGCGGCGGCAGGTGGAGCAACTGGGCGCGGCCCTGCGCTCTCGCGAAGTGAACGTGTTCCTGTCCCATGCCTCGCTGTCCATCGACGAGCGCGCGCGGTCGGAGCAGGCTTTCGCCGAGGCTCGCGACTGTGTGATCGTCTCCACCTCCACCCTTGAACTCGGCATCGATGTCGGTGACCTGGATCGCGTGATCCAGGTCGACGCACCTGGCACTGTCGCGTCGTTCCTGCAGCGCATCGGGCGCACCGGGCGGCGGGCGGGGAGCGTACGGAATTGCCTGTTCCTCGCGACGAGGAAGGAGACGTTACTGCAGGCCGCGGGTCTGCTCCTGCTGTGGGGCCGCGGCTGGGTGGAGCCGGTGACCGCACCACCGGATCCGCGGCACCTGGTGGCGCAGCAGCTTCTCGCGGTGACGCTCCAGCGGCACCGGATCGGTGACCGGCTGTGGCCGGAGGAGTGGAATGGTCTGTCCCCCTTCGACCGCTCGGCCGCTCCGATCCTGAGGCACATGGTCGAGGCGGGGTTTCTCGATGAGGACGGCGGGATGCTGTTCATCGGTCCGGAGGCCGAGCGGCGCTTCGGAAGGCGGCACTTCATCGAGCTGACGGCGTCCTTCACGGTGCCGCCGCAGTTCACCGTACTGGCTGGCCGTCAGGAGATCGGGCGGACCGACCCCGCTGTATTGACCGAGGAGAGAGCGGGCCCTCGCCTTCTGCTCCTGGGCGGGCGGAGTTGGCGGGTGACCTTCATCGACTGGGCCAGGAAGCGCGCCTTCGTGGAGCCCGCGGACCGCGGTGGCATCGCCCGGTGGACGAGCAGCGGCATCGCCGGCCTGTCCTATGCGCTGACGCGCGCCATGCGGGATGTCTTGCTGGGCGCTGATCCTCCGGTGTCGCTGACGCACCGGGCGCGGGCCGTACTTGCCGAATGGCGCGAGGAGGAGGCGCCCGGCGTGGTACATCCTGGGGGGACGCTGATCACTCGAGCCGGGGAGGACGTGCGCTGGTGGACCTGGGCCGGCTACCGCGCGAACGCGACCCTCGCCGCCACGCTGCCATCGATCGCCGACCCGGTGCAGCGGCCGACGGACTTCGCCATCCGGCTACGCGAGGACCTCACTCCCGAGGCCTGGCGCGAAGCCCGCGAGATGGCAGGAAACGGTGAGGTCATGGTGCTGCCCAATGTCGATCATCGCGCCGTCAGCGGGCTGAAGTTCTCGGCCCTCCTGCCGGAACGGCTGGCGATGGCGACGGTCGCGGCCCGGCTGGCTGACTTCGACGGAGCTAATGCAACTCTGACAGAACCCGTTCGACTCCTATTCGCCCCATCTCACTGAAACGAACGTCCCAACCCCATCCGCATGAGCGCAGTGGAACTTGAAAACTATAGGTAGCTTCGGTCGGGATGATGGCGCCGCCCATGCCGCCCGAAAGGTACGCGAGCCCGCCTACGCGTGGGGTTAGGATCGGCTGCTACCGCTGGATGACCAGCTCGCGGAGAGCTGCGTGCGCAGGAGCGAGCATCCATAGCATGAGGCGTAAAGGCACGCCAGCCACCTCACCACCTTCTGAATCGTGATTTCATCAGCAAGTCGGGGCATGTGATGCTAGCCGCTAGCAGAGAGGTTGCCGATGGCGAGCGACGTCATTCTGTGTGGACCCATAGGAAAGGCCGCGCTTCAGTTGAGTCTGACGGAGGGGGTGTGCGCTACTTCAGCCTACACAGCGTTACTGACCCTGTGGGCGACTGCCATCGCTCCTACTACGAGGATTTATTCGTTACATGATCATCGGCCCACCCTGGTGTGGGTTGTTCTGATATCAGATGATCAAGAGAGCAGCAGGCGCCCATTGCTAGTGGTGCATCACGCAACCTTGGTGGGGTAACTGGTCCATGATCGAATCGGGGAGCTTGCGGCGAAGCTGACCT
>NZ_JARLTC010000064.1 GCF_029382225.1 Spongiactinospora sp. TRM90649
CCCGGGGCGGGGGGCCCCCCCCCCCCGGCGGGGCGGGGGGGGGGGCCGGGGGGGGGGGGGGGGGCGGGCGGGGCCCCCCCCCCCCCCCCCCCACCGCGCTGGCCGACGTGGTCATGGTGGTGGGCACCCTGCCGTGGCTGTGGATGATCCTGACTCCGCGCCCCGGTCCCGGCGGGGTCAGCGCGGTGCCGTTCCGCGATCTGGCGCTGCTCGCCACGGCGCCGCCGTCGGTGGTTTCGGTGCAGGTCGGAGGCAATCTGCTGGTGTTCTCCGCACTCGGCGCGATGCTGCCGGTGCGCTTCTCGCGGCTGGCCCGCCCGGCCGGTCTCGCGGTGGTCGCGGGGGTCGCCGCCGGTGGTTCGCTCACCGTGGAGGTGCTCCAGTACGCCCTGGCGCTGGGTCGCGTCAGCTCGATCGACGACGTCATGATGAACACGGCGGGGGCCCTTGTCGGCGCGGTTGTCAGCCGTCCGTGGTGGGCACCCTCATTAGCGGTCCGGACCGTTCCACGGTAACGGACTGAGAAAACCCCCGGAGATCACCACACGGGCACGATCCGCTCAAAATCAGCTCGCGACCAACCTGCGTATCTGTGCGATCGTGGACAAGACGGGGCAAGTTCTCTGGAGACGCCAAACCCACTTGGTGACAGAGGGTGATCAAACGTGTCGGAATCCCCGGTATCCAACGAGCCCCCGATCTATCGGCGCATAGCCGACGGGCTCCGCGCCGCGATCCTGTCCGGCGAACTGCGAGACGGGGATCGGTTGCCGGGTGAGAACGCCCTGATGGCGGAGTACGGGATCGCCCGCGCCACCGCCAGACAGGCGCTCTCCGTGCTCATCAACGAAGGTCTGGCCGTGCCCAAACGCGGGTCAGGAGTCTACGTGCGGAGGTTCAAGCCGATCAGGCGGCACGGCTCCCGCCGTCTGGCGCGCGATCAATGGGGACAGGGCCGGGCGATCTGGGACTCCGACACGCGGGGCCGGCCGTACACGGTCGACGCGGTGCGGATCACACGCGAGCCCGCGCCCGAGAACGTGGCGCGGGTGCTCGCAGGATCGGAGGTGTGGGTCCGCAGAAGGCGCTACTCGGTGGACGGCAGGCCGGTGCAGTTCGCCACCTCGTACTTCCCCGCCGACCTGGTCGAGGGGACCCCCATCACACTCCCCGACACCGGCCCCGGCGGCGTCTACGCCAGGCTCGGCGACCTCGGCCAGGCCCCGGCGCACTTCACCGAGGAGGTGCAGGCGAGGATGCCGCAGCCGGAGGAGGCGACCTCGCTGGACCTCCCGGCGGGCACTCCGGTGCTGGTCGTGTGCAGGACCGCCTACACGGCGGGAGGCACGGCGGTGGAGGTCAACATCATGGTCTTAGACGCCGCGTCGTATGTACTCCAGTACGACTTCGACGCCTAAGTCAAGCGAAAAAATCAAGCGGGAAGGTTGACCTACCCCCACCGATCATTGATTTCTCTAGAGATGTGCCTCACCGTCAAAGGTGCAAGGGCGCAAACCGGGCCTCGGGGAAAGGGTGGACTAGATGTCCTTGGACCGGCATCTCGCAGAAATCGCCCGAGAGTACCCCGACTGGACCATCTGGCGTAGCGACGCGGGACGGTGGTGGGCCACCCGCCACCACCCGCTGTCGCTTACCGAGCGCGAGGCGGGCCTCGCCATGACCATCGACGCCGACACCCCGGAGGGCCTGCGCGAACAACTGGTCGACCAGCGAGAACGGGCCGCCTCCTTGGAGCCCGACCCCTAGCACGTCCCGTGGAACGCGCCACACCGAGGGGGGCGTTCCACGGGGCCCACGCCGCCCGGTGCCGGGGTTCGGCGCGCAGCGCGGCCCCGGCGCCGGGCACCACAGACGCGGAAGCCTCCGACCCTATCGGGGGCGGGGGTTTCCGCTTCGACCCACCCGCGTCAACGGCGCCGCGGGTCGGGTTCTCCGCAGTAACCGATGCGTGCGCGGGCGAGCCCACACCCACTGCACCAATGCCCGCGCACGGGAACGGGACGGCGACCGCCGATCACGGTCAGGAAGGTCATCCCCGGTCGCGCTGGGACGGAGCGAACGAGTCGGGCACCCCGTCGGCCTCGGCATCGTGATCGCCACGCCCCGGCCGGTCGTCGGAATCGGTCTCCAGGTCGCCGTCCCGTTCCGAGGGGCGCCCCGCGCCCCGGTTCGCCTCGTCGGCGTCCACGATCACCCGGACCACCTCGACGTCGGGGTCCGCGGCGTCGCGCGGCTCGACCAGCCGGTGCGGGTCGTCGGCCGACTCGGGCAGGGCGTCACGCGGCTCGGTCAGCTCACGCATCGGCGGGGGCGGCAGCACCTGGGCCTCGTTCACCAGCGGCCCGGCGGCGCTCTCCTGGTGCAGCAGGTCGCCCAGCACGGAGCCGATCTCGTTGAGCCGCCGCATGACCTCACCGTGCGTGTCGGTCAGGTAGGCGACCCTGCGGCCGGTCTGCTCGTCCAGCGCGGAGGCGCGGCCCTGGGCGGAGGTCAGCGTGGACTCGGCCTCGGATCGTGCCGACGTCAGCGTGGATTCGGCCTCCGAGCGCGCGGCACCGAGCGTGGCGTCGGCCTCCGCGCGGGCGGCGCCGATCGTCTGCTCCGACTCGCTCCTGGCCGCCTTGAGCACCCGCTCGGCCTCGGCCTGCGCGGTGCGCACTTTCTCCTCGGCCTCGGCCCGCGCGGTGGACACGGTCTCCTCGGCCTGGGCCTGGGACTGGGCCAGCATCCGCTCGGCGGCGGCGGTCGCCTCGCCCACCCGGCGCTCGGCCTCCGCCTGCGCCGCGCTGAGAATGCCCTCGGACTGCTCCTTCGCCGACCCGACCAGCCGCTCGGCCTCGGTGGTGGCGTCGTCGCGCAGCCGGGTGGCCTCGTTCTCGGCGTCTTCCCGCTTGGCGGCGGCCTCCTCCTCGCCCAGCTTGAGGATCTGCGCCAGCCGGGGGCTGAGGTCCTCGTAGCTCTGCGGGGCCTCGACCATGCGCCTGCGGGCCTCGGCCAGCTCGATGCGCCCCTGCTCGGCCTGGTCGATCGCGCGCGCCAGCCGCTCCTCCAGATCACGGATCTGGTTGCGGCTGCGGATCATGTAGTCGTGGACCTGGCGACGGCTGTAGCCACGCATGACGACCTCGAACGAGTCGTCCTGCATCAGGTCGGGGAAGCTTTCCTGCTGATTTGTCATGGCATTGCCCTGGGGGTCTACGAGGTGAAGAAGGACGACGGCTCTGGCCGGAGGTGTGCCGGGGTGAGACGTGGCGACTGACGTCAGGAGACGACTTTCCTGCCTGCGGGCCGACTCCGCAACCCGAACGCACCACCTGCTGTTGAAATATCGGACTTACTACCATGAATCTATGGAAGCTCTCCCCTTCATCGCGGCCCTCCCCCCTGACGCGACTCCCGACATCCATCCAGAAGCGTATGTCGCCCCGGGAGCCGTCGTGGTCGGCAGGGTACGGCTGGGCCGGGCGGCCAACGTCTGGTACGGCAGTGTGCTGCGCGCCGACGACGAGCGCATCGAGGTCGCCGAAGAGTGCAACATCCAGGATCTCTGCTGCATGCACGCCGATCCGGGGCACCCGGCCGTCCTGGAGCCCAGGGTGAGCCTCGGGCACCGCGCGGTGGTCCACGGCGCCCATGTGGAGACCGGCGCGCTGATCGGGATCGGCGCGATCGTGCTCAACGGGGCGCGCGTCGGCGCCGGTTCGCTGGTAGCGGCCGGAGCCGTGGTGCCGCCGGGGCGCAAGGTGCCGCCCGGCGTGCTGGTGGCGGGCACGCCCGCCAAGGTGATCCGCGAGCTCACCGACGCCGACCGGGACACCTTCACCCGAACACCGGCCGGTTACATGGCCAAGGCGGACCTGCACCGCTCCGCGCGGCGAACCTGACCTCTCGCCGTGCAGGGGCGTAACGTCCCGCGGGACGTCTAACATGGCCGCCGTGCGACAGTGGGATGGATTCTCGACCATCGAGGGCGACGTGCGCGCCATGGTCGACGATCCGCGCTGGACGGGATTGCCGTCACAGGCCAAGGCGCAGGCCGTGGCCGCGCGCATGCTCGTCACGCCCGACGGCGGGCGCTGGCTGTTCGGGGCGCACGCGCGGTGGTACCGCCAGGATCCGGTGGACGGGCGCTGGCACCTGTCCGCGCCACCGCTCGACCAGGGGCTTCGCGCCTCGGCCCACGTGGTGCGGCACACCACCACGCTGGCCTCCGAGCTGGTGCCGCCCGGCCCCGACTTCTCCTTCGAAGAGGGGTCCACCCAGTGCTTCGTGGGCCCCGACGTGCCGCTGCACATCATCGAGCGGGTGCGCACGCTGGTGGTGTCGCGCAGGGCGCGCCACGAGGACTTCCCGCTGACCACGGAGCCGCTGCGCGAGATCTTCGCCGGCGACGTCTCCAGCACGGTCGCGGCCGTGTGGGGCACGCTGATGTGGTGCGCCTACGCCCCGGCGTTCGACGGCAACGAGGTGCTGCTGTCGATGTTCGGCGAGTTCCTGGCGGGCGCCCTGCCCGGCGACGAGTTCGTCCGGTGGGTGAGCCCGGTCTCGCTGCTCGACCTGGCGGGCCTGTACGCCGAGCGGATCAGGGCCGGGGAGCCCAAGGCGGGCCTGCGGCTCGCCGCGCTGATGGCCAACACCGCCGACGCGGTGCTGGAGGACGACCGCTTCCGCCCGCGCGCCACCGCCCTGCTGGCGATGCTCCAGCCCGCGCTGCGCACCCGCGATCTCGACCACGCGGCGGCGCACCAGGGCGACGCCGCCGTGCGCCGCGCTTGGCTGGCCCGCTGCCCGCCGGAGCTGACCCGCGCGGTCATCTTCGAGACCTCCCCCGGCGAGCACTTCCGGCACACGGTGTACGACCTCGTGCAGGCGCTCGGCTACCTGAACCGGCGGCGCGGCGACCCCCGGGTGACGGCGGCGGCGCTGCTGGCCGCCGACGTCGCGGCGCTCGCGCCCAAGGCCGCCGCCAAGCTCTATCCGTGGCTCGATCCGGAGATGCGCCACGTCATGCACACGGTGCTGGCCGACCGCACGCACACGCTGCGCGCGACCTGGCCCGACGACGGCGAGCTGCCCGCCGCCCTGCATCCGCCCGACGTCGGCAGCGGCGCGACCCTGCTCGGCGCGGCCTACGCCACCGGGCTGGCCTGGTGCTCGCTGGCCCAGGTCGCGATCCCGGCGCGCGGCTTCGCGACCGCGTCGGCGACCGCCCGCAGGCTCACCCTCCACCCGATCTTCGCCAATGAATCGGGCTTAAACCATTAAGGGGGTAATTTCCTGCTTACCTCCTCTATATCCTTCCGATACCCTCGGTCCGCAAGATTCATCGAATTGTGATCTCCCACTCCGTAAATGATCCTTCCCAGCATCGGTAGAGGCGGGAAGGAATGGTCAGGATGGGCCATGTCGCCGAAAGGCCCCCAGTCGTAACCTCGGTATGGGTGTGGGCTGCGGAAGGAAGGACGACGCGGTGGGGCACGACGACATGGACCTGCGGGTCCACGACCGTGTCGCGTTGGACGAGATCGCTCTCTACGCCGAGGTGCTCACCGCCGTCGCCATCACGGAGCGACGGCTGACCTTGGAGGAGCTAGACAACGCGCTCGGATTGCGGACTCCGGCGAACCACTGAACTCCTGCGACCGGCCGGTCTGCGAGGCCCCGGTGGAAAAGGGTTCACTGAAGACCATCACATCTGCCTAGTCCCGGCCACCCGAAGGCCGGGACTACGCATTTACCGACTAGCCCGCCGCGCCCGCGGTTGACTAGTCAGTCTTCTTCGGCGCATCTACGACTTGACCAGCCTGGCTATCGCCGCCGAAGCCTCCTTGACCTTCTCCTGCGCCTCGGGGCCGCCGGTGTTGATCGCGTCGGCCACGCAGTGCGCGATGTGGTCCTCCAGCAGGCCTAGCGCGACCGCCTGCAACGCCCTGGTGGCGGCGGAGACCTGAGTGAGCACGTCGATGCAGTAGGAGTCTTCCTCGACCATCCGCTGCAGGCCGCGGATCTGCCCCTCGATACGCCGGAGCCGGGTGAGATAGGCCTGCTTGTCCCCGCTGTACCCATGCATGTACCCAAGGTACCCCTAACCGGTATCACCGCAGGCCGGAGATGAGTTCCTCCCACCGCGCGGCGACCGTGGGGGCGGCGTATCCGCCCGCGCTGTCCAGCGCGCCGGCCGCCAGCGCCCGGCGGCGGCGCTCGTCGTCGATGAGCGAGAGCAGCGCCGCCGCGTACGCCTCGACCTCGCCGTCGCCCTCGGCCACCAGCAGGCCGTTGCGGCCGGACTCGACGAACTGGCCGGGGCCGCGCGGGCCGTCGAAGCCGACCACCGGCACGCCGCAGCCGAGCGCCTCGATGACGGTCATGCCCAGCGCCTCGGCCTGTGAGGACACCGCCACGATGGACGCCTTGGCGAACTCGCCGGTGAGATCCGGCGTGATGCCCATGAAGTAGACGTGGTTGTGCAGCCCCAGATCGCCCACGATGCCGCGCAGGCGCTTCTCCTCGGGGCCGGAGCCGTACAGGCGCAGCCGCCAGTCGGGGCGCTTGTCCGCCACCACGGCGAAGGCCCGCAGCAGGCGGTCGTAGCCCTTCACGGGCACCCACCGGCCGCCCGCCGCCACGATGCGGTTGTCCATGCGCGAGCGCGGCCACGGGGGCGCGGGAAGGGCGTCGGGCACCAGATGGACGGCGGGCCCGCCCGCCTCGCCGGGCGCGCCGCCCGGCGAGTCGCCCAGCAGGCGCCCCCACTCTTCGCGCCCCGACTCGGTGGCGGCCACCACGCCATCGAGCCTCGGATAGAAGCGTTTGATCGGCTCGGGGGACGGCGGGCGCCCCCACTCCCTGGCCAGCCTGATCACCTGGCGCGGGGCGTGCTTGGCCGCCTGCACGCCGATGGCCGGCCGGGTGGTGATCAGCACGTCGGCGCGCAGCGACCGCAGCCTGCGCCACAGCGCGACCTCGGCGCGCATCCGGCCGTTGGGCAGCAGGTGGCGCACGCCGGGGCGCACGTCGATCAGCCAGCGCAGCCGCACCCGGGGGTCGATCGAGAAGAACGGCTTGTCGCGGTGCCGCTTGACGCTGAGGATCTCCACGTCGTGGCGCTCGGCCAGGTCGGCGGCGAGGTTGACGACGGACCGCACGTCGCCCCGCATGCCGTACACCGAGGGCAGCACCACGCAGATCCTCACACGCCCACCTCAAGCCGCAGTTCGTCGTCGGCCGTGAAGGAGGGCCGGATCGGCACGCCGTCCACGGTGGCGGCGGGGTAGTGCAGGCGGCGGCGCTTGCCGTCCACGTCGTCGAGCATGGCGCCCAGGCGCAGCGGCGTGGCCACGCCCTCGACCTCCAGAGAGGGCTCCCACGGCCCGGTGGACTCGTTGGCCGCCTCGATGACGTCGCACAGCGACAGGGCCGCGTGGAAGCGCACGCCCTGGACGGTCGCCGTGGCGGTCAGGACGGCCTCCGGGGAGCGCCGGTGCAGCGCCAGGCGGGCCTCGTGGCGGGCGTCGTCGTCATCGAGCCCGGTGTAGGCCAGCAGCCCGGTCACCTCGAACCGGCCCTCGCGGAACCACACCGCGCGGACGTCGGCGACCGGCCGGGCCTCGGAGATCTTCAGCGCGAGGTTCCCGTTGAGCGTGCGGTAGGCGCGGTACGCCAGGGTGCGCCGGGCCAGCGCGTAGGCGTCGAGGTGGTCGAGGGAGAAGCCCGGGTCGATGCTCTTGAGCCGGACGCGCTGCTCGCCGACGCCGAGATAGGCGTCCCACCGGCCCGGTTCGAGCCGCAGCGTGCCCAGGGAGACCGCCAGCGCGGCGTCACGGACGTCGCCGCCCCAGCCGTCGAGGGGGATGTGCCGCTCGACGCCGTTGCCCCGGTGGCGCAGGACCAGCTCGGCCGTGTGACCGAGCGGCCCGTCGACGGCCAGGCGCAGCGAGAGGACATCGGCCAAGGTGACCTCGGCATCGGTGACCACGACGCGCACCCGCCAGCCCTCCCCCTCGAAATGAGCCACGCGTCTGTGAGGTTACCGTGATTTTCCTGTTATGTGGAGAAAGGGTTTCACCCTTCCACCTGCCAATCACGTCCACACCCGCGTCGGCACAGGAGCAGGGCCTATTCGACCTTGAATTGTAAAGAACCGTCAAGAGGCCGGGGTGGCCGGCGCCTCGCCCTTGACCGACCTGATCAGGAGCTGGGCCACGTCCACGACCTCCAGCGACTCCTTGGCCTCGCCGGAGTTCTTCTTCTCGCTGATCGCGTCGCCCAGCATCACCAGGCAGAACGGGCAGGCCGTGGAGACGCGGTCGGGGTCGGTGGTCAGCGCCTCGTCCACCCGCTCGGTGTTGATGCGCTTGCCGATCCGCTCCTCCATCCACATCCGCGCGCCACCCGCGCCGCAGCAGAAGCCGCGGTCCTTGCAGCGGTGCATCTCCTGGGTCTGCACGCCAGGGACCTTGGCCATGATGTCGCGGGGCTGTGCGTAGACCTTGTTGTGGCGGCCGAGGAAGCAGGGGTCGTGGTAGGTGATCTTCTCCTCGATCGGCGTGATCGGGGTGAGTTTGCCCTCCTCGACCAGCTTGGCCAGCAACTGGGTGTGGTGGACGACGTCGTAGTTTCCGCCGAGCTGCGGGTATTCGTTGGCCAGGGTGTTGAAGCAGTGCGGGCAGGTGGCCACGATCTTCTTCACGCCCGCGTCGTTGAGCGTCTCGATGTTCTGCTGGGCGAGCATCGAGAACAGGAACTCCATGCCCAGCCGTCGGGCCGGGTCGCCGGTGCACGCCTCCATCGGGCCGAGCACCGCGAACTTCACGCCCGCGATGTGCAGCAGCTCGGCGACCGCCTTGGTGGTCTTCTTCGCGCGGTCCTCCAGCGCGCCCGCGCAGCCGACCCAGAACAGGTACTCGGTGTCCTCGGGCATCTTGTCGTCGACGATCTCGACCTCGAAGTCGAGCTCCTCGACCCACTCGGCGCGCTTCATCTCGGACATCCCCCACGGGTTGCCCTTGTTCTCCAGGTTCTTCAGCATCACCCCGGCCTCGGAGGGGAAGCTGGACTCGACCATGACCTGGTAGCGCCGCATGTCCAGGATGTGGTCGATGTGCTCGATGTCCACCGGGCACTGCTCCACGCAGGCCCCGCAGTTGGTGCACGACCACAGCACGTCGGGGTGGATCACGCCGTCCTCGCCGACCAGCGGCTTGTCCAGCAGCGCCAGCACGTCCTCGTGGAGGTCCTTGCGCTGCTCCTCACCGGCCAGCAGGTACGGCGCGACCTTGAAGGCGTGGTCGCGCTGGTCGAGGATCAGCATCTTCGGGGACAGCGGCTTGTCGGTGTTCCACGCCGGGCACTGCGACTGGCACCGCCCGCACTCGGTGCAGGTGTAGAAGTCGAGGAAGCCCTTCCAGCTCGTGTCCTCCAGCTTGCCCCGGCCGAACACGTCGGTGTCGGGGTCGGCCTCCTCGAAGTCGAGCAGCTTGCCGCCGCTGCGCATCGGCTGCGCCGCGCCCATGCCGTCGGGGCGGCGGGAGAAGAGCACGTTGAGCGGGGCGGTGAAGATGTGCAGGTGCTTGGAGTACACCACGATCACCAGGAACACCAGCATGACCGCGATGTGCAGCAGCAGGCCCACGTGCTCCAGCGCGTCGTTGGCCCCCTCGCCGAGCGGGCGCAGCGCCGCCGCGACCCCCTCCGACACGAACGCGCCGGAGCGGTAGGGGAAGTTGCCGGTGTTGATGGCCGCCGCCCGGTAGAGGAACAGCGTCCAGATCACGTTGAAGATCATGAACAGCACCAGCCAGGCCCCGCCGAGGTGCGACCCGGAGAAGCGCGACGAGCGGCCGAGGGTCTTCGGCGAGTTCTTCACCCGGATGACGGCGAAGGCGCCCAGCCCGATCAGCGCGGCGGCGGCGATGAAGTCCTGCAGGAACGCCAGGACCGGCCAGGTGCCGATGAGCGGGATGTGGAAGTCGGGGGTGCCGGTCACCGCGCCCTGGACGAGCGCGCCGTACGCCTCGATGTAGACGGTGAGCAGGATGAAGAACGCCCACATGACGAAGAAATGGGCGGTGCCCGAAGGGGTCCACTTCAGCAGTTTGCGCTGGCCGAACACCTCGACGAGCTGTGCCTTGAGCTCCGCGCCCGCGTTGTCCCTGGCGTACTCGACACGCTCCGGCGCCGGCTGGCCAACGGTGGCGAGCCGGTACAGGAACAGCGCACGGCGCGCCGTCAACGCGACCGCCGCGGCGGTCATCAATAGCCCTATGATCGCTACGAGGAGCACCGAACCTCCCACTACTACGTTGGCTGCCAGCGTAGACCGGCGGTCACCGAGAATGACGGCCGGGGGCCCAGGGTAGAACAATGCTCGGTGCGCTCCGTCGCCGGGGGGTGGACGCTACCCCGCTCGGCGAAGACCTCAGTCGTCGAACAGGTAGCGCTGCACGGCCGGGCCGATCACCTCGGCCAGCTCGTCGATCTCCACCGTGGCCAGCGGCTCCAGCTTGACGATGTAGCGCATCGCCATCATGCCGAAGAGCTGCGCGAACGCCGCCTCCGCACGCAGCGGCGACACCCCCGCGAGCGTGATCACCCGCCCCAGGATCGCCTGCATGAGGAACTCGCGCACCATGCCGACGGCCTGCTCGTTGGTCATCGCGGTGCGCATCAGCGCCATCATCGGCTCGCGGGCCTGCGGGCTGGCGGTGATCGTCAGCAGCTCGCGGACCAGCCGGAACCCGGTCTGCTCGCGCGGGCCGTCCAGGATGCGCGGGATCACCTCGCCGGGGTCGGCGGGCAGTTGCATCGCCGCGACGAACACGCCCTCCTTGCTGTCGAAGTAGTGGTGCACGAGCGCCGGATCGACGCCGGCCTCCCGCGCGATCCCCCGGACGGTGGCCTTGTCGAAGCCCTTGGCCGCGAACACCTTGCGCGCCGCGGCGAGGATCTCCCCGCGCGTGTCGGCCGCGCCGGGACGGCGTCCGGGCCGCCGTCCGGGGCCGCGCCGCCGCTGACCGCCTTCCGCCTGGGCCTTCGTGCTCACGCCTTGGTCCGTGCTGGTGGTGCCGGAGGGCGTCGGCGCGTTCACGTGCCCGCCGGTGACGCCGCCAGGTACAGGCGGGCGAAGGCCAGCGCCTCGGCGAGATCGTCGATCCGCTCGCTGCGGCTGGCCGCCTTGCGGGTGTTGATCTCCAGCACCACCAGCCCCTCGTAGCCGGTGGCCGCCAGCCGCTCCAGGATCGGCGCGCAGGGCTGGTTGCCCCGGCCGGGCACCAGGTGCTCGTCCTTGTTGGCCGTGCCCAGCCCGTCGGCCAGGTGCAGGTGCGCCAGCCGGTCGCCCAGCTTGACCGCCATCTCCATCGCGTCTGACCCCGACACCGCCGTGTGCGAGAGGTCGAGCGTCACATCGGGGAAGTCGTGATCGACCGGGTTCCAGCTCGGGGAGTACGGCACGACCTCGTTGCCGCGCGCACGCAGCGGGAACATGTTCTCCACCGCGAACGTGACGTCGGTCTCCTCGCGCATCCTGGCCAGGCCGTTCTCGAAGTCGCGAGCGTACTCCCGCTGCCAGCGGAACGGCGGGTGCACCACCACCGTGCGCGCGCCCAGCCGCTCGGCGGCCTTGCGCGCCCGGACCAGCTTGGCCCACGGATCGCGCCCCCACACCCGCTGCGTGACCAGCAGGCACGGCGCGTGCACGGCCAGGATCGGAATCTGGTAGTGATCGACCAGCCGTTCCAGGACGTCGACGTCCTGGCTCACCGGGTCGGCGCCCACCATGATCTCCACGCCGTCGTATCCCAGGCGCGCGGCCAGCTCGAACGCGTCGGGGGTGCGCTCCGGATAAACCGACGCCGTCGAAAGCGCGATCTCGGCACTGGGCAGTCGAACCACTTCACTCACTCCGGGACCTCGTGGACATCGCCGCCCTGGCGACCTCGTTGACGTCACTCATCTGGCGACCTCGCTGTTCGGCACCGCTCGCGGCCGAGCCCCCGCCCGTCGGATCGGCGACTGCGGCCACGATCGCTCACTAGCCAGACTAAGCGGGCGCGCCGATGATTGGCGTCACGCCGCCCGTGGGCCGCGTCACTCGGCCGCCGCGCGGCCGATCCGCCCGTGCTCAACGGGCCTCGCGCCGGGATAGGTTGGACGTCATGGGCCGGATCGCCAAAGGTGCCATTCCCAGTCCGAACATCTGGAACAACCCCCGGGTCTACGAGCTGGAGAACCGCGCGGTCGACCCCGAGCGCCGGGCCGACGCCGCGATGGCCGCCATCCGCCCCTGGGACGACTCCGACGTCCTCGACATCGGCTGCGGCACCGGCTACCACCTGCCGTCGTTCGCCGCGACCGCCCGGCGGGTCGTCGGCGTCGAGCCGCACGGCGACCTGGCCGCCCTGGCCACGCGCCGCTGCGCCGCCCTGCCCAACGTCTCCGTCCACACCGCCTCCGCCCAGTCCTTACCGCTCCCCGACGCCTCCGTTGACGTCGCCGTCGCCCGCTGGGCCTACTTCTTCGGCCCCGGCTGCGAACCCGGCCTCACCGAGCTGAGACGCGTCGTCCGGCGCGGCGGCGTCGCCTTCGTCATCGACCTCGACGCCTCCCGGGGCGCCTTCGGCCGCTGGTTCTCCCGGTCCACCCCCACCTACTCCCTTCGAACGGTCGAAGACTTCTGGGCCCGGCACGGCTGGCGGCGACAGCCCCTCGACCTGCGGATGGTCTTCGAGCGCCGGGCCGACCTGGAGGCCGTGCTGCGGATCGAATTCACCCCCGAGGTCGCCGATCTGGCCATCTCCGAAGCCCCCGGCCTGGAGATCGCCTACCCGAACATCCTGCGCTGGCACGTCTTCTGACACCTGTTTGTCGGTTCGGGGCGCTAGCCTGCCGGGCATGGCCAAGACTGCTCAAAAGCCCGGCTACCGCTGCGCGGAGTGCGGCTGGCGCACCACCAAATGGGTCGGGCGCTGCGGAGAGTGCCAGGCGTGGGGCACGGTCGAGGAAGAGGGCACCCGCGGCGGGGTGCACGTGACCTCGGCCGGGGCGGTCACCGCGCCCGCCATACCGATCGGGCAGGTCAAGGCCGAGACCGCCGCCGCCCGCACCACCGGGGTGGGCGAGCTCGACCGGGTGCTCGGCGGCGGCCTGGTGCCCGGCGCGGTGGTGCTGCTGGCCGGCGAGCCCGGCATCGGCAAGTCCACCCTGCTGCTGGAGGCCGCGGCCAGGATCGCCCGCGCCGAGACCGTCCTCTACGTCACCGGCGAAGAGTCGGCCGCCCAGGTGCGGCTGCGCGCCGACCGCATCGGCGCGCTCCAGGACCGCCTCTATCTGGCCGCCGAGACCGACCTCTCGGCGCTGATCGCCCACGTCGAGCAGGTCCGCCCCGACGTGCTGATCGTCGACTCGGTGCAGACCATCGGCTCGGCGCAGGCCACCGGCGTGCCCGGCGGCGTCACCCAGGTGCGCGAGGTCGCGGGCAACCTGGTGCGACTGGCCAAGGAACGCGGTATGTCCACCATCCTGGTCGGCCACGTCACCAAGGACGGCTCCATCGCCGGTCCCCGCGTCCTGGAGCACCTGGTAGACGTCGTCCTGCAGTTCGAGGGCGACCGCCACTCCCGGCTCCGGCTGGTCCGCGCGATCAAGAACCGGTTCGGCCCGGTGGACGAGGTCGGCTGCTTCGACCTGCACGAGCGGGGCATCGACGGCCTCACCGACCCCACCGGCCTGTTCGTCTCCCGGCGCGGCGAGCCGGTCCCCGGCACCTGCGTCACGGTCACCGTCGAAGGCACCAGACCGCTGCCCGCCGAGGTGCAGTCGCTGGTCGCGCGCACCGAGGCCCAGCAGCCCAGGCGCACCTCCTCCGGGCTCGACCCGTTCCGGGTGACGATGGTGCTCGCCGTCCTGGAACGCCGCCTCAATGCCCGGCTCAGCGGCTGCGACGTCTTCACCGCCACGGTCGGCGGCATCCGGCTCAATGACCCCGCCGTCGATCTGGCCGTGCTGCTCGCCGTCGCCAGTTCCGCGGGTGACAAACCACTTCCCCCCGGCATGGTGGTGCTGGGCGAGGTCGGCCTCGCCGGCGAGCTGCGTCCCGTCCGTGACGTGCGGCGACGCCTGTCCGAGGCGGCCCGGCTGGGCTTCTCCCAGGCGCTGGTGCCCGCCGGTTCGCTCGACGTCAAGGACGGCGGCCCGGCATCTCTCGTGCCCGTCGGCGACCGCAGCGCGAACCTCGCGCCCGGTTTCGACGTCACAGAAGTAGAGCATGTCTGGGACGCGCTGCGGCACGTCACCTGACTGCCCCGGCCGCCAGGCCCGGTCCGATGGCGCGCCGGTAAGCTTGGCTGTGGTAGGCGACCAGCGGGGGTCATGTGGCAACGGACGACAAGGGGTTCGACGAGCGACGAAGAGCCACACTCGCCGAGGTCGCGCCCGGCACGGAGCTACGCGACGGGCTGGAGCGCGTCCTGCGGGGGCACACGGGCGGGCTTGTGGTGCTCGGTTACGACAGCACGGTGGAAGAGTTGTGCAGCGGCGGCTTCGAGCTCGACGTCGACTTCTCCGCCACCCGGCTGCGCGAACTCGCCAAGATGGACGGCGCGATCGTGCTGCGCGACGACTACAAGATCGTGCGCGCGGCCGTGCACCTGGTGCCCGATCCCTCCATCCCGACCGACGAGGCGGGCACCCGGCACCGCACCGCCCAGCGGGTGGCCAAGCAGACCGGCCGCCCGGTCATCTCCATCAGCAAGTCCATGCGGATCATCGCCCTCTACCTGGACGGCATCCGCTACGTGCTGGAGGAGTCCTCGGTCATCCTGTCCAAGGCCAACCAGGCCCTGGCCACCCTCGAACGCTACAAACTCCGCCTGGACGAGGTCTCCGGCACGCTCTCCGCGCTGGAGATCGAAGACCTGGTGACGGTCCGCGACATCACGGTGGTCGTCCAGCGGCTGGAGATGGTGCGGCGCATCGCCCGCGAGATCGAGGGCTACGTGGTGGAGCTGGGCACCGACGGGCGGCTGCTCAGCCTCCAGCTCGACGAGCTGGTGGCGGGCGTCGAGCCCGACCGTGAGCTGGTCGTGCGCGACTACATCCCGGCGCCTTCGGGGGGTGCGGCCCGCCGTCCGCGCAAGGTGGCCGACGCGCTGCACGAACTCGACCTGCTGTCCTCCAGCGAACTCCTCGACCTGCCCCGCGTTGCCGCGATCCTCGGCTACGCCGGGGCCGACGCCCTCGACATCCCGCTCAGCCCGCGCGGCTTCCGCCTGCTCGCCAAGGTCCCCCGGCTCCCCGCCTCGGTGGTGGAACGCCTGGTCAACCACTTCGGCAGCCTGCAAAAGCTGCTCGCGGCCGGAATCGACGACCTCCAGTCGGTGGGCGGCGTGGGCGAGGCGAGGGCCAGGAGCGTCCGTGAGGGCCTGTCACGCCTGGCCGAATCCTCCATCCTCGAACGCTACGTGTAACGGGCGCTTTGGGTACTTTGGGTCACCGAAGGTGAAAAACAGCCTTCCCCGGGTTTCCCAGGTCGTCGGCGTGGACGGCCGCCACGTAGGTGCCGGGGCGTGCGCCCGCGCGGCTGATGTCGCACCGGGAGCCGGAGCGCAGGCGATCCCACTCGATCGGCCGGACGTACGGGATGCCGCGCTCCAGCCGCCGGATCTCGATCCCGTCGCCGCTGATGCAGTCGGACGACGACCAGATCCGGTCTTTCCCCGACGTGATCCGCACCTCCAGGGCGCGCGGCCCGACATCGGTCTTGCACATGAGGTCGCCGGTGTTTACCAGGGTCAGCGTGAACCTCGGGCGCGTGCCGCCCGGGTAGACCTGACGCTCACCTGACAGGCTCACCACCAGGTCGCCCTTGGCGCACGGATCGCCCTCCTGACGCGGCGGGCTCGGCACCGTGTTGGGCGACAGCGTCGTCGCGGCCGTGACGGCGGCGGAGGCGGTGGCCGTGGGCACGGCGGGTCTGCCGGGCGTGGGCGTCGGCTGCGCCCTACGCCCCTTCTCCCCGGCGTTCGCGGACGGCCCCGGCTTCGGACTCGCCGCGAGCGCGGCCAGCGGATCCGGCCCGGTGGGGATGGCCTGCGCGCCCGAGGGCCGATGCGCCCCAGAGGTCGATGAGCACGCCCACGCCACCACGGCGACGACGACGAGCACCGCGACGAGCAGCGCCATTCGGCGACGCCAGTAGATCTCGGGATCGGCCTGCCGAAGATCATCGCGGAACGTGTCCGGATCCATACGCACAGTATGCAGAATCCTTGCCGGGCGAGGGCAACCTGAAACCCGCCCAGGCGGTTCAACAACAATCCCAGACATTCCAGACATCCCACTGAACCGTCGTGGTGGCTCGGGCGGTTCGGGGTGAGGGTGGGGTCCGCTAGGTTCGTGGGGTGGCCGAGCCGAATCCGCTGCGTGAGCCGTTGCTCGACTGGTACGGCACGCATGCCCGCGACCTGCCCTGGCGGCGACCCGACACCACCCCCTGGGGCGTCCTGGTCAGCGAGATCATGCTCCAGCAGACCCCCGTGGCGCGCGTGCTCCCGATCTGGGCCGCGTGGCTCGCCCGCTGGCCCACCCCCGCCGCGCTGGCCGCCGAGCCGCCCGGCGAGGCCGTGCGCGCCTGGGGCAGGCTCGGCTACCCGCGTCGCGCGCTCAACCTGCACGCGTGCGCCCGCGCGATCGCCGAGGAGCACGGCGGCGAGGTGCCGTCCGACCACGCCGTCCTGCGCTCGCTACCCGGCATCGGCGAATACACCGCCGCCGCCGTCGCCAGCTTCGCCTTCGGCGGACGGCACGCCGTCCTCGACACCAACGTGCGGCGCGTCCTCGCCCGGGCCATGCGCGGCGAGGAGTACCCGCCCAAGGCGACCACCGCCGCCGAGCGCACCCTGGCCGAGGGCCTGCTCCCCGTGCTCGACGCCCCCACCTGGGGCGTCGCGGTGATGGAGCTGGGCGCGCTGGTCTGCACGGCCCGCGCGCCGCGCTGCGTGGACTGCCCGATCACCGCGCACTGCCGCTGGCGGCTCGCGGGCCGTCCGCCGCACGACGGCCCCGCCCGCAAGGGCCAGACCTACGAGGGCACCGACCGCCAGTGCCGTGGACGCCTGCTCGCCGTGCTCCGCCAGGCCCACGGCGCGGTGCCCAAGTCCGCGCTCGACGTGGTCTGGCCGGAGCCGATCCAGCGCGAGCGCGCCCTGGACGGCCTCGTCGCCGACGGCCTCGCCGAAGTCCTCTCCGACGGCACCTACCGGCTCCCCACGTCCTGAGCCGGTGTCAGGAGAGCCGCCCGACGGCCTCCCTGAACCGAGCCGAGGCACCCCCGGCGACCGGCTCACCGTGCCCGAAACAGGCGATCTCCGTCTCCAGCAGCGCCACCCGCCGGAACGAGTCGAGGGCCTGCGGCGGATCGACGTTGAACACTCCGGGAAAGACCGGAGTGTCGGGATCGTCAGACCCCGGATCACGCGCCGCGATGTCCCCCGTGAACAACACACCGTACGCGGGCAGGTGCAGCACAACGCTGCCCGCCGTATGACCGGGCACCGGCACGACCCTGGCCCCGCCGCCGAAGCCGATCACGTCGCCGTCCTCGACCTCGCGGTCCACCCGCACCGGCCGAAGCGCCGCCACCGAGATCTCCTTGTTGGCCCGCTCGAAGATCGGCCGCTCCCAGTCCGACAGATCCGCCGGCGGCATCTCCGCCTCCCCCCGGACGGCGGGCGCGTCCGCCCGGTGCGCGTAGACGGTCACGTCGCCCCACGAAGCGATCTCCGCCGCCCCGCCCACATGATCGATGTGGCCATGCGTCAGCACCAGCCGCCGCACGTCCCCCGGATGATGCCCGATCTCCAGGATCCCCTCCGCGATCCGCGCCCCGGCGCCGGGAGCCCCCGAGTCGATCAGCGTCAGCCCGTCGGCGTCCTCCCACAGGTAGACGTGCCCGACGGGGAATCTGAAGAAGTGGAGTTCGGGAGTCAGTCGAACGATGTCCATGCGTCCCACGCTAGGGAACACGCCGGACCCCACTCCCCCATCTACGCCGTGGGCTAATCGGCCCTGAGCAGAGCGCGCGCCGTCACACCGAGGTTGACCTTGCCGGCCGTGACCGACACCGGCGGGCCCGGCCGTCCCGTGGTCTACCTCAACAGCCGGTTCGCCACCCAGACGTACTGGCGGCGCGTCGTCGCCGAACTCGGCCGCGACCCCGGCTACCGGCAGACCACCTACGACATACGGGCGCGCGGCAGGTCCAGGCGCGCGGCGGACTGCCCGTCGCGCTGCACTGAGCGAGCCGGAATCCGGAGCGCCTGGCGGGGGCGTCCGCTGCGCTTGTGCGATGAGGAGCGGATGCGCGCGGCCGGCATCGACATGGCCTAACAATCATCCGATCGACCGAGCCGAGCACATGCCGCCCCTCCCATGAACGGCCTTGGCTCTCAGCTCGCCACCAGCGCCCGCAGTTCTCGTACGGCCGGCAGCCCCTCCGCCTGCTGCGGCAGCGCCGAAACGATCCGGTCGGCCCACAGCCGCACAGCCGTCGTCCGGTGCTGGGCGGGAAGCCCGCCGTACACCCTCGCGGTCTCTTCCACGGCCTGCTCTACCTCGCCCATTCGCACCAGGCACATGCTCTTGCGCATCTGGAGGATGCCCTGGGCGCGAGGGTTGGTCTCTCGCCTAGCCTGGTGGGTCAGTTCGTCATAGACCTCCGGGTCGCCGATGAGCACACATGTGGCGGCGCGTTCCCACACATGTCGCTCTTGGGACCAGCCCCAGATGGCCGCCCTCTCCCCGGCCACCGCATCCGGCAGCCGTGACGCGTCTTCGTCGAACTTCGCCAGCAGGTCAGGATCGTGGCCCGCGTCGCCGCTACCGATTTCCACCATGGACCGCGCTATCCGTGCCTCCATCAGGCCCGCGCTCATCTTCCCTGCGGCCAGTGCCTCCGCCTCGGCGATGAGGGAAGCCGCGTCGACCGGTCGCAGAGCGCACGACTCGGTGAACGCGTGCCGCCCGCGGACCCATACGCGCAGGCCCAGGTCACCGGAGGCGTCAGCGGCCTTACGCGCCGTACGCCACCAGCGTCGAGCCGCCGACGGATCACCCAACTCGTGCAGGGCGATCGCCAGCAACGCGGACATCTGCCCCGTCACCCGCTGAAGGCCCGCCTGCTCCAGATCACGACGATGCCGCGCGACGTACTGAACGTCAGCGAGACGAGGAGCCGCCTTCGCGATGAACTCTCGCGGCGGAAGAACCCTGATCGCGTACGCGAGCTCGTAGGCGGCGGCCTCCAACTCATCCAAATCGTCCGCTTGACCGAGCGCGCGGTTGAGGCCCGAACGAAGGAGCTCCAGAGAGTCCAAGGGGAGGGCCGCGCCTGCTGACAGAGCCGCCAGCAGGCGTACGGTGGCACGACGTTCCATCTCGTCGTCCTCGGTGTGAGGGGGTCGTCCTCTCCTAATACCCGCGCGCAACACGTCGAATTCCACCGCGAAGGCATGCAGGGCGATGAGATGGCCTCCTGCGCCGGTGACTTCGTCTATCAGCCGGACGGTGTCCGCACTGGGGTGGACGGTCCCCCGCTCGTACTCGGAGATCACGCTGTTGTCCACGTGCACGGCGTCACCCAATTCACGCTGGGTGCGATCACCTCGCCAATGCCGGATGGCCGCACCGAGCAAATGCCAGGGCGATTGAGTAGGAGTGAGCGGATCAGGGCGTCGCGGCATCGAAACTCCATTGCGGAGTGTTATCAGACATAACCTTTCGAAATTACGCCTGGTAGACGGCTCGCCAGGTGGGCTCATGATGACATCGCGGCGTGGCCGCAGAAGAGTGAACCATCGAAGCTCCAGAATCCTCCTGCAACGCCTGACACCACCTTCACCACGAAGACCGAGCCCCACGAAAACGATGACCTGACGGAGCCATGCCTTTCCTGGCATTCATTGGCATCCATCCAGATCTCGGTCTTGCTCTGGCGTTCAGGCGACCTACGGACGGCGCAAGCGTCGGGCGAAGCCCGACCCAGAAAGCACGTCCGAGCGCAGCGAGGCCCATTGGCTCCTCGATCCCGCGCGGACGGCAGGGCGCACAGCGACGACAAACGGCACACGGAGACGACGGAAAGCGCCCAGCCGAGGCCGAGACGACGGGCCGGGCGGGCAGGATGCGGCGCGGGAGCGGCGGGCGGTGGTCGCCGGGGAGCTCTTCCACAGGTGTCGGATCCCTGCGGCGTGCGGCCTTCGCCAAGGGAAACCGGCTCGCCGTGGGCGTTACGCGCAGCAGGAGGGGCGATCCAAGCCTCCAGCCCCGGCACGTTCCAGGTGACCTACGGACGGCGCGAGCGTCGGGCTTCGCCCGACGCCAGAAAGGCGTCCGAGCGCAGCGAGGCCCATTGGGCGCCCGCCCCCGGCGGGGAGGGCGCGGCGTACGGCGGCACGGGTGTCAGGGGGTTCGACCGCAGGGACGGCAGGGCGTACGGCGGGCTGGTGCCTGCGGCGTGTGAGGGGAAGGCGTGGCTGAGGGCGGGTCGGCAACCGATGCGTATGGCACCGGGTTGGCCCCAAGAGCGGGATAGCCGGTGCCGTAACGGTGAGGGAGGACCGCGCTCGGAGAGCGCCGGGCAGGGGGCTTGGCCTGGTACGGACGTCGGACGGCACTGTGCGTGCCGTACACGGTCACCCCGCGAAGAGAGCCTGAAGCCCCCTAGGCGTCCGAAGGACGCTACTTAACAAAAGCCCCCATTCGGTACTTCGCAGGCCCGTACAGCGCCTCACAGCCCCATACAGGCCCAATTCCACCTATGCCGCGAGCTGCAGCCCCAGAGAAGTGAGGTTGCGCCGGGCCCAGTCGAGTTCCTCCGCGAGGGCGTTGACCAGCGCGCCCGGCCCCTTGGCCCGGAGCGGGACGGCCAGGCCGTGGGTCTCCACCTCGACGTGCGCCGTGCCGTTGACCGTGCCCGACAGCATCGCGGTGAGCGTGTCCTGCAGTACGGACCCGGTGGTCGGAGCCTCGCCGCCCGGGGACTCGCCCGCGTGGGCGTGCAGGTGGCCCAGCTTGACCACCGGGGCGCCAGCGCGGGCCAGGTTGCGCAGGGCCGCGCCGGGCTCTTCGGTGCCGCCGGCCAGGTGGCAGGCGTCGAGGCAGACGCCGAGGTGTTCGGAGTCGATGCCGCAGACGCGTTCGAGGGCCTGCTCGGTGGTCTCCAGCACGCACCCCGGCCAGGGCTCGAAGCCGACGCGGATGGTCTTGCCGGTCACGCTGTACAGGCCGCGCAGCTCGCGGGAGAGGCGTTCGAGGCGGTTGGCCGCGATGGTGTGCAGGTCGGCGGGCCAGTCGCGGCGCCAGCCGATGGGGATGGTGGAGATGCTCCCGGACTCGACGTCGTCGGGCAGCAGGAAGGCGAGGATCTTGGCCAGCGCCATCGTGTAGCGGTAGCGCTCGGGCTTGGCCCAGTCGGGGCCCGGGGAGTCGAGGTTGCGGCCGCCGGTGCCGTTGAGGCTGACGACCTCCAGGCCGCGCTCCTCAAGGGAGCGGCGCAGGCGGACCAGTTCGATGCGGTCGGCTATCAGGTGGTCGGCGACGCTCGGGGCCAGCCACAGGCCCACGCCCAGGCGTTCGACGCCGAGGCGCTTGCGAACCGGCATCGCGTAACGCGTGAGGTGGGCGATCAGGTTCTCAAGGTCCTCGGCCGGGTGAACACCGGCGTTGTATGCCAAGTGAACGAGCGTGCCGTCATCGTGGCGCATGCGCATCCGGTGCCTCCAGCGTGCTACGTATGTAAGCCGTGCCGCCGCCATCGGCGGCGGTGCCCGGCCGTATGGGGGCGAAAGCCCCCTCCCTGCCGGAATCCGGCCGGGTCTGCCCGAGCATGCCCGGAAGTTCGCGGGCTGCGCGTCACCCCTGGAGCCCATTACGGACTACTGCGCTGGGGTGACCCCGGGCCGACGTCACGCTACGGGCGGCTACTTGTGAGCCACTTGAGCCAGACTTGGCCGTATTCGCTCTACGCAGTGTAGTACTACATCCGGTGGCGCGATACCGGATACTCCCACAAAAAAGCGAAGCCCCGCGTGGACCATGCCACGCGGGGCTCCGCATTGCCTGAAACTTGACCGGCCAGGCCTTAGTCCGGGCTGAGCCGGGCTAGACCGACCGGTGTCTCGGCGAGGGACGGCGCGTCAGCGCTGGCCCGCCTCGACGATGGCCGCCGCCGAGTCGGGAACCCTCGGCGCCGGGGCGTCCTCGCCGACGAAGGTGAACTTGGCGTTGTCGCCCTCACCCTCGACCGCGATCTTGACGATCTGACCGGGACGCAGCTCGCCGTAAAGGATCTTCTCCGACAGCGTGTCCTCCAGCTCGCGCTGGATGGTGCGCCGCAGCGGGCGCGCGCCCATCACCGGGTC
>NZ_JARLTC010000065.1 GCF_029382225.1 Spongiactinospora sp. TRM90649
GACGGCTCACCGGTCGCCGAGTACACGGCCGAGTACTGGGTCCGTCACGTCCGCGAAGCGGTCCGCTTCGCCGACGGAGTCGCCACCCTGCACGCGCACAACGTCGTCCGCCTGATCGAGCTCGGCCCCGACGGCGTGCTCACCGCGATGGCCCAGCAGTCCATCGACACCGTCGCCATCACACCGGCCCTGCGCGCCGAGCGTGACGAAGCGGAGACCGTCCTCCACGCCCTGGCCACCCTCCACGTCACGGGGCACACCCCCGACTGGACCACGCTCCTCCCCGCCGCCCGCGCCATCGACCTCCCCACCTACCCCTTCGCCGAGGAGCGGTACTGGCCCAGGGTGACGTCCTGGCTCGGTGATGTGACCTCGGCCGGGCTCGGTGACACCGATCACCCCATTCTCGGCGCGGGCCTGGGCCTAGCCGAAGGCGACGGGTACCTGTTCACCGCGCGCCTGTCCGCTCGTTCCCACCCGTGGCTGGCCGATCACGTCGTCGCGGGCAGGATCGTCGTGCCCGGCACCGCGTTCGTGGAACTCGCGATCCGGGCGGGCGACCAGGCGGGCTGCGGTCATCTGGATGAACTCGTACTGGAACGCCCGCTGACGATCCCCGAGGCCGCCGCCGTGCAGGTGCAGGTCTCGCTGGGGGCCGCCGACGAGACCGGCCGCCGGTCCGTGACCGTGTACGCCCGTCCCGAGGACGACGAGGCGGTGGCCGGATGGTCGCGGCGCGGCTGGACGCGGCACGCGGCGGGCGTGCTGGCCGGCACCGGCACGGCCGTCGCCGAGGACCCGGAGCTGACCGGCACCGATGTGTGGCCGCCGCGCGGCGCGGAGGCCGCGCCCGTGGACGCGCTCTACGAGCGGCTGTCCGGGGCGGGGCTGGAGTACGGCGAGATCTTCCGTGGCATCAGGTCGGTCTGGGTGCGCGGCGAGGACGTCTACGCAGAGCTGGGCCTGCCGGAGGACGAGGAGCGCGAGGCGGCCAGGTACGGCCTGCACCCGGCGCTGCTCGACGCCGCGCTCCAGGCGGTCGCCGCGCACGCCGTCGCCGACGGCGGAGCGGACCGCGAGGCGGGCCTCCCGTTCTCCTGGCAGGGTGTCTCCCTGTGGGCGTCTGGCGCGGCCACGCTGCGGGTCCGGGTGTCGCCGTCCGGCGGGGACGGCATCGCCGTGCTGGCCGTGGACGGCGCGGGCCGTCCGGTCGTGTCGGTGGACCGGGTCGTGGTGCGGCCCGTCGCCGCCGCCCACCTGGACCAGGACGCCGCCCCCGAGGAGACCGTCTACCGTCTCGACTGGGCCAAGCTGCCCGCCGCACAGATCACTGCCGCGCTGCCCGCCGACGTCGTGATCGCCTCGTTCGCGGGCAGGCCCGCCGAGGCGCTCGCCGCCGACGCGCTCGCCCTGCTCCAGTCGTGGCCGGGCGGCGAGCGCGCCGAGGACGCGAGGCTGGCAATCGTCACCAGGGGAGCGGTCGCCGCCGCGCCCGGCGACGACGTCACCGACGTGTCCGCCGCCGCCGTGTGGGGCCTGGTCCGCACCGCGCAGTCGGAGAACCCGGGCGGCATCGTCCTGATCGACCTGGACGAGGGCGCCGACGAGCGGGAGGCCGTGGCCGCCGCGCTGGCCAGCGGCGAGCAGCAGATCGCGGTCAGGGAGGGCGCGCTGTTCGCGGCCCGCCTGGTCCGCGCGGGCGCCGAACTGGTCGCGCCCGCCGGCGCCTGGAAGCTCGATGTGACCGAGCGTGGAACCCTGGACAACCTGTGCATGCTGCCGGTCGAGGACGCCGAGCCGGGGCCGGGCGAGGTCCGGTTCGAGGTGCGCGCGGCCGGGCTGAACTTCCGCGACGTGCTCAACGCGCTCGGCATGTACCCGGGCCAGGTGGAGCTGGGCGGCGAGGCCGCGGGCGTGGTCACCCACGTCGGCGCGGGCGTCACCGCGCTGCGGCCTGGCGACCGGGTGTTCGGCCTGGTCACCGGGGCCTTCGGCCCGGCCATCGTGGCCGACGAGCGGATGCTCACCCCCATCCCGGACGGCTGGTCGTTCGTCCAGGCCGCCTCGATGCCGATCGCGTTCGCCACCGCCTACTACGGCCTGGTGGACCTGGCCGCGCTGGGCGAGGGCGAGTCGGCGCTGGTGCACGCCGCGGCGGGCGGCGTCGGCATGGCCGCCGTGCAGATCGCCCGCCACATCGGGGCCCGCGTGTACGGCACCGCCAGCGCCCCCAAGTGGCCGGTGCTGCGCGACCTCGGCCTCGCCGACGAGGAGATCGCCTCCTCCAGGGACGCCTCGTTCGCCGACCGCTTCCCCCAGGTGGACGTGGTCCTTGACGCGCTCGCCGGTGACCTGGTGGACGCCTCGCTCGGACTGGTCCGCCCAGGCGGCCGGTTCATCGAGATGGGCAAGAGCGACATCCGCGACCCCGGCACGGTCGCCGCCGACCACCCCGGCGTGACCTACCGGGCCTTCGACCTCACCGAGGCGGGCCCCGACCGGATCGGCGAGATCCTGCGCGAGCTGGTGGCGCTGTTCGAGCGCGGCGCGCTCACCCTGCCGCCGGTCCGCACCTGGGACGTCCGCAAGTCGGTGGACGCCTTCCGGCACATGAGCCAGGCCCGCCACATCGGCAAGATCGTCCTGACGTTCCCGCGCGCCCTGGACCCCGAGGGGACCGCGCTGATCACGGGCGGCACCGGCACGCTCGGCGGCCTGGTCGCCAGGCATCTGGTGACCGTGCACGACGTGCGCGACCTGGTGCTGGTCAGCCGCAGTGGACCGGCCGCGGCCGGGGCCGCGGAGCTGGTGGCCGAGCTGTCCGAGCTGGGCGCGACCGTCCGCGTGGAGGCCGCCGACTCGGCCGACCGGGACGCCATGGCGGAGATCATCGCGGGCGTCGAGCGGCTGACCGCCGTGGTGCACACCGCCGGGGTGATCGACGACGGCGTCGTCAGCGCGCTCACCCCGGAGCGGGTGGCGGCGGTGCTGGCGCCCAAGGCCGGGGCCGCGCTGACCCTGCACGAGCTGACCTCCGGTCGCGACCTGGCGGCGTTCGTGCTGTTCTCCTCGCTTTCGGCGACGCTCGGCAGCGCCGGGCAGGGCAACTACGCGGCGGCGAACGCGGTGCTGGACGCGCTGGCCGTCCACCGCGAGGCGCGCGGGCTGCCCGCGCGCTCGCTGGCCTGGGGCCCGTGGGACGTCGGCGGGGGCATGCTCGGCACGCTCACCGACGCCGACCGCGACCGGATCACCCGCGCCGGGTTCCCCGCGCTGTCCGCCGCGCAGGGCCTGGCCATGCTGGACTCTGCGCTGCGCGGCCCGCACGCCGCCGTGGTGACCACCCGCGTCAACCCGCAGGCCGAACTGCCGCCGCTGCTGCGCGGGCTGACCCGCTCGACCCGCAGGGCCGCCTCGGCGAGCGCCGCCGGGCAGGCCAACGAGCTGGGCGCGCGCCTGGCCGGGCTGCCGGAGGACGAGGCCCACCGGCTGGTGCTGGCGCTGGTGCGGGAGAACGCGGCGGCGGTGCTCGGCTTCGGCTCGGCCCAGGCGATCGAGCCCGGCCGGGCGTTCAAGGAGCTGGGCTTCGACTCGCTCACCGCGGTCGAGCTGCGCAACCGGGTCGGCGCCGCCGCCGGGGTGCGGCTGCCCGCCACCCTGGTCTTCGACCACCCCAACCCGGAGGCGCTGGCCGCGCACCTGCTGTCGGAGCTGCTCGGCAGGCGGGAGCGGCAGGCCGTCCCGGCGCGCACCGCCGTGGCCGTGCCCTGGACGGGCGAGCCGATCGCGATCATCGGCATGGCCTGCCGGTTCCCCGGCGGCGTGAGCACGCCGGAGGACCTGTGGCGGCTCGTCGCCGAGGGCGTGGACGCGGTCGGCCCGTTCCCCGGCGACCGCGGCTGGGACGTGGACAACCTGTACGGGCCGGTGGACCCCGACGCCGAGGGCGGCAGGTACGCCTTCGAGGGCGGCTTCCTCCAGGACGTCGCGGGCTTCGACCCGGCGTTCTTCTCGATCAGCCCGCGCGAGGCGCTGGCCATGGACCCGCAGCAGCGGCTGCTGCTCGAAACCTCCTGGGAGGCGTTCGAGCGGGCCGGGATCGCCCCCGCCACCGCGCGCGGCGGCGAGACCGGCGTGTTCGTCGGCACCGCCACGTCCGGCTACGGCATCGGCCGGTTCGACATCCCGGACGGCAGCCGCCCGCACATGCTCACCGGCACCGCGACGAGCGTCATCTCCGGCCGCCTCGCCTACGCGTTCGGCCTCGCCGGTCCCGCCGTGACCGTGGACACCGCCTGCTCCTCCTCGCTGGTGGCGCTGCACCTGGCGGTGCAGGCGCTGCGCAACGGCGAGTGCTCGATGGCGCTGGCCGGCGGCGTGACCGTGATGACCACGCCGAGCATGTTCGTGGACAGCAGCCAGGGCGGGGCGCTGGCCCCCGACGGCCGCTGCAAGGTCTTCTCCGCCGACGCCGACGGCACCGGGTGGGGTGAGGGCGTCGGGATGCTCCTGGTGGAGCGGCTGTCCGACGCGCGCCGCAACGGGCACAAGGTGCTGGCCGTCGTGCGCGGCTCGGCCGTCAACTCCGACGGCGCGTCCAACGGGCTCACCGCCCCGAACGGCCCCGCCCAGCAGCGGGTGATCCGCCAGGCCCTCGCCGGGGCCGGGCTCTCCACGGGCGACGTGGACGTCGTCGAGGCGCACGGCACCGGCACCGAGCTGGGCGACCCGATCGAGGTGCAGGCGCTGCTGGCCACCTACGGCCAGGACCGTCCCGAGGACTCCCCGCTGTGGCTGGGCTCGCTGAAGTCCAACATCGGCCACACCCAGTCGGCGGCGGGCGTCGCCGGGGTGATCAAGATGGTCATGGCGATGCGGCACGGCGTCCTGCCGCGCACGCTGCACGTGACCGAGCCGACCCCGCACGTGGACTGGGCCGACGGCCAGGTCCGCCTGCTCACCTCCGAGCTGGCCTGGCCGGAGACCGGCAGGCCGCGCCGGGCCGCCGTCTCCTCATTCGGGATGAGCGGCACCAACGCGCACACCATCATCGAGCAGGCCCCCGGCGAGGCGTCGGCCGCCGTCGAGGAGGGCCACGACGACGCGCCGTGGCTGCTGTCGGCCCGTACGGCGGGCGCGCTCACGCGCCAGGCCGCGCGGCTGCGCGAGCACCTGCTCGCCGTCCCGGCCGCCCGCCCCGCCGACGTGGCGTTCTCGCTGGCCACCACCCGCTCGGCCTTCGAGCACCGGGCCGTCGTGCACGGCGGTGACCGGCTCGGCCTGCTCGCCGCGCTCGGCGAAGACCGCGACGCCCCCGGCCTGGTGCGCGGCGTGACCGCCGCGCCGGGCAAGGTCGCGTTCGTGTTCCCCGGCCAGGGCACCCAGTGGCAGGGCATGGCCGCCGAGCTGCTGGAGTCCTCCGAGGTGTTCCGGCACAGCGTCCAGGAGTGCTCGGACGCGGTCGCCGCCCACGTGGACTGGTCCGTGATGGACGTGCTGCGCGACGCCCCCGGCGCGCCGTCCATCGACCGGCTCGACGTGGTCCAGCCGGTGCTGTTCGCGGTGATGGTCTCGCTGGCCGCGCTGTGGCGCGCGCACGGGCTGGAACCGGCCGCCGTGGTCGGCCACTCGCAGGGCGAGATCGCCGCCGCGCACGTCGCGGGCGGCCTGTCGCTCGCGGACGCGGCGATGATCGTGGCGCTGCGCAGCAAGCTGCTTTCGAGGTTCGCCGGGCAGGGCGCGATGGCGGCGGTGTCGCTGCCGCCCGCCGAGGTGGCCGAGGTGATCGGCCGCTGGGAGGGCAGGCTGACCGTGGCCGCCGTCAACGGCGCCCGCTCGGCCGCCGTCGCCGGGGACCACGAGGCCATCGACGAGCTGGTGGCCGAGCTGACCGAGCGCGACGTCCGGGTGCGCAAGGCCCGGATCAACGGCGCGGGGCACTCCCCGGTGGTGGACTCGCTGCGGGAGGAGACCCTCGCCGCGCTCGCCGGGGTCACGCCGACCGCCTCGCGCGTGCCGTTCTACTCCACCGTGACCGGCGGCCCGCTCGACACCGCCACGCTGGACGCGGCCTACTGGTTCGGCAACATGCGGCGGCCCGTCCGGTTCGAGCAGGCCACCAGGGCGCTGCTCGACGCGGGGCACACGACGTTCGTCGAGGTCAGCCCGCATCCGGTGCTCGGCAACGGCATCCAGGAGACCGCCGACGACGCCGGGGCCGACCCGGTGATCCTGGAGACCCTGCGCCGCAACAAGGGCGGCATGCGCAGGTTCCTGGACTCGCTGGCCAGGGCGCACGTCCGCGGTGTCACCGTGGACTGGGCGGGCCTGATCGGCGGCGGCACGGCGGTGGACCTGCCGACCTACCCGTTCCAGCGCGGCAGGTACTGGCTGGAGCCGGTCGAGGAGGCCGTCGCGGCGGGCGGCGAGGCCCCCGCCGACGCGGAGTTCTGGCAGGCCGTCGAGCGCGAGGACCTGTCCGCGCTGGCCGAGACGCTGGACGCCGACCAGGACGAGCTGGCCCCCGCGCTGCCGCTGCTGTCGTCGTGGCGGAAGAGGCGGCGGGACCGCTCGGTCGTGGACGGCTGGCGCTACCAGGTCACCTGGAAGCCGGTTTCCGCCCCCGACCGCCCTGCCCTGTCCGGAACCTGGCTCGTGGCCGCCGACGCCGGGGACCCGCTGCTCGCCCGGATCACCGGCACGCTCACGGCGGCCGGCGCCCAGGTGGTGTCCGTCACCGGCGACCGCCTGACCATTCCCGACGAGCCGGTCGCGGGCGTGCTCTCGCTGCTCGCCCTCGACGACACCCCCCACCCGGACCACCCCGAGATCACCACCGGCCTGGCGCGGACCCTCGCGCTGCTGCACGACCTCGACGTCAACATCCCGCTGTGGGTGCTCACCAGCGGCGCGGTCGCGGTGGGCCGGGCCGACCGGCTGCGGCGGCCCGCACAGGCCATGACCTGGGGCCTCGGCCTGGTCGCCGGGCTGGAACGACCCGGCGCCTGGGGCGGCCTGATCGACCTGCCGGACGCCGAGGGCCAGGCCCTGGACCGGGCGCTGGTCAAGATGGCCGGGGCGCTGGCCGGGATCGGCGACGAGGACCAGCTCGCCGTCCGGGCCCACGGCGTGTTCGCGCGCCGGATGACCCGCGCGGCGAACGCCGAACCGGTACGGGACTGGCGGCCACGCGGCACCGTGCTGGTCACCGGCGGCACCGGCGCGCTGGGCGGCCACGTGGCCCGCTGGCTCGCCGAGGGCGGCGCGGAGCACCTCGTTCTGGCCGGCAGGCGCGGCCCGGACGCCCCCGGCGCGGCCGGACTGGCCGAAGAGCTGACCGCGCTCGGCGCGCGGGTCACCGTCGCCGCCTGCGACGTGGCCGACCGCGACGCGCTGGCCGCGCTGCTCGCCGAGCACCCGGTGGACGCCGTGGTGCACGCGGCGGGCGCGGCGCAGTCCACCGGCCTGGCCGACATCACCACCGCCGAACTGGCCGGCGTCGTGTCCGCCAAGGTCGCGGGCGCGGTGCACCTGGACGAACTGATCGACCGCCCGCTCGACGCCTTCGTGCTGTTCTCCTCGGGCGCGGGCGTGTGGGGCGGCGCGGGCCAGGCGGCGTACGCGGCCGGCAACGCCTACCTCGACGCGCTGGCCCAGGCCAGGCGCGCCCGGGGGCACACCGCCACCGCCGTCGCGTGGGGCGGCTGGTCGGGCGGCGGCATGGGCGACGACGCCGCCACCGTCGAGCAGCTCAGCAGGCGTGGCCTGCACCCGATGGACCCGAGGCTGGCGATCTCCGCGATGCAGCGGGCGCTGGACGCCGACGAGACCTGCGTGACCGTCGCCGACATCGACTGGGCGCGGTTCGTCCCCGGTTACACCGCGGCCCGCCCGCGCCCGCTGATCGGCGACCTGCCCGAGGTGCGGGCCGTCCTCGACGACGAGTCGGGCGCGGCGACCGATGACGAACCGGGCGACGGCGAGTCCGACGGCCTGCGCGGCAAGCTGTCCGCGCTGCCGGAGGCCGACCGGCCGGGCTTCATGCTCGACCTGGTCCGCACGCACGCCGCCGCCGCGCTCGGCTACGACGACCCCGGCCAGATCGAGCCGGGGCGCGCGTTCCGCGAGCTCGGCTTCGACTCGCTCACCGCGGTCGAGGTGCGCAACCGCCTCAAGACCGCCACCGGCCGCAGGCTGCCCGCGACGCTCGTCTTCGACTACCCGACGCCGCTGGCGCTGGCCGACCACCTGCTCACCGAGATCCTCGGCCTGGAGCGCGCGGCGGGCCCGGCCGTCGCCGCCTCAGCCGTCATCGACGAACCCATCGCGATCGTCGGCATGAGCTGCCGCTACGCCGGGGGCGTGGACTCGCCGGAGGACCTGTGGCGGATGGTCTCCCAGGGCATCGACGCCATCTCCGGGTTCCCCGAGGACCGGGGCTGGGACCTGGCCAATCTCTACCACCCCGACCCGGACAACCCCGGCACCACCTACGTGAACGAGGGCGGCTTCGTCTACGACGCCGCGCGCTTCGACGCCGGGTTCTTCGGGATCTCCCCGCGCGAGGCGCTGACCATGGACCCGCAGCAGCGGATGCTGCTCGAATCGTCCTGGGAGGCCATCGAGCGGGCCGGGATCGACCCCGGCACCCTCAAGGGCAGCCGGTCCGGCGTCTTCGTGGGCACATCGTTCGTCGGCTACGGCATCGGCGCGCGGCCGGGCAGCGAGTCGGAGGGCTTCTTCCTCTCTGGCACCGGCACGGCCGCCGCGTCCGGGCGGGTCTCCTACACGTTCGGCCTGGAGGGCCCGGCCGTCACGGTGGACACCGCCTGCTCCTCCTCGCTAACCGCGATCCACCTGGCCTGCCAGGCGCTGCGCCAGAACGAGTGCGAGCTGGCGCTGGCGGGCGGCGTCGCGGTGCTGGCCGCGCCCACGTCCTTCACCGAGTTCAGCAGGCAGCGCGGGCTGGCCCAGGACGGGCGGTGCAAGCCGTTCGCCGAGGCCGCCGACGGCACCGGCTGGGGCGAGGGCGTCGGCATGATCCTGGTCGAACGGCTGTCGGACGCCCGACGCAACGGCCACCCGGTGCTGGCGGTCATCCGGGCCACCGCGACCAACCAGGACGGCGCGTCCAACGGCCTCACCGCCCCGAACGGCCCGTCTCAGCAGCGGGTGATCCGCCAGGCGCTGGCCAACGCCCGCCTGGAGCCCACCGACGTGGACGCCGTCGAGGCCCACGGCACCGGCACCACCCTGGGCGACCCCATCGAGGCCCAGGCCCTGCTCGCCACCTACGGCCAGAACCGTGACGAGCCGCTCTGGCTCGGATCCATCAAGTCCAACATCGGCCACACCCAGTCCGCCTCCGGCGTGGCCGGGGTGATCAAGATGGTGATGGCCATCCGGAACGCCGAGCTGCCGAAGACCCTGCATGTGGACGAGCCCACCTCCGAGGTGGACTGGACGGCGGGCTCGGTCGAACTGCTGACGGAGTCCAGGCCGTGGCCGCAGGTGGACCGCCCGCGCCGCGCCGGGATCTCCTCCTTCGGCGGCAGCGGCACCAACGCGCACATCATCGTCGAGGAGTACCCCGAGCCCGCCCCCGCGCAGGCACCCGCTCCGGCAGGGGAGTCCGGCGGCACGGCGGTCCCGTGGCTGCTGTCCGGCCGCAGCGCGGAGGCCGTGCGCGCGCAGGCCGGACGCCTCCGCGCCCACCTGGCCGGACTCGCGGCCGGCGACCTCGACATCGCCTGCGCGCTGGCCACCGGCCGCGCCCTGTTCGACCACCGGGCCGTGGCCGTGGCCTCCGACCGGGCCGGGTTCCTGTCCGCGCTCGCCGCGCTGGAGCGCGGCGAGGAGTCGCCCTACCTGGCGCGGGGCGTCACCCGCCCCGGCAAGGTCGCGTTCGTGTTCCCCGGCCAGGGCTCGCAGTGGGCCGGCATGGCCGCCGAGCTGCTGGACTCCTCCGAGGTGTTCGCCGCCGAGATCTACGCCTGCGCCGAGGCCCTGGCCCCGCACACCGACTGGTCGCTGATCGACGTGCTGCGCGGCGAGCCCGGCGCGGCCTCCCTGGACCGGGTGGACGTGGTCCAGCCGGTGCTGTTCGCGGTGATGGTCTCACTGGCCGCGCTGTGGCGGTCGTACGGCGTGCGCCCCGACGCGGTGATCGGCCACTCCCAGGGCGAGATCGCCGCCGCCCATGTGGCCGGGGCGCTCACCCTCGCCGACGCCGCCAAGGTCGTCGCGCTGCGCAGCCGCGCCATCGTCGCGCTGGAGGGCCAGGGCGGCATGGCGTCCGTGGCGATGCCCGCCGAGCGGGCCCGCGAACGGCTGGCCCCCTGGGAGGGCCGCCTGTCGGTCGCCGCCGTCAACGGTGCGGACTCCGCCGTCGTGGCCGGTGAGACCGGGGCCCTGGACGAGTTCACGGCCGACTGCGAGGCCGCCGGGATCCGCGTCAAGCGCATCCCCGTCACCTACGCCTCGCACTCCCCGCAGGTGGAACTGGTCCGCGACGAGCTGGCCGTCCTGCTCGCCGGGATCGAGCCCGCCGCCCCCGAGCTGCCGTTCTACTCCACCGTCGTCGGCGGCTGGATCGGCTCCGCCGACCTCGACGCCGCCTACTGGTACCGCAACCTGCGGCAGACCGTCGAGTTCGAGGAGGGCACCAGGTCCCTGGTGGAGCAGGGCTTCCGGTTCTTCGTCGAGGTGAGCCCGCACCCGGTGCTCACCCCTGCGATCGGCTCCACCCTCGACGTCATCGACGAGCTGGACCAGAGTGACCCGGCGACCGCCGCCGTGGCGCTCGGCACGCTCCGCCGCGAGGAGGGCGGCCTGGCCAGGTTCCTGCTGTCGGCGGGCGAGCTGTTCGCCCACGGCCCGGCCCTGGACCTGACGCCCGCCTTCGCCGGGCACGACCCCGTCCACGTGGACCTGCCGACCTACGCCTTCCAGCGCGAGCACTACTGGCTGGCGCAGGGCACGGCGGGCGCGGGCGACGTGTCGGCCGCCGGGCTCGGCGCGACCGGGCACCCGCTGCTCGGCGCGGCCGTGCCGATCGCGGGCGGCGAGGCCCTGGTGATGACCGGGCGGCTGTCCGTGGCGACCCACCCGTGGCTGGCCGACCACGCCGTGATGGGCACGATCCTGCTGCCCGGCACCGGCTTCGTCGAGCTGGCCGCCCAGGCGGGCGCGCAGGTCGGCTGTGACCTGCTGGAGGAGCTGACCCTGCAGACCCCGCTGGTGCTCACCGAGCGCGACGGCGTGCGGCTGCAGGTCGTGGTCGGCTCCCCGGCCGAGCCCGGCCGCCGCGAGGTCGCCGTCTACTCCCGCCAGGAGCGGGACGACGATGCCCCCTGGACCAGGCACGCCGTCGGCTACCTGTCGGTGCCCCCGGCCCCCGCGCCGGACTTCGACCTCGCCCAGTGGCCGCCGCCCGGCGCCGAACCGCTGGCCGTGGACGGCTTCTACGACGGCCTCACCGAGCTGGGCTACGGCTACGGCCCCGCTTTCCAGGCGCTGCGCTCGGCCTGGCACCGCGACGGCGAGGTGTTCGCCGAGGTCCGCGTGCCCGACGAGCTGGCCGGCGAGGCGGGCGCGTACGGCCTGCACCCCGCCCTGCTGGACGCCGCCCTGCACCCCATCGGCATGCTCCGCGTGGTCAACGACACCGACGGCTCGGAGGCCGACCGGCCGCTTGAGCTGCCGTTCTCCTGGACCGGCGTCAGCGTCCACGCGTCAGGGGTGACCGCGCTGCGGGTGAGGCTGTCCACCACCGAGGACGGCACCATCTCGGTCCGGTTCTGCGACGAGGCGGGCGTTCCCGTCGCGTCCGTGGAGCGGTTGATCGCCCGCCCGGCCGCCGCCGACATCGCCGCCGTCCGCCGGGGGACCGCCGACTGGCTGTTCGGGGTGGACTGGAGCACGCCGGTGGCGCTGCCGCCCGCCGTCCCCGCGAGCTGGTGGCTGCTCGGGCCGGACACGCTGAACCTGGCCCCCGGCCTCGCCGAGGCGGGCCATGAGGTGGCCGTCCACGAGGACCTGGACGCCTTCGCCGACGCGCTGGACGCCGAGCCGCCCGCCGTCGCGCTGGTGCAGTTCGCCGACCCCGCCGACGGCACCGTGGCCGACGCCGCGGAGCGCGCCGTGCACCGCGCGCTGGCCCTGGTGCAGGCGTGGACCACCGACGAGCGGTTCGCCGACATCCCGCTGGCCGTGGTCACCGAGCGCGCCGCCGCCGACGGCGTGCGCGACCTCGTCAACGCCCCGGTCTGGGGCTTCGTGCGGGCCGCGCAGTCGGAGAACCCCGGCCGCTTCGTGCTGCTCGACGTGGACGGCAGGCAGGTCTCGGCCGCCGCCGTGGCGTCCGCCGTGACCGCAGGCGAGCCCCAGGTCGCGCTGCGCGGCCCCGACGCCTTCGCGCCGCGCCTGGTCCGGCTCGCCCAGGACCCCGCCGCCGCCCCCGACTACGGCGACGGCACCGTCCTGATCACCGGTGCCACCGGAACCCTCGGCGCGGAACTGGCCAGGCACCTGGTCACCGAACGCGGGGTGCGGCACCTGCTGCTCACCAGCCGCAGCGGCCTGGCCGCGCCCGGCGCTCCCGAACTGGCCGGGGAGCTGACCGAGCTCGGAGCCGAGGTCACCGTCGCCGCCTGCGACGTGGCCGACCGCGACGCGCTCGCCGCGACGCTGGCCGACGTGCCCGCCGAGCACCCGCTGACCGCCGTCATCCACACCGCCGCGGTGCTGGACGACGGCACCATCGCCGCGATGACCCCCGGCCGGTGCGACCGCGTGATGTCGCCCAAGGTGCGCGGCGCGCTGAACCTGCACGAGCTGACCGAGGGCATGGACCTCTCCGCCTTCGCGATGTTCTCCTCGATCGCCGGCGTGCTCGGCGGCGTCGGGCAGAGCAACTACGCGGCGGCGAACGTCTTCCTGGACGCCCTGGCCCGCCACCGCGCGGACCGGGGCCTGCCGGGAGTGTCGCTGGCCTGGGGCCCGTGGGCGCAGCGCACCGGAATGACCGGTGAGCTGACCGACGCCGACGTGCGCCGGGTGATGCGCTCCGGCATGATCCCGATGGCCACCGAGGACGGCATGGCGCTGTTCGACGCGGGCTGCGCGAGCGGCGCGGCCCTGGTGGTGCCGATGGCGTTCAACCCGGCCGCGCTGCGCGGCGCGGAGGCCGTCCACCCGCTGCTGCGCGGGCTGGTCCGCGCCACCGCCAAGCCGGTCGCCGACCAGGCGGCCGACGGCGGCGCGGACTCGCTGCGGGCCCGCGTGGGCGCCGCCGCGTCGGAGGGCGAGCGCAGGCGCATCGCGCTGGACGTGGTGCGCACCCAGGTCGCCGCCGTGCTCGGCTACACCTCGGGCAGTGCCGTGGACGCCAACCGCGGCTTCCTGGAGCTGGGCCTGGACTCGCTGACCGGCCTGGAACTGCGCAACCGGCTGTCCACCGCGAGCGGCCTGCGGCTGCCCGCGACGTTGGTCTTCGACTACCCGAGCGCCGCCGAGCTCGCCCAGCACCTCGCGTCGGAGCTGAAGCCGCAGGAGCGGTCGCCCGCCGACGCCGTGCTCGCCGAGCTGTCCGACCTCGAACGGTCGCTCGCGGGCATCGCGGCGGAGGACGGCGACCGGTCGCGGATCACCGCGCGGCTGCGGGCGCTGATGGCGAAGTGGACGGAGGACGAGGAGGCGGCGGAGCGCCGCGACGACGTCGAATCGGCCACCGCGGACGAACTGTTCGACCTGCTGGACAACGAGTTCGAGCGATCCTGAACGGCCCGACAAGGGACTTATAGGGAGACATGTGATGGCGGACGAGCAAAAACTCCTGGAGTACCTCAAGCGGGCCACCGTTGAGCTGCGCGAGGCGCGTCACCGTGTGCGGGAGCTGGAGGACAGGGCCGGCGAGCCCATCGCGATCGTCGGCATGGGCTGCCGGTTCCCCGGCGGCACCAGGTCGCCTGAGGACCTGTGGCGGCTCGTGGACTCCGGCACCGACGCCCTGGGCGGCCTCCCGGCCGACCGGGGCTGGGACCTCGAAGCCCTGGCCGCCGCCCCCGAGGGCGGTTTCGTCTACGACGCGGGCCACTTCGACGCCGGTTTCTTCGGCATCTCCCCGCGCGAGGCGCTGGCCATGGACCCCCAGCAGCGGGTGCTGCTGGAGGTCACGTGGGAGGCGGTGGAACGGGCCGGGATCGACGCCCACCGGCTGAAGGGCAGCAGGACCGGTGTGTTCGCCGGGGTGATGTACAACGACTACGCCGCCGGGCTGAGCGGCGTGCCCGAGGTGCTGGACGGCTACCTGGCCACCAGCAACGCGGCCAGCGTGCTGTCCGGCCGGGTCTCCTACACGCTGGGCCTTGAGGGCCCGGCCGTGACCGTGGACACCGCGTGCTCCTCCTCGCTGGTCGCCCTGCACCTGGCCGCGCAGGCGCTGCGCAACGGCGAGTGCGATCTCGCGCTGGCCGGCGGGGTGACCGTGATGGCGGGCCCGATGATGTTCGCCGGGTTCGGCTTCGACGAGGGCATGGCGGGCGACGGGCGCTGCAAGTCCTTCGCCGCAGGGGCCGACGGCACCGGCTGGGGCGAGGGCGCGGGCGTGCTCGTCGTCCAGCGGCTCTCGGACGCGCTGCGCGAAGGGCGCGAGGTGCTGGCCGTCGTGCGCGGCAGCGCGATCAACCAGGACGGCGCGTCCAGCGGCCTGACCGCACCCAACGGCCCCTCTCAGCAGCGGGTGATCCGCCAGGCGCTGGACGGCGCCGCGCTCACCCCCGCCGACGTGGACGTGGTGGAGGCGCACGGCACCGGCACCACCCTCGGCGACCCCATCGAGGCCCAGGCGCTGCTCGCCACCTACGGCCAGGATCGCGAGGAACCGCTCTGGCTCGGCTCGATCAAGTCCAACATCGGGCACACCCAGGCGGCGGCCGGGGTCGCGGGCGTGATCAAGATGGTCATGGCCATGCGGCACGGCAGGCTGCCCGCCACCCTGCACGTCGACGAGCCGTCCCCGCACGTGGACTGGACGGCCGGCGCCGTCGAACTGCTCACCGAGGCGCGCGACTGGCCCGCCGCGGGCCGTCCCCGCCGCGCCGGGATCTCCTCCTTCGGCGTCAGCGGCACCAACGCCCACATCATCGTCGAGCAGGCGCCCGAGCGGGAACCTCGGGAGGAGGCCCCCGCCAAGCCCGGCGTCCTGCCGCTGCTGATCTCCGCCCGCACCGCCGCGGCGCTCCAGGCCCACGCCGAGCGCCTGCGCGTGTTCGCCGGAGCCGACCCCACGCTCTCCGCCGCCGACCTCGCCCGCTCGCTCGCCACCACGCGGGCCCCGCTCGAACACCGCGCCGTCGTCTTGGCCGCCGACCGCGAAGGCTTCCTGGCCGGGGCGTCCGCCCTCGCCAGGAACGAGTCGTTGCCCAACGTGGTCGGCGGCGTCGCCACTCCCGGCCTGACCGCCTTCCTGTTCACCGGGCAGGGCGCGCAGCGCGCCGGGATGGGCCGCGAGCTGTACGACGCCTTCCCCGCCTTCGCCGAGGCGTTCGACGCCGTTTGCGCGCGGATCGGCGACGACCTGAGGGACGCCGTCTTCGGCGACGGCGATGCCCTCGACCAGACCCGCTACACCCAGGCCGGGCTGTTCGCCCTGGAGGTCGCCCTGTTCCGGCTGCTGGAGTCCTGGGGCGTCACCCCGGACTTCCTGCTCGGGCACTCCGTCGGCGAACTCGCCGCCGCGCACGTCGCGGGGGCGCTCACCCTCGACGACGCCTGCGCCCTGGTCGCCGCGCGCGGACGGCTCATGCAGGCCCTCCCCGAGGGCGGCGCGATGCTCGCCGTCGAGGCGTCGGAGGACGAGCTGGCCCTCACCGACGACCGGATCAGCCTGGCCGCCGTCAACGCGCCCACCTCCGTGGTGCTGTCCGGCTCGGCCGGGGCCATCGCCGAGCAGGAGGCCGGCTGGCGGGAACGCGGGCGCAGGGTCAAGCGGCTGACCGTCTCGCACGCCTTCCACTCGGTGCTGATGGACCCCATGCTCGACGAGTTCCGCGCGGTCGCCGAGCGCGTCGCCTACGCCCGGCCGCTCGTCCCGGTCGTCTCCAACCTGACCGGTGAACCGGTCGAGGAGTACACCGCCGACTACTGGGTTCGGCACGTCCGCGAGGCCGTCCGCTTCGCCGACGGCGTCGCCACCCTGCGCGCCCAGGGCGTCACCAAGTACGTGGAACTCGGCCCAGGCCGGGTGCTCACCGCGATGGCCCAGCAGTCCGCCGAGCCAGGCGCCACCCTGATCTCCACCCTGCGGGCCGACCGGCCCGAACCCGAGGCCCTGCTCACCGCCCTGGCCGAGGCCCACGTCAACGGCGTGACGGTGGACTGGGACGCCGTCTTCGGCCACCTCGGCGGACGGCACGTCACGCTGCCGACCTACACCTTCCAGCGCGCCCACTACTGGCCCCGGCCCGCCGCCCGGACGGCCGCCGCCGCCACCGTGGACGGCGCGCCCGACGGCGACTTCTGGACTGCCGTGCGCTCGGGTGACCTCGACGACCTGGCGACCATCCTGTCCCTGCGCGAACCCGAGGACGTGGCCGGACTCGGCCGTCTGGTGCCCGCCCTGGCCCGCTGGCACGACCGGCGCGGCGAGCAGGCCGTCCTCGACGGCTGGCGTTACCGGGACGAGTGGCGTCCCGTCGCCTGGCCCGGCCAGCCGGTGCTCGCGGGCAACTGGCTCATCCTGGCCCCGCCGGGAAGCGAGGCCCTGGCCGCCGGGTGCGCCACCGCCGTCAACGAGCACGGCGGCGCCGCCGTACCGGTCCGCGTGTCCTCCGCCGCCGACCTCGCCGACGCCCTGGACGGCCACACCCCGCACGGGATCATCTCCCTGCTCGCCCTGGACGAGACCTCCGACCCCGACCATCCCGGCCTCCCTGCGGGCATCGCCGGGACCGTCCGCCTGCTCCAGGCGCTGGAGGCGGCGGGCATCGACTCCCGCGTGTGGATCGCCACCAGGGGCGCGGTCGCCGTCGCCGCGACCGAGGACGTCGAGAGCGCCCCCGGGCACGCCGTCTGGGGCCTGGGCCGGGTCGCCGCGCTGGAGTTCCCCGAGCGCGTCGGAGGCCTCATCGACCTGCCCGACGCCTTCGACGAGGACGCGCGCACCGCCCTGGCCAGCGTGCTCACCCTGGCCACCGGCGAGGACCAGCTCGCCATCCGGCGCACCGGGATGTTCGCCCGCAGGCTCGCCCGCAGCCCCGTCTGCTCCGCCGAACCCTGCCAGGGTCCCTGGCAGCCGCACGGCACCGTGCTGGTCACCGGCGGCACCGGCGCGCTGGGCGGGCACGTCGCCCGCTGGCTCGCCCGCAACGGCGCCGAGCACCTCGTTCTGGCCGGCAGGCGCGGCCCGGACGCCCCCGGCGCGGCCGAACTGGCCGAAGAGCTGACCGGACTCGGCGCGCGGGTCACCGTCGCCGCCTGCGACGTGGCCGACCGCGACGCCCTCGCCGCGCTGCTCGCCGAGCACCCCGTGACCGCCGTCGTGCACACCGCCGGGATCGGCGACGTCGCGCCGCTGCCCGGCCTCACCCAGGACCGGCTGGCCGAGGTGCTCGCCGCCAAGGTCGCGGGCGCGGCCAACCTGGACGAGCTGTGCGATACCGCCGAGGTGTTCGTCCTGTTCTCCTCCGCCGCCGCCACCTGGGGCGGAGCCAACCAGGGCGCCTACGCCGCCGCCAACGCCTACCTCGACGCCCTCGCCATGCGGCGCAGGGCCAGAGGGCTGCCCGCGACGTCCGTCGCCTGGGGCGCGTGGGCCGGCGAGGGCATGGCGGAAGGCGCGGGGGAGGAGCACCTCGGCCGGATGGGATTCCGCGCCATGGACCCCGCCCTCGCCGTCGCCGCGATGCTGCAGGCCGTCGAGCACCGCGACATCGCCGTCACCGTGGCCGACGTGGAGTGGGAGCTGTTCGCGCCCGCCTTCACCATGGCCAGGCCCAGCCCGCTGCTGGCCGAGCTGTGGGAGGCCCCCGTCACCGGTCTGATCGGCCAGGACGGCGCGGCGGAGTTCCGCCGCGGCCTCGCCGAACTGCCCCGCCACGCGCGGGAGGACGCCCTGGTGAACATGGTCCGCGCGCAGGCCGCGCTGGTGCTCGGGCATGCCTCCGCCGACGCGGTGGACGCCGACCGGCCCTTCCGCGACCTCGGCTTCGACTCGCTCAGCGCGGTCGAGATGCGCAACCGGCTCAACGCGGCGACCGGGCTGCCGCTGCTGGCCACGGTGGTGTTCGACTATCCGACCCCCGCCGTGCTGGGCCGCCACCTGCTCGACGAGTTCTTCACCGGCGACGGCGCGGAACCGGACCCCGACGAGGCCGGGATCAGGCACGCCCTGGCCACCGTCCCGCTGTCCAGGCTGCGCGAGGCCGGGCTGGTGGAGGTCCTGCTCCAGCTCGCCGGGGTGGACGAGACGCCCGCCGAGGACACGTCCGGCGATCTGGCCGAGGGCCTGCTCGACGATCTGGACGGCGAAAGCCTGCTCATGCTGGTCGCCGCGGCCGGCACCGAAGGAGATTGATGATGGCTGCCTCCATCGACCAGTACGTCGAGGCCCTGCGCTCGTCACTGAAGGAGACCGAACGGCTCAAGGCCAGGAACCGGGAGCTGACCGCCGCCGCGCGCGAGCCGATCGCCATCGTCGGCATGGCCTGCAAGCTGCCCGGCGGCGTGGACTCGCCCGAATCCCTGTGGCGGCTGGTCGAGTCGGGCGGCGACGGAATCTCCGGGTTCCCCGCCGACCGGGGCTGGGACATCGAGTCGCTGTACGACCCCTCGTCGGGCAAGTACGGCACGTCCTACAGCCGGGACGGCGGGTTCGTCCAGGACGCCGGCATGTTCGACCCCGGCTTCTTCGGCATCTCCCCGCGCGAGGCCATGGCCATGGACCCGCAGCAGCGGCTGCTGCTGGAGACCTCCTGGGAGGTTTTCGAGCGGGCCGGGATCGACCCGCTGCCGCTGCGCGGCAGCCGAACCGGCGTGTTCGTCGGCGCGGCGACCTCCGGGTACGGCATCGCCACCCCCGTGGCCGAGGGGGCGGAGGGCTACGCGCTCACCGGCACCGCCACCAGCGTGCTGACCGGCCGGGTCTCCTACACCTTCGGGTTCGAGGGCCCGGCCGTCACCGTGGACACCGCGTGCTCGTCATCCCTGGTGGCGCTGCACCTGGCGGTGCAGGCGCTGCGCAGCGGCGAGTGCTCGCTGGCGCTGGCGGGGGGCGTGACCGTGATGGCCACCCCCGCCGCCTTCGTGGAGTTCTCCCGGCAGCGGGGCCTGGCCTCGGACGGTCGGTGCAAGTCCTTCGCGGCGGCGGCCGACGGCACCGGCTGGTCGGAGGGCGTCGCCGTCCTGCTGGTCGAACGGCTGTCGGACGCGCAGCGCCACGGCCACCAGGTGCTCGCCGTGGTGCGCGGCTCGGCCGTTAACCAGGACGGCGCGTCCAATGGCCTGACCGCCCCCAACGGCCCCGCCCAGCGCCGCGTCATCCGCGACGCGCTGGCCGGCGCCCGCCTGTCCGCCGCCCAGGTCGACACGGTCGAGGCGCACGGCACCGGCACGGTTCTCGGTGACCCGATCGAGGCTCAGGCGCTGCTGGCCACCTATGGCCAGGACCGCGAGGAACCGTTGTGGCTGGGTTCGGTCAAGTCGAACATCGGTCACAGCCAGGCCGCGGCCGGTGTGGCCGGTGTGATCAAGATGGTGATGGCCATCCGTGCGGGCGTACTGCCCAAGACCCTGCACGTGGACGAGCCCTCTCCGCACGTCAACTGGTCGGCGGGCAAGGTCTCCCTGCTCACCGAGCAGCGCCCGTGGCCCGCCACCGGTCAGCCCCGCCGCGCTGGGATCTCCTCCTTCGGCGTCAGCGGCACCAACGCCCACACCATCGTCGAACAGGCCCCGGAAGCCCCCGCCGATGAGGCCGCCTCCGCCGGGGTCGCTCCCGCCCTCATGCCGTGGGTGATCTCCGGCCGGACGGCCGAGGCGCTGCGCGCCCAGGCCGCCCGCCTCACGCCGCTGCTGGACACCGCCCGCGTAGAGGACATCGGCCGGTCGCTGGCCACCACCAGGGCCGCCCTTGAACACCGGGCCGTCATCCTGGCCGGCGACCGCGCCGGCTTCGCCACGAGCCTCGCCGCGCTCGCGCGGGGCGAGTCGGCACCCGGGCTGGTACGCGGCGAGTCGGCCAAGGGCAAGCAGGCGTTCCTGTTCACCGGCCAGGGTTCGCAGCGCGCCGGGATGGGCCGCGAGCTCCACGAGACCTTCCCCGCCTTCGCGCAGGCGTTCGACGCGATCGCCGACCGGTTCGAGGGCGACCTGAAGGAGATCGTCTTCGGCGACTCCGATCTGCTGGACCGGACGCGTTACACCCAGGCCG
>NZ_JARLTC010000066.1 GCF_029382225.1 Spongiactinospora sp. TRM90649
CTCCACCTCCGAGGCTCGATCATGTGGCTGAAACTCCTCACCTCAGCCACATGATCTGAACATCAAACAGCTCCTAGATCGCACACCGGCTCCAACGCATCACGCGTCCATCGCCGCTCGTGGCACCCTCCACATGCGCGCCGCCGTCATCGCGGGCCGCGCTGGAGATGTCTCGGGTGCTTCTCAGCATCTGAGTGCGGCACGACGGTTCGGTGATCAGATTCCCGAGGCCGTCTACGGTGGAACCGCCTTTGGGTCATCGTCCGTGCGTGTGCACGAAGTCTCCGTTGCCGTCAGTCTCGGCGGCGACCATGTGGGCCGTGCCCTCGACATCGGCAGGAAATGGGCGCATCGGGCGGGCCATGTCGTATGCCTTTGGCCTCGTTTGGGTCGGACTCGCCGCGCAGCCGATTCCACGGTACAGTGCCCGGCTGCTGACCACGCCTACAGTGTCCATGCGCCGCATCCTCAGGCGGGGGGAAGCCTGGAGTCTGATACATCGGCGGCGGGCTGGTGAACGTTCAAGAGGGCAGGCGAGAGCGGGGGAGCGCGCCCTTTTTCGAGGTGGTCGCGGGACCCTGTCGAACCGGTCGGCCTGGTGAACGCGTCCAGGTGATCGGGTGGTGGCGATAGCGTCGGGCGGAGCCCGACATTGAGAGGGGCTGTCCGAGCGGAGCGAGGGCGATTGGGCGCGCGTAGCGCGTCCCCCGGCGGTAGGCGGGGGCATCGCCCCGAAGGGGCGGTGCGGCACCGGGATGGACGGTGAGTCCGGGAAGGGGCTACATAGCCGGTGCCGTAACGGCGAGGACCGACCACGCTTGAGGGGCGCTCGGGCACCGGACGGTGAGGGGGCACGGGCGTCGGTTGGAGGGGGCTTGCCGTACAGGTGCCACCGCTTGCCGTACGGGTGCCCCCCGCTCCGCTGTACAGGTGCCCCGCCTGCTGGGCGGGTGCACCTGGGTCAGCTGGTGGTGGGCTTGGGGTAGATGCGGAGCCAGTCGACCTCCATCCAGGCGTCGCCTCGGTCCTTGCCGTCTGGGAACCAGTCGAGTTGGAGGCAGGCCGCCATCGGGCTCTGGGTCGGGTTGGAGGAGCGGAACCACTCCTGGCCGTCGATGTAGCCGACGACGCCCTCGGGCGTGTTCTCCACCGCGTAGGTGTGGTACTCCGTCATGTCCAACTGGCCACTGACGCCTTCCTTGCCGCCCTCCGGGGTCTTCATGAACAGGTTGGGGCGCCGGCGCTCGGGGTCGTCGATGACCTCCAGGAAGGCGATCTCCTCGCCGGTGGCGCTGTCTACGCCGCCGCCGCCCTGCTGCGGCCACAGCAGCGCGACCGGGTGGTACGAGCCCGCGCCCTTGTAGAGGCGGATCCTGGCCTCCCAGCGGCCGTGGGACTGGACGTAACGGGTGGAGATGCCGGCCGTGTCGCCCTCAGCCGTGCCGTACAGGTAGAGGGCTCCGTCGCCGATGAACGCCTGGCCGGGGAGGCGGCGGCCCTTGCCTGCGTGGCCGGCGGAGTCGTAGACCCACCAGTCCGAGCGGTCGAGCTGGTCCTCGAAGTCCTCGCACCAGATGGGCGCGCCCCACTCGGCCTTGGCGCCCTCGGGGGTGGCCGTGCAGTCGTCCCGGGCGACCGCGTCGCCCCGGGCGGCGGTGAGGCCGCCCAGGGTCAGCACGGTCATCATGCCCGCGACGGCGGTGCGGAGCGCGGGCCGCCAGGTCATGACGAGGGGTCCTCGGACCGGGCGCACTGCGAGGACACGCTGAAGGTCCAGCATCCGGCGGGACGCTGGACGGCGGCGTGCGGCGCGACCGCGCCACGGCCGCCGGACTGGGCCTGCGTGACCGGCTGCGACGCCACGACCGGCGGCATGAACACCCAGCGCGGCGTGTTGGCGGCCTCGACGTGCCGCTTGGGCATGGCGTGCGAGACCGAGTCCGTCGTACGGCCCCGCCACGGCGCCAGGGTCCAGCACGTAGCGTCGTACGGCAGGCACTTGATCGCCGGGCGCGCGAGCGGCGGCAGCGGCAGCACCGGCCGGTTGGACTTGGGGGCCGCCTTGCGCGGCGCGGCCAGCGGACGCCGCAGGTCGAGGCGCTCGCTGAGCGGCGTCGGCGTGACGGTGGGAACGGGCCGCCTGGCCGGGGCCTTCGTCGCGCCGTCGGCCGGTTCCTTGGTCGGCTTGGACTCCGGCTTCTGCTCCTGCTTCTGGTCAGGCTTGGACTCCGGCTTCGGGTCGGGCTTCTGCTCCGGCTTCTGTTCAGGCTTCGGCTTCTCACCGGGCTTGTCGCCGGGCTTCTTGGACGGCTCGGGCTTCTTCGTCGATTCCGGCTTCTTCGACGGCTCCGGCTTCTTGGACGGCTCCGGCTTCTTGGGCTCGTCCGTCGCCTGCGGCTGAGTCGTCTGGGTGGGCGCGGGCTCCTTAGAAGCCTCCGGCTCGGGCGTCCCGGCCGGCGGCTCCGACGCCTTGGGGGCCTCGGACGACTTCGGCTCCGGCTTCGGCTCCGGCGCGCGGTTGCGCGTCGGCCGGTCGCGCGGCGCGGCCTCCTCCTCCGGCGCGTCCGACTGCGTGTCGTACTCCTCCTCCGGAGGCGGGGCCTGACGTCGCCGTTGCCGCGGTTCGGGCTGCGGCTCGGGTTCCGGTTCCTGCCGGGCCGTCGGCTTGGGCTTCGGCTCGGGCTCGGGTTCCGGCTTCGTGGACGGCTGGTCCACCGGCGGCAGATCCTGCACGTTGATCGGATCCTGCGGCCCGGGGTCGCCGGGGATCTGGTTGGAGGCCGCGGGCACCGGTTCCGCCATCGCGACCCACGGGTGAGTGATCATGGCGCCGGTGGTCGCGGAGAGTCCCGTGAGGAACAGCCCGGAGACCAGGGTGACGCGTCGTGAGGGACTGCGAGGGGGTGGCATATGTGCGTCCTCCTTGATCTGCGGATCTATCGGGCGGTCCCGGCGATGGGCTTCCAGCCCGCTGCGCGGAACTCGGGAGTGCCGGGCGCGGCGACCTTCGGTACGGTCGCCGGTTGCGGATCGGGAACGTTGACCCAGTCGCCGCGGGCGCCGCCGCGAGCGTCGGGCCGCCACGCCATCAGCAGGCTCATGGCGTAGGGACTGCTGTAGGCCGGAGAGTCCTCCCCCGGCCCCTTGGTGGCGGTCACCTGGACGAGCACGGAGACCTCCACCTGGTCGGCGGCGCGGGACCGCCACTGCACGCCGATCGTCGTGGTCCGCATCCCGGCGCCCTCGGGCAGCTCGCCCTCCTCGGGCAGGCCGAGGGTCTTGCGCCAGTCACGGACGACGGCCGCCGCGCCGTCGCGGGCGGCCTGCTGCTGGTCGGCGGGCGCGTAGAGGACGGCCGCCTGTTCGGCCTGCTCGGGGTCGAGCGTCCAGGCGGCCTCCAGCGCCGCCGCGGCGGCCGAGGCGGCGCCCAGCTCGGTCTTGGGGAACCCGATGGGGTAGCCGCCCTCGCCGTGGAAGCCGGACGGCGCGGCCAGCGCGACCGCGTCGGACGCGACGCTCGCCGCCGCGTTCGTCACCGGGGCGGGCGCGGGATCGGACCTGGACAGCACCCACACCACGGCGCCCGCGCCGACCGCCGCCACGAGGGCGATCAGCACCCAGCGCAGCGTGTGGCGCGGCGGGCCGAGTCCCCAGTCGAGGATCGGGTCCTCGGTGATGTTGTTCCTCACTGGAGCGGGTCCCCGAGCGGGCGCGGGTCGCCGAGCCGGTGGGAGTCCCGGAACTGGTGCTGGCCCCTGCTGGGCTTGGCGAAGCCCATCCCGGCGGCGGCGGACAGGCGCAGGTACGCGGCCCGGGTGGCGGGCCGCAGGCGGACCAGGTCCACCTCCGCGCCCTCCTTCAAGTGCGGGTCGTAGGGGACACGGATCACCGCGCGGCAGCGCGTGGTGAAGTGGCGTTCCAGCAGGTCGATGTCCACGTCGGTCTTCTTCTCGACCGCATTGAGCACCACGATGGCGTTCTTGACCAGGTCGGCGTGGCCGTGCGCGGTCAGCCAGTCGAGGGTGGCCGCCGCCGCGCTGGCGCCGTCCACGGCGACCATGGTCACCAGCACGACCTGGTCGGCCAGTTCCAGCGTCGCGCCCATGGCGCCGTGCAGCAGGCCGGTGCCGCAGTCGGTGATGCAGATCGAGTAGTAGCGCTCGATCAGCTTGGCCACGGTGCGGTAGTCCTCGGCGTTGAACGCCTCGCTCACGGCGGGGTCGGAGTCGGAGGCGAGCACCTCAAGGCGGGCGGGCGACTGCGAGGTGAAGGCGCGGGCGTCGGCGTAGCGGGCGATGTGGGGGGCTTCGGCGAGGAAGGTCCTGATCGTCGCGGCGGTCTCCGCCTTGACCTTCAGGCCGAGCGTGCCACGGTCGGGGTTGGCGTCGATCGCGATCACCCGGTCGCCGCGCAGCGAGGCCAGCGTGTTGCCGAGGGCGGCGGTGGTGGTGGTCTTGCCGACGCCGCCCTTCAGGCTCATCACCGCGATCCGGTGGTGACCGCTGGCCACCGGGATCTGGGCCTGGCCGATCAGGGTCCGGCGCTCCAGCTCCGCCGCCGACTCCGCAGGGTTGATCCGCCCGCCGGACAGCCGCCACAGGAACCGCCGCCACCCACCGGCCGGCTCGGGGTGCCGGTTGGTGAGCAGGTGCTCCGCGGTCAGCGGCACCGACTCGGGGATCGGTTCCTGCGATGCGGCCGCGGATGCGGTGGAGGTGGGCGGGGGGGAGGGCTCCGTCATGTCGCGTCCTTTCGCGGAGTCTTGCCGGTTCGGAGGTCTTTGGGGGTGCGGGGGGGCGGGCGGGCGGTCAGCAGGTGCGCCACCGCACCGATGTGGTGATCGAGCCGCCGTCCCCTTGCAGCGTCAGCGGGGCGGACATCGGGGCGGGCGCGCCGCACCAGTTGCGGACGCGGAGGGCGCGCAGCGTGATCACGGCCTTGGCGCCGGCCTTGATCTTGCCGCTGGACGGCGACGCCTCCAGTCCGGGCGCGCTCACCCGCCACTCGACGGCGTCGCCCTTGGTGAGCGAGATGGTCATGCTGCCCTGCCCGAAGTCGTCGAGCGTCACCGACGGCGGGACGGCCAGCCGCGCGGCCGGCCTGGATCCGCCGGTCTCCTCCTTGGTCACGGTGGGGACCGGAGCGGACAGCGTGGTCGGCGGCGCGCTGGTCGGCGGTGCGCTGGTCGCGGTGGACGGCGCGACGGCGGGTGCCGTCGGGGGCGCCGAAGGGGCGGTGGTCGTCAGGTTCGAGGCCTGCTGCGGCTCGGCCTGGCCACCCCCGGGACTCAGCATGCTCATCCCGAAGACCACCCCTGCCGCCCCCGCCACCAGGACGATCGACAGCTTGATGACGGTCGTGGGGACGCGCGGACGCGTCCGCAGCCCGGCGCCCTTCTCGCTGAAGATGTCCAGGCCGGGCGGTTGGGAGCGCGAACCCGTCCGGTGCTGCCCCTTGCCGGGCATGGTCACCTCGGGGTCGGCCGCCACGGGGGACTGGAGCATCAGCGGCGGGTGGGGCGAGCGGGTCGCCTTGGCGGGCTTGGGCGGCCTTTCCACCTTGGCGGGCTTCGCGGGCCTGGCGACCTTCGGAGCCTTGGGAGGTTTGGCTGCCTTCGGTGGCTTTGGGCCCCGGACCGGGCGGATCGGGCCGGTCGGCAGCGGCGGGATCTCCCGCTGCTGCTTCTCCCGCTGGTCGGCCGCCTGCCCCTCGGCGGGCGCGGGGGGCCGGGGGATCCGGCTCTCCTGCGTCCGCTCCTGTGCTCTCTCCTGAGTCTCCTCGGCCATGCCGGTCCTGGCCAGCACGCCGCGCGCCCACGCCTGGGAGCGCAGCGCGTCGTAGAGGGGGGTGTCCAGGAGCGAGCCCTTGGGCAGGGGCGGGCCGGGGGAGGTCATCCCGGGCTGGGTGATCTCCTCGGGGGACGTCAGCTTCGGCTCGTCGGCGGGCTTCTCCGCCGCCTCGCGCTCCGCCACGGGGACGGGGGCGGGCAGAGGCGCGGCGGGCGTGCTCTCGGTGGCGGGCGACGGCCCGGCGCCGGACTGCGAGGCGATGATCTGGGGGCCGAGGATCGGCCCCACGACCGGCCGCCTCGGCAGGGGCTCGGAGTCGGACGGCGAAGCGGAGGCCGGCGGCTGGGGAGCGGCCGGAGATGGCTTGGACGGCGAGCCCGGCAGGTGCCGTGCCGTCGGACCGCTGAACGGCCCGGACGGAGGCCCAGCCAGAGGTTCCGGCAGCGGGCCGCTCATCGGACCGGCGAGGGGTTCGGTGATGGGCCCAGTAATCGGCCCAGTAATCGGCCCGGTGAGGGGGCCGAGTTCGGCCGGGGCGGTAGCCGACCTCTGCAAGGGCTGGGGCGGCAGCGGCAGCGAGTCCAGGATGCGCTGCCGGATCGCCGGGGCGAGCGGCCGGACCGACGGGTGGCAGATCATCTGCGGCACCGTGTAGCGGATGTTGATCGGCCGCCTGCACACCGGGCAGGTCACCATGTGCGTGACCAGCGCGATCCGCGCCTCGTTGAACTCCTCGGGACTGCGCGGGCCCTGCGTGATGGACGGCACGTCATACGAGTCGCCCGATAACCCGCCCGGGAACAGCGCGTCGGCCAGCGGGGCGAGCGCGGGACAGGCGGCCCGGCCGTGGGCGAGCGCGTCGAGGCCGCTGACCAGCGTCTCGATCATGTCCTGGGTCCGGGTGGCGATCTGGGTGATCTCCTCGGGGGGCAGTCCGAGGACGTGCGCCAGGTCCTCCGCGCCGAGCTCGTGCCGGTACATCAGGCGCAGCGCCTCGGTGCCCAGCGGGTCGGCGAGCGTCCAGGCGCGTTCGACGAGCCTGCCGTCCGGCAGGCCGGGGGCCTCGCCGGGCTCGTAGCGCCGGATCTGACCGGCCAGGTCTGCGGAGGCCGTGCCGCCGCCGTACATGCAGGCCTTGCGCAGTACGGCGAGCAGCCTGCCCCGCGCCGACACGCCCCGCCGCCCGCTCTGCCGGTCGTCGGGCGACCGCTCCGGCTCGGTGCGCGTGAGGCAGATCGTCAACGTGGTGATCACGGCGGTCACCGCACGACCGGCGTCGAGGTGGTGCCCGGCGTAGTCCAGCAGGTGAGCGCCGTGCTCGCTCACCCAGGACGGACCGGTGCCCAGTGCGACCCGGCCGTCCGATCCGGTCGGCGCGCTCATGACCCGCCGGATCCGGCCGGCCCGAGGTCGGCCTGCTCGGGGACCGCGCCGTCGTCTTCCGGCACGCCGGGACCGGAATCGTCCTGGACGGTGTCGTCTTGGATGGAGTCGTTCTGGTCAGTGTTGTTCTGGACGGAGTCGGGTCCGGCGGGCGGAGCCTCGTCCGGCGGGTCCTGCACGACGACCGTCAGGTCGCGTTCCTGGAGGCCGGTGAACTTCGTCCAGTTGCTGACCTCGCCGCCCTCAGGCTCGACGAGCAGCCAGCGGACGAAGGCGGGCAGCCTGCAGGAGTCATGCGGAATCGGGGTCTCCCGCTCGGAGTAATCGCGGCACTCGGGCGTGCCGGGCGGGGCAACGGTGAGGTCCCATACGCCGTTCTCGTCCGTGTACTTCATGGAGCCGTCGAGGCCGAGCGCGTCGTACGCGCGCCGCATCAGCGCGGGGTCCTGGAGCACGGGCAGGTCGTCGGACTCGAACTGCTGAAGGAAGGGGTCCTCATCGGGGCCGGGGAGCGGCGGCATGGAGTCGGGGGAGGTGCTTTCGGGGGTCGGCGCGGGGCGGGGCGAGGGGGTGCGGGTCCGCGTCCGCTTGGGCGTGGGGGTGGCGGTCGGCTTGGGGGTGGCGCACCGGGTGCGCGTGGGGGTCGGCGACGCGGACGGCGTGGGCGTCGCGGTCGGGCTCGGCGTGGGGGTGACGGACACGGTCATCGTCACGGTGACGGTGGGCGCCGCCTCCTCCGGAGGGGCTTCGGGGGCCTCGGGCGTCGGCGCGAAGTCGTCTTCCGCCGTGGGCGGGTCGAGGGCGTCGGGCTCGGCGCCGAGGGTCACGACCGGGAACGGCGGGGCGCACGGCTTCGGCGTCCTCGTCGGCGTCCGGGTGGGTGTCCTGGTCGGCGTGCGCGTTCCGGTGGGCGTGCGAGTGGGCGTCGCCGTCACGGTCACGGTCGGGGTGCCGGATGGAGTGCCGGTGGGCGTCCGCGTGGGTGTGGCGGTCGCGGTGGCGGTGCCGGTGGGCGTCGCCGTCCCGGACGGGGTCAGCGTGACGGTCCGGGTGGGGGTGAGCGTCGGCTTCGCCGTCGCGGTGCGCGTGGGGGTGCCCGACGGGCAAGGGCTCGCGGTCGGACGGCCGGTGCGCCCGGAGACGGGGACCGCCGGGGTCAGTAGCACACCGTTGGGCGCGCGCTGGGGCCCGCAGTTCTTCCCGGACCGTGTCGGCACGGGACTCGGCAGCGGCACGGCGGTGGAGTCGCCCGGCCGTAACCGGGTCGAGGCGCTGTCCACCAGCACGGGTAAGGGCGTGCAGTCGGAGTCGTCCCGCGAGCCGGCCGCGATCACGCGGCCGTCGGTCGTCGTGGTCAGGCAGACGCGCTGGGTCCTGCCGCGCGCGGAGGTGGACGCCGAGGCGGAGGCCGACGGTTCGCCGGAAGCGCCCACGGCGCCGCCGCCGACGCCGGAATCCTCGCTCGCGGCCACTCCCACGGCCGGACGGTCGTCCAGGTGGTAGGTGCCCGCCGCGAGTCTCATCCCACCGTCGTTGCTGTCGCGGCCGGCGATGACGCTCCCCACTCCTGCGCCGACGCCGAACACGCCTATCGCGACGGCCACAGTGATCGTCGTCGCGCGGGAGGATCCCATGTTCGTGCCTCCTGAATGGTGGACGTCAGACGCTGCGGCTCTCCGAGATGGCAACCCCCACGATTGCGCGTTCAACGGATATGTCCGGGGCCGCCGCACCGGGCCGGGTAACGTTCCACCACTCGCGCGCGGGCCGTTCCGGGTGCGGAGGTGTGGTGACGTGGTCAGGGCAATGTCCGGGCATGACGGCACGACCACGAGGGTGTCGCGCGTGCGTGCCACAGAAAACCACTGCACACCGAGACATAAAACTAGATATTAGACTGACGATTATGTCTTGGGAAGGTAAGGAAACCAATGAATAAGAAGCCTGGTGAGCTTGGGATATAAATATACCCATTCGCCGGTATCGGCTAGCCGAAACCCCCCGAGGGCGTCCCGACCGGCCCCGGAGGCGGGCGACCAGGCGCTGTGACGCCCGTGTCGTCACGGGGTCACCGTGGTTCCGGCGTCCGGAGGGAGTCTCACGGACGCCGCGTCGTTCCCACTGTTCGCCCGCGTAACCGCGATCGTTCGCCGCTGGGGAAGGCATCGTTCACCTGGCGGGCGGGCGTCCAAGGATCCGGCCGGCCGGGTATTCCGGGGACGCCCGCCCATTCTGGTTCGTTCCTTCCGGTGTTGTTCCGGCCATGCCGGGGAAGGAACGTTGAGACGGTGCGCAGGACCCGCGCAAACGTTTCACCAGGGGTTCTCTGGAGAAGTGCCGCACTGGCACGATGCCTGCATTTGGCATACGTTTTGTCAAGTTCGCCAGTTGTGCACCGAAAATGGCGTCCAGATCGTGCTGTCAGACGTCGGTGAAGCCATACTCCAGCGCCAGCTCCGCCACGGGGATGGTGCTCCCGGCGTGCCGCGCGACATCGGGGTCCGTGATTAGCGCACGCACCGCGCGGCCGGGAAACTCGATGGAATCCGATCCCGGCGGCAGGTGGTCGCCGAGCGCCGCGAGGATGGCCTCGGTGCGGGTGAACCCGGGTGAGACGGCCAGTGCCGTCACACCGTGCGGGCGCAGATCGTGGGCCATGGAACGGGCCAGACGGCTCACGCTCGGCATCGCCAGGTCATAGAAGAGGCGGTTCCCGATCACCTCGGCGTCCGGATCGGTGAACCCGGTCAGCACGGCCAGCCCGCGGTCGGTCAGGTAGATGGTCGTGCCGGGGTCGGCGAGCGCGAGGGCGATGCCCCGGCCGACGCCGCGTGCCGTCCCGGTGACGACGGCCGGCGCCGGTCGGCGCTCATGACCGGCCCGCCGCGGCGCCGCTCCCGGCCGCGAAGGCGTCGAGCGCTTCGAGGGTGCGCGTCCAGCCGCCGGTGAAGCCGGCCCTGGTCCCCTCGTCCACCTCGCCGAACACCCGGTGTTCCACGGTGACGACCGTGGTGTCACCGTCGGGCTCCAGGGTCATCCGCCACTGGCCGACGACGGGGCCGCGAATCCCCATCGAGCCGTCGAGCACCAGCTCGCGGCTCGGCCGCAGCGTGGAGACGAACCCCCACAGCGCACCCGTGCCCTGGTCGGGCGAGGCTCCGGCGGGGGCGGCGCCGAAGCGTCCGCCGAGCGTCAACCGCGAGCGGCGGATCGGGATCCGGGGGGCGGGCCCTCGCGGCCTCAGGCGCGTTCGTAGACGGTGGCGCCGCGCACGACCGTGCGCACGCACGCCGGGACGGCGACGGAGCCGTCGTCGGGCTTGCCGTCCACGAGGTCGGCCATCGGGCCGGCCTGGTCCCACACGGCGAAGGTGGCGATCATGCCCTCGGTCAGCTCGCCGCAGTCGTCCACCCGCCCCGCGCGCCAGCCGTTCACGGTGTGCGCGGTCAGCGCGGCGGCGGCGGACATCCGGTGGGCGGGGGTGTGGTGACGGACGGCGGCCAGCACGCCCGCCCACGGGTCGATCGGGGTCACCGGCGAGTCGCTGCCGAAGGCCAGGCCGACGCCCGCCTCGGCGAGGGACGCGAACGGGTTCATCGCCGCCGCGCGCTCGGCGCCGACGCGCTCCCCGTACATGCCGTGGACGCCGCCCCAGCACGCGTCGAAGGCGGGCTGCACACTCGCCCAGACGCCCAGGTGCGCCATGTGCGCGATCAGGCCCGCGTCGATCATCTCGACGTGCTCGATGCGGTGGCGACCGGCACGGATCACGTCGAGTCCGACCCGCTGGGAGGCGGCCTCGAACGCCTCCACGGCGGTGCGGACGGCGGCGTCGCCGATCACGTGGAACCCGGCCTGGAGCCCGGCCCCCGCGCACGCCACGATGTGCTCGGCCGCCGCCTCGACGTCAATGTAAAGGGCGCCGGTGTCGCCGGGCCGGTCGGCGTACGGGGCGCAGAGCGCCGCCGTGTGCGAGCCGATCGAGCCGTCCACGAACAGGTCGCCCGCGGCCCCGGCGCACCCGTGACGGCGCGCGGTCGCCGCGCCGCCCAGCTCGCCCCAGTAGCCGATCACGTCGGGGCCCGGCTCGGTGCGGCCGAGTTCGAGCATCCCGGCCAGGTCGTCCTCGCTGGAGACCACGGGCCCGGCCAGCTCGTGCAGGCAGCCGACGCCCAGCTCGGCCGCGCGGGCGCGGGTGCGCCGCTGGGCTTCGAGCCGCTGCGCTGCCGACAGCGAGCCGTGCGCCATCGCGCGCAGCCGCTCGTGGGCGGCCTGGCGCAGCAGGCCGCTCTCGTCGAAGCCCGCGTCGCCGCGCACCTCGGGAAGCGCGGCGAGCAGCGGGGTGGACACCGCGCCCGAGTGGTGGTCGGTGCGGGCCAGGTAGACCGGCCGGCCGGGCGCGGCGCGGTCGAGGTCGGCCGCGGTGAGGGGCCGCCGGTCGGGCCAGAGCGACTCGTCCCACCCGCCGCCGAGCAGCGTGCCGTCCGGCTGGGCGGCGGCGTGGGCGGTCAGCCGGTCGAGCGCCTCGGCGCGGCTCTGGCAGCCGGTCAGGTCGAGCCCGGACAGCGCGAGGCCGGTGGAGGTGGCGTGCACGTGGGCGTCCACGAAGGCGGGCGTCACCCACGCGCCGCCCAGGTCGACGACCTGGTCGGCGGTGACGTCGCGCGGGTCGTCGCCGACCCACAGGATGCGCTCGCCCTCGGTGAGCATCGCGCTGCCGCCCTCCGGCGACTGGATCCGCCCCCCGCGCCACAGCGTGCGCCGCGTTCCCGGCCCGGCGTCCGCCGCCCGCGAGCGGGGCGACCGCGCCAGGACGGTTCGTTCGTGCTCCCCGCCGATGTCAGAACCCACGTCAGCTCTCCCGCCCCGTCAGGCATTCGTGCCGCCTTTTCGGCAGGCGGAGTGACGCTAGCAGGTCGCGGGGCATGTGGTCACCGCCTCCCGTCCAGTGAACGTGCGATGAACGGGTTCAGTGATGAGACTCGAAGTAGGTCGAGTACGAGCAGGGGGCCAGGGATATCTGGATCTGGTACGCGGCGGCCTCGTCCCGGAGCCGGAAACTGGCGATGATCTCCGAGTATCCGGCGGTCAGGCCCAGGCGGGCGAAGTAGCGGTCGCTGTCGAAGACGATGCGGTAGAGGCCGCAGGCGAGCTTCTCGTGCCAGCCGCTGATGCAGCCGTCGTCGTCGGTGATCGCCGAGGCCACGAACTCCCAGTCGCCGTTCGAGGCCTTTTCCAGGCGCGCGGGCACGTCGGTGGCCGGGCGTCCGTAGAGGCCGTCCAGCGTGCGTGCGGATATTCTCATGTCGAGTACGCCCCTTCTCCCCGCCCGCATTGACGGACGTGCTCGATGCCCGCCGCGAGTCCGCGCCGGGCCATGGAGTCGCGTCCACCCGCGGTGCCCTCCCGCACCACGCGTGTGGCTCCTCCCCCTCCTGCCCGGAAGCTGACCCGTCTGACAAGTCGGGAGTCGGATCTCGCTTCCTTCGGAGTCAGAGTGCCTGAAAGCGCTATTCGTCCGCCTTTGATGGGCTATGCGGGATTCGACCTGTAGGGAAGCGGAGTTCCATGTGACCGGAAGGTGTTTTCGGTCGGAAGGGCGTATCGATCCAGGGCCTCAGTTGGGCTCAGTAGGCGATTCCGACGGTCTGCCGTACGGTTTCGTGCCTGGTCAGCGCGGCGAGCATCAGATGCGCCCCGTCGGCGCGGGAGATCAGCAGGCAGTGTTTCAGGTTACGGCCCACGGCCGTCCGGTAGACGCCGGTCAGCGGCTTGTCGGTCAGCCGGGGCGGGCGCACCACGGTCCAGTCGAGGTCGCTGTCCGCGGTTTCGCGGGATTGCGGACCACGGCGGTGACCTCGTGGACTGTGACCGGGAACGGGCACCCCGCCGCTCGGCGGGTGTCAGCGATCACGGACCTGCTCGTAGTGGCGGGCGGCGCGGGCCCGGTTGCCGCACCCGGCGGAGCACCACTCCCGGCGATGGTGGTCCTTGACGAAGAACAGCACGCAGCCGGGGGCGTGGCAGGCGCGCAGATCGGCCAGCCGCGGCCCGGTGAACAGCTCGACTGCCTGCTCGGCGATGGCCGCCAGCGCGAGGGCGACGGCCGGGCCGGTGCCGCACGCCCGGACGGCGGGCGCGTCGCCGTCCCAGGTCAGTTCCTTCCAGCGGGCCGCGCCCCGGACATGGGCGTTGAGCGCCTCCACGACGGCGGGCGCGGGACGCTCGCCGCCGACCGCCGACCTGACCAGGGCCCGGATCGTGTCGCGCAGGTCGCGGGCCGAGGTCAGGTCTTCCTCGGACGCGGCGGGGAAGGGATCGGAACGGGGGAACCGCGGGCGTACCGTCTCCAGCCAGGCGTCGAGGTCGCCGGTGGTGGCCAGCCCCTCACGCGCCCGGCCACGCACCGCGTAGCTGGTGTTGGCCAGTTCGACGGGCAGCGGCTCGCCCAGCATCGGAACGCTCACGGGCACCCCCTCAGATCCGATCTTCCTCCTCTCACCGTACGACGGCCGGGGGCCGGTCCCTTCTCCGGCGGTGGCTTTCGCTCAGTCGACCTCGCGGATGAGCTCAGCCGACCTTGCGGGTGAGGAAGTCGCGGATCAGCTCCGCGATCTCGGGACCGTGGGTGTCGAGGGCGAAGTGCCCGGCGTCCAGCAGGTGGATCTCGGCCTCTGGCAGGTCCCTGGCGTAGGCGCGGGCGCCGTCGGGGCCGAAGATCTCGTCACCCGCTCCCCAAACGACCAGCGTCGGCGGCCTGTGGGAGCGGAAGTACTCCTGGAACGCCGGGTAGGCGGACAGATTGTTCTTGTAGTCGGCGAAGAGCTGGAGCTGGATCTCCGCGTTGCCCGGCCGGTCCAGGTATGCCTGGTCCAGCGTCCAGGCGTCGGGGCTGAGCCGCGACAGCCGGTCGGCGGGCACGCCGTGGGTGTACTGCCAGTGGGTGGCCTCGGCGGTCAGCAGCTTGCGGGCCTCCGGCTCGTGCGTGGCGCGGTCCTCCGCGTGGGCGAACAGCACATCCCAGAACGGGGTGAAGCCCTCCATATACGCGTTGCCGCTCTGGGTGATGATCGCGGTGATCCGCTCGGGATTCCGGACGGCGATGCGCAGCCCGATGGGCGCGCCGTAATCCTGGATGTAGATCGCGAACCGGTCGATGCCCAGCTTGTCGAGCAGCTCCACGGTGATCTCGGTGAGCGCGTCGAAGTTGTAGTCGAACTCGTTCACCGCAGGCATGCCGGACTGGCCGAAGCCCAGGTGGTCGGGGGCGACCAGGTGGAACGACCCGGACAGGTCGCCGATCAGCCCGCGGAACATGGCCGAGCTGCTGGGAAAGCCGTGCAGCAGGACCAGGGTGGGCTTCGCCGGGTCGCCCGCCTCCCGGTAGAAGATCGGCCTGCCCTGGATCTCGATGGTCTCGTGACGCACGACGGTCATGATCGTTCTTCCTCTCACTCATTCTAATGGTTACAAGCCTAGCTCATCATTAGAAGTCGCGAAACAGGGCTTGGCTACGGCTCCGCCGTCGGCAGGTAGGGCGGCAGCGCGTGGAAGCCGATCCGCCGGCACGCGTCGCGCCGCTCGCGGCCGATGGCGGCGACGCTGGCGGCTTCGCGGTCGCTTCACGCGCTCCTCGGTTCTTCATTCGTATGCGACTCACTACGGACAGTGCGCGCGGTTATCATGGAGCAATCCCCATCAGCCGAGAGTGTGAAATGCCAGGTTCATGCGTCACAACGTACGGTGACCCATCGATCACGGGCACGGTCTCATGGATCCCGTCATGTCTGAGAACTGCGGCCCTGTGCGGGTCGAGGCGCGCTACGTCGCCGCGCAGGGAAACCCGTCCGGAGGAAACCTCTATGACGTCGTAGACACCGCGTTCGGCGCCCGGGCGATCATCGGCGACGTGCACAGCAGCCCGCCCGAGGCGGCCGCGCTGGCCGCCGGCATCCGCGTGGTCTTCGGCGAACTGGCCAGACACGAGCCCCGGCTGCCGGGCCTGGCCCAGCGGCTCGACTCCTTCATCGCCACCCAGGTCGAAGAGCCCGGGTCGAGCTTCGTGCCCGCGTCCCTGGTACAGGTCGGCGCGGGCGGCGAGAGCGCCGAGGTGCTCGTCTGCGGGCACACCGTCCCGCTGGTGGTACGCGGCCGAGACACCTGCCCGGTGCCCGTGCTGAGCGTGGCCCCGGTGCTCGGCCTGCGCCGCTCGGCCGCCGACTGGTGCTCGCACACCACGTTCGACTTCACCCCGGGCGACTCACTGCTGATGTTCACCCGGGGCGCGGTCGAGGCGACCGACGGGCTGGGACAGGTCTACCCGTTCGAACGGCGGGCCGCCGACCTGTCCGGCGAAGATCCGAAGGTCGTGGTCGACCGGTTGGAGGCCGAACTGGTCGCGCACTGCGGCGCCGCCGAGCGATCCGAGATCACCATGATGCTGCTGCAGGCCGAGGAACAGGGGTTCCTCGGCTACATCCCCGACGACGACGAGCGGCGAAGCTGCCACCCGTCGTCGTGCGCCGGCGAGTGAGACGCGGTCAGGGCGGTGTCGGCTTCCAGTCCGCGAAGGCGGGCCGATCGTTGGCGAACCAGTGGTACATCTTCCAGTTGAGCTGCCACAGGCACTCGGGGTCGGCCGTGTAGAGGAAGTACGTCTCGGCCAGCCACTCGTGCGGCTTGGACGTGCCGTATTCGGTGAACGGGGCGAAGTTCGCCGACTTCGCGCACTCCAGGAAGCGGAGCAGCGTCTCACTGGACGAGGCGATCTGGGTGATCAGCTCGTGCCGTGCCAGGTACGACTCCGTGGCGGTCTTCGCGTACTCCGACACATCGGGGGGATACTGGTTGATCACCTCCGGCAGCGCGTCGGATATCGCCTTGCCGGTCGAGGTGGAGAGTCGCCTGGTTTCGTCAAGTTTGGCCTGAAGCTGATTCGCCTTGGCCACATCAGCCGCGTCGAGGGCCTCGTAGACGGCGTGAGCGGCACGGGAGTACTCGTCGGTGGCCGGGACGAACGGCTTGAGCGCGTTCACCCATGCGTTGTAGGCGATGATGGGCGGATTCGAGGTGTGGAGACGCTTCGCCAACGGGTAGAAGGCGTCGCGGGCGATCCTCGCGGCCTCGGAGACGCGCGTCAGTTCGGCGTCGAGCCGGGCCCGCTTCGCGAGCACCGTCACATGGCCGATCTCGTGCAGCAGCGTCCAGTCACCGCCGGGCCCGCTGTCGCCGGGAGGGCCGCAGGCCGTCCCCGCGAACTCGGTGAACACCGGCTCGTAGTAGTGGACGTGCGGCGGCCCATGCTCCGGCGGGTTGGGATTGTCGGCGTTGCTCTCACCGATGTGCGTGGTCCCGCCGTGCGCCACATCGGCCGAGTTCGCGCCGCCGGAGCCGTCCCTGACCAGGGTGAACCCTTGCAGCGCGGGCCGATCGGCGGCCGGGATCCGCTCGAACGCGGCGGCCACCTGACCGAGTTCGTCGGCCGTCCAGACCTTCCGGCCGCGACCGTCCACCCCCGCCAGCTTGTACTGCTCGATCAGCGCGGCCTTGCGATCGTTCACCGACACCTTCCCGGTCATGAACGCGGGGAGCGGCCGGGGCCCGCCGTCACCGAGCCGCTCGGCGCGGATCACCTTGTTCTGGTCGGTGTAGAACTCGTAGCGGGCCGTGCCGCCGGGCACGAACACCGTCAGCGGCCAGACCGACCCGCGGAGTTCGAGCGGCTTGGACGTCTTGCCGTCCAACGCCCCGGAGATCTCGCCCATCGCGTAGAGCACGGCCCGCTGCTCCGCCTTGGGCACGAACCGCAGATCGGCCTTGTAGCCGAAGCCCTCCATGCGGGTCGACTTGTCGGGGAGGTCTGCGGGCATGGCCGTGTACTCGGGCAGCGCGGACCGTATGACCTGCAGCTTTGGACCGTTCCCGCCCCCGAGCAGCGCGTGCACCGCCCGCCTCCGCAGCACCGTGAACGACGTGCCCCGGTGTATGTCGGTCGCGCCCAGCGCCCGCAGTACGTAACCCCCGCCGGTCGCGGCCCGTACGGTGATCGCATACCGCCGTAGCCCGGCCAGGATCTCGTCGCGCTGAGGATCGGCTTTCGCCCCGAGCACCTTGGCGCACGGCCCCCAGTGCGTGCCGATCTGGATCAGCAGATCCCCGAAGGCCCGCTCCCAGATGGGACTGACCTGTTCGGCGGTCTCCTTGTCCCACACGGTCCCCAGCGGATGCCCCGGAGCGATCGCCGCGAACTCCAGCCAGATCACCAGCGCGGTGACGTAATCCTCAGCGTCCCGCGTCGGCTGATGGTCCTCCAGCGCTCTGGCCAGGACCTTCTCCAGCAGATTCAGATTCTCCAACTGCGCCAGCCGCCACTGCGTGCGATCCGCGTACTCAGCGTTCGACCGGCGCTTGCGTAAGGTCTCCAAAGTCTCACGGGCCGCCTTCGGCCCAGGTCGCTTGGTATCCATGTCCCTCCTAGTCAGGCCAACCGACCGTAACCTGACGACCGCATTCTGCAAAGACCCCTTTTTGGACCGCGCCACTCGGACAATGAACGTGAGCGGTTTCCCCTCCCAGAAGAACCATGCTCACCGCCGTACGGACGCGGTCTCGCGTCGCGCCGTGGCGCTGGTCGTGGTAGCCGTGCTCCGCCGTCGCCGCAGCCCCGGTCAGGCGCCGGTGTAGTTGTCCTCGTAGGCGGTCGTTGGGGGGATCACCTTGATCACGTCGATGAGGATGCCGTTGGGGTCGGGGACGATGAAGTGGCGCTGGCCGAAGTCTTCGGTGCGTAGCGTCAGTTCCGGCTTCAGGCCCTCGCCGAGGACCAGGCGTTCCCATTCGGCGTCCACGTCCTCTACCTCGAAGTTGAGCAGCATGCCCTGGGCCGGTTTGCGGTAGGCCGCCGGGATGGTCGGGTGGTCGTGGGCGAGGAGGGCCAGTTCGTACGGCATGGCGCCCGGGCGGCGGAGGCTTACGTACCAGTCGGCCTCAAAGGTCACCTCGAAGCCGAACAGGCGGGTGTAGAAGTCGCGTGACTCCTCCATCCGCGTCACGCCGATGACCGGGTAGAAGCTGGTCAGTCTCATCATGATCTCCCTTCGCATACCATTAGTATGTCAACTACACTATTTCGCATACCGTCGGTATGTCAATGGAGGCGCGGGATGGTCGGCAGGTTGGAGCGGCGTGAGCAGACCAGGGCGGCGCTGGTCGCGGAAGGGCGGCGGCTTTTCGCGGCCAAGGGGTACGGCGCGGTCGGGCTGGCGGAGATCGTCGCGGCGGCCAAGGTGACCAAGGGGGCGCTCTACCACCACTTCGACAGCAAGGCCGACCTGTTCCGGGCCGTGCTCCAGCAGGTTCAGGACGAGGTGGGAGCGCAGGTGGCCGAGGTCGCCGATGCGCAGGAGGATCCGTGGGCCCAGTTCACGGCGGGGTGCCGGTGCTTCCTGTCCGTCACCACTCACCCCGATGTGCAGCGGATCATGCTCATCGACGGCCCGGCCGTCCTGGGCTGGAGTGAGTGGCGGGCGATGGACGAGGCGGCCTCAGCCCGTCACCTGGCCGAGGCCATCACCGGGCTGATGGACGACGGGGTCATCGCCCGCCGTCCCGTCAGACCGCTGACTCACCTGTTGTCGGGGGCGATGAACGAGGCGGCGCTGTTCCTGGCCGGGTCGAGTGACCCGCAGGATCTCCCCGACACCGTGGCCGCGCTCACCCGGATCCTGGAATCCCTCCGCCGGGACGGCGGATGAGCAGTGACACCGCGCCGCCGACCAGGATCGTCAGGCCGACCGCGAGATACGCGCCGTCGAAGGCGCCGGCGGTGTAGACCGGCTGGCCGCCGACCACCTGGGCGATGCGCACAGCGGCACCGCCTCGCCGGTCCCGTTCATCGGGACGGCCCGCGCCGCGTCAAGGGACCCGTGCCATGTCAAGGGACCCGTGCCGCGTTAAGGAAGTCGATAACGGCCCGGCCTAGCCTTCGTGACGATCGATCGGCGATTTCGCGAACGGAGTCACGGCATGCGGGGGAACGGGAAGTCCAAGCAGGGGTGGCGGTACGGGGCAGTGGCGGTTCTCGTCGTGGGGCAGGCGCTGGCGGGAGTCGGCGCCGCCGCGCCCGCGAGCGCCTCGGACGTGAGGTGCAAGATCTCCAACCTGGCCTGCCTGTACGAGGACATCAACGGCAACGGCGACGAGTACGGCGGGGTCTGGCGGCAGGGGAAGTACGAACTCGGTGGCTGGGACGGGGACAACGAGATCTCGTCCGTCTCCAACTACTCGGAATGGTGCATGACGCTCTACACGAACGACGGCTGGGGCGGCCGGACGCTGACCCTCGGCCCGAAGAGGTCGCTGTACAACCTCAAGGACTGGGGCTTCAACGACGACACCGAGAGCTATCGCCTGCACGCCTGCTAGTGGTGCATCACGCAACCTTGGTGGGGTAACTGGTCCATGATCGAATCGGGGAGCTTGCGGCGAAGCTGACC